>NZ_JBQUYR010000002.1:95395-611578 GCF_056314265.1 Pseudacidovorax sp. DMC4 | reverse complement strand
TCCTGGGGGATTCGGTGTACCGCCAGCCGCAAGGAATCCAGCATTCATGCGGGGTGGCGGGGTTTTGCAGGGCCGACTAATTGAATCGCTACGCCTCGACTAGTGCCATGGCCCGAGTTGCAAGACGGTCACAGAATTCTTCATTTGCCCGGACCCAAAGCGCCAGAAACGCCCCACGAACGATTGTTTCGGGGACGAAGCCAATGCTTATGCCAATTTGATTAAAAATCAAGTGCGGATCTCGATTGGTATTCGCAACTTCGTCCAGCACCCTGTTAACCAGATTTTGAGCTTCTGGGGCTCGTTGACATGAAACTGCAAGAATAGCGAGATCTTGATTGAGCCTGCTGTAAATATCTTGGAATACGGTGAGTTCCGGCTGAGTCCCGGGAAGCCGGATAATGCCCGCGTCAAAGTCTTCTACTTGTTGGGAATCACCATCTATAACGCATAAAGATTTAAATCTAACCGCCGGATTGCTCATGTGACCACGGTGAGTAGCTACAGCATTCCCATCGCCGTGCACCGCGTGAACTTCGACTTGATCATAATTGGATCCAAGACGCTCACGAAGTATCGCGTCTACCCAAGATTTCGCAAAAACATCCTCCACAAAAATCGCTAATTTTTTATCAACCCTGCCAGAGACTGCACGTAATGCCTCAACCGACAATTTTCCTTGTCTCAGCTTCCCATCAATACAAGCCCAAATCGCCTCATTCGGCAACGGCGAAAGGGCATAATCACTGTGTGTAGTAAATATCGTCTGAATGGATTTACGGCTTGCTACATCAATAAGGTACTCCACCATCCGCTTGGTTGCAACGGGATGCAGACCATTTTCGATTTCCTCGATTAAGATAAGGCTATTCGGCGGAGCCTGCTCGATTTTCGTCGCCATCCTAATAATCGAAGATTCCCCAGCGCCGAAATGAAATTCTGAATATTGGCTTAAACCAGCTCTACCTACAAGAAAGTTATCATCGTGCCCATACTCTGTCACCGATAATCTGCAACAGATTTACCTAATATATGTTCGACCTGTCTAGCTACACCAGTATCAAGGGGCTCTAGTGGAGGGACGTGAACGTATGTGGAACGCATCAACTGCTTATATCGAGTTTTTTCTCCTGCTGGAACAGTACGTTCAATTCCAAAAAAAATAACCTCCCGATCAACAACTTCTCCACGCACCCATTTGGCTTGACGAAAATTTGACGTTCGCTTTATTGTTTGCCGAGGGCTTATTTGCTTGTCTACTAATTCGTACTCAACGCGCCATCCAGACATTGACTCGTCACCCACGGTACTTTTAGGAAAGAAAGTACCAGGCTTGATCGGCTTGTATGCGCAACCTGCGGCACCTAAAACTGCAGATTTTCCACTCCCATTGGGTCCAATTAGCGCAGTGACAGGAAATTCAAAGACAATATCTTCTCCCACAAATCCTCGAATCTTTTCGATACTGGCTTTGATCAAATATTTACCATAATCATGCCTCCGAACTTTCTCCAAAAGCTCTGTCTTGTTTGAGTCTCTGATTTCGCTGTAAATCGCATTCATAATTAATAGACAATTAGATTTAAGTATATTTTTCTATTTGATAAATTAACGGATTATAAATTTACACCATACACATTGGCCTCACTTTATGTTATGGAAAAACTACAGTATTCAATATAAGCATCTCTAAGATTAATTTAAATTTTTCCAGACGAAATTTTCGCGCCTCAGGGTCTGTTCATTTTTAGAAATTCATCGAACCGCGTCAATTCTCTATTTAAGGCGACCTGCATTTCAAGATCCTGAGCTGCCTGAACGTTGATGTAACTCACCACCGTCTCACTACCGTTGCTACCGCCGAGCACATTCCCCCACCCGATCACCCGATCCCCCCACAGCATCGGCAACGCGTAATACCCGAATTGCCGCTGCGCCGGCGGCGTGTACGCCTCGAACTTGTACGTCCAGCCCCAGAGCAGCGTGAAGCGGCGGCGGTCCCAGACGATGGGGTCGAAGGGGGCGAGCAGGCGCAGCTGGTCATCGACGACCCAGCGGCGCGAGCGCGGGTTCTCGTCGGCCGGCCAGTACCACGTCGTACCGTCGAGGGTGGCGCCGGCGAGGTGTTGACGCGCAAGGCGCAGCGCAGCCTGCGTCTGGGCGCTCAGGTGCGGCGCGCCGTAGCCAAGCAGGCGCACGAGGTAGGTCAGGCTGGCCGCCGGCAAGGGGGCATAGGTCCGCACCACCAGATCGATCAGCGCGGCGGCGCGGCGGGCACGGCCGGCCGGGGTTTCGTCGGCCGGCGGGTGCGCAGCGACTTCGTATACGCGCGTGCCGCTGTCGCGGCGTTTCACGCGCAGCAGGCCGCGGTAATGCAGGCCGTCGAGCAGGTGGGTGGCCAGGTTGCCGGCCCCGCCCCAGGGGTTCTGCCGCCGGCCATGCGCGAAGTGCAGTTCGACCTCCCGCGGATGCACGAGGCGGCGCTCACGAACGAAGGCCAGCACATCGTCGGCCTTGCGCTGCGTCTCGGCATCCCAGGGGCGCCTGGGCTCGCGCGGGTGCATCAGCGTGAGGTGCTCCCGCGGCAGGAAGCCGTAGTTGACGAGGCAGTCCTCGTCGATCTGCAGCCGCGGGTAGCGCGCTTCCAGGTCGCCGGCACGGTAGTCGGTGACGCGGTGGCGCAGGATCAGGTCCTGCGCACGGGCCGGCGCGCGGATCGGGTCGGCCTGCACGAAGCCCAGCCGGCGGATGGCCGCCGGCAGCGTGGTCGGCGTGAACAGCGTGCGCGCGACGGCATAGCGGCGAAGATGGTCGAGACTGAGGGCGGCGGCAGGCATCCGGCAGATTCCAGCACACCGCCTCGGGTATGCGCTGGAGCGCGACATGCCACCCGGGCGGGCCTGCCGCCGAGGGAGGAATCAGCCGCCACCCGGCGGCACGCGGAAGTTGGCGCTGATGCGGGCCTCGGCGCGCTCCAGCAGGTCCACCAGCGCGTCGAGCAAGCGGCGCCCTGTGCGCGGCGCGTCAGCGATCTCCTCGCCAACCTTTTCCGCCCCGCTCTTCCAGGCGACCTGCGAGTGCACGGCGCCTGTGCCGACCGTGGCCCTCGTCGGGGAATTGGGCTGTGCGTCGGTGGGGTATTCAGCGGGGTGGGCAGCATCAGGAATCGACATGCCCGGATGCTCCCGCTCCGCCAACCTTGCGTAAAGTTGAATTTACTGAGCATTCACTTCATCATTGCTGATGCGTCAACTCAACCTCGACCAGCTGCAGACGCTGATCGCCATTGCCGACCTGGGCACCTTCGCCGCCGCCGCGCAGGCGCTGCACCTGGCGCCGCCCACGGTCAGCCTGCATGTGAAGGAGCTGGAAAGCTGGCTCGACACCCTGCTCGTCGTCCGTGGACGCCGTCAGGCGGAGCTGACGCCGGCCGGCGCCGTGCTGGTGCAGGAGGGCCGCAAGCTGCTGGCCGCGGGCGACGACCTGGTCGACCGGGTGCGCCGTCGCGCAGCCGGCCGTGCAGGCATGGTGCGGGTGGCCGTCTCGGCGGGCGTGAGCACCCAGTTGCTGCCGCTGATGCTGCAGCAGCTCAATGCCCAGAGCCCGGATATCGAACTGCGGCTGGAAGCCGTCGGCTCCGCCGAAGCCATGCGGCGGCTGAAGGCCGGCACGCTGGACGTCGCGATCGTCGCCAGCCCCCAGCCGGCCGCGCCCGAGGTGCGGCTGCAGCCCTGGCGGCAAGATGCGATGGTGGTGCTGTTGCCCGCTGCCTGGGCACCACCGGAGGCCATCACGCCCGAATGGCTGGCCGGCCGGCGCTGGGCCAGCTTCACGCCGGCCACGCAGATGCACGGGCTGATCGCCGGCTGGTTCGGGCAGGCGGGCCTGAGCCCCCGGCCGTACCTGGCGCTGAGCTATCCCGGTGCCCTCAAGAGCCTGGCCGCCGCCGCGCAGGCCGCGGCCATCCTCCCTTTCGAGGAAGTGGCCGACCTGGCGGACGCGCCCGAGGTATGCATCCGCCCGATGGCGCCGCCGCTGATGCGGCCGATGGCGGTGGCCAGCCGGCATGCTGGCATGGCCGATCCGGCGGTGACGGCGGTGCTGAACGTGATCGACCGGTTCAAGTCCTAGCCGCCGTCACGCGCGCCAAGAGGCGGGGCGTGCCCACGGCTCCCGTCCTCGCCGCCTTCAGCGCCGCCGCACCAGCCAGACCATGGCCACCCCGAGCAACGCACTGCCCAGCCCCTGGCGCGGCGCCATAGCCTCGCCCGAAAGCCATGCGGCCAGCAGCGCAGCCACCAGCGGCTCGACCAGGGTGCCGACGACGGTGGCGGTCGGCGTCAGCCGCCGTGCCGCCCAGGCGAAGAGCAGGTAGCCGGCCGAGGTGGCCAGCACGCCGGTGTAGACCAGCCCCAGCCAGCGGCCCGCCGTGACGGGCCAGGCCAGTCCGGCCGCCACGGCCAGCACGGCGGCGCATGCCGTCGCCATCGTCATGCTCCAGGCCGACGCCGCCACAGCCGGCACCTCGGCTGGCATACGGGCGTTGCCCATCACCACCAGCGCATAGAGGAAAGCCGAAGCGAAGGACCAGGCCAGGCCCACAGCCCAGCCAGTCGGCATCTGCGTCTGCGCCGGCATCACCAGCAGGCCGACGCCCACGAGCGCCAGGGCCAGGCCGACCGTCAGGGCGACCGTCAGCCGCTCGTGGCCGCGCAGCACCGACATCGCCGCGACCAGCACCGGTGCGCAGCAGATCGACACCACGGTCGGCACGGCCGCGCCCAGGTGGGCGATGCCTGCAAACCAGCAACCGACATTGAGCGCCATCGCCGCGCCGGTGGCCAGGATGCCGCCCCGCTGCGCCCACGGCAACCGTTGCCACAGGCCTGCGGGCGATCGCCGCCAATGCCACCACCACAGCAGCGGCAGCCCGAAGCCGAAGCGGGCCAGGGCCAGCGTCCAGGGCGACACGCCGCCCTCGATCAACCATTGCGCCAGCCATGCGCCTATGCCCCACAGGGCGCCCGCCGCCCACACGCCGCCCCACGCCAGGGCGGCAGAACTCGTCGTCTTGTTCATCACGATGCATCCGATGCGCCGGCATCGGGCGGAGCGGGACCGCCTTCGGGTCCGTCCGCGTGCGTGCCGGCAGGAAAGATCCGGCCGCCCGCGCACGCGAAAGCCGCTGTCTCAGGACGAGGCAGCGGCTGCGGTGCGGGAAGGACGGCCCCCGTTCAGGCGCGGACGGCGGGAGGGGGCGAGCGGTGGATGCGGATCATGGCGGCCCGGATCATAGGCCGGCGCCGAGGCGCTGCGAGGCTCAGCGCGGCCGGCGCGCTGCGCGCGGTCCGGGCGCGGCAGCCGGGCTGCGCGGTGCGCCCGGCTTGCCGGCGCCCTTGCCGGCCATGGCGCGACTGCCCGTTTCCCGCGGCGGCAGGCCGGTGTGCTGGGTCAGCACGGTGCCCGGCCGCGGTGCTGCGCCGACGCGGCGGGCGCTGGAGGGCACGGACGCCGACGGCGCCGGCGTCGAGTTCTTGCGCCGCGCGCTCTGGTAGCCGCCATCCGTCGCCGGCTGGAAGGTCGGGATCAGGTGGTGCTTGCCGTTGCCGATCAGGTCGGCGCGGCCCATGGCCTTGAGGGCCTCGCGCAGCAGCGGCCAATTGTTGGGGTCGTGGTAGCGCAGGAAGGCCTTGTGCAGGCGGCGCCGCTTCTCGCCGCGCACGATGTCCACCGATTCCTCGGCCTCGTCGCGCATGGTGCGGCGCACCTTGGTCAGCGTGTTGCGGCCCGAGTGGTACATGGCCGTGGCGGTGGCCATGGGGCTGGGGTAGAAGGTCTGCACTTGGTCGGCGCGGAAGCCGTTCTTCTTGAGCCACAGCGCCAGGCTCATCATGTCCTCGTCGCGCGTGCCGGGGTGGGCAGCGATGAAGTAGGGGATGAGGTACTGCTTCTTGCCCGCCTCGGCGCTGTACTTCTCGAACATGCTCTTGAAGCGGTCGTAGCTGCCGATGCCGGGCTTCATCATCTTGGAGAGCGGGCCCTCCTCCGTGTGCTCGGGCGCGATCTTGAGGTAGCCGCCGACGTGGTGCTGCACCAGCTCCTTGACGTACTCCGGCGACTTCACGGCCAGGTCGTAGCGCAGGCCCGAGCCGATCAGGATCTTCTTGATGCCGCGCAGCGCCCGCGCCCGACGGTAGATCTGGATCAGCGGACCATGGTCGGTGGTGAGGTTCGGGCAGATGCCGGGGTACACGCAGCTGGGCTTGCGGCAGGCGGCCTCGATCTCGGGGCTGCGGCAGCCCAGGCGGTACATGTTGGCGGTCGGGCCGCCCAGGTCGGAGATGACGCCGGTGAAGCCCTCGACCTTGTCGCGGATGTCCTCCACCTCGCGAATGATCGAGTCCTCGCTGCGGCTCTGGATGATGCGGCCCTCGTGCTCGGTGATGGAGCAGAAGGTGCAGCCGCCGAAGCAGCCGCGCATGATGTTCACGCTGAAGCGGATCATCTCCCAGGCCGGGATCTTGGTCGCGCCGTCGTGACGGCCCTGTTCGTCGGCATAGCGCGGATGCGGGCTGCGCGCGTAAGGCAGGTCGAACACGTAGTCCATCTCGGCCGTGGTCAGCGGGATGGGCGGCGGGTTGATCCACACGTCGCGGGCGGTGTTGCCTTCGCCATGGGCCTGCACCAGGGCGCGGGCGTTGCCGGGGTTGGTCTCCAGGTGCAGCACGCGGTTGGCGTGGGCGTAGAGGATGGGGTCGGCCTTGACCTGCTCGTAGCTGGGCAGGCGGATCACGGTCTTCTCGCGCGGCGGGGCCTTGGCTTTCGCGCCCTCGCCCGCTGGGGGAGGGTTGGGGCGGGGGCCCGCGACCTTCGCGGCGAGCGCAGGGTTGGGCACGAAGACCAGCGGCTTCGCCGCACCCCCACCCCTGCCCTCCCCCAGCGGGGGAGGGAGAACAGTCCCGCCGTCGCCGGCCACCGGGCCACGCGATGCGTTGGCTGCATCAGCCACCGCATTCGCCTCATCCTCGCGCGCACAGGTCTGCCCTTGGGCCTTGGCCTGCTCCGACACCATCAGGTAGGGATTCAGGTGCGCGTCCACGCGCCCCGGCTGATCGACCTCGGTGGAGTCGAGCTCGAACCAGCCCTCGGGCGTCTCGCGGCGCACGAAGGCGGTGCCGCGCACGTCGGTGATCTGCTGCACCGGCTCGCGCGCGGCCAGTCGGTGGGCCACCTCGACGATGGCGCGCTCAGCGTTGCCGTACAGCAGCAGGTCGCACTTGCTGTCCACCACGATCGAGCGGCGGACCTTGTCGCTCCAGTAGTCGTAGTGGGCGATGCGGCGCAGGCTGCCTTCGATGCCGCCGAGCACGATGGGCACGTCCGGAAAGGCCTCGCGGCAGCGCTGGCTGTAGACGATGGCGGCGCGGTCGGGGCGCTTGCCGCCGACGTCGCCGGGGGTGTAGGCATCGTCGCTGCGGATCTTCCGGTCGGCGGTGTACCGGTTGATCATCGAATCCATATTGCCGCTGGTGACGCCCCAGAACAGGTTGGGCTTGCCCAGCGCGCGGAAAGGCTCGGCGCTCTGCCAGTCGGGCTGGGCGATGATGCCGACGCGAAAGCCCTGCGCCTCCAGCGTGCGGCCGATGACGGACATGCCGAAGCTCGGATGGTCCACGTACGCGTCGCCCGTCACCACGATGATGTCGCAGCTGTCCCAGCCCAGGGCGGCCATCTCCTCGCGCGAGGTCGGCAGGAACTTCGCCGTGCCGAAGCGCTGCGCCCAGTACTTGCGGTAGCTGGTGATCGGCTTGGCGGCGCGCGCAAAGAAGGAGACGTCGACGGGTGCGTTCATGCGTGGGATGGGTCGGGCGCCGCGGGAGGGCGGCGCTGCGCTGCGATGCTGCGTTCGGGAACCGCGCTGGCGCCCGGGCGGAAAGAAGGCGACGATTTTAAGGGCCGGGGCCTTCTCCCCTCATCCCGAAGGGAAGCCGCGCGAGCGGGACACGGGCCACCCCTAGAATCCGCGCCCGTCGTGCGCCGCCTTTTCTTCATCCTCCTGCTGGTCCTGATGCCGCTTCAGTTCAGCGTTGCTGCGCTGAAGGCCTACTGCCCGCACGAGGCCGGCGGCACGGCGCACCTGGGCCACCACGAGCACCAGCATTTCGACGTCGCCGACAACGACGACGAGCCGGGCACGCCACCCGCGCTGGGCCACCTGGACTGCGGTCACTGTCACGCGCACTGCATTGCGCTGGCCACCGCGATCGCGCCCGAGGCCCCGGCCATTCCCAAGGCCGAATTGCGCGAAGGCGCCGCCGCCCCGCTGGCGGTGCGCGCGCTGGCCCCACCCGAACGGCCCCAATGGCCTGGCCTTGCCTGACCGGCAAGGCCTGCAGCTTCACCCCCTTCCCTTCCGCCTGACGCGCCTGGCGCGCCAGTGACACGCTGCATGCGCGCGCCCCCCGCCGGGGGCGCGTGCGGCCTGCCGGTCTCCCTCGCACATCGATTTGCCTTGGAGAACTGGAATGCCCTTCACACCCCCTTGGCCGTGGCGTTTGTCGCCCCGGCCCCACCCTGCCTGGCGGCCGTGGCTCGCGCTGACGCTTGGGCTTCTGCTGGCGCCCTCGGCGCTGGCCCAACCGCCGGCGCTGCCGGCCCCCGTCGCCCCCGCGGCACCCGGTCCGCTGCGGCAGGCCTTCGACCAGGCCTGGGCGCGCCAGCCCGAAGCCCGCGCGCTGGCGGCGCGCCAGCAGGCGGCCGAGGCCGGCCAGCGCGCCGCGTCGGCCTGGACGCCCGAGCCGATGGCGCTCGAATTCACCCACCGCACCGACCGGGCCAACGCCAACGACGGCCAGCGCGAGTGGGAGGCCGGCCTGGCGATCCCGCTCTGGCGGCCGGGCGAGCGCAGCCGCGACCAGGCCGTGGCGCAGGCCGAAGCGGCCGCCGTGTCCGTGCGCGAGCAGGCTGCACGGCTGCGGCTGGCCGGCGCGCTGCGCGAGGCCTGGTGGCCCTGGGCCCGCGGCCGCATCGAGCAGCAGGTGGCCGATGCCCAACTGGCCCATGCCCGCACCCTGGCCGCCGACGTGGAACGCCGCTGGCGCGCGGGCGACCTGGCGCGCAGCGACTTGCTGCAGGCGCAGGGCACGGTGGCTGCCGCCCGCGCGGTGCAGGCCGAGGCCGCGCGCGCGGCGGTGGAAGCCGCGCTCCGTTGGCAGGCGCTGACGGGCGCAACCGCAGGCGCTTCCGGCGCAGCGTTACCGCAGGCCGGTATGGGACGGGCGGCCATCCCCGCCGAATCGGCTCCGGCCGACCGGCGAGGCGAGGTGGCGTCCAGTTCCAAGCCGACCGGCGGCACCGCCGGGTCCGAAGCTGGGCCTGCGCGCCAAGTCGACGACATCGGCGCCGAGGCAGAGCCCGAGCCGCTTGCAGGAGCCCAGCCGGCCACCGCCGCCCACCCCGCCCTGGCCGAACTCGCCCAGCGCCTCGCCATCGCCCGTGCCCAGGCCGAGCTGGCGGCCCGCCAGGGCGCCGGCAACCCGGAGCTGACGCTGGGCACCACCCGCGAGCGCGGCAGCGCCGACGAGCCGGCGCGCAGCACCCTCAACGTGGGCCTGCGCATTCCCTTCGGCGCAAGCGCGCGGCAGGAGGCTCGCCAGGCCACGGCCCTGGCCGAGGCCATCGAGCTGGAGGCGCAGTGGCGGCTGGAGGAAAGCCGCCTCGCCGCCGAACAGCAGGCCGCCCGGGCCCGCGTGGACGCGGCCCGCATCCGCCTGGCCGCCGCCGAGGAGCGCGACGCCCTCGCCAGCCAGACCCTGGGCCTGATCGAGAAGTCCTTCCGCCTCGGCGAATCCGACCTGCCCACGCGCCTGCGCACCACGCAGGAAGCCGGCGACGCCGCCCGCCAGCTGGCCGCCAGCCGCATCGAGCTGGCGGCCGCCATCTCGCAATGGCGCCAGGCCCTGGGCCTGCTGCCCGAATGACAACCCGACACCCGACCCTCCCATGAACTTCCAATTCCTTGCAGGCACCGCGCTGGCCCTGGCCGCCGCCATCTTCCTGCCCGCCGCGCTGGCCGACGAAGGCCACAGCCACGACGCGGCCCCCGCCGCACCGGCCGCAGCCGCCCTGCCCCGCTTCGCCCTCGAATCCGAGGCCTTCGAGCTGGTCGGCGTGCGCCTGGGCCATGAACTCACGCTCTACCTGGACCGCCATGCCGACAACCAGCCCGTGAACGACGCCCGCATCGCGCTGCGCATCGGGGAAAAGGATTTCGTCGCCGAGCCGCACGGCGAAGGCACGTACGAAGCCGAACTGGACGAGGCCACGGCCGAGGCCACCGGTGAACTGCCGCTGCTCGCCCGCCTGAGCGTGGGCGACACGCGCGACGAGCTGCATGGCGAATGGCACATCGAGGCTGCCGATGGCCATGGCCACGACGCCGACGCCACCCCCGCCTGGCGCCGCCTGCTGCCCTGGGGCGCCGCAGCCCTTGTCATTTTCCTCGCCGCAGCCGCCTGGCTGCTGCGCCGCCGTCCCGCCCACGGAGCCGCTGCATGAACCGCCTTCCTTCTTCTGTCCCGCGGCAGCTCATCGCCACGCTCGCCCTCCTGTTCGCCCTGGCCCTGCCCACCGGCGCCCTGGCCGACGCCGGCCACGACCACGGCGGTACACCGCCGGCCGCGGCGGCCAACGGCCCGCAGCGCCTGGCGGACGGCAGCGTCTTCCTGCCCAAGCCCAGCCAGCGACAGCTGGCGGTGCGCACCGTCGTCACCACCCTCGCCGCGCTGCCGCGCAGCATCGAGCTGGACGGCCGCGTGGTGAGCGATCCGCAGAGCGGCGGCAAGGTGCAGGCGCTGGTCGGCGGCCGCATCGAGCCCGGCCCGCGCGGCCTTCCCGAGCCCGGCCAGGCCGTGCGCAAGGGCGAGGTGCTGGCCTGGGTGCAACCGGCCGCCGCGCCGCTGGAGCGGGCCGCGCAGGCCGCCCAGCTGGCCGAGCTGCGGGCCGCCGGCACGCTGGCCGAAAAGCGCCTGGCGCGCCTGCGCGAGCTGGCCGACACCGTGCCCCGCAAGGAGATCGAGGCGCTCGAAAGCGAAGTGGCCGCCGCCCGCCAGCGGGCCGGGGCCATCGGCGCCGGCCTGTCGGGCCGCGATGCGCTGGTCGCGCCGACCACGGGCGTCATTGCGTCCTCCTCCGTCGTAGCTGGCCAGGTGGTCGACGCGCGCGAGCTGGTGTTCGAGATCGTCGACCCGGCGCGCCTGCGCATCGAGGCCCTGGCCTACGACCCGGCGCTCACCAGCGACATCGGCGGCGCCTCGCTCGCCGTCGGCGGCACGCAGGTGCCGCTGCAGTTCGTGGGCGCCGCCCGCGCGCTGCGCGACCAGGCCTTGCCGCTGGCCTTCCGCGCCGAGGGCGCTGCGCTTTCGACGCTGGCCGTGGGGCAGCCCGTTCGGCTACAGGTGCACAGCCGCAGCACGCACGAGGTGATCGCCGTGCCCCGCGCCGCGCTGATGCGCAACGCCGCCAACGAGACCATCGTCTGGGTCAAGACGGCGCCGGAGCGCTTCGCCCCGCGCACCGTCACCACCGCGCCGCTGGACGGCCTGCGCGTGGCCCTGAGCTCGGGCGTCGCGCCCGGCGAGCGCGTCGTCACCGACGGCGCCACGCTCATCAACCAGATCCGCTGAGGCCGCACCCACCATGTTCAAGTGGCTCCTCGAACGCAGCCTGGGCAACCGGCTGCTGGTGATCGTGCTCGCCCTCGCGGCGATGGCCTACGGCGCGTACACGCTGACGCGCACGCCGGTGGACGTGTTCCCCGACCTCAACAAGCCCACGGTGACGGTCATGACCGAAGCCGGCGGCATGGCGCCCGAAGAGGTGGAGCAGCTCATCACCTTCCCGCTGGAGACCGCCATGAGCGGCCTGCCCGGCGTGGAGACGGTGCGCTCGGTGTCCTCGGCCGGCCTGTCCTTCCTGTACGTGACCTTCGACTGGCGCACCGAGATCTTCCGCGCCCGGCAGCTGGTGTCCGAACGCCTGTCGGCCATGGAGGAAGGCCTGCCCGCCGGCACCGTGCCGCGCATGGGCCCGGTCAGCTCGGTGATGGGCGAGATCATGCAGATCGCCATTCCGGTCGATCCGCAGCGGATCTCGCCCATGCTGGTGCGCGAGTACGCGGACTGGGTGCTGCGCCCACGGCTGATGTCGGTGCCGGGGGTGGCGCAGGTGATCCCCATCGGCGGCGAGGTGCGGCAGTTCCAGGTGCAGCCCGACGCGGCGCGCATGGCGCAGCTGGGCATCTCGGCCGAGGCGCTGGCCACCGCGCTGCGCGGCTTCGCGGCCAACACCTCGGGCGGCTTCCTGTCGCTCAACGGTCGCGAGTACCTGATCCGCCACCTGGGCCGCACCGCGCGGCTGGACGACCTGCGCCGCCTGGCGCTGGGCGCGCGCAACGGCCAGCCGATCCTGCTGCAGCAGGTGGCGCAGGTGGACTTCGCGCCCGCCATCCGCCGCGGCGACGCCGGCTTCGAAGGCCGGCCGGCCGTCATCCTGGGCGTGCAGAAGCAGCCGGCGGCCGACACCATCGCGCTCACGCGGCAGATCGAGTCGGCGCTGGCCGGCCTGGCCGCCGCGCTGCCGCCCGGCATGGAAAAGCCGCGCGTCACGTTCCGCCAGGCCCGCTTCATCGAGGCCTCCATCGACACGCTGCAGGGCAAGCTGGTGGGCGCGGCGGTGTTCGTGGCGCTGATCCTGTTCTTCTTCCTGGGCACGCTGCGCCCCACGCTCATCGCGCTGGTGGCCATTCCGGTCTCCATCCTGGCGACGGCGCTGGTGTTCCGCGCCTTCGGGCTGTCGATCAACACCATGACGCTGGGCGGCCTGGCCATCGCCATCGGCGGGCTGGTGGACGACGCGGTGGTGGACGTGGAGAACATCATGCGGCGCCTGAAGGAGAACCGCGCCCGGCCCGAGGCCGAGCGGCTGGGTGTGCTGACGGTGGTGACGCGCGCCTCGATGGAGGTGCGCTCGGCCATCCTCTATGCGACGGTGATCATCGTCCTGGTCTTCGTGCCGCTGTTCGCGCTGCCAGGGCTGGAGGGCCGGCTCTTCGTGCCGCTGGGCATCGCCTTCATCGTCTCCACGCTTGCCTCGCTGCTGGTGTCGGTGACGGTGACGCCGGTGCTGAGCTACTGGCTGCTGCCGCGCATGAAGCGGCTGGAGCACGGCGACACGCGGCTGCTGGCCTGGCTCAAGGCCCGCTATGCGCGCGGCCTGGAGGCGGTGCTGCGCCGGCCCCGCATCGCGGTGGCCGCGGCGGCCGTGGCGGTGACGGCCGCGGCCGTGGCCGTGCCCTTTTTCCCGACCACCTTCCTGCCGCCCTTCAACGAGGGCACGCTGCTCGTCGGCCTGCGGCTGAACCCGGGCGTGACGCTGGAGGAAAGCAGCGCCCTCGCCCGCCAGGCCGAGCGCCTGGTGCGGCAGGTGCCGGAGGTGACGCACGTCGGCCGCCGCAGCGGCCGGGCCGAGCTGGACGAGCATGCCGAGGGCGTGCACGTGAGCGAGCTGGACGTGGGCCTGAAGCCCGCCAGCGAACTCACGCGCCCGATGGCCGCCATCACCGCCGACATCCGCCAGCGCCTGGCGCCGCTGCCGGCCGCCATCGGCATCGGCCAGCCGATCTCGCACCGCATCGACCACATGCTCTCGGGCGTGCGGGCGCAGATCGCCATCAAGGTCTTCGGCGAAGACCTGGACGTGCTGCGCGGCCAGGCCGAGCTGCTGCGGGCGCGGCTGGCCGCCATCCCCGGCGTGGCCGACCTGGAGGTCGAGAAGCAGGTGCTGGCGCCGCAGATCAAGGTGCGCGTGGACTACGACCGCGCCGCCCAGTACGGCGTGCCGGCGCCGCAGGTGCTGCAGACGCTCGAACGCATGGTCGAGGGCGAGAAGCTGTCGCAGATCGTGGAGGACGGCCGCCGCTTCGCGCTGGTGCTGCGCCTGCCCGAGCCGGCGCGCTCGGTCGACGGCCTGGGCCGGCTGCTGATCGACACGCCGCTGGGCTACGTGCCGCTGTCGCGCCTGGCCACCATCGAGGAAGGCGACGGGCCCAACCAGGTCAGCCGCGACGACGGCCGGCGGCGCATCGTGCTTTCGGCCAACGCCTCGGGCCGGCCGCTGTCCGACGTGGTGGCCGACATGCGGGCGGCGGTGGCGCAGACGCCGCTGCCGGCCGGCTACTTCATCACCCTGGGGGGGCAGTTCCAGGCGCAGGAGGAGGCATCGCGGCTGGTCGGGCTGCTGTCGCTGGTCTCGCTGGCGCTGATGTTCGTGGTGCTGTACAGCCGCTACCGCTCGGCGGTGCTGTCGGTGCTCATCATGGCCAACATCCCGCTGGCGCTGGTGGGGGCGGTGGCGGGCCTGGCCCTGTCGGGGCAGCCGCTGTCGGTGGCGGCGCTGGTGGGCTTCATCACGCTGGCGGGCATCTCGGTGCGCAACGGCATCCTTAAGGTGAGCCACTACGTCAACCTGATGCGCTTCGAGGGCGAGGCCTTCGGGCCGCGCATGATCGCGCGCGGCTCGCTGGAGCGGCTGTCGCCGGTGCTGATGACGGCGCTGGTGACGGCCTTCGCGCTGGCACCGCTGCTGTTCGAGGCCGAGCGGCCCGGCACCGAGGTGCTGCATCCGGTGGCGGTGGTGATCTTCTCGGGACTGGTGAGCGCCACGCTGCTCGACACCTTCCTGACGCCGGCGCTGTTCTGGCTGTTCGGCCGCCGGAGCGCCGAGCGGCTGGCGGCGGATGGGGACACGCAAGCGCTTTGAGGACGCGCGAGGCAAGGCAAAGGCGGATTTTGTTGCTTTAGTCAACTTTATTGGTTGACAATGGCACGCATGCCTGAGTTGCCCGCTTCTGCCTCGTCGCCCGCCGCCTCTGCCGTCCCGGTGGATGCCGTCAAGGCCCTGCGCCGTTTCAACCGCTTCTTCACCCAGCGCATCGGCGTGCTGGAGCCCTACCTCGGCAGCGAGCTCTCGCTGACCGAGGTGCGGGTGCTCTACGAGCTGGCGCACCAGCCCGGCCTCACCGCCCGCGAGCTGGCCCAGGCGCTGAGCCTGGATGCGGGCTACCTCAGCCGCCTGCTCAAGCGTTTCGAATCGCTGGGCTGGCTGGCCCGCGCCACCGATGCGCGTGACGCGCGGCAGCAGCGGCTGTCGCTCACCGAGGCGGGCCATGTGGCCTTCTCACCGCTGCAGCAGCGCTCGCGCGATGCCGCGGCCGCCCTGCTGGCGCCGCTCGCGCCGGCCGCGCGCGACGAACTGGTCCAAGCGCTTGCACGGGTGGAGACCCTGTTTGAAGCCAAGCCCGCGCCCCTTCGCACCGCCGTGCTGCGCGACCCTGCCCCGGGCGACTTGGGCTGGGTGGTGCAGCAGCACGGCGAGGTCTATGCCCGCGAGTACGGCTGGGACGGCCGCTTCGAGGCCGCCGTCGCCGACATCGCCGCCCAATGGCTGCGCACCCACGACCCGGCATGGGAGAAGGGCTGGATCGCCGAGCTGGACGGCCAGCGCGTGGGCGCCGTCTTCGTGATCCGCCACAGCCCCGGGGTGGCGCAGCTGCGCCTGCTGGTGCTGAAGCCCGAAGCGCGCGGCCTGGGCCTGGGCGGCAAGCTGGTCGACGAATGCATCGCCTTCGCGCGCGCCCGTGGCTACAAGCAGATGATCCTGTGGACCCACAGCTCCCTCGAAGCCGCCCGCGCCCTGTATGCCGCGCGCGGCTTTGCGCTGGACACCAGCGAGCCGCACGAGGGCTACGGCAGCGGCCCGCTGGTGGCCGAGCGCTGGTCGATGACGCTCACTGCATAAACCAGCCGTGGCTGACCACCAGCGACTGGCCGGTCAGCGCATTGCTCGGGAAGGCCGCGAACAGCAGCGCCACCCGCGCCACGTCGTCGGTGGTGGTGAACTCGCCGTCCACCGTCTCCTTGAGCATCACGTTCTTCACCACCTCCTCCTCGGAGATGCCGAGGGTCTTGGCCTGCTCGGGAATCTGCTTTTCCACCAGCGGCGTGCGCACGAAGCCGGGGCAGATCACGTTGGCCCGCACGCCGTGCTTGGCGCCTTCCTTGGCCACCGTCTTGGCCAGGCCGATCAGCCCGTGCTTGGCCGTGACGTAGGGCGCCTTGAGCATCGAGGCCTCCTTGGAGTGCACCGAGCCCATGTAGATCACGCTGCCGCCACGGCCCTGCGCATACATGTGCTTGAGGCAGGCGCGGGTGGTGAGGAAGGCGCCGTCCAGGTGGATGGCCAGCATCTTCTTCCAGTCGGCAAAGCCGAATTCCTCGACGGGGTGCACGATCTGGATGCCAGCATTGCTGACCAGGATGTCGATGCCGCCGAAGGCCTTGACGGCTTCCTCGACGGAGGCGTCGACCTGCTGCTCGTCGGTGACGTCCACCGCCACGCCGATGGCCTGGGCGCCCGTCGCCTTCAGTTCGGCGGCCGTCGCCTCCGCTGCCTGCTTGTTCAGGTCGGCGATGACGATCTTGGCGCCCTCCTGCGCGAAGAGCGTCGCGATCTCCTTGCCGATGCCGCTGGCCGAGCCGGTGATGTAGGCGACCTTGTCCTTGAGTTGCATGGGGGTTCCTTTCGATGCGAGGTTGAAGAAATGGGAAAGGGGCTCGAGGCCAGGCGCAGGCTGACTACTTCAGATAGTCGAGTTCGACGGTACCCAGCGCCAGCGTCATATCGGCGATGTAGTGCACGGTGGACAGCACCTCCAGGACGGGCAGCTGGGCGACCGGCGCCAGCGCATGCGGATGCAGCTCCAGCGAGCCGGGGCCCGTCCAGGCGCCCTTGAGCTGGACATCGACCATGTGGTAGCGCACCAGCTCACAGATCCGGGCGGTGCCATCCACATGCGGAATGATCTTGAGCAGGAAGTTGGGCTGCGCAATGGCGTCGAGGATCGGCCCGTGTTCCAGCGTGCGGTGCTTGAAGCCCATCGTGGCGGTGGCCACGCGCACGGCGCCGTAGTCGAGCGTGCCGACGATCACATCGGTTTCGTAGCCGAATCGGGGCGTGGCCAGCTTCTTCGGAAAGCCCCACAGCTCCCGCCCGCCGGCGATGGGCGGATGATCGTTGAGGTACATGGCATGCACATACGCGCCCTTCTCCACGCCCTTGGCGGTGCGTAACTGCACCGGGATCACCTGGCCCGACTCGGTGTAGTCGCCGAAGCCGGTGGAATCGGGCATGCGGATGAATTCGTACTTGACCACCGGCTCTGCAATTTCCAGCGGTTCCGGCACCACGGCGCGCAAGGCGTCGGGATCGGTGCGGTAGGTGACGACGATGAACTCCCGGTCGACGAAGCGGTAAGGGCCAGGCGGAAAGGCCGGGCTGGAGAAGGGCATCGCGAAGGCGCGTTCGCGCAGGTCCGAGGCTTTCATGGGGTACGGGGGCAAAGTGGATGGTGAGTATTCATGCTGCGTCGCACAACTTAGCGCAAGCTGAAGTCGCCAGCGTGGCGACGCGAAAGCGGCGCCGTCCTACGCCCACGCCCCGGGCGCGCAGGTGACCACGTTGCGCGGGCCCGGCCACCGGCTGCGCTCTGCTGGCAGAAAAAGAGCCGACCGGCGCGCACGGCACCGGTCGGCTCCTGTGGAACATGGCCGCGGAGGAAGCGCCGGTGCTCGGGCGCTTCCTCCGGGCACGGTGCCCGTCAGCCGATGCGCACCGGCACGAAGATCTTCTCGTCGCCGCGCTGGATCAGCAGGGCCACCGACTTGTCGGACTTGGCGACGGCTTCGCGCACCTGGTCCACGCTCCGGGCGGGCGTGCCGTTGATGGCCAGCAGCACGTCGCCCTGCTGGATGCCGGCACTGGCGGCGGGGCCGCGTGCGTCCTCGATCAGCAGGCCGCCGTTGGTGCCGGCCTCCTTCTGCTCCTGGGGCTGCAGTGGGCGCAGCGCCAGACCCAGCTTGCCCTTGCCGACGGTCTCGTCGGCCTTGGCCACCTTGGTCTTTTCGCTGGCGTTGCCCAGCTGGGCCGTCAGTTCCTTGGCACCGCCATCGCGCCAGACCTCGATCCTGGCCTTCTGGCCCGGCGACATCTGGCCGATGATGGCCGGCAGGTCGCCCGAGGTGGTGATCGGCGCGCCGTCCACCTTCAGGATCACGTCGCCCGACTGGAGGCCGGCCTTGTCGGCAGGCCCGCCCTTCTCCACGTTCGACACCAGCGCGCCTTGCGGCTTGTCGAGCTTGAAGGAATCGGCAAAGGCCTGGTTCACCTCCTGCACGGCCACGCCCAGCTTGGCATGGTCGGCATGGCCGGTGGCGACGATCTGGTCCTTCACGCGCATGGCGATGTCGATCGGGATCGAGAAGGACACACCCTGGTAGCCGCCGCTGCGGCTGTAGATCTGCGAATTGATGCCCACCACCTCGCCGCGCGCATTGAACAGCGGGCCGCCCGAGTTGCCGGGGTTGATCGGCACGTCGGTCTGGATGAAGGGCGTGAAGCCGTCGTCGGGCAGCGAGCGGCCCTTGGCGCTGACCACGCCGGCCGTCACGCTGTTCTCGAAGCCGAAGGGCGAGCCGATGGCCAGCACCCATTCGCCCACCTTCAGGTCCTTGGGGCTGCCGAGCTTGACCGTGGGCAGGTCCTTGGCATTGATCTTGAGCACCGCCACGTCGGTCTTGGGATCGGCGCCCAGCACCTTGGCCTGGTATTCCCGGCGGTCGGTGAGCTTGACCGTCACTTCCTTGGCGCCATCGACCACGTGGGCATTGGTGAGGATGAGGCCGTCCGGGCTCAGGATGAAGCCCGAGCCTTCGGCCCGCGTCGGCACCGAGCGCTGGGGCCCCTGGCGATGGCCGGGCACGCCGCCGAACTGGCGGAAGAACTGATAGAACGGATCGTTGGGCGACATGCCGGGTGGCATGGCGGCGCTGCCGCTGTCGTCGTCGTCACCGCTGGTGTCCAGCGCCGTCTTGGTCATGCCCGAGACGCTGATGTTGACCACCGCCGGGCCCTGCTGGGCCGTGATGACCGAGAAGTCGGGCGCGGCGATGGGCGCCACCATCGGCGCTGCGGCCACAACGGGCGGCTGGGGCGCGGAGCCCAGGGCATGGGCGCTGGTGTAGGCCCCGCCGGCCGCGGCGCCGAGCACGCCTGCGGCAGCAAGGGCGATCACCAGCCGCTTGGGCGATTGCAGGATCGTCTGGGTGTTCATGGTGAGCCTCCTGGCTGCGTGTCGAGTTGCGATGGCGTGACTGTGGAAGCCATCGCTTAGGCACGACTTAAACCCCCAGGCCGGCCTTGCAGGCCGCCCCGGTCAATGCCGCGGCAGGGGCAGTGCGGTCTTGTAGCGAACCTGCTTCAACGCAAAGCTGGAGCGGATCTTCTCGACACCGGGGATCGGCGTGAGCTGCTCCAGGATGAAGCGCTCCAGTGCCGCCATGTCGGCCACGGCGACGCGGATCAGGTAGTCGCTGTCGCCCGTCATGAGGTAGCACTCCATCACCTCCTCATGCTCGGCGATGCGGCGTTCGAAGGACGCCAGCGCCTCCTTGCTCTGCGTGCGCAGGCTGATGGAGATGAACACGTTCAGGCCCAGGCCGAGGGCCGGCGCGCTGCACAGCGCCACATAGCGGGCGATGACGCCCGCGGCCTCCAGCGCCTTCACGCGCGCCAGACACGGCGAGGGCGACAGATGCACGCGCCGGGCCAGCTCCACGTTCGACAGGCTGCCGTCGCGCTGCAGCTCGTCGAGGATGCGCAGGTCCGTGGCGTCGAGTGGAAAGTTGTTCATGTGGCATCCAAGCAGTTCGGCGGCAGTTTATGCCGCAGCCTCCGGGTCGACGCGCCCGATTCCGACAGCACATTTGCCGACTGCCTGCCTAAAGTGCCGAGCATGAATGCCTCCATCCCCGCCGCGCAATTGCTGACCCTCGCCGCCGCCGACTCCAGTGCCGCCGACGCCGACCCCGTCGAGACCGCCGAATGGCGCGAGGCCTTCGTCGCGCTGGTGCATGCCCATGGCCCCGAGCGCGCCCGCTGGATGCTGGATGAGCTGGCCCGCCTGGCGCGCGCCCAGCGCATCGGCTGGCAACCGGAGCTGGCCACGCCCTATGCCAACACCGTGCCGGTGGATCGCCAGCCGCCCTTCCCCGGCGACCTGGCCATCGAGGAGCGCATCGGCTCACTGATGCGCTGGAACGCGCTGGCGATGGTGGTGCGCGCCAACCAGGCCTATGGGGAGCTGGGCGGCCACATCGCCAGCTATGCCAGCGCGGCCGACCTGTTCGAAACGGGCTTCCATCACTTCTTCCATGGCCGCACCGACGCGCACCGAGGCGACCTGGTGTTCTTCCAGCCGCACAGCGCGCCGGGCGTGTATGCCCGCGCCTTCCTTGAAGGCCGCTTGAGCGAGGACGACCTGGCCCATTACCGTCAGGAGATCACGGCGCCGCTGAAGGGGGCGAAAGGCCTGTCGAGCTATCCGCACCCGTGGCTGATGCCGGACTTCTGGCAGTTCCCGACCGGCTCCATGGGCATCGGGCCGATCAGTGCCATCTACCACGCGCGCTTCATGCGCTACCTTACGCACCGCGGGCTGCTGGACTGCGAGGGCCGCAAGGTCTGGGGCTTCTTCGGCGACGGCGAGATGGACGAGCCCGAGTCCATGAGCGCCCTGACGCTGGCCGCGCGCGAGAAGCTCGACAACCTGGTGTGGGTGGTCAACTGCAACCTGCAGCGCCTGGATGGCCCGGTGCGCGGCAACGGCCGCATCATCGACGAGCTGGAAAGGCTCTTTGCCGGCGCCGGCTGGAACGTGGTCAAGCTGGTCTGGGGCAGCGACTGGGACGGCCTGTTCGCCCGCGACACCGACGGCGCCCTGCTGCGCGCCTTCGCCGAGACGGTGGACGGCCAGATGCAGACCTTCGCCGCCAAGGACGGCCGCTTCAACCGCGACCATTTCTTCGGCCAGAACGAGGCCCTGCAACGCCTGGCCCAGGGCATGACGGACGAGCAGATCGACCGTCTCAAGCGCGGCGGCCACGACCTGGTAAAGATCCACGCCGCCTATGCCGCGGCCGCCGCGCATCGCGGCCAGCCCACGGTGATCCTGGCCCACACCAAGAAGGGCTACGGCATGGGCACGGCGGGTCAGGGCAGGATGACCACGCACTCGCAGAAGAAGCTGGACGAGGCCGACCTGATCGGCTTTCGCAACCGCTTCAACCTGCCCTTGAGCGACGAACAGGCCACGTCGCTCGCCTTCTACAAGCCGGCCGAGGACAGCGCCGAGATGCGCTACCTGCGCGAGCGACGTGCGGCCCTCGGCGGCGCCCTGCCCCAGCGCCGCAGCGACTGCGCCACGCTGCCGGTGCCGCCGCTCGCGAGCTACGCCCGCTTCGCCACCGAGGCGGCGGGCAAGGAGATGAGCACCACCATGGCCTTCGTGCGCCTGCTGGGCAACCTGCTCAAGGACGGCGAACTGGGCCCGCGCATCGTGCCCATCGTGGCCGACGAGGCGCGCACCTTCGGGATGGCCAACCTGTTCAAGCAGGTGGGCATCTACAGCAGCGTGGGGCAGCGCTATGCGCCGGAGGACATCGGCTCGGTGCTGAGCTACCGCGAGGCCATCGACGGCCAGATCCTGGAGGAAGGCATCAGCGAGGCCGGCGCCATCGCCAGCTGGACGGCCGCCGCCACCAGCTACAGCGTGCACGGCCTGGCCATGCTGCCCTTCTACATCTACTACTCGATGTTCGGCTTCCAGCGCGTGGGCGACGCCATCTGGGCCGCGGCCGACCAGCGGGCGCGCGGCTTCCTGCTGGGCGCCACCTCGGGCCGCACCACGCTCGGTGGCGAGGGCCTGCAGCACCAGGACGGCAGCAGCCACCTGGTGGCCGCCACCATTCCCAACTGCCGCGCGTGGGACCCGGCCTTCGCCGGCGAGATGGCCGTGATCGTCGATGCCGGCATGCGCGAGATGGTGGTGGAGCAGCGCGACGTCTTCCACTACATCACGCTGATGAACGAGAACTACGCCCAGCCCGACGTGCCCGCGAGTGCGCACGAGGACCTGCTGCGCGGCGGCTGGCTCTACGACGGCTGGCAGCGGCCCGACGGCGCACCGGCGGCCACGCAGCGCGTCACGCTGCTGGGCTCGGGCGCCATCCTCACCGAGGTGGTCAAGGCGGCGCAGGCGCTTGCCATGGAAGGCATCGAGGCCACGGTGTTCAGCATCACCAGCTGGAGCGAGCTGTCGCGCGAGGGCCTCGCCTGCGAGGCGCGGCTGCTGACCAGCGAGGCTGCGGCCGTGCGCATCGAGCCCTTCATCACCCGCCTGCTGGCGGCCAGCGAAGGCCCGGTGATCGCCGCCACCGACTATGTGCGCGCCGTGCCGGAGTCCATCCGCGCCTACGTGCCCGAGGGCCGGCGCTACCTCACGCTGGGCACCGATGGCTTCGGCCGCAGCGACACGCGGGCCGCGCTGCGCGACTTCTTCGGCGTGGACGCCGCCGCCATCGCGACGGCGGCGCGGCGGCTGCTGGCCGCGGCCGGCACCTGAGACAGGCGCTGCTGCGGGCGCCGCGGCTCAGCGCGTGTGGACGATCTCGTCCAGCGGCGCCGGGCGGCAGAGGTGGTAGCCCTGCATCAGCGGGCATTGCAGCGCGCGCAGGGCCATCAGTTCCTCCACCCGCTCCACGCCCTCGGCCACCACGTCGATGCCCAGCGAGCGCCCCATCTGCAGGATGGTGCCCACCAGCAGGCGGTTGTCGCGCGAGGCATCCAGGCCCGAGATGAAGCTGCGGTCGATCTTCACCTGCCGCACATGGTCGCCGCGCAGCGAGGCCAGCGAGGAATAGCCGACGCCGAAGTCGTCGATGGAAATCGCCACCCCCGCGGCGGCCAGCCGCGCGAGCTTGCCCTGCGTGCTCTCGGCGTTGAGGGCCACCTCCTCGGTGATCTCCAGCTGCAGGCGCCGCGGCGGCACGCCATGGCGCTGCAGCGTGTCGAGCACCAGGTCGTCCACGTCCAGGTGCGCCATCTCGCGCGGCGAGACGTTCACCGCCAGCGGCAGATGGCCCATGCCGGCCGCATCGAGCTGGCGCGCGGCCAGGCACACTTGGGTGAGCACATGGTTCAGCAGCCGCCGCGCCAGGCCCGTGGCCGCCGCGGCATGCACGATCTGCTCGGGCGAGACCCAGCCGTGGCGCGGATGCAGCCAGCGCAGCAGGGCCTCGAAGCTGTGCAGCTCGCCGCCCGCAGTGAAGATGGGCTGGTACCACAGCACGACGCCGCCCGTCTCCAGCCCCATGCCAAGGTCGCGCTCCACATCGCGGCGCACCATCAACGCCTGCTGCAGTCCATGGTCGAAGAAGCGGAAGCTGTCGCCTCCCGCCCGCTTGGCGCTGTAGAGCGCCTCGTCCGCGAAGGTGAGCATGTCCATCACGCCCAGGCCGCGCCCGACGCACAGGCCCACGCTTACCCCCAGTTGGCCGCCTTCCATCACGCTGGCCTGCGGAATGCGCTGCGTCAGCAGCCGCGCCAGTTGCTCGGGCGATTGCGCGGAGCCGGGCACGTCGTAGAGCACCACGAACTCGTCGCCGCCCCATCGGCCCACCACGGCGTCGAGCCGCTCCAGCTCCTTACTGAGCCAGCGGCCCACGTCCTGCAGCACGCGGTCGCCCACCCCATGGCCGAACACGTCGTTGATGGCCTTGAAGCCATCCAGGTCCAGCATCAGCAGGCACTGCTCGCGCTCGCCGGCCGCTGCGAGGCGCCGGCCCGCCGCATCGGCAAAGCCGTCGCGATTGAACAGCCGCGTGAGCGGGTCGTGCATCGCGCGGAACTCCAGCTCCCGCGCCGCCGCCTGCGACGACTCGTGGGCCTGGCGCAGGCGGTCCGCCATGGCGGTGGCCTCGTTCTTGAGCCGGCTGCCGCGCTTGAAGGCGGCTTCGCTCTGCACGCCGCTGCGGATCAGCGCGGCCAGGTAGACGAACACCATCAGCGCGAGCATCTGCCGCTCGAAGCCGCCGGCCACCAACAGGCAGGCCGCCACCGACAGCAACGCCGGCGTGATGAAGAAGATGGGCACCCACGCATACGCAATGCCATAGGTGACCGAGCCTGCGGTGATGCCGCACACCACCGTGAGGTAGAAGAGGGTCTGCGGCGAGGTGTAGCCGTCGCACAGCAGCGGGACCATGGCCCAAACCAGGCCCGAGCACAGCCCCAGCAGCGCCGCGGCGCGCAGGTGCCATTCGACGCTGCGCGTGCGCCACCAGCGACCGCTCAGGGCCGGCGCGGCGAGTTCGCCCGACGTGGCCTCTTCGGGCCCACGGTACGGCAGCCGGCACACGATGGCGCGGGTGATGTTGACCAGGGCAGACAGCATCGCCCACACCACGCCCATGGCCAGCTCGCCACCGCTGTAGGCCATGAGCAACGCTGCCACGGTCAGCACGGCATTGATGGGAATGGCGGCCAGCACGCTGTGGCGCACGGCGACCATCTGGTCGTGCCGCACCATCCGACGCAACTCGGCCGCGTCGAGGTGCTCGGCATGCATGGCCGGAGCAGAGACGGAAAGGGAACTCATAGACACTGGACGGCGGCCCCACGCCCGGGCCGCAGGACAGGACGACATCGTGGCGGCACGGCCGTCAAGCCGCACGCCCGATGTCACCTTGAAACGGGACGTTACGCGGGCATTGGGCCATCGCTTGCCGCACGCTTGCAAGCACTTTCGAACGGGGCTTGTCAGCCCGGCGAAGCGTTGAATCCGAAAGTTCTAGGAGCGGCCTTTCACCACTTCCCGGCGCCCGCCGGACGGGGCTTGAGTTGCTGCGCGCGAGTAAGCATTTCGACCGCGTCGGGACGGTTGCCCCGCTTGGCGAAGTCCAGCGCGGTCATGCCCAGCTGGTTCTTCATGGCGATGTCGGCACCCTCGTCCAGCAGCAGCTTCACGGCCTCGGCAGAGCCGTACATGGCGGCCATCATGAGCGGCGTGGTGCCGTTGGGCGACTGCGCGTCGATGAAGGCATGCTGCTCCAGCAGTTGCTTCATGATCGAGATGTGTCCGTTGGTGGCCGCGTAGTGCAGCGGCGCCCAGCCTGGCTTGTTGACGGCCGCGTCGCGGGCCAGCAGCAGGTCGACGTACTCCTGCTGGCCCTTGAGCGCCGCCATCATCAGCGGCGTCTCGTCACTGGCGTTGGTGGCGTCGACGTTGACGCGCGGCGAAGCGATGAGCACCTTGGCCACGCGCGGCGAAGGCTCGCGCAGCGCCAGGAGCAGACCGGTCTGGCCCTTGGGATCGCGGCCGTTCGGGTCGAAGCCCTGCTTGAGCAGCCGCTCCACTGCGCCGGGGTTGTCGCTGATGACGGCACGGAAGAAGTCGTCGCTGGGGCTGGCCGTGGCGCAGGAGGCCGCGGCCAGTGCCGCCGCGAAGGCGAACAGGGTGCGGCGAGCGATGGAGGCGCGGGCAGGAAGGCTCATTGGGCGTGGACCTTGAAAAGCTGTTCGAAGTTGCGGCTGGTGACCTCGGCGACCGCCTCGACCGTCATGCCGCGCAGCTCGGCGATCTGCTTGGCCACGTAGGGCACGTACGACGGGTTGTTGGTCTTGCCGCGATAGGGCACGGGCGCCAGATAGGGGCTGTCGGTCTCGATCAGCACGCGGTCCATGGGCACGAAGGCGGCCACATCGCGCAGGTGCTGGGCGTTCTTGAAGGTCAGGATGCCCGAGAAGGAGATGTAGAAGCCCAGGTCGAGCGCGGCGCGGGCCACCTCGGCCGTCTCGGTGAAGCAATGGAAGACGCCGCCGGCGGCGCCCTCGCGGCCGTCCTCGCCTTCCTCGCGCAGGATGGCCAGCGTGTCCACCGAGGCTTCGCGCGTGTGGATCACCAGAGGCTTGGCCACCCGCTGCGCGGCGCGGATGTGCACACGGAAGCGCTCGCGCTGCCAGTCCAGGTCGGCCACGGTGCGGCCGCCCTTGCGGGCGTCCATCTGGTAGTAGTCCAGGCCGGTCTCGCCGATGGCCACCACCTTGGGCTGCGCCGACAGCGCGACCAGCAGGTCCACGTCGGGCTCGCGCACATCCTCGTTGTCCGGATGCACGCCCACGCTGGCCCAGAAGTTGTCGAAGCGCGCGGCCAGGCCCTGCACGGCCTCGAACTCCTCCAGCGTGGTGCAGATGCACAGCGCGCGGTCGACCTGCGCCTGCGCCATGTCGGCGCGGATGCGGTCGATGTCGGGCAGCAGCGAGGGCTCGGTGAGGTGGCAGTGGGAGTCGACGAACATGGGCGAAGCGAAGAAGAAGGCAAGGGACGCGGCGCCTCGTGCGAGGCCGGCACGTCAGAGGGTCTGGGTGGGCCGGTCGGAGGCCAGGCTGGCGCCGAGGATCTCCTCGATGCGGGCCTTGAGCTGGCGCGACTTCTCGTCGCCCGGAAAGCGGATGCCGATGCCCGGCGAGCGGTTGCCCGCAGCCTGTGGCGGCGTGATCCACGCCACCTTGCCGGCCACCGGGTAGCGCTGCGGATCCTCCGGCAGGGTCAGCAGCACGTAGACGTCGTCGCCGAGGCGGTATTCGCGCGCGGTGGGAATGAAGATGCCGCCATCGGCGAACAGCGGGATGTAGGCCGCGTACAGCGCGCCCTTCTCCTTGATGGCCAGCTGGATGACGCTGGGCCGCGGGATCGGGGCGGACGGGGCGGCGGTCGCGTTCATGGGCGTTCGGGGCTGCGGGAGTTTAGGGCGGCCTGCGCCTCGCTCACCAGGGCCTCGATCATCAGCCCCGCGTTGAACGGATGCTCGGCCGTGCGGGCCGCCTTGAGCAGCGACGCCGACCAGCGCGCCAGCACCGGCGCCGACGGCGGTGCCGGCAGCGAGGCGGCCTCGAAGAAACGGGGCTGCCCGCCGCCGGCCACCGCCATCAGGTCGTGGCAGAGCTTCTGCAGGGTGTCGATGGCGGCGGGCGGCGGCTGGTCCGCCAGCGCCGTGATGTCGCCCCGGCGCATGGCCTGCGGCAGCAGCGACCAGGCCTTGGCCGAGGTGCCGCCGCGCGCCAGTCGCAGCGCGTCGGAGGGCCGGCCGCCCGCCGCCCGCAGGAGCGCATGGGCCTCGGCCGCCGGCACGCCCTGTGTCGCCAGCCAGGCTTCCGATTCGCCTTCGGCTGGCCAGGGCAGCGTGAAGGCCTGGCAGCGGCTGCGGATGGTAGGCAGCAGTTGCCAGGCGGCTTCGGTGGCGAGCACGAAGCGCACGTCGCCGACGGGCTCCTCCAGCGTCTTGAGCAGCGCATTGGCCGCGATGGCATTCATGCGCTCGGCCGGATAGACCAGCACCACCTTGCCGCGCCCGCGGCCACTGGTGCGCTGGGCAAAGCCTACGGCGTCGCGCATGGCCTCGACGCGGATCTCGCGGCTGGGCTTGCGCTTCTTGTCGTCGATCTCGGCCTGGGCCTTTTCGTCGATGGGCCAGCCCAGCTCCATCATGGCGACCTCGGGCATCAGCACCGCGAGGTCGGCATGGGTACGCACGGCGATGGCATGGCAGCTCGGGCAGTGGCCGCAGGCGCCCTCGGATACGGGCTGCTCGCACAGCCACGCGGCGGCCAGGGCCAGCGCCAGGTCGTACTGGCCGAGGCCCGACGGCCCCTGCAGCAGCAGCGCATGGCCGCGCTGGCGCAGCAGCTGGTCGCGGGCGCGGGCCAGCCAGGGCGAGAGCGCGGGCGCCTCGTTCAGTTCAGCCATCCGCGCTCCTGCAGGGCGGCTTCGACCTGCACCCATACCGCCTCGCGATCCCTGTCGGCGTCGATGCGGGCGAAGCGGCCGGGCTCTTCCGCGGCGCGCCTTGCGTAGCCCTCGCGCACGCGGCGGAAGAACTCGGCCGGCTGGGCCTCGAAGCGGTCGGGCATGCGGGCGCCGGCCAGGCGCTCCGCGGCGACCTCGGGCGCCAGGTCGAACCACAGCGTGAGCCCGGGCTGCAGCAGTGCCGACCCGGCCTCCTGCTGCTGCACCCAGCGCTCCAGCGTCTGCAGCACCGCGAGGTCGAAGCCGCGGCCTGCGCCCTGGTAGGCGAAGGTGGCATCGGTGAAGCGGTCGCACAGCACCACGGCACCGCGCGCCAGGGCCGGCTGGATCACCTGCACGACATGGTCGCGCCGGGCCGCAAAGACCAGCAGCGACTCGGTGAGCGGGTCCATGGCTTCGTTCAGCACCAGCGCGCGCAGCGACTCGGCCAGCGGCGTGCCGCCGGGCTCGCGCGTGCGCACGACCTCGCGGCCGGCCTCAGCGAACAGCCGCTCGATCGCATCGAGGTGGCTGGACTTGCCGGCGCCGTCGATGCCCTCCAGGCTGATGAACTGCCCCCGGCCCGCCTGCTGATCCATGCTCACCGCACTCCCCGCTGGTATTGGTTGACCGCGCGGTTGTGCGCGTCGAGCGTCTCGCTGAACTGGCTGGTGCCGTCGCCGCGCGACACGAAGTACAGCGACTTGGTGCGTGCCGGCTGCACGGCCGCCAGCAGCGAGGCCTTGCCCGGCATCGCGATGGGCGTGGGCGGCAGGCCCTGGCGCGTGTAGGTGTTCCAGGGCGTGTCGATCTGCAGGTCGCGCTTGCGCAGGTTGCCGTCGAAGGCGTCGCCCAGGCCGTAGATGACGGTGGGATCGGTCTGCAGCGGCATGCCGATGCGCAGCCGGTTGATGAAGACGCCGGCCACCTCGGCGCGGTCGCTGGCCTTGCCGGTTTCCTTCTCGACGATGCTGGCGAGGATCAGCGCGTCCTCGGGCGACTTGAGCGGCAGGTCGGGCGCGCGAGCGGCCCAGGCAGCCTCGAGCTTGCGGTCCATGGCGCGCAGGGCGCGCTGCAGCAGCGCCACGTCCGTCGAGTTCTTGGAATAGGTGTACGTGTCGGGGAAGAAACGGCCTTCCGGATGCTGGCCCGGCCGGCCCAGGCGCGCCATCAGGTCGGCGTCGGAGAGCGCGGCGGTCTCGGGCTTGAGCATCTCGGCCTTGGCCAACGCGGCGCGCACCTGGCGGATGTTCCAGCCCTCCACCAGCACCACGCTGCGGGTGGCCTCGCGGCCGCGCACCAGGATCTCGAGCAGCAGCCGCGGCGTGACGCCGGCATCCATCTCGTAGCTGCCGGCGCGGATCTGCCGGTCCTTGCCCGAGACACGGAACCAGGCATAGAGCAGCCGCGGATCGACCGCCACGCCGGCATCGGCCACGGCCTGTGCCACGCCGCGCGGGGTGGTGCCGGGCTCGACCGAGAGGTCGACGCTGACCGCTGGCAGACGCAGGGGCTGGTGCAGCCACCAGAGCGCCCAGCCGCCCACGGCCAGCACCGACAGCAAGACCAGCAGGAACAGGGAGGCGAAAAAACGACGCACGGCGGATGGGTGGATCGGGAACGGCCGAAGGGCGGGATCGGCGGGCCGCCGGGGCCGGCGGCGCGGGCTGGAGCGAGTGTCCCGCGCAAGGCGCCGCCAAAAGCCGGCCATGATAATTCAGGCATGACCTCTCCCCTTTTTCAAGGTGTGACGCCCCCGCTTGCGGCGCTGGGCGTGATCCGCGCGGAGGGCGCCGATGCGGCGGCCTTCCTGCATGGCCAGCTCACGCAGGACTTCCTGCTCCTCAAGGACGACACGGCCCGCCTGGCGGCGCTGTGCTCGCCCAAGGGCCGCATGCTGGCCAGTTTCGTCGCCTGGCGGCAGGCGCCGGAGCAGTTCCTGCTGGTCTGTGCGCGCGACCTGCTGGCACCCACGCTCAAGCGGCTGTCGATGTTCGTGCTGCGCGCCAAGGTCAAGCTGAGCGACGCCACGGCCGACTTCGATGTGCGCGGCCTGGCCGGCGCGGCCATCGCGGCGGCCGGCGCCGATCCTGCCGCGGCGCCCGGCCAGCGCCTGGCGCCCGCCGAGGGCCTGAGCGTCGTGGCCCTGCACGGCTGCGAAGGCGTGCCGCGTGCCCTGTGGCTGGCCCCGGCGGGCACGCCCGCCCCGGCCGGCAGCACGTTGAGCCCCGAGACCTGGGCCTGGAGCGAGGTGATGAGCGGCGTGGTGACCATCAGCGCGCCCGTCGCCGACGCCTTCGTGCCGCAGATGCTCAATTACGAGTCCGTGGGCGGCGTCAACTTCAAGAAGGGCTGCTACCCCGGCCAGGAGGTGGTCGCCCGCAGCCAGTTTCGCGGCACGCTCAAGCGGCGCGGCTATGTGATGACGGCCGAGGCGCCCCTGGCCGCCGGCCAGGAGGTCTTCGGCGCCGACCCCGAGCAGCCCGTCGGCACCGTGGCGGCGGCGGCCCCGGCACCGGGCGGCGGCTGGGCGGCGTTCGTGTCGATGCAGACCGCGGCCCTGGAAGCCGGCGGCCTGCGCGCGGGCGAGGCGCCGCTGATCGTCCAGCCCCTGCCCTATCCGCTGCTGGAAGACATCTGAAAAGGTGCACAGGCCGGATGCGGGCCCGTGCGCCGCCGTGCGTGAATGGACTACAGGGCCCGCTGCATCGTGATGTGCGCGATCCCCGCCTCCTCGAAGGGCTCGCCCACGGGCTCGTAGCCCAAGCGCGCATAGAAACGCTCGGCGCTGCGCTGGGCATGCAGCGCCACCGCCTTGTCGCCGCGGGCGCGGGCGGCGGCCTCGAGCGCGCGCAGCACCCGTTCGCCATGGCCCTGGCCGCGCAGCACGCGCTCGACGGCCATGCGGCCGATGCGCGCGACGCCCTGCGCATCCGCCGGCAGCAGCCGGCCGGTCGCGATCGCGTGGCCCAGGCGATTGCGCGCCAGGCCGTGGAGGCTGGTGGCGTCGTCGTCGTCCCATTCGAGCGCCTCGGGAATGCCCTGTTCCTGCACGAAGACCGCGCGGCGCAGCGCGCCGGCCGCCTCGCCGAGCGTGGCCCAGTCGCCGGTGAGCACCTCGGACATGGACTCGCCGGCCTCGTAGCCCTTCAGCACCGCCCGCAGCGCAGCCGGCACCGGCCTGGAGGTCTGCGTCGCCGGGTCGGCATACACATAGACCAGCTCGCAGCCGACCAGGTACTGGTCCTGGCGGAACAGCGCGCCCTCGAACACGAGGGACGAATTGCCGATGCGTACGCACTTCATGGCCACGTCGACCACGTCGTCCACCCGCGCCGAGGCGCGGTAGTCGACCGTGGCCTTGCGCACGTACAGGTCGCCGCCGAGCGCATGCATCGACGACTCGTAGGCCATGGCCAGCGCCCGCCAGTAGTCGGCGATGGCCGTGTCGAAGTACATCAGGTAGTGGGCGTTGAAGACGATCTTCTGCATGTCCACCTCGGCCCAGCGCACGCGCAGGCGGTGGAAGAAGCGGAAGTCGACGCGGCGGGGCAATGTCTCGGTGCTCATGGTCTTGGAATGGGAATGTCCGGCCGGGCCGGCATGGGATCAGGGCTGCAGCGCGGCCGCCAGGGCATGCGCGGCATCGGCATGGGCCTGCTGCGCCTCCGGGATGGCGCGGCCCATCTTGATGAACTCGTGGATGACGCCGCGGTAGATCTCGAGCGAGACCGGCACGCCCGCCAGCCGCAGCCGGTCGGCATAGGCCACGCCCTCGTCGACCACGGGGTCGTGCTCGGCCAGCCCGATCCAGGCCGGCGCGACGCCGTCCAGGTCTTCGGCCAGCAGCGGCGCGAAACGCCAGTCGTGGCGGTCCGCGGCGTCGATGTACTGGGCGAAGAACCAGTCCACCAGCGCCTTGGTAAGCACCGGCCCGTCGGCGAAGCGGCGGTACGAATCGGTGTCGGCCGACGGCCCGGCGCCCGGGTAGAAGAGCAGTTGCAGGGCCAGCGGCAGCCCCGCGTCACGGGCCAGGATGGCGCACACCGCGGCCAGTGTGCCGCCGGCGCTGTCGCCGCCCACGGCCAGGCGCGCGCCGTCCAGGCCCAGGGCCTCGGCGCCATGGCCGGCGATGTACTGGAAGGCGTCCCAGGCATCGTTCGCGGCGGTGGGAAAGCGGTGTTCCGGCGCCAGGCGGTAGTCGACCGACAGCACCGCGCAGCCCGAGCGCTGCGCCAGCACGCGGCACAGCGTGTCGTGGGTGGCGACGCTGCCGACCACGAAGCCGCCCCCATGGAAGTACAGCAGCACCGGCAGGCGCCCCGCGGAGGGCGCATACAGCCGTGCGGGCAGCAGCGTGCCGTCGCGTGCGGGGATGTGCAGGTCTTCGATGCGGGCCAGCTCGGGCCGGGGCACTTCGAGCACGGCCGCGCCCTTTTCGTAGGCCTGCTTGGCCTGGGCGGGTGTGAGGGCGTCGAGGGGCGGATGGCCGGCGCGGGCCATGCGCTCGACCACGCCCGCCATGCGGGGCGTGAGTCCGGCCATGGCCGAGGATTCAGGAGGCATGCGAAGCGGGGGAAAGGGTCAGCGGAACGGTGCGCCATCGTAGTGGACGGTCGCGCGCAGCCCCGGTCGCGGGGGCAACAGCGCGCAGCGATGGGGCCGAGGGCATGCAGGCTGTCTCCGGGTTGAATGGCCGCGGCGGGGCTTCGCCTTAGGATGCGGGCGAATCCTCAACGCGGAGACACCCGACGATGGCGCTCATCAACTACCTCACCCAGATCCAGTTCGAGTTCGGCGCGCTGCGCCTGCTGGCCGACGAATGCCGGCGCATCGGCATCGAAAGGCCGCTGGTCGTGACCGACGCCGGCGTGCGTGCCGCCGGCCTGCTGGACAGGACACTCGCCGCCCTGGGCGATCTGCAGGCCTCGGTCTTCGACCAGACGCCCTCCAACCCCACCGAGGCTGCCGTGCGTGCCGCCGTCGAGGTGTACCGCCAGGGCCGCTGCGACGGCCTGATCGCCGTGGGTGGCGGCTCGGCCATCGACTGTGCCAAAGGCGTGGCCATCGCCGCCACGCACGAGGGACCGCTCAAGACCTACGCCACCATCGAAGGCGGCTCGCCGAAGATCACCGAGCAGGTGGCGCCCCTGATCGCCGTGCCCACCACGGCGGGCACCGGCAGCGAGGTGGCGCGGGGCGCCATCATCATCGTGGACGACCACCGCAAGCTGGGCTTCCACAGCTGGCACCTGATGCCCAAGGCCGCCATCTGCGACCCCGAACTCACCCTCGGCCTGCCCGCCAGGCTGACGGCCGCCACCGGCATGGACGCCATCGCCCACTGCATGGAGACCTTCATGGCCGGCGCCTTCAATCCGCCGGCCGACGGCATCGCACTCGACGGCCTGGAGCGGGCCTGGAACCACATCGAGCGCGCCACCAAGGACGGCAGCGACCGCGAAGCCCGCCTGAACCTCATGAGCGCCTCGATGCAGGGCGCGATGGCCTTCCAGAAGGGCCTGGGCTGCGTGCACAGCCTGAGCCACAGCCTGGGCGGCGTGGACCCGCGCCTGCACCACGGCACCCTCAACGCCCTCTTCCTGCCCGCCGTGGTGCGCTTCAACGCGGGCGCCGAGTCGGTCCAGAAGGAACTGCGCCTGCAGCGCATGGCCCGCGCCATGCACCTCGACCAGCCGGGCGACATCGGCGAGGCCATCCGCGACATGAATGCCCGCCTCGGCCTGCCCAAGGGCCTGGCCGAGGTCGGCGTCACCGAGGCGATGTTCGACAAGGTCATCGACGGCGCCATGGCCGACCACTGCCACAAGACCAATCCGCGGCTGGCGACGCGCGAGGATTACCGGGAGATGCTGGCCATGTCGATGTGAGGCGCGGCACCGGCCGGGCAGGTCTCGCGCCCGGGCGATCGGCCGCGCGGCGCCCGGCTCCTTCTCGCAGGCGCAGGCGCCGGACGGGGCAGGCTCAGACGCCCAGTTGCTCGGCCCAGCCCAGGGCCTCGACATGCATGGCCAGCAGCCGGTCCACCGGCACGCGGTAGCGCTGCGAGACGATCTCCAGCAGCCCGGCGTCCGCGCTCTCGCAGGCCTTGGCCAGCTCCAGCAGGCCGGCGAACGGCCCGCTGCCCTGCACGATGGCCTCGCGCACCGCGTCGGGCAGCGGCATGAGCGCCAGGGCCTCGCGCAGCGGCGTGGACATCAGCACGTCGAGCATCGAGAACAGGCCGGTCATGAAGGCCTGGTCGGCATCGCCCGGCGACATCTCCTGCAACGCCAGCAACTCCATCAGGCGCCCGCGCACGACCGCCGTGGTGCCGGCCGCGGGTGCCACGCTGCCGGGCGCGCTGCCCGCCAGCAGCAGGGCCGACCAGCGCAGCAGCGGCTTCATGCCAACGGCCATCACGGCATGGCGGAAGGACTCGATCTTGTGGCCGAAGCCGATGCCGGCCGTGTTGAGGTGGCTCAGCAGCTTGTAGGCCAGCGTGGGCTCGTGCTTGAGCAGGGCCTCGATTTCGAAGACCTCGGCCTCGCGCGCCACCAGGTTCAGCAGCTTGATGAGCGAGGCATAGGACAGCTGCACGCTGCGGTCGGCGACGGTGGGCGGCTGCAGGTACCAGCGCCCCTCGAACAGGCGCACGCCGGCGGCGGCCAGTTGCTTGAACTGCACCGGCGTGCGCACATGCACCGCCAGCGGAATGGCCTGCGTGGTCTTCTGGATGGCCCGCGCCATCATCGAGGCCAGGTCCAGCGGCAGCACGCCCATCTCCAGGATGACGTAGGAGGCCAGCGGCACCGAGGCCTCGTATTCCTTGAGCAGCCGCACGTCGAAGGCGAGCTTGAAGCCGCGCGCACGGGCGGCCTGCAGCAGATCGGTGTCGAGGCCACGCTGCGTCCCACCGCCGGCGATCTGCAGCACGACATGCTCGGTGTCCAGGCCGTCGAGCGCACCCGCGGCGATGTCGTCGCAGCTGCAGGCGAGGAAGGTGGGGCTCTTGAGCGCCGGCATCGAGCCGTCATGCGGCTCCCGCAGGCTCGGGTCCATCAGCCGTTCGGAAGGCCGGCCGCGCAGCGGCACCGCCTGGTAGCCGCCCAGACGCCGGTGCGCATCGACGATCACGCGCCGGCCCAGCGAAGGCCTTGCACCGTCCTGCGCCAGGGCGCCGGTTTCGTCACCGGGCACGGGCAGCGAGGGCGATTGGGTGTTGAGCATGGCAAGCCTTCCATGGGACTGATCCCTTAGCGCGATATCGGCAGCGTCACCCCCGTCTTTAGCTTTTTCAAGAAAAATCTTCTTGATTTAACACAGTGCCGGACAAATTTCGGCATTTATTAAATCCAAAGGATTCAATTTCGCAGTAGTCCTCCACGACGCGGCGCGCCGCCCGCGCGGCATGAACTTACGCGGTGGGAAGGATCGAGTGGCCGCGGAGCAGGCCAGGCGCCGCCGGCCAGGAGCTACAGCGGCAGGAGCCGGGCCGGATCGGGCCGGCGCAGCCATTGCGCCCATTCATCGGCCAGCCGGCGCGCCTCGGCCACGGCGGTGCCCCAGGCCCGCATGCGCGCGGCCGGGTCCAGCTGGAGGTCGGTGAAATCGGTGCGGTCGGGCAGCTTGCCGCGCGGCAGGCTGCGCACCCAGTCCGGATCGGGCGCGATCAGCACCATGCGGTCGAGCGCGGGCGTGGACCGATGCCGCCACTTGAGGCCCTTGTCCAGCCAGCCCGGCACCACCGCCTGCTGGAAATGCGGATAGAGCACGAGGCCGTCGTCGGCCCGGTAGCGCAGGTGCAGGTGATAGTCGGTGATGCCGCCATCCCAGTAGGCACCCGGCGGCGCGCCCGGGATGTCGTGCACAGCCTTGAGCACGAAGGGGATGGAGCAGGAGGCCTGCAGCGCGGGATGGAAGTTGGCCGCGTCCAGCGGCACCCGCCGGGTGCGGAAGTCCTGGGCGTCGAAGGGCAGTTCGGCACCGCCGGCCGAGAACACGCAGCGCTCCAGCCAGGCGCCCAGTCCGCGCCGGTGCACGCCGTTGGCGACGAAGGCGCCCAGGTAGCCGGCCACCGTGCGCGCGCCGCCCTCGCGGCCCAGCAGATGGCGGCCGCGCGCGGTGACGACATGCAGCCGGTAGCGGGGATGGGCCAGCACCTCGGCGGCCCGCGGGCCGAAGAAGCCGCACAGGTCGGCATTGAAGCGCTCGCTGACCTGCTGCGCCGTCATGCGGCGCGCGCCCGCTGGCGGATCGAAACGCTGGGCGATGTAGTCGCGCTCGAAGCGGGCGAAGGCCTCGGCCGGGTCGTGGAGGCAGGCGGTGGCGAGGCGCCAGGCGCCAATGGAGGCGCCGACCAGGTCCACCGGCTGGCCGGACTGCGGCAGCCATTCGCCGAAGATGAAGCGGTCGAGCGGCCCGAGGATCAGCCCCTTGGGCCCGCCGGCCGCGCCGGGGATCACGCGGATGTGCTCGGGCGCGAGGCCGTGCTTCTCGATGTGGGCGCGGGCCGCGGGGCCGGCGTGGATGCGCAGGGCTTTCATGGAATCGGGAAAGGCGGCGGATGGTGCGGAAGGCCGGGGTTTGCGCCGCGGGGCAGGCGTGGACTGGCGGCGCAGCGAGCAATGGCGGGCATTCAGGCCCGTTCCGCCAGCGACCGCAGCGCCTGCGCGTGCTGGCCGCACAGCGCCCGGAAGCCGTCGCTGATGCGCACGTCGACCGCTGCAGCCTCCCAGAAGCCGAGGGCCGCGGTGCAGGCTTCGTGCCAGCCGGGCCGCTCCTCGGGCAGCGGCAGGGCGAATTCGGGGGTGCGCACCGGCAACTCGCCGCCAGCCAGCGGCGCCAGCCGCATGGGCAGCATGTCGTAGGCCGGCGCGAGCGTCAGGCGACCCTCGTGCGGCGCGAAGGCCAGGTTGCCGGTGTGCATGTCGCTGTTGGCGATGAGACGGCCGAACCACCAGAGCCGCTGCACCGCGGGCGCGACGCCCTCGGCGAGCAGGCCCAGGCCGTCCAGCGCGGCCGTCAACGCCGGCCATTGGCTGCCGCCGCGGCCCAGGAAGGCGGCGTCCAGTACGTCGAGCGCGCACAAGGCGCTGCGGCCGGCGTCGCCGTGCCGGTCGAAGCGCTCGACTTCCAGGAAGGTGCGCCCGCCGCCGGCCAGAATGCGGCTGCGTGCGGCCCGCAGGCCCGGCAGCGTGGCCGCCGCTTCGAGCGCCAGGTGCTCGCAGACCAGCAGGTCTGCCCAGCGGCGCACGGTGGTGGAATCGTCCGCGCCCGAGAACTTGACGATGACATGCGGCGTGGCCGCGCCCGCCAGCGCCCGCGCCGCCGTGAACTTGGGGAACTCGCCCGCCGCGCTGGAGCCCGCCACGCCCGCCGCCACGGCCTCGTCGGCACGCTGCAGGTAGTGCGCCACGTGCTCCGCCTCGGCCATGGGTGCCTGGGGCTGCGCCCGCTCGGCCAGCCATTGCTGGCAGGCGGCCTCGCCCACGATCAGGTTGCCGCTCAGGTCGCTGCCGGCCACGCTCATGACGAAGAGCGCGTCGTCGTCGCTCCAGCGGGTCACATCCTCGGGCACCTGCAGCCGGCGGTGGGACAGGCGCGCGAACTGCCGGCCCATGTAGCCTTGCGGCCGCATCTGGTGAAGGGGGTACGGCAGGCCGGGCCACCAGCCGTCGCGTGCCTCTTCAGGCACGGGCCAGCCGGCATCCGCCAGCAGAAGGTGGCTGCCCTCGGGCTGGGTGAGCGTGAGCGGGCCGACGGCCTGCAGCCGGCCCTCCCGGTCGACGGCAAACACGGGCAACTGCGAGGGGCCACCCCGCAGCCGGCGCGCGAGGGCATGCCGCGTGCGCCGGGCCCGCCCCGCGCTGATGACCTCGCCCGCCGGCAGACGGGCCATCTGCCGATGCAGGGTCGGGACGCTGACGCCGAGCGCCGCCGCCAGCTCGGGTGCCGCCTGCGCCGGCTGGAGCGCCAGCTGTTGCCGCAAGGCTTCCGGGCTGAGTTGAACGGGTCGCATGGTTATGAAACGATTTCTGAAATGATTTTATTCAGAAATTCCCTTTTCAATCAGCCACTTGGAAACCTTCAGGCCCGTTTTTCGAGAAGATTCCCAAAATGGTCAACGCTTGAGGCTTTGCAGCTTGGCAAACGCCGCGGCCATCTGCCCGCCGGCCTGCGGCGCGGAGTCGCGCCGAGGCCCCTGCCCCCGGCCAGCAGGCTCGAAGCGGTTGCCGTCCCGCGCGCCATCGCGACGGCCGCCCGTGGGCGCATCCAGCTTCATGGTCAGGCCGATGCGCTTGCGCACCACGTCCACTTCCATCACCTTCACGCGCACGATGTCGCCGGTCTTGACGACCTCGCGCGCGTCGTTGACGAACTTGTGCGAGAGCTGGCTGACGTGCACCAGGCCGTCCTGGTGGACGCCCAGGTCCACGAAGGCGCCGAACTGGGCCACATTGCTGACCGTGCCTTCGAGCACCATGCCTTCCTTGAGGTCGGCGATGTCCTCGACGCCCTCGTTGAAGCGGGCCACCTTGAAATCAGGGCGTGGGTCGCGGCCGGGCTTCTCCAGCTCGGACAGGATGTCCTTGACCGTGATGACGCCGAACTTCTCGTTGGCGAAGAGCTCCGGCCGCAGCGTCTTGAGCATGTCGGCCCGGCCCATCAGTTCGGCCACCGGCTTGCCGGTCTTCTCCATGATCTTCTGCACCAGCGGATAGGTTTCCGGGTGCACGCCGGTCATGTCCAGCGGATCGGCGCCGCCACGGATCCGCAGAAAGCCCGCGCTCTGCTCGAAGGCCTTGGGCCCGAAGCCGCTGACTTCCAGCAGTTGCCGGCGCGTGGAGAAGGCGCCGTTGGCCTCGCGCCAGCGCACCACCGCCTTGGCGACGCTGGGCGTCAGGCCCGACACGCGGCTGAGCAGCGGCACGCTGGCCGTGTTCAGGTCCACGCCCACGCCGTTCACGCAGTCCTCGACCACGGCGCTCAGCGTGCGGGCCAGCTCGCTCTGATTGACGTCATGCTGGTACTGGCCCACGCCGATGCTCTTGGGGTCGATCTTCACCAGCTCGGCCAGCGGGTCCTGCAGCCGGCGGGCGATGCTGGCGGCGCCGCGCAGGCTCACGTCCACGTCGGGCATCTCCTGGCTGGCGTATTCGCTGGCGCTGTAGACCGAGGCGCCGGCCTCGCTGACCACCACCTTCTCCACATGCGGCGCGGGCGCGCCGGCCTGCTCGCTCATCTTGCCCAGAAGCTTGATCAGGTCGGCCGCCAGCTTGTCCGTCTCGCGGCTGGCGGTGCCGTTGCCGATGGCGATCAGGTTGACGCCATGCTTGGCGCACAGCTTGCCCAGGGTGTGCAGCGAACCTTCCCAGTCCTTGCGCGGCTCGTGCGGGAAGACGGTGGCGGTGTCCACCAGCTTGCCGGTGGCGTCGACCACCGCCACCTTCACGCCGGTGCGGATGCCGGGGTCCAGACCCATCACCACGCGCGGGCCGGCCGGCGCGGCCAGCAGCAGGTCGCGCAGGTTGTCGGCGAAGACCTTGATGGCGACCTTCTCGGCCTCCTCCCGCAGGCGCGAGAACAGGTCGCGCTCGCTCGACAGGCTCAGCTTGACGCGCCAGGTCCAGGCCACGCACTTGCGGATCAGGTCGTCGGCCTTGCGGCCCTGGTGGCTCCAGCCCAGATGCAGGGCGATGCGGCCTTCGGCGATGCTGGGCTTGCCCGGCTCGGGCTCGACGGGCAGCACCAGCTTGGCGTCCAGCACCTCCAACTGCCGGCCGCGAAACACGGCCAGCGCCCGGTGCGAGGGCACGCGGCCGATGGGCTCGTCGTACTCGAAGTAGTCGCGAAACTTGGCGACCTCGGGGTCATTCTCGTTCTTGCCCCCCACCAGTGAGGACTTGAGCAGGCCCTCGGCCCACAGCCATTCGCGCAGCGACTGCACCAGCGCCGGGTCTTCGGCCCAGCGCTCGGAGAGGATGTCGCGCACGCCGTCGAGCACCGCCATGGTGGTCGAGAAATCGGGGCCCGGCTTGCCGTCGTCCAGCGTGGTCGGCGGCTTCAGGAAGGCCTGGGCCTCGGCCACCGGGTCCAGCGTGGGGTCGGCCAGCAGCTTGTCGGCCAGCGGCTCGATGCCGAATTCCCGGGCGATCTGCCCCTTGGTGCGGCGCTTCTGCTTGAAGGGCAGGTAGATGTCTTCCAGCTCCTGCTTGGTCGGCGCACTGGCGATGGCCAGGCGCAGGGCGTCGGTCAGCTTGCCCTGCTCGTCGATGGCCTTGAGCACCGCGCCGCGGCGGTCCTCCAGCTCGCGCAGGTAGGTCAGGCGCACTTCCAGTTCGCGCAGTTGCGCATCGTCCAGGCCGCCGGTGGCCTCCTTGCGGTAGCGGGCGATGAACGGCACCGTGGCGCCGCCGTCCAGCAGGTCGGTCGCAGCCTGGACCTGGTGCTCGCCCACCTTCAGCTCGGCGGCGATCTGGCGAATGATCTTCTGCATGCTTGCTTGGTTCTACCCAGGGAAAAAGGGCGGCAGTTTGCCATAGAGGGCCGGTATTTCTGGCAAGGCCGGGCTGCGCGGCCAACGGACCTGCCTACCATCGGCCGCGGCTGCAGCCCACGGCGCAGCCGATTTGTCATAAGGGAGGAATCATGTTCGACAAGAAGCACCACGGCGTGCGCGCAAGCACGCTCGTCCTGGCCGCCATCGCGGCCACCATAGCCGCCTGCGGAGGGGGAAACGATTCCCCGACCTTCGCGCCACTGGCCAACGCACCCGCGCCCGCACCAGCACCCGCAGACCCGCCTGCAGCGGATCAGGGCTCCGGGCCCTGCACCAACGAAGCGGACTACCGGGAAGGCACGACCGTCTCGTTCAAGGCCACGATCGCCGACACGCCGGGCAGCGCAGCTGGATTTCAGCGACGCAGCGTGACGGGGCCGCGCGAAAGTTTCGCCAATGCCAATCCGGTGGGCTTCGTATTGGCCGCCGATGTCCGCCAGAGCACCATGACCGGCGCCGATCCCAACGCGAGCATCACGCTCACGACGACGGATGTGCGCAAGGAGTACCGCGAACTGGCCGGCGGCAAGGTTCTCATCTACGGGGACAAGTCCGTCGCGGAAACCGTGTTCTCCAATGCGACGTCCGGGGCTGTTGGCGGCACGACGACCGCAACGACCCAACGCACCTTCGACCCACCCCTGGCCTACCCAGCCAACATGCAACCGGGCGAGGTGGCCAGCCAGCGCACGATCCGGACGACCACCCGGCTCACCACAGGCTTGCTGTCCGCTCCGGCCTCCACTTCCACGGACGAGGGAAGGTTCGACCTGACCTACCAGGGCCGCGAGCGCATCAGCACACCCCTGGGCACGTTCGACAGCTGCAAGTTCACGTACCAGTTGACAGCGGCCCAGTCCGGCGCATCCCTGCAGACGAGCCAGGACACTTGGGTCGCTGCCGAAGGGCCTTACCGCGGCCAACTGCTCCGCCAAAAGAAGAGCGGTGCCATCTGGGATGTGGTGACGCTGGACTATTCGCCAAGCTAAGCCCCTGCAGCGGCAGTCCTTGTCGCTGCTGATCGTTGAACCGGCCCGCGCACTGCGCGGGCCTTTTTACTGGAATCCAAAAAGCGCCGTTCGATCAGCCGAGCGCCGCCCACTATTGATAACGTACAATCGTTATCGTGTTCTCCCCGCTTCGTGACGCCATCTCAACCCGGGCCCCTTCGCCCACCAGCCTGCTGAGCCTCGGCGCAGGCGTGCGTCTGGCGCTGGCCGCGCTCCTCATGGCGGCGCTGGCACTGGCCGCCTGGTGGGCGATGCTGGAATGAGCGCGCTCCGCCCTTCCGCCGCGTCGAGCACGCAAACCGCGGCGTCGCCCGTGCAGGCGGTCCAGACCTGTCCCATCCGCCTTCAGGACCTGACGGTGGCGTACCGGGGCCATCCGGCGGTGCACCATGTGTCGGGCGATTTCACGGCCGGTGCGCTGACCGCCATCGTCGGCCCCAACGGCGCCGGCAAGACCACCTTGCTGAACGCCATCATGGGCCGGTTGCGGCCGAGCACCGGCCGGGTCGAGCTGGCCGCGCACTGCGCCGGCCGCATCGCGTGGCTGCCGCAGCAGGCCGAGATCGACCGCGCCTTTCCGCTGCAGGTCTTCGACCTGGTAGCCATGGGACTGTGGCGGCAGATCGGCAGCTTCGGCCGGCTGCGCGCCACGCACCGCGCGGCCATCGTCGCAGCGCTCCAGACCGTCGGCCTGGGCGGCTTCGAGCGGCGCAACATCGGCGAGCTTTCGGCAGGCCAGTTCCAGCGCGTGCTCTTCGCCCGCACGCTGCTGCAGGACGCGCCGGTCATCCTGCTCGACGAACCCTTCAACGCCGTGGACGCCCGCACCACCGACGACCTGCTCGCCGTGGTCCAGGGCTGGCGGGCCGAGGGCCGCACGGTCATCGCCGTGCTGCACGACATGGCCCAGGTCCGGGCGCATTTCGACGAGGCGCTGCTGCTGGCCCGGCGCTGCGTGGCCTGGGGGCCCGTGGGCGAGGTGCTGCAGCCCGCGCACCTGGCCTCGGCGCGGCACATGGCCCAGGCCTGGGACGAACAGGCGCCGGTGTGCGAAGGCGCGCCAGCGCTGCATCGGGTCAGGAGCGCCGCGCCATGACGCTGCATGAACTGCTGATACAGCCCTTCGTCGATTTCGGCTTCATGCGCCGGGCGCTGGTCGGCGCCTTGGCCCTGGCCCTGGGCAGCGCGCCCATGGGCACGCTGCTGGTGCTGCGGCGCATGAGCCTGATGGGCGATGCCACCGGCCATGCGCTGTTGCCCGGCGCGGCACTGGGCTTCCTGATCGCCGGTCCGTCGCTGGCGGCCATGAGCATCGGCAGCTTCCTGGCCGCCATCGGCGTGGCGCTGGGCGCGGGGGTGGTGGCGCGGGCCACCGCCCAGCGCGAGGACGCCAGCTTCGCCGCCTTCTACCTCATCGCCCTGGCGCTCGGCGTGATGCTGGTGTCGCTGCGGGGCACCAGCGTCGACCTGATGCACCTGCTCTTCGGCACCATCCTCGCGGTGGACGATCGCGCGCTGCTGCTGATCTGCGGCACGACCTGCGTCACGCTGGCGGTGCTGGCCCTGCTCTGGCGCCCGCTGATCGCCGAATGCGTGGACCCCGGCTTCCTGCGCAGCGTGGGCGGGCCGGGCCGCTGGGTCCACCTGGCCTTCCTGGTGCTCACCGTGGCCAACCTGGTGGCCGGCTTCCAGGCCATGGGCACGCTGATGGCCGTGGGACTCATGATGCTGCCGGCCACGGCCGCCCGCTTCTGGGTGGGCCAGGTCGGCGGCCTGATCGCGGTGGCGGCGCTGATCGCCGCCTTCTCCGGCTTCGCCGGCCTGCTTCTGTCGTACCACGCGCAGTGGCCGTCCGGCCCGGCCATCGTGCTGGTGGCCGGCGCCATCTACCTGCTGTCGCTGTTCGTGGGCAGCCGCGAGGGCCTGCTGTGGCAGCGGCTGCGGCGGCCGCACCGGCTGGCATGAGCATGCGCCCTGGCGCCGCAGCCATGCGATCCAGCACGACGGCCCCAACCGTCCGCCCTCAGCCCGTCGAAAGGCAGAACAACGCGTCGGCCTCACCGATGCGCGAACCGGGCGCCTCGTTCGCATTCCATTCACCCTCGCTTCGTCCCGAAACATGCCGTCCCTGCTGATCTCCCGCCGTCCCTTTCTGATCGGCCTGCTCGCCGTCGCTGCCGGCGCCAGCAGCGCTGTCCACGCCCAAGAAAAGCCCCTCCAGGTCGTGGCCAGCTTCTCGATCCTGGCCGACATGGTGCGTCAAGTCGGCGGCCCGGACGTGCAGGTCCAGGCGCTGGTCGGGCCGAATGCCGACGCGCATGTGTTCCAGCCCACGCCGGCCGACGCCCGCGCCCTGGCCGCCGCTGATCTGGTGGTGGTCAACGGCCTGGGCTTCGAAGGCTGGATCGACCGGCTGGTGAAGACCTCCGGCTACCGGGGCAGCGTGGTGGTCGCCAGCGCCGGCGTCACGCCGCGCAAGGCCGACGACGACGAGGCCGAACACGGCCACGACCATGGCCACGGCGAGGGCACCGATCCGCATGCCTGGCAGGACCTGCGCAATGCCGTTCGCTACGTCGCCAACATCCGCGACGCCCTGGCCCAGTTGCGGCCGGCCCATGCCGCCGCCATTGGCGAACGGGCGGCCGCCTACACCGCCAAGCTGCAGGCGCTGGACCGCGAGGTCCGTGCGCGCTTCGCCGCCATACCGGCCCAGCGCCGCCGCATCCTCACCTCGCACGACGCCTTCGGCTACTTCGGCGCGGCCTATGGCGTGACGCTGCTGTCGCCGCAGGGCATCAACACCGATGCCGAGCCCTCGGCCGCCGGCGTCGCCCAGCTGATCCGCCAGATCCGCAAGGGCCAGGTGAGCGCGGTGTTCATGGAGAACATCTCCAGCCCGCGCCTGGTGGAGCGCATCGCCCGCGAATCGGGCGTGGCCGTGGGCGGCAAGCTGTATTCGGACGCGCTGTCTGCGCCGGGCACCGAGGCCGCGAGCTATCTGCAGCTGTTCCGCTTCAATGCCGACGCCATCGCGACGGCGCTGACCGCCAGGGCACGGTGAAGGCGGTGCCGTCCTGCGCCGGGCCGGCCGACCGACTCGATAGACTGCCCGCCATGAGTGCCGCCCACCGCCATTCCCACGACCACGAGGACGACGCTCCCGCGTCCGACGAAGGCATGGCGCCGGAGGGCGCGATCGGCACGCGCGGCACCCGCCAGCGGGCCGCCATCCGGCGGGTGATCGACGAATCGCCCCGGCCGCTGCTGCCAGCCGAGATCCTGGCCGTGGCCCAGCAGGAGGTACCGGCGCTGGGCATGGCCACCATCTACCGCAACCTCAAGCTGCTGCTGGAAAGCGGCGCCATCCGCACCGTCGAACTGCCCGGCGCAGTGGCGCGCTACGAATCGGCACGGCATGCGCACCACCACCACTTCCAGTGCCGACGCTGCGACCGGGTCTTCGACATCCATGCCTGCCCCGGGGACCTGTCGGGCCTGGCACCGACGGGCTTTGCGGTCGAGGCGCATGAGCTGACGCTGTACGGCGTGTGCGCCGACTGCGGCGCCGCAACCCGCTGAGCCACCGTCGCCCGTGTGCGGCGTGATGGCGTCGCGCGGCGCGGTCAGCCCGCCCGGCCTGGAGACAGCGCCGATTCCCTCAACGCCTTCGACGCCATCAGGAAGGCGGCCGCATTCCAGCTCTGCCCGGCCATGCCCATGGGCGCCAGCGTCTTGCCGTGGAACCACTCGGTGAAGCGCCAGTCGTCGTGCGCGTTCGCCCGGGCCAGCTTCACCAGCTCGGCGTTCGCCTGGTCGTGCAGTCCGAGCTGCGCCAGCACCATCACCCAGAAGCCGCCGACGAAGGGCCAGATGCCGCCGTTGTGGTACTGGTGAAGGTAGTTCTGCTGGTGACGCCCCATGTAGGGCCGCCACAGCGGATGCTGCTGCGACAGCGGATGCAGCACCACCCGCACCGGCCAGGGCTCACTGGCCCGCGCCTCGCCGATGCGCTGAACGATGCTGGCCGCCATGTCCGCATCGGCCAGCCCACTCTGCACGGCGAGCACGTTGCCGAACACATCGCCCTCGTCGCCCACGAAGGACAGGTTGACGAAGCTGAGGTACATGCCCGGATCGCGCCGGCCCCGCCGCGCATAGTGGCGCAGCAGGCGGGCGCGGTGGTACTCGGGCAGGTCCTGCTGGAAGGGGTTGAAGAGGTGGTTGAAGTGGTGCTTCGTCTCGTCCGCATGGGCCAGGCCGAAGCGGCGCTTGACCTCGTACCACAGCGCATTGGTGTAGAGCACAAAGCCCGAGCGCGGCATGATGTCCGCCCAGTCGCTGGCCTCGTTCTGCTGCAGCAGACGGAAGTGCTGGTGCTCCTGCGCCAGCAGCCACTGGATGGCCAGCGCCTCGCCCGCGGCCCACCGGCCGCCCGGTACGCGGCCCAGGCCGCGCAGATGGTCGATGGCGATCAGCCACCACAGCGTCGCGTCGATGCAGCCCAGGTACCAGAAATCGGCGTCCTGGCCTTCGGGGTCAACGTACTTCGGGATCTGCCCGTTGGCCGCCTGCTGGTCGGCCAGGGCCTGGACGCTGGCGACGGCGCCTTCCTCCAGCGCCGGCACGCCGCTGCCGGCCATGGCCATGATGCAGATGGCCGCGTCGCGGCCGAAGATGCGGGTGTAGCGCCGCGCCACGGCCGCCTCGGTGCGGCTGGCCGCCAGGATGCCGTGCGGCGAAAGGTTGCGCACCAGCAGGTCGAGCGAGGCCTGCTCGCACTGGGCAATGAGGGCGCGGTCGTCGGGGCTCAGGTCCTTCATCGGCAAGGGGGCATGCAGGTTCAGTGCCCGCGCAGTTGCTGGAGCATCTGCTGGGTGGGATAGCCGTCGGCCGGCTGGCCGCTGCTGCGCTGCCAGGCGCGGATGGCGCCGCGGGTGGCAGGGCCGAGCAGGCCGTCCGGCGTGCCGGGGTCGAAGCCGCGTGCGGCCAGGGCCTGCTGCAGCGCCAGCATGTCGCTGCGGCCCAGCGGCGGCAGGTCGCGCGGCCATTCGGCGATGACGCCGGGCCCGCCTGCGATGCGCTGGGCCAGCAGGCCGACGCCGAGTGCGTAGCTGGTGGCGTTGTTGTAGCGCAGCAGCGCACGGAAGTTGGGGCCGACCAGGAAGGCGGGGCCGCGCGCGCCGGCTGGCAGCAGCAGGTACGCGTCACTTAGCTCGGGCAGCGAGCCGCCCGTCGCCGCACTGACGCCCTCGGCCGCCCATTGCGCCGAGGACTGCCGAACCGACGGGTCGGCCCGCGCCAGGTCGAAGCCGGCCGGCAGCCGCACCTCCGCGCCCCAGGTCTGGCCGCGCTGCCAGCCTTCGCGCATCAGGAAATTGCCGGTGGAGGCCATCACGTCGGCCATGCTGCCCCAGATGTCGCGCCGGCCATCGCCGTCGGCATCGACCGCGTAGGCCAGGAAGTTGGTCGGCAGGAACTGCGTCTGCCCCATGGCACCGGCCCAGGAGCCGATCATGTGGGCGGCGTCGATGTCGCCGTTCTGCACGATGCGCAGCGCGGCGATCAGCTGCTGGCGCGCCCAGTCGGCGCGCCGGCCGTCGAAGCCCAGCGTGGCCAGCGCGTCGATGGTGGCGATGTCGCCGTAGTTGCTGCCGAAGTTGCTTTCCATGCCCCAGACGGCCACCAGCACCTCCGCCGGCACGCCATAGCGGACTGCGGCGGCATCGGCGGCGGCTGCCGCTTCCTGCCGCTTGGCCTGGCCGCGCGTCACGCGCTGGGGCGAGACGGCACTGTCCAGGTAGTCCCACACGCTGCGGGTGAATTCGGGCTGGCTGCGGTCGCGCTCGACCACGGCCGGCAGGTAGTGCGCGCCGTCGAGCGCGGCACGGAGCGTCGATTCCTGGATGCCGGCTGCCAGCGCCTGCTGGCGGAACTGCGACAACCACGTAGCAAATGCCGGGCTTCGGTCATCGGCCTGGGCCGACGCAGTACGGCCCGGCGCGGGCGGGGCCACGGTGGCTTGCGACGTCGCCGCGCTCGCCCCGGGCGCCCGGGGCAGGCCGGGCGTCGTAGGCGCTGGCACGGTCGAGGGCGCCGACGCACAGCCGGCCAGGAGAAGGGCACCCACCAGCGCGCAGGTGCGGGGGGCATGGCGGTTCGAGAGGCGCAGGAGCATCCGGACCATTGTGCACAGCCGCCCGTTGCCCACCCCCTGCAAATCCAAAAGCCCGCAGTCTGCGTACAGACGGACACACCCGCTTTCGTCCCACCGCGACACGAACACCGCCATGCCCCGAGACAACACCGCCACCGCCATCCGCTGGGTCGAACAGGGCTATGTGCCCGACAGCGTGATCCGCCTCGGCATCCGCCGTCTGCTGCGCGAGCGCATCGAGGAGCTGCAATGCGGCAACGCCGAGGCCGTGGCCCGACAGACCCGCGACTTCCTCGCCAGCATGCGCACCGCCCCGCTCGCGCCCCTGCCCGAGAAGGCCAACGAGCAGCACTACGAAGTGCCGGCGGATTTCTTCGGCGGCGTGCTGGGCCCTCACCGCAAGTACAGCTGTTGCGAATGGGGCCCGGGCATCGAGGACCTGGACGCCGCCGAGGCAGCCGCCCTGGCCACCACCTGCGAGCGCGCCGGGCTGGTCAACGGCCAGCGCATCCTGGAACTGGGCTGTGGCTGGGGCTCGCTGTCGCTGTGGATGGCGGCGCGCTATCCGGCCAGCCCGATCACCGTGGTCTCCAACTCGCACTCGCAGCGCGCCTACATCGAGGCACAGGCCGAGCGGCGCCATCTGTGCAACCTGAAGGTCATCACCTGCGACGTCAACGCCTTCGACACCGACGAGCGCTTCGATCGCATCGTGTCGGTGGAGATGTTCGAGCATTTGCGCAACTGGCCGGCCGCCTTTGCCCGCGTGGCCAACTGGCTGTCGCCGGAAGGCCGCTTCTTCATGCATGTGTTCGTACACAAGGAGGCGCCCTACCCCTTCGTCGAACGCGACGCCAGCGACTGGATGACGCGCTACTTCTTTGCCGGCGGCATGATGCCCAGCGACGACCTCGCCATGCAGTGCCAGGACGACCTTCGGCTGGTCGATCGCTGGCGCTGGGACGGCCGGCACTACGCCCGCACTGCCCGCGCCTGGCTGGACAACATGGACGCCCACCGGCCCGAGTTGCTGCCCGTTATCGCATCCGCCTATGGCGCCAACGAGGCCGACCGCTGGTGGATGCGCTGGCGCCTGTTCTTCCTCTCGGTCGAGGAGCTGTTCGGCTGGGACGAAGGCCAGCGCTGGTGGGTAGGCCACTACCTGTTCCAGAAGCGCTGAGGATCGGACCATGCTCCACGCCGCGCTCCTGGGCCTTCTGGTTTCGCTGCCGATCGCGCTGGCCGGCTGGCTGGCCAGCCTGTGGAAGCGCGACGCCAGCCTGGCCGACCGCATCTGGCCCTGGCTGATCACGGTGCCGGCCCTGGCTTATTCGGCCGCCATGCCGGCCGCCGACCCCACCCGCCGCCTCGTGATGCTGGGCCTGGCACTGGCCTGGGCGCTGCGGCTGTGCGTCTACATCAGCTGGCGCAACTGGGGCCATGGCGAGGATCGCCGCTATGCCGAGATGCGCGAGCGCCATGGCCCGGCCTTCGCATGGAAGAGCCTGGTCATCGTGTTCGGCCTGCAGTGGGCGCTGGGCTGGATCATCTCGGCCCCCCTGCTGGCCGGCATGGCAGGCAGCCGCCCCTTTGGCGCGCTCGACCTGCTGGGCGCGGCGCTGGCGCTGTTCGGCATCGTGTTCGAGGCGGTGGCGGATGCGCAGATGGCCGGCTTCCGCGCGAAGCGTCGCGGCGGCCATGCCGTCATGGACCAGGGCCTGTGGCACTACACCCGCCATCCCAACTACTTCGGCGAGAGCTGCGTGTGGTGGGGCCTGGCGCTGATGACGCTGGAGGCCGGCGGCGCAGGCGCGCTCTGGTGCTTCGTCTCGCCGGTGCTGATCACCTTCCTGCTGCTGCGCGTATCGGGCGTGACGCTGCTCGAAAAGGACCTGAGCGCTCGGCGTCCGGCCTACCGCGACTACGTGGCGCGCACCAGCGCCTTCATTCCCTGGCCGCCCCGGCGGCGTGCGGCATGAACCCGGCGATGGCCGCAGCGGATCGCACCCGTCCCGCACGCAGCGGCGGCGGCGGCGGCGGCGCATCCTTGCCCAATCGCGCGGCGCTGGCAGGGCTGCTGGCCCTCGTCCTGCCCCTGGGCGCCTGGGCGCAGCAGGTCTGGTCCTTCGAAGCCTCCCTCGACGGCAAGCCCATCGGCCAGCATGTCTTCACGCTGGAGACGCAGGACGGCGGCGCCCGCAGCCTGCGCAGCGACGCCCGCTTCGACGTCAAGCTGCTGGGCATCACCGTCTACCGCTACCGCCATCAGGCGCAGGAGCGCTGGCAGGGCGACTGCCTGAAGTCCCTCACCGCCGACACCGACGACAACGGCGACAAGCTCGCCGTGCGGCTGGAGCCCGGCGACCCGCTGCTGGCCGGCTGCGCCATGAGCTTCGCCTACTGGAACCGCGCGATCCTGAAACAGCGCGAGCTGCTCAACGCCCAGACCGGCAAGCTGGAGGCAGTGCGCATCGAGCCGCTGCCAGCCGCCAGCATCGACGTGCGCGGCCAGCCGGTCGAAGCCCAGCGCTGGCGCATCGTGGCGCTCAAGCAGCGCATCGACCTCTGGTACGACGGCGGCGGCCGCTGGGTGGGCCTGGACGGCACACTCGAAGGCGGCAAGCTGCTCAGCTATCGCCTGCGCTGAGCGCGGCCCCCATTCATCCACCCTCCCCGCCGAACGACCATGGCCCTGCCCTTCTCGCACTACCTCACCGCCTACGGCATCGCCGCCGTCGTCTTCCTCGGCCTGGACGCGATCTGGCTGGGCACGATGGCGTCGCGCCTGTACCGGCCCTCCATCGGCCACCTGATGGCGGACGGCTTTTCGGTGGCGCCCGCCGTCATCTTCTACCTGCTCTACCTGGTGGGAATGATGATCTTCGCCATCGGCCCGGCACTGGAGGCACGCAAGCCCATGCAGGCGCTGGTGATGGGCGCGCTGCTGGGCCTCTTCTGCTATGCCACCTATGACCTCACCAACCAGGCCACGCTCAAGGATTGGCCCTGGCAGGTCACGGTCGCCGATCTGATCTGGGGCACCTTCGTGACCGGCGTGGCCTCGGCGCTGGCCACGCGGCTCACGCTCGCCTGGCGCGGCTGAGGATTCGCGCCCTGCGCTTCTTCTGCCACACCATCACGCCCGTGACGGTGATGACGACCACGGCGATGCCCAAAACGAAGACGAAGACCTGGTAGGGCCGCCCGAACACCTGCGCCATGTGCAGCGCGCCCATCCAGTTGCTGACCGTGTTGCCCGCGGGGCCGCCGGTGGGCAGCCAGCGGCCCATCGGCACGCCCGTGTCGGCGTCGATCAGGATCGCGGTGTTGCCGGCGTCGCTGCGCAGGTCCACCGTCGAATGCACGAGGTAGGCATAGACGCCGCGGCGCCGGTCGAGCTGGAGGCGGTCCTCCCGGTCGACGGTGAAGCCGACCTCGGCCGCCATGTCCTGCATGGCACGCCGTGCGGCGGCATGGGCTGCCGGCCAGTCCAGCCGCGGTGCCAGGACGGGCTTCGGCCGCACGGGGACGGTGCGCCACGAGTCGTCGAATGGAAACACGACGCCCATCACCGGCCGGAACACCGGCTCACGCAGGTTGAACATCACGCTCGACCAGGCGAACAGCAGCAGCACGGCCCACAGCCACAGCCCGCCGGCGCGGTGCAGGTCCAGCGTGGCGCGGTGAACACCTGCCCGCCACTTGACCAGCCATGCTGGCTTCCACTTTGGCAGGAAGGGCCTGCCCTTGGGAAAGGTCAGCCAGGCGCCGACGAAGCAGTCCAGCGTCCACAGCAGCGAGATCACGCCCAGCAGCAGCGTGCCCCAGATGCCCGGCAGCGCCAGGCTGTGATGCACCTTGTAGAGCAGCGGCACGGCCTGCTGCGCGGTGAAGGCGATGGCCTCGCGGGCGCGGCGGCCCTGGATGTCGCCGGTGTGCGGGTCCACGAACACCTCGTCATAGCCCAGCCGGTGGAAGCCACCGGCACCGTCGGGATTCGGCGCGACGGGAAAGCGCGCGGTCCGGCCTGGACGCAGGTCGAGCACCACGGCATCCACCCGGCCCTGGGGCGCCACCTGCTGCGCAACGCGGGCGCGCAGCGCAAAGGGGTCCAGCAGTGGCGCCGCGGCGGGCGAGCGGGCCACGAACAGCTCGGGCGCCAGCCATTCGTCCAGCTCGTCCCGGAAGGCCAGCACGCTGCCCGTGGCGGCGGCCACGACCAGGAAAGCCGCCATCAGCAGGCCGACATACCGGTGCAGCGCCACGACATGCGCACGCTCCAGGCGACGCACGCCGGTCACCAGCGGTAGGTGGCCCGCACGATGGCGTTGCGGCCGTCGCCGTAGAAGCAGGTGGTGGTCGCGTAGTAGCAGGACTGCACGTAGGTCTTGTCGAACAGGTTGCCCACGTTGAGCGTGATGCTCCAGGGCCCGCGGTCGTAGCCGATCAGCGCGTCGATCACCGTGTAGGCCGGCAACTCGGCCGGCGTGGGCGTGCTGCCCAGCACATAGCCGCTGGTGCCGATGACGCGGCGCACGCCCAGGCCCACCTTCACGCCGGGCAGGATGTCCTGCGGCAGGCGGTAGCTGGCCCACACCGACAGGTTGTGCCTGGGCACGCCGGGCGGCGCGGTGCCCTGGTCGCCGTTGTTGCTGCGGGTGATCTCGGCGTCGGTGTAGCTGTAGGCGCCCATCAGCTCGAAGGCGCGGCCGATGCGGGCCTTGGCCTCGAGCTCCAGGCCGCGGGACTTGATCTCGCCCGCCTGCACCGAATAGCCGGGATGGTCTGGGTCGGTGGTGAGCACGTTGGTGCGGCGCAGGTCGAAGACCGCCGCTGTCATCGACACCGGGCTGTCCGGCGACTCGTACTTGATGCCCGCCTCGTACTGTCGGCCGCGGGTGGGCTTGAAGGTGTTGTTGTTGTAGTCGAGCGCACCGGACTCTGGCTCGAAGGAGGTGGCGGCGCTCAGGTACGGCGCCCAGCCACTGTCCATGAGGTAGACCGCGCCGAGACGGCCCGTGGTGGCCGATACGTTGTCGCGGAGGTTGACCGGCGTGATCGGGCTGGTGGCCGAGCCGTTGGTCACCCGGCCGGTGATGTCGCTGCGCGCGCTGTCGTGCCGCACGCCGGCCATCAGCACCCACTGGCGGTCGATCTTGACCTGCTCCTGCAGGTAGACGCCGAGTTGGCTCGAATCGGTCTTGAGCACACGGCTCGGCTGGAAGTTCGGGACGATGGCCGAGCCGTACACCGGCGCATAGAGGTCGAGCGCCCCGACCGTGCCGCGGCGCTCGTTGCGCACCCAGGGCACGTCGGCATAGTCGATGCCCGCCAGCGTGGTGTGCTCGAACACGCCATGGCGCCATTTGGCCTCCACCTGCGTGTCGATGTTGAAGGACTTGTAGTCGTCGGCGCGGATGAAGGCGAAGCGGTTGAGGCGGCGCTGGTTGGCCGCCTGCAGGCCCGAGCCATAGGCCGAGTCCCAGGTCATGTCCGACTGGTACCAGCGGGCGTTCTGCCGCAGCGTCCAGGTGTCGTCGAACTGGTGCTCGAACAGGTAGCCCAGCGTCCAGGTGCGGGTGTTGTAGCGGTCGAAGCCGGGCTCGCCCGTGAAGGTGCTGCGCGACAACTGGCCGTTGCGGTTGGGCAGCAACGTGCCGGCGACCGGCAGGCCCCAGTTGTAGGCCGTGTCGGTGTTCTGGTAGCTGGCCAGCAGCGTGAGCGAGGTGCGGGCCGACGGACGCCAGGTGATGGCCGGCGCGACGTATTGCCGGTCGTTGGGGATGTAGCGGGTCTGCGTGTCGGCGTCGCGCGCCATGGCCGTCAGGCGGTAGGTCCATTCGCCCGCGTCGTCGAGCTTGCCGCCCAGGTCCAGGCCAAGCTGGCGGTGGTTGTGGCTGCCGGCCTGCAGGTCGACCTCGCGCAGCGTGTCGGCGGTCGGTCGCTTGGAGACCACGTTGACCAAGCCGCCAGGCGTGACCTGCCCGAAGAGCACCGAGCCCGGCCCGCGCAGCACGTCGATGCGCTCCAGGCCATAGGGCTCGACGGTCGAGGCATACATGGCCGGCGCCTGGCGCAACCCGTCGCGGAACACCGGCGTGTTGGACGACGTGGCCAGCCCCGCCGCGAAGCCGCGCACGTTGAACGAGTCGTCGGTGAGGTTGACGCCGCGCGTGCCGATCAGGCCGGGCGTGTAGCGCAGGGCGTCCTGCAGCGCGGGCGCAGCGCCCTGCTCGTCCATCTGGTCGCGCGTGACCACGCTGATGGCCTGGGCGACCTCGATGTTGGGGGTGTCGGTCTTGGTGGCGGTCGCGTTGCGCCGGGCCTGAGGACCGAAGGTCGAGCTGCCGCTCTGCGCCTGCGCGCTGACGGTCAGCGCAGGCAGCGAGGCAGAAGCCGCAGGCTGAAAGGTGCCGGCGCGCACGGCCGCGGGCGCCCTGCGCAGCGCGTAGCTGCCGTCGGCGGCGCGCAGCGCTTCCAGCCCGGTACCGGCCAACAGCGCATCGAAGCCCTGCTGCACGGTGTAGCGACCGGAGAGGCCACGGGTGCTCAGCCCGTCGGTGAGCGCGGCGTCGAAGGACAGCACGACGCCAGCCTGCGCTGCATGGAGCGACAGCGCACGGCCCAGCGGGCCGGCGGGAATGTCCCGCTGCATGACCACCGACGCGCCGGCGGGGCTCGCCTGCGCCCAGGCGACGGCGGTGCCCGCCAGCTGCAGGGCCAGGGCGGCCATGACGGCCTGGGCCGTCGGACGAAGCAGGGATCGAGAGGGCGCGCAAGAGCGCGGTCGGCGGTGGCGCTGGGCCATGGGCTTCTCCTGGAGATGATGTCGTTCATCTCCTTGCCAATCGAAACGCCGAAAGTGACAGGCCCCGCTCGAAAAAATCTTTCACAGGCCCGATCAGGCGGGACCGATGCGCACCCACCAGCGCGTCAGGCGATGGACCCGCACCGGCAGCGCGCGCGTGGCAGCCGCCAGGGCGCGGTCGGTGTCGTCCAGCGGAAAGGCGCCCGACAACCGCAGCGCGCCGACGGCCGGGTCACAGGACAGCACCCCGGGGCGGTAACGCGAGAGTTCGGCGGTGAAGTCCGCCAGCCGCATGCCATCGGCCATCAGCAGGCCCTGGGTCCAGGCATCGGCGCTCTCCGGCGCGGGCTGCACGGGGCCGACGCCGTGGCGGTCCAGCCGGACGCTGCGGCTGGCGTCCACCCTTACCGGCGGCGTGGCTGCGGCCGTGGTGTGCTGCGCCTGAACCGCGCCTTCCAGCACGGTCAGTTGCACGACCTCGTCCTCCTGCCGCACAACGAAGCGCGTGCCGATGGGGCGCAGCTCGCCGAAGCGCGTCGCCACCACGAAGGGCCGCTGCTGCGGGTCGTGCGCGGTGCGGACCTGGATTTCGCCCCGGCGCAGCGTCACGCGGCGCAGTTGCCCGTCGATGTGGACGGCTACCTCCGTGGCGGTGTTCAGCATCAGCGCGGTGCCGTCGTCGAGCGTGAGCGAGCGCCGCTCGCCGGTGGCCGTCTGGTAGCGGCCGGGCTCGCCGCGCCAGGGCGTCTGCTCCCAGGCGAGCCAGCCGGCACCGCCCGTCACGCCCAATGCGGCGATGGCACGCAGGGCCCGGCGGCGCGCCTCGGGGCGCGGGCGTGCGAGCGCCGCCATGCCGGCTGCCGGCAGCAGCAGGCCGAAGCGCTGGCTGATCGCCTCCACCTGCGCCCAGGCCTGTTCATGGGCCGGATCGCTGCGCCGCCAGGCCAGCCAGGCCGCGCGGTCGGATTCCGCGAACTCGCCCGAGGTGGCCCGGGAGAACCACAGCGCCGCCGCACGCGCGACCTCGGGGTCGAGCGAGGGCGTCATCGCAGCAGCAGGCAGTTCTGCATGGCCCGCGCGATGTACTGCCGCACCGAGCTGACCGAGACGCCGAGTTGCGCGGCGATCTCGGCATGCGTCAGGCCTTCGAGTTGCAGCAGCAGGAACGCGCGACGCACCTTGGCCGGCAGGCCGTCGAGCAGCGCATCGATCTGCACCAGCGCGTCGACGACCAGCGCGCGCTCCTCCGGCGACGGCGAGGCTGCCTCGCCATGGCAGGCCAGCGCCTCCAAATAGGCGGCTTCGAGGCTGCGCCGGCGCAGCAGGTTGACCATCAGGCCATGGGCGATGGTGCCCAGGAAGGCGCGGGGCTCGCGGATGTGGGGGGCGTCGTCGCGGCTGAGCACCCGCACGAAGGTGTCGTGCGTCAGGTCGGCGGCGTCGAAGGCATTGCCCAGCTTGCGGCGCAGCCAGCCCTGGAGCCAGCCCTGGTGTTCGACATACATCGCGCCCACGAGGTGGCGCTGCACGGAGTCGGAGACGGCAGGCATGAGGAACGAGGCGAGAACGGTCGGCGGGCATGGCGCGGCCGGCCACGGACGCCATGGCACGACGGCCACCGCGCCCCGCCCTGCCACGCAGTGTCGGAGAGTCGCCATCTTAAACGATAGTGGTTCTCATCTTCATCCAGCTGACCGCTGGATGTGGCGAACCTGCCGAAAGCGCCGAGCCCCGGCGACCGGCACGTCCCCAACGGACGGCCGGTGCCGCCCGGTCACATGCCGACGAGCGATCCCAGCGTGCGCGCGAGGAAGCTGTCGAACACCACGCGGCCGTCTACCGAGGCGAGGCAGATGCATTCGCTGCCCGCCTGCACCACCGGCTGGTGGTGGATGTCGCCATCCGCCGCATCGAAATCGCCCGGACCGAAGAGGGCCCGGCCGTCATGGAAGCTGCCCCACAGCACCTGGGTCAGTTCCAGTTCGCTGTGCGTGTGCGGCGGCAGGAACTTGCCGGCGCCGATGCGCAGCAGGAAGACGTTGGCCGCCGGATCCTGCGGCAGGTGCAGGCGGCTCCACCGCATGCCAGGGCCGATCCAGCGCCAGGGCGTGGCGCTGCAGACGTCCAGGGCACGCGGCCAGTGCGCGCCGGCCGGAAGCTCAGGACGGGAGAGCCGGTGACCGCGCGCCCGCCGCGCAGGGGACGGCGTGACACGCGTCGCCGCCGGCGCGTCGATGGCGGCCAGCGTGAGGGCCAGCGCCTCAGGCGCCAGGCCGGCATCCGGCAGTTCCTCCAGCAGGGCGCCGCCCAGGGCTTCGAGGTCCATCAGGCGCCCGGCACAGGCCGGGCAGGTTTCCACATGGCAGGCCAGCACGGCCGCCGGGCCGGCGGGCAGCGTGCCCGCGGCAAGTGCGACCAACATGTCGTCGGTCGGGTGATGTCGGATCGTCGTCATGCCAGGCCGTCCAGCAGCTTGCGCAGATGCGCCACGGCCAGCCGCACGCGCGACTTGACCGTGCCCAGGGGGATGCCGAGTTCGTCGGCGATCCGCGCATGCGGCTGGTCCTCGAAATAAGACAGGTGGAGCACCCGCACCTGATCGGGCGGAAGGCGCCGCAGCGCCTCGCGCAACCGGTGCTCGCAGCGGCGGGCGTGCAGGCGCTCGTCCGGTGCGGGGGCATCCTCGGGCATGGAATCCAGGTCGGCCTGCTCGGCCGAAAGCACCTCCACCGCCCCACCCTGCCGGCGGTAGCGGTCCACGCGCAGATTGCGCGCGATGGTGAAGACCCAGGTCGACACGCCGGCCTGCCGCGCATCGAAGAGCGCGGCCTTGCGCCAGAGCGCCACCATGGTTTCCTGCGCGAGGTCCTCGGCAGCATCCGGGTCGGCCCCTGCACGCATGAGATAGGTCTTGACGCGCGGCGCGAAGTGCTTGAAGAGCACCGCGAAGGCCGTCCGGTCCTGGTGCTCCGCCACCGCGCGGACTAGGTCGCACAGCTCGGCGGAGGTGGGGAGTACGGCTTGGGCGTCGGCGAGGTTCACGATGGACACGGGCAGCAGACGCTTCCGTGGCGGGGGGAGGTTCGACGGCTGGTACCGGGCTTCCATGATGAAGGCCTTTACGCTGCCGCCGGCGGATTGGATCACGGCATCCGCTGCATCGCCTGTAGGACAGGACGAATCCAAAATCCACGGCCGGCCGTATAGGCGGCATGCACCCTGGAGTTCCGATGAGTCTGACCACCCCTGTCGCCCCCGGCCTGCCGCCCGCGCCCGTCGCCTCAGGGGATGCGCCGCTGAACATCGCGGTGGTCGGCGGCGGCATCGCCGGCCTGTCGGCCGCCTGGCTGCTCAACCAGCGCCACCGCGTGACGGTCTTCGAAAGCGAGCCTCGCCCGGGCGGCCACAGCCACACGGTCGATGCGCCGGCCACCGGCGGCGGCCATGTGCCCGTCGACACGGGCTTCATCGTCTACAACGAGCCGTCGTACCCCAATCTCACCGCCCTGTTCGCGCACCTCGAGGTGCCGACGGTGGCCTCGGACATGTCCTTCGCCGTCAGCCAGGACGGCGGCGCGCTCGAATACGCCGGCACCGACCTGCAGGGTCTGTTCGCGCAGCCGCGCAACCTGCTGCGCCCGCGCTTCTGGGCCATGCTGCGCGACCTGATGCGCTTCTACCGCGAGGCACCGCCGCTCGCGGCCCAGGCCGGCCTGCAGCCGCTGGAGGAATTCCTGGACGCCCATGGCTACGGCCGCGCCTTCCGCGAGGACCACCTCTATCCGATGGCGGCGGCGATCTGGTCCACGCCCGCCGGGCAGGTGGGCCGCTACCCGACCGAAGCCTTCATCCGCTTCTGCGAGAACCATCATCTGCTGCAGGTCAACGGCCGTCCCGTCTGGCGCACCGTGAAGGGCGGCAGCCGGGCCTATGTGCAGCGGCTGACGGCCGGCTTTCGCGAACGCATGCACCTCGACCAGCCGGTCGTCGCACTGCGCCGCGATGACGAAGGTGCCTGGGTGCGCACGGCGGCCGGCTGGTGGCCCGAGCGCTTCGATGCCGTGGTCGTCGGCGCGCATGCGGACCAGGCGCTGGGCATGCTGCAGGATCCGAGCGAAGAAGAGAGCCGCCTGCTGGGCGCCTTCCGCTATTCGCGCAATCACACCGTGCTGCACAGCGATCCGGCGCTGATGCCGCGGCGCCGCGCCGTCTGGTCGAGCTGGAACTACCTGTCCGACCGCCGCCAGCCCGACGGCGCGCCCTGTGTCACCTACTGGATGAACCGGCTGCAGGGCATCGACGAGAAGACGCCGCTGTTCGTCACGCTCAATCCCATCGTCGAACCGCATGGCGATCACCTGATCCGCACGCAGGTCTACGAGCATCCGCTGTTCGACGCGCGGGCCATCGAGGCGCAACGGGCACTCTGGTCGATCCAGGGTCAGCGGCGCGTGTGGTACTGCGGCGCCTACTTCGGCTCGGGCTTCCACGAGGACGGCCTGCAGTCGGGACTGGCCGTGGCCGAGGCCCTGGGCGGCGTACGCCGGCCGTGGCAGGTCGCGAACGAATCGGGCCGCATCCACATCGGCGCCCGGCCGGCCGAGGTGGCCGCGTGAGCGGGCGTCCGGTGGCTGCTGGCGCGCACGACGCCGCACAGGGCGACGGGCAGGCGCTGTACCTCGGCCGCGTGATGCACCAGCGCCTGCGGCCCCGGCGGCATCAGCTGGGCTACCGCGTGTATTCGCTGCTGCTGGACATCGACCGCGTGCCGGCCCTTGCGGCGCGCAGCCGGCTCTTTTCGCTCGGGCGCTTCAACCTGTTCAGCCTGCACTGGCGGGACTACGGCGCCGGCGATGCGCAGGGGCCTCGCGCGCACGTGGAGCAGCAGTTGCAGGCCGCCGGCCTGCCGACGGGCGGGCGCATCCGCCTGCTGACCATGCCGCGCATCCTCGGCTATGCCTTCAATCCGCTGAGCGTGTACTTCTGCGATGCGCCGACGGGCGGCCTGCAGGCCATCCTCTACGAGGTCAACAACACCTTCGGCCAGCGCCACAGCTACCTGCTGCCCGTCGCGGCGGACCACGCCGGTGTCATCGAGCAGCGCTGCGACAAGCAGCTGTACGTCTCGCCCTTCCTTGGGCTGGACATGCACTACCGCTTCCGCATCCGTCCGCCCGAGACCGCTGCCGGCGCCGACGGCCGGCTGGAGGTGGGCGTGGATGCGGTGGACGCCCAGGGCCCGCTGCTGGTGGCGCGGCTGGACGCGCAAGCGCGTCCGCTGGGCGACGCCGCACTGCTGCGGGCCTTCTTCAGCCACCCGCTGCTCACGCTCAAGGTGATCGGCGCGATCCACTGGGAGGCGCTGCGGCTGTGGCTCAAGGGCGTCGGCCTGGTGGCCAGGCCGGCGCCTCCCCAGAATCCGGTTACCGTGTCGCCGGCAGAGTCCCCGGCCCTGCCCTCCGGCCCGTCCGCCACCTTGCGTCCCACGCCATGACCGCTCCCCTCGATCCCTCCTGCGACCTGACACCGCCGCCCGACTCGCGACGGCCCGGCCTGCTGGCGGCGCTGCTGGCACGGCGCTGCATCCGGCCCCTGCTGCGGCAGCTGAAGGCCGGGCACCTGATCGTGCAACTGCCGCACGGCGAGCGTCTTGAGGCGCGGGGCACGCTGCCCGGTCCGCAGGCGCTGATCCGGCTGCACCGCTGGCGTCCGCTGCTGCGGCTGCTGGCGCAGGGCGACCTGGGGCTGGCCATTGCCTATCGTGAAGGCGAATGGTCCACGCCCGACCTGCTGGCCGTGCTGGAACTCGGCGCCGCCAACGAGGCCGCATGGCAAGGCGCCATCGACGGCATGCGGCCGGCCCGGTGGCTGGCCCGGCTGGCCCATCTGCGCCGCGACAACAGTCGCGCGGGCAGCCGCGACAACATCGCTTTCCACTACGACCTGGGCAACGCCTTCTACGAACGCTGGCTCGACCCGGGCCTGCAGTACTCCAGCGCCATCTACGCCGACGATCACGAGACGCTCGAAGCCGCACAGGCCCGCAAGCTCGGTCGCATCGTCGAGCTGCTCGACGTGGCGCCCGAGCAGTCGGTCCTGGAGATCGGCTGCGGCTGGGGCGGCCTGGCGCGCCAGATAGCCCAGGCCGGTGCCCGCGTCACCGGCCTCACGCTGTCCACCGAGCAGCTGCGCTGCGCCCAGGACCGCGCGGCGCAGGCCGGCCTGCACGAGCGCGTCGACCTTCGGCTGCAGGACTACCGGGACGTGCAGGGCCAGTTCGACCGCATCGTCTCCATCGAGATGATCGAGGCCGTGGGCGAGGCCTGGTGGCCGACCTATTTCCAGGTGCTGAAGAACCGGCTGGCGGCCGGCGGCCGCGTCGTCGTCCAGGCGATCACCATCGACGAATCGGCCTTCGCGCGCTACCGCGCCGGTGCCGACTTCATCCAGCGCTTCATTTTCCCGGGCGGCATGCTGCCCACGCCCACCCTCATGCGCGAGCAGGGCGAGCGGGTGGGCCTGAAGCTGGCCGAGGTGCAGCGCTTCGGCCACAGCTATGCGCTGACTCTGGCCGAATGGCGCCGCCGCTTCATGGCGCAATGGGCGTCGATCCAGCCGCTCGGTTTCGACGAACGCTTCCACCGCCTGTGGGAGTACTACCTGGCCTATTGCGAGGCGGGCTTCCGCGAGGGACGGATCGACGTCGGGCTGTACGTCTTCGAGCACGGCCGCTGAGCAGCGGCGCGGGGGCGTGCGCCGCGCCAGGCTGCGCCCTCGGAGGGTGTGAATGAAACCGGCGCGGCCGAGCGGCCATGGCGGCTTCGGTCAGACCTTCTCAGGTCTCGACAAGCCGCTGCAGGGCCGCCAGATCGACGATGCGCAGGCGCTTGTAGCCTCCCCCGTAGTCGACCAGGCCCAGGCCGCGCAGGTGGGCGAGTTCCTTGTTGATCGTCTGGCGCGACAGGCCGAGCATCGCGGCCAGGTCGGCCTGCGACACCTGCAGGAGGCCCTCGCGGGCGGGTTGCCCCGACAGGTGGTAGCCCATCTCCATGTTCAGCAGGGTGGCCGCCAGCCGTCGCTGGATCGAGCCCACCATCTGCGCGCGCAGCGAGCCCACGCTCAGCCGCTGCCGGTACAGCGCCAGCCGCGCCACCTCGCGCCACAGGCCCGGGTCGGCGTCCAGCACCTCGATCACGGCGTCGGCCGGGATGTGCAGCACCACCGAATCCTCGTGCGCGTCGTAGCCATAGCTCAGCGGCACGTCGTCGAGCAAGCGCACCAGCGGGACCACATGGCGCGGTCCCAGCAGTGAGTTGACATAGCGCCGGCCGGACTCGTTGACCGCGGCCACCTCCAGGCTGCCCGACACCACGACCAGCAGTTCGCGCCGCGCGCTGTCATGCCCCAGCACCTGCGCACCACGACGGTAGCGCCGCAGCCGCACGGCCGGGATCAGCCGCTGGAGGCAGTGCGCCGGCCAGGTGGAAAACAGCTCGCACCAGCGCAGACCGCGCTCGATGAGCGCCGCCTGCGAGGCCGGCCGGATGGAGCCCGTCTTCGGGTTCGCCAGGGGGTGCTCTCCGTATTTGTGTCGGTGGATTGACAGATTTTGGGCTTTCGCCTGCCTATCGTGGAACCCGTTCAAACCACGACAAGGGCCGGACGGCCCCACGGAGACAAGCAAGCATGAAGACTTTCCTGGCAGCCGGCCTCGGGCTGGCGGCGGGCGCCGGCGCGTGGGCGCAAGGCGTCACGATGTACGGCACGGTGGACCTGTACGTGGCCCACGCCCGCAGCGGCAGCAGCTCGTGGACGCGGATGCAGGACGGCGGCCACACCGCCTCGCGCCTGGGTTTTCGCGGCACCGAGGACCTGGGCGGCGGGCTGCGCGCCGGCTTCGTGCTCGAAAGCGGCATCTCGCCCGACACCGGCCTGGGCAACCTGCCCGGCCCGGAGCTGAGCTTCACGCGCCAGTCCTTCGTGAGCCTGGCCGGCGCCTGGGGCCAGGTGGACCTGGGGCGCATGTACACGCCGATGTTCTACACGCTGTTCCGGGCCGATCCCTACGGCCTCAACGCCGTGTTCTCCCCGCTCAACCTGGTGGCGGCGACCGACGCGCAGCCGGGCGCGCAGGCCTTCGCCGGGCGGGCCAGCAACATGGTGCGCTACCGGACGCCGCAGGGCGACGGCTTCTGGCTCGATGCGGCCTTCGGCTTCGGCGAAGCCGCGCAGGCCAGCCGGCGCAGCGGCCAGTTCGAGGGCGCCGCGGCGGGCTGGACGGGCGAGCGGCTGACGCTGGCCTATGCCTTCCAGCGCGCGCATGGAGGCAGCGCCACCGCGCCCCTGGCCGATCCGCCCCGCACCACCTACCAGGCGCTGAGCGCCACCTACAAGCTCGGCGACCTCGACCTGTACGCCAACCACGTGCGTGTGCGCTCCAGCCTGGCGGGCGTGCCGCAGGCCCGGTTGACCAGCCTGGGCGCGCGCTACAGCTTCACCGCGATGTCGCAGCTGATGGTCGAGGCGGTGGACCGCCGGGTGGACGACAGCGCGCGCCGCCAGCTGGGCTGGACGCTGGGCTACGACCACCACCTCAGCCGGCGGACCACGCTCTACGCCCGCTGGCTGGGCCTGGGCAACCATGCCGACGCCTCGGCCACGCTGGCCGGTGTCACGGTGGCCGCCAACAGCGGCGACGCAGTGCGCGTGCTGGCCGCCGGCATCCGGCACAACTTCTGAGCCTGCTTTCCCCATGGACACCCTGCACTCCCTCCAGAGCCGGCTCGACAGCCTCTCCGCCCTCTTCAACCCGCGCGCGATCGCCGTGGTCGGCGCCTCGGCCAACCCGCAGAAGATCGGCGGCATCCCGGTGGACTACCTGCGGCGCTTCGGCTACGAAGGCCGCCTCTATGCGGTCAATCCGACCACCGACCAGGTCCAGGGCCTGCACGCCCATGCCAGCCTGCAGTCCATCGGCGCGCCGGTGGACCTGGCCATCCTGTCGGTGCCCGCCGCCCGCGTCGAGGACGCGGTGGAAGACGCCATCGCGGCCGGCGTGCGCGGGCTGGTGCTGTTCTCGTCGGGCTATGCCGAGATCGGCGGCGACGGCGTTGCCGCGCAGGCGCGGCTCGGCCGGCGCGTGCGCGAGGCCGGCATCCGGCTCGTGGGCCCCAACTGCCTGGGCTTCATGAACCTGCGAAACCAGGTCTACGCCACCTTCTCGCCCGCGCCCGGCGTGGGACGGGTCGCGCCGGGCCGCATCGGGCTGGTGAGCCAGTCCGGCGCCTTCGGTGCCTATGCCTATGCCATGGCGCGTGAGCGGGGCGTGGGCCTGTCGCTGTGGGCCACCACCGGCAACGAGGCCGACGTGCAGTTCGCCGACTGCCTGGCCTGGCTGGCCCGCGACCCCGGCACCGACGTGATCATGGGCTACATGGAAGGCTGCCGCGACGGCGAGCGGCTGCGCGAGGCCCTGGCCCTGGCGCAGGCGGCGGGCAAGCCGGTGGTCATGGTCAAGGTCGGCCAGACCGCGCTGGGCGCCGAGGCCGCGGTCTCGCACACCGCCGCGCTGGCCGGCGACGACGCGGTGTACGAGGCCGTGATGCGCCGCCATGGCGTGATGCGCGCCCACACGCTCACCGAGTTCTTCGACCTGGCCCACAGCGCGGCCGTGGCCGGCCGGCCGCGCAACCGCAGCCTGGGCCTGTTCACCCTGTCGGGCGGCGTGGGCGCGCTGATGGCCGACGCCGCGCACGCCCAGGGCCTGGACGTACGCCCCCTCAGCCCCCAGGCCCAGGCCACGCTGCGCGAATGGGTGCCCTTCGCGGCACCGCGCAATCCCGTGGACATCACGGGCCAGGTGACCAACGACTTCACCCTGATGGAGCGCAGCGCGCGCCTCATGCTGGAGGACCAGGGCTTCGCGTCGTGGATGGGCTTCCTCGCAGCGGCCGGCGCGTCCGAGGCGTTCTGGCCGGTGCTGCGCTCGTTGGTCGCCTCGCTGCGCGAGGCCTTCCCCGACACCCTGCTGGCCATCAGCACGCTGATGCCGGCTGCGCGCCGGGCCGAGCTCGAGGCCATGCGCTGCCTGGTCTTCGCCGATCCGTCCGACGGCATCCGCACCATCGCCCGCCTCGCCGGGCAGGCACCGCGTGTGGTGACCGAGCCCGCCTCGCGCGGGGCGCCGATCCGCCTGGCGCCGGGCGCCCTGAGCGAGCCGGCCGCCCTGGGGCTGCTGGCCGAATGCGGCGTGCCGGTGGTCGCGCACCGCTGGGTGCACGGCGCGGCGGAGGCGGCCGATGCCGCGCAGTCGGTGGGCGGCACCGTGGCCCTGAAGGTGGTCAGCGCCGACCTGCCGCACAAGACCGAGGCCGGCGGCGTGATGCTGGGGCTGGAGGGCGCCGCCGCCGTCCAGGCCGCCTACCGCGAACTGCAGGCCCGCGTGGCGCAGCGCCGCCCCGATGCGACGCGGGACGGCGCCCTGGTGGCGCGCATGGTGCAAGGCGGCACCGAATGCATCGCCGGCGTGCGACAGGATCCGGTCTTCGGGCCGGTGCTGCTCGTCGGCCTGGGCGGCATCCATGCCGAGCTGCTGCGCGACGTGGCCGTTCGGGTGCTGCCGGTGGACCGTGAGGAGGCACTGGCGATGGTGCGCGAGCTGCGCGCCTTCGCCGTGCTCGACGGCGCGCGCGGCCGGCCGCCGGCCGACCTGGACGGCCTGGCCGACACCCTGTGCGCCCTGGCCGATCTGGCCCGCCGGGCCGGCGACACGCTGGAGAGCGCCGAGATCAATCCGCTGATCGTCCGCCCGAGAAGCGAAGGCGGCTGCGTGGCGGTGGATGCCCTCGTGGTCGGCCGGTCGCCGTCACCGCCCGCGGCCGGCGCCGCGCATGCCATCGGCACGAAAGGCCAGGCATGAACGGCCCGACGCGCCCTTCGCCATCTGCTGGCGCCGCAGGCATGCGCAACCGGTCGGCGGATGGCGCGCAGACCGCCGATGCCGGACGGCGACGCCTTCTGGCGGGCCTGTCCGCCCTGGCCGCGGGCGCACTGCCGCTGCGCACGACGCAGGCCTCCACCCCGGCCACCGACGGCTGGCCCAGCCGTGCGCTGCGCATCGTGGTGCAGTACGCGCCCGGCGGCTCCACGGACACGTTGGCCCGGCTCCTGGCCGAGGCACTGTCGCCCCGCCTGGGCCAGCCCGTGATCGTGGAGAACCGCGCCGGCGCGGGCGGCATCATCGGCACCGATGCGGTAGCCAAGAGTGCGCCCGACGGCCTCACGCTGCTGCTGACCGTGCCAGGACCGATCGCCGCCAACCTGGTGCTCTACAAGCGTCTGCCCTACGACCCGCGCACGGATCTGCGCATGGTCTCGGACGTGGCGACGCCCCGCACGGTGCTGGCGGTGCATCCGTCGGTGCAGGCGCGCGACTTCGCCGGGCTGATCGAGCGCATCCGTGCCCAGCCGGGACGCTTCGCCATGGGCTCCTGGGGCGCCGGCACGCAGCCGCACCAGATCCAGGTCTTCATGGACCGGCACTACGGCCTGCACACGCTGCACGTGGCCTACAAGGGCGAGGCGCCGATGGCCATGGACCTCGTGGCCGGCACGGTCCAGATGACCGTGGGCTCGACCACCACGCTGGCGCCCTACATCCAGGCGGGCCGGCTGCGTGCGGTTGCCACCGCCGGCACCACGCGCGCGCAGGTGCTGCCCGAGGTGCCCACCTTCGCCGAGCAGGGCTTCACGGACGAGGTCTATGCGCTGACCGGCCCCATCTCGCTGATGGCGCCCGCCCGGGTGCCCGACGCGGTGGTCGAGCGGCTGGGCCGGGAGGTCCAGGCCGCGCTCCAGAACCCCGCACTGCGCGCCCGCATCGCCGCCCTCGGCGCCGAGCCCATCGGCAACCTGCCGGCGCAGGCGGCCGACAGCTACCGCCGCTTCCTGCCCGTGTCGATGCGCCTGGTCGAAGCCACCGGCGCGCGGCTGGACTGAGCCACCCATCAACCCCTTTGCATCCGCCCATGATCATGACCTCCCCTGACACCCTCACCGGCCTGGACGCCGGCCGCCGCGACCTGGCCCGCGCCGTGGGCCTGACCGCCTTCGTGCACGGCTATCCCCTGGTCGAATCGGTGCGCACCTGCCGCCTGCAGACCGGCCATCCGGGCCTGGCGCCGCGGGCCCCCATCAACGCGCTCCATGCCATCACCCGACCTTCCACCGACCAGGACCGCGACATCGTCACGCCGGCCAACGACCTGCTCTACACCACGGCATGGATCCACCTGGGCGACGGCCCCTGCGTGCTGACGGTTCCGGCGGCGGCCGAGCATCCCGGCCGCTACTTCGTGCTGGCGCTCTACGACGCCTACACCGAGAACTTCGAGAACCTCGGCCCGCGCAACTGCAGCGCCCAGGGCGAGCAGGTGCTGCTGCTCGGACCCGGCCAGCGCGCCCCGGCGGCGCTTGCGCACCTGCGGCACGTGCCCTGCCCCACCACGCTGGTGTGGCTGATCGGCCGCATCCTGGTCGGCGACGAGGCCGACTGGCCCGCGGCCCGTGCCCTGCAGGCCGGCATCCGGCTCGCGCCGGCCGAGGGCACCGGCCCGAGTCGTGTGCCGGCCTGCGTGGCGGCCTGGGAGGGCGAGCCCGTGGACGCCATGGCCGACATGCAGGCCGGCGTGCCCACGCACGACGTGGCCAGGCGCTTCTTCGGCAACCTCTGCCGCGCGCTGGCCGATGCCCCCGGCCGGCCCGAGGACGTGGGGCTGGTCGCATGGCTGGGCCAGGCCGGGTTGCGGCCGGGCTCCGGCTTCGACTGGGCGGCCCTGGACGCGCCCACGCGCGAGGGTCTGCAGCAAGGGCTGGCCGAGGCGACCCGGCTGGTCGGCGAAGCGGCACGCAGCCGACGCCGCAAGCCCTGGGTGCTGGCCGGCCGGGCCGGGCGCTATGGCAACGACCACCTGACCCGTGCGCTGACGGCCTACATCGGCCTGGGTGCGCTGGCCACCACCGAAGCGCTCTACGCGGCGGGCCATTTCGATGCCGCCGGCGACGCCCTGGACGGCAGCCGCCGCTACACGATGCGCTTCGAGGCCGATGCACTGCCGCCGGCCGACGCCTTCTGGTCGGTCACGCTGTACGACGCGGACCGCTTCCTCCATGCCAATGCGCTCGGCCGCCATGCCATCGGCGACCGCACGCCCGGCCTGCGGCGCGATGCGGACGGCGGCCTGCGGCTGGTCTTCAGCCACGACCGCCCGGCCGACGACGCCAACTGGCTGCCGACGCCGGCGGGCCGCTTCTACCTGATCCTGCGCCTCTACCATCCGCGCGAAGAGGCCCGCACCTGGCGCATACCCGCCCTGCAGGCCTGGGGAGCAACGGCATGAGCCCCGCGACCAGCACCGCCGACCGCGAGGCCATCGTCTATGCCTATCCGCTCTACGAAATGCGCCGCATGCGGGCCGCGACCTCCCCCAGGCGGGTGGCGGCCCACGGCGAGGCGCCCGAAGGCCAACGATGGTGCAACGTCTTCACCCACAGCCGCAGCCTGCTCGCGCCCGGGCGCAGCCGCGTGGTCACGCCCAACAACGACACGCTCTACTCGACGGCCTGGCTCCATGTCGACGACGAGCCGCTGGTCGTCGAAGTGCCCGACACACAGGGCCGCTACTACGTGCTGGGCCTGCTCGACTTCTTCACCAATCCCTTCGCACATCTGGGCACGCGACTGACCGGCAATGCGGCGCGGCGCTTCGTGCTCACGCCGCCGGGCTGGCAGGGCGAGCTACCGGAGGCACTGCAGTCGGCCGACACCCGCGTGCCCTGCCCCACGCCCTGGGTCTGGGTCATCGGCCGCATCCTGGTGGATGGCGAGCACGACCTGCCGGGCGCCCATGCCGTGCAGGACGGACTGCGGCTGCACCGCCTTGGCGACTGGGTCGCCGGCCGCCCGCCCAGGCCGCGGGCCTTCGACCCCGACTGCGATCCGTCGGCGCCCGCCGGGCCGGCGCACTTTGCCCACCAGGTGCGGGCGGCACTCGGCGAAAACCCGCCGCCCGCCTCCGACCTGCCGCAGATCGCCGCGCTCGCGGCGCTGGGGCTCGATCCCGCCGGGCCACCGCCGGCGGACGAGGCCTTGCGCCGCCTGGGCCAGGCCCTGGACGAGGCGCTGGCCCTGTTGCGCAACACCGAGACGGGACGACAGACGGCCGAAGGCTGGACGCTGCCGCCCCTCGTGGAAGGCAGCTTCGGCGACGACCACCGGGCGCGGGCCCTTGTGGCGCTCAAGTACATCGGCATGCTCGAAAGCGCCGAGGCCTACTACCCCCTGGCCTGGAAGGATGAGGACGGCGAGCCGCTCACCGGCCGCCGCGTGTACGCCCTGCACTTCGCGCCCGGTGCCACCCCGCCCGTCGACGCCTTCTGGTCGATCACGCTCTACGACGCCCGCGACTACATGCTGGTCGCCAACCCCATCGACCGCTACGCCATCGGCGACCGCAGCGCCGGGCTGGCCTGGGCAGCCGACGGCAGCCTCACGATCCACATCGCGCACGAGGCACCGCAAGAGCCGGACGTGCGCGCCAACTGGCTGCCCGCGCCAGCCGGCGAGTTCTACCTCTGCCTGCGGGCCTACATCCCGCGGCCGGCCCTGCTGGAGGACCGCTGGCGTCCGCCCGCGCTGCGCGTGACCGGCCGGCCCGCGGGAACGGCGGACGCCCCGGGTCCGGAGTCACGCGCATGACCCTGCCGCAACCCACGCCGGGCGGCGCCAGCGCCGAAAAGCCCTTCCTCATCGTCGGCGAAGGCAGCGAAACCGTCGGACCCGGGCTGCATCTGCTGCGCGGCCAGGGCCATTCCTTCGCGGCCGAAACCGATGTGGGCCTGGTGGTGATGGACGCCGGGCCCGGCGGCCGGGTCACCGCGGGCATGATCGATGCGCTGCGCGCGCTGAGCGATGCCCCGCTGCACGCCCTGTGCTTCAGCCATGGGCACCTGGGCTACAACGCCGGCGTGGACCAGTGGCTGGCCCATGCCGCGCAGCGCGGCGATCCGCGGCCCCGGGTGATCGCCCATGCAGGCGTGCTGCGCCGTCACGCGCGCTACCGCGAGACAGCCGGCCTGCAGCACCGGCTGGCGGAGATGCAGTTCCGCCGGCCCGCCGCCTTCTTCGAACGCCACCTGGCGCTGCACGACCCCGACGAGACCTTCGAGGACCGGCTGACGATCGGGCACGACGAGCGGCGCGTCGAGCTGAGGTGGGCCCCATCGGAGACGGACGATGCCATCGTGCTGTGGTCGCCTGCCCAGCGGGTGCTCTATGGTGGCGCGGCCCTGATCGACTCCATGCCCAATGTCGGCACGCCGCTGCGCACGCTGCGCGACCCGGTCCGCTGGGCGCGCACGCTGGAGCAACTCGCCGCGCTGCGCCCGGAGGTCGCCGTCCGCGAGTTCGGCCCGACGCTGCGTGGCGCCCAGCGCGTGCAGGACGTGCTGCTGCACACGGCGCGCGCCCTGCGCTGGTTGCGGGAGCGGACCGTCGCGCTGATGAATGAGGGACTGGACGAGCGCCAGATCCTCGCGCGGCTGGACTATCCCAAGGAGATCTTCGGCGTCGACTGGCTCAAGCCCACCTATGGCGAGCCGAGCTATGTGGTGCGGGACGTCTACCGCGCCGAGAACGGCTGGTGGGACCGCAACCCGACCAGCCTGCATCCCGCCCCGCCCGACCGGGTCGCGCGGGAGGTCGGCGCCGCCATCACGGACAAGGCCGGCGTGCTGGCCCGCGCCGCCGCACTTGCGTCGCGTGGCGAATGGCAACTGGCCCTGCACGTGGTAGACCTGCTGGCCACCGCCGAGGGCGAGGCGGCCGAATTCGCCGAGGCCCGCCGGCTCAAGGCTGCGTGGCTGCGCGAGCGCGCCGGCCAGGTGCGCAGCTATGTGTCGCGCAATCTCTTTCTCAGCAGTGCCGAGCGCCTGGACGCCACCCTGCCCCCGCGGCCGGGCGCTGGCTGACGGCGCCCCCTCCCGCGCCCTTGCCCACCTGCCGGCCCTGCAACATCCCGATCACGGAGACACCCATGCCCACCATCCTGCGCCACGGCGCACTTTTCCTTGCCGCCATCTGCGCGTCCAGTCACGCCGCCGAACCGTACCCACAACGTCCGGTGACGCTGATCGTGCCCACTGCACCGGCCGGTGGCACGGACACCATCGCGCGCATCATGGCCGAATTCCTCGGAAAGCAACTCGGCCAGCCCTTCGTGGTCGAGAACAAGCCGGGTGCCAACGGCGTGCTGGGCGTGGAGGCCGGCGCCCGGGCGGCACCGGATGGCTACCGGCTGCTGTTCACCTATGCGGCGTCGGTGGTGGTCAATCCCGGCCTCTACCGGAAGCTGCCCTACGACCCGGTCAAGGACCTGGCACCCATCGCCCAGATCGGCCGCGGCGGCAACCTGCTGCTGGTGCGTCCGGACTTTCCAGCCCGCACGCTCGACGAGTTCGTGCGCGAGGTGAAGGCGCATCCCGGCAAGTACAGCTACTGCTCCTGGGGCGCCGGCTCAGGCGGACACCTGGCCATGGAAAGCCTGAAGAAGCAGGCCGGCATCGACATGCTGCATGTGCCCTACAAGGGCACCAGCCCCTGCGTGCAGGACCTGGCGGGCCGGCAGGTGGACGCCGCCTTCGGCGACACCTCGTCGACCATCGAACTGGTCAAGGCGGGGCGCGTGCGCGCCCTGGCCAACAGCGGCCCCAAGCGGCTGCCGATGCTGCCCGACGTGCCCACGATGACGGAAGCCGGCTATCCCTTCACCACCTACAGCTGGTACGGCCTGCTGGCACCCGCGCACACGCCGCCGGACATCATCGGACGCCTCAATGCGGCCGTGCAGAAGGCCCTGGTCGACCCCGAGGTGGTGCGGCGCATGCGGGAACTCAACTTCGACGATCTTCCGCAGACCACGCCTGCGCAGTTCGGCGCGGTGATCCGCCAGGATCTCCAGGACTGGCGCGGGCTCATCCGCTCGATCAACCTCAGCCTGGATTGAAAGCCGCCGCGCCCAAAGAAAAGGGGCCCGAAGGCCCCTTGGTCTGGCGATGCGCCGGAGGTGCTCAGCGCACCACGGCGATCTGCGTGCGCGCGCCACCCTTGTAGGTGTAGAGCGTCAGCGCGCCGTTCTTGATGTCGCCCTTCTCGTCGAAGGCGATGGGGCCGGTCAGGCCCTTGTATTCGATCTTGCCGACTTCAGGCAGGTACTTGGCGGGGTCGGCCGAGCCGGCCTTGGCCATGGCGGCAGCCAGCACCTGCACGGCGTCGTAGACGTACGGCGCGTAGATCTGCACGTCCACGCCGTTCTTTTCCTTGAACTTGGCCTTCCAGGCGTCCAGCGGCGCCTTGAAGTCGCCGTCCACGCCGCCGGCTTCGGCGCAGTAGACCATCTCTTCGCCGATGGCATCGCCGGCCAGCTTGGCCAGCTCGCCCGTGCACAGGCCGTCGCCGCCCATGAACTTGACGTTCAGGCCCAGCTGCTTGACCTGCTTGAGCATCGGGCCGCCGACGGCGTCCATGCCGCCAAAGAACAGGATGTCGGGCTTGGCGCCCTTGAGCTTGGTCAGGATGGCGTTGAAGTCGGTGGACTTGTCGGTGGTGAACTCGCGGCCCACGATCGTGCCGCCGGCGGCCTTGGCGGCCTTCTCGAACTCGTCGGCGACGCCCTGGCCGTAGGCCGTGCGGTCGTCGATCACGGCGATGTTCTTGCCCTTGAGGGTTTCGACGGCGTACTTGCCCAGGGTGCCACCCAGCTGGGTGTCGTCAGCCACCACGCGGAAGGTGGTCTTGAAGCCCTGACGGGTGTACTTGGGGTTGGTCGCGGAGGGGGAGATCTGCGGGATGCCGGCGTCGCTGTAGATCTTGGAGGCGGGGATGGTGGTGCCCGAGTTCAGGTGGCCGACCACGCCGTTGACCTGGCTGTCCACCAGCTTCTGGGCCACGGCCGTGCCCTGCTTCGGATCGCCGGCATCGTCCTCGGCGATCAGCTCGAACTTGGCCGTCTTGTCGCCGATCTTCATGCCCTGGGCATTCAGGTCCTCGATGGCCATCTTGGCGCCCAGTTCGTTGTCCTTGCCCAGGTGGGCGATGGCACCGCTGGTGGGCGCCACGTGGCCGATCTTGACCGTGAGGGTTTCACCCGCCGGAGGCGCAGCAGGTGCGGGCGCCGCCGCCGTGGCTGCCGGGCTCGCTGCGGGTGCTGCGGCTTCTTCCTTCTTGCCACAGGCCACCACCGAGAGTGCAGCCAGGGCGACCGCGGTCCATTTCAATTGCATGAGAAACCTCCAGAACGATGAAGACAGGATTGATGTTGGTCTACCGGTCGATGCAACCGGCGCGCCATGCTGGAGCAAGTTCCAAGCCGACGCACCGGCTGGCGGCACCCGCGCGCCCTCCGACCTGCGAGTCAGTTTAGCCCAACGATGGTGCACGAACCCCGGCGGAAACACGGGGTTGGGCGGCCGAAAGCTCCTCGGCCAGGGCGTTCGAAATGAGCTGCCGCAGCTGGTCTTCGAGACGGTTCCGAAGCACCGGGATCATGGCATCGAGCTGCTGCTGGACGGCCTGCGAGACGACATCGGTCAGCGCCTCCTCCAGCCGCAGGTCGACGCGCTGGAGCACACGGTGCAGCAGTTCTTCCTCGATCTCGAAGACGTCCTCCGGGCGGATGGCCACCATGGAGGCGGTGGGCGCCGGCTCGGCAGAGGCCTGCGCCACGGACATGGCTTCGGCGGCCGGCGGGACCGTGGCGGCGGGTGCATCGGCCTGGAGCACCGGAGCGGGCGTCTCGGGCCAGACCAGCTCGGGGCCCACCACCGACGGCGCGTCGAGGTCGACCACCGCGGTGAGGGTCGGCACGAAGCGCGGCGGGGTGCGGGGCGGCACGCTCATGCGCTGCGCGATCCCACGTCGTGTCGCGTGATGGCGTAGCCGCGATCCGAATAGTGGCGCCAGCGCGTGCGGCCGGCCAGCCGCTCGTCGTCATCGAGGCCCACCACGTCGATCAGGCGATCGAAGCGCTCGAAGCCCTGCGGCAGGGGCCGACCCAGGTTGAGCATCACCTGGCGGTGGGACGGTGGTTCGCCTTCGGCCAGGCCCAGCAGCACGGCGGAGCGCCCGCGCACATGCACTGGCGCGTCGGCCTTGCAGTGCGGGATGAAGTCCGCCGGCGAGAAGCGCCACAGGGCTTCGTCCAGCGCGTCGAGCAGTTCGCCGGGCCCTTGCACCACGACCTGCGCATCGGCGCCGAGCACGGCCTTGCGCAGGAGCCGGCAGGCATGCTGCAGCTTGTCGGCCGTGTTGTAGTGGACGTCGATCTCGGTCACGGGGCGTTACGCTCGGCCTCAGGCCGGGGCTGGCGTCTTGCGGGCGCGCTTGCGCGGCGCCGTCGGCACGGCGCCTGCGGCAGCCTGCGACAGCAGGTAGTCCAGCAGCAGGCCCACGGGACGGCCCGTGGCGCCCTTGGCCGCACCGCTTTTCCAGGCGGTGCCGGCGATGTCCAGGTGCGCCCAGGCGAAGTCGGCGGTGAAGCGCTGCAGGAACTTGGCGGCCGTGATGGCGCCGCCCGCGCGGCCGGCCACGTTGGCGACGTCGGCAAAGCGCGTCTTCAGCCCTTCGGCGTACTCGTCATCCAGCGGCATGCGCCAGCAACGGTCCTGCGCGTTCTCGCCCGCACGCTGCAGGGCTCCGGCCAGGGCATCGTCGCTGGAGAACAGGCCGCTGCGCACGCCGCCCAAGGCCACCACGCAGGCGCCCGTCAGGGTCGCGATGTCGATGACCGCCTTGGGCGAAAAGCGCTTGGCGTAGGTCAGCGCATCGCACAGGATGAGCCGGCCTTCAGCGTCGGTGTTGAGGATCTCGATGGTCTGGCCGTCCATGCTGGTGACCACGTCACCGGGCTTCACGGCTCGGCCGTCGTTCATGTTCTCGCAGCTGGGAATGAGGCCGACCACGTTGATGGCAGGCTGGATCTCACCCAGCGCACGGAAGACGCCGAGCACGCTGGCCGCGCCGCCCATGTCGAACTTCATCTCGTCCATCTCGGCCGCGGGCTTGAGCGACACGCCGCCCGTGTCGAAGGTGATGCCCTTGCCAACCAGCACCTGCGGCGCCACGTCCTTGGCCGCGCCCTGGTAGCGCAGCACGATGAAGCGCAGCGGCTGCTCGGAACCCTGGGCCACGGCCATGAAGGCGCCCATGCCGAGCTTGGCCACCTCACGCGGACCCAGCACCTCGACCTTGAGCTTGGGGCCGCGGGCCAGCGACTGCGCGGCCTCGGCCAGCATCGTGGGCGTGGAGTGGTTGCCCGGACGGTTGGCCCATTCCTTGGCGAACTCGATGCCCCGCACCGTGGCGCGAGCGACGTCGAAGCCGGCCTGAAGGCCGGAGGCATCGGCCACGCCCAGCACGAGCTGGCGGATGGTGCGCGGCTCGGGCTTGGACTTTGTGGTGGTGTAGACGTAGCTCGCGTCGGCGGCGGCGAGCATCGCCGCATGCAGGGCCCGGGCATCGACGGCGCCCGCGAAGACCATCGCCAGCTTCTTGGGCGCGGCGGACTTGACCGCCTGCAGGGCCGCACCGACGGCACTGCGAACAGCCGTGGACGAAAGATCACCGGCAGAGCACAGCACGAGCCGCATCGCCGAGACGTCGGCCGCCCCATAGGCCTCGACCAGCTTGCCCGGCTTGCCCTTCAGGTCGCCGGCCTTGCGGGCCTGGGCCAGCAGCCGCGACACGCCGTCGCTGCCCTCGCCCTTGAAGTCGTCATGCACGAGGACGACGAGTGCGTCGCCCTTTTCCGAGGCAGCCTGCGCGAGGCCGAGGGTCTTGAGTTGGAAGTCCATAATCCGTCTTTTCGCTCGGACGATGTTATTCCATTCCACTTTGCGCAAGGAGCTGTCGCGCAGCTTCGGGGCCACGCTGGTGGTGCTGATCGCGATCGTGATGACGATCATCCTGATCCGCACGCTGGGCCTGGCCTCGCGTGGCAGCGTCAATCCCTCCGAGGTCTTCCTGGTGATGGCCTATACGGTGATCGGCTACATGCCGACCATCCTCAGCCTGAGCCTGTTCATCTCGATCGTCGGCACGCTCTCGCGCATGTACCGCGACAGCGAGATGGTCATCTGGTTCTCGGCGGGTCGCGGCCTGGCGGACTTCATCTCGCCCTTGCTGCGCTTCGCCTGGCCGGTGCTGCTGCTGATCGCCGTGCTGTCGCTCGTTGGCTGGCCCTGGGCCAACTCGCAGACGCAGGGCATGCGTGACCAGTACGAGCGCCGCGGCGACCTCGACCGCGTGGCGCCCGGACAGTTCCAGGAATCGGCGGCCCGCAACCGCGTGTTCTACATCGACAAGGACTCGCCGGACGCCACCTCGGCCTCCAACGTCTTCATCTCCTCGCTGGAGCGCAACCAGCAGATCATCACCTCGGCCCAGAGCGGCAAGGTGGAGACCCTCATGGGCGGCCGCTACCTGGTCCTGTCCAACGGCCAGCGGCTGGAGCGCAGCTTCGACAACAGCGACCTGAAGATCAGCGAATTCGGCACCTACGGCGCGCGCATGGGCAACGACAGCCCCTTGCCGGGCGAGACCGTTGCGCCGAAGGCGCTGTCCACGCTCGCTCTGCTCGCATCGCCTTCGCTGCCCAACCAGGGCGAGCTCGGCTGGCGCGTGGGCATGGTGTTGGCCGCCGTGAACTTCGTGCTGCTGGCGCTGGTGGTGTCCAACGTCAACCCGCGGGTGGGGCGCAGCGGCAACCTGCTGTTCGCCCTGTTCTGCTTCGTCATCTACTTCAACCTGCTCAACCTGGGCCAAAGCTGGGTGGGCAACGGCCGCTTCTCGCTGCCGGGCTTCCTGGTGGTGCTGCATGGCGGCATGCTCGTGGGCATGCTGCTGTGGATCGCCCTTCGCCACAACAGCTGGCGGCGTCCGCGCCCGCGCGCCGCCACATCCTGAACGCATGAGAACGCTGCGCCGCCTGATCTACGCCGAGGCGATCAAGTCGATCGCCTTCGTCACGCTGGGCTTCCTGAGCCTGTTCTTCTTCTTCGACTTCGTGGACGAGCTGTCCTCGGTGGGCAAAGGCACCGTGGCACCTTACGGCCTGCCCCAGGCCCTGCTCTACGTCACGTTGCTGGTGCCCAGCCACCTCTACGAACTGCTTCCGATCGCGGTGCTGATCGGCAGCATCTTCGTGATGGCCAATCTGGCGCGCAGCTCGGAATACACGATCCTGCGCACCAGCGGCCTCGGTCCATGGCGAGCCTTGCGCATGCTGCTGACGCTGGGCCTCGGCTTCGTGGTGCTGACCTTTGCGGTGGGCGACTACGTGGCGCCGCTGTCCGACCGTGCGGCGCAGTTGCTCAAGTCCCGCTACCAGGGCTACCTGGCGACGGCCGGCCTCACGGGCGGCTGGCTGAAGGAGCGGCAGGGCGACCATTCCTTCGCGGTCAACGTGGTGTCCATCGACCGCGACGGCACGCTGAAGCTGCCGCGCGTGTTCGAGTTCGACGACCGCGGCTTCCTGCGCTCGCTGACCACGGCCGACACGGCGCGCATCGTCGCAGGCGGCTGGGTGCTGCAGAACGCCCAGCGCCAGGAGTTCCAGACCGCGCCCGGCACGACGTCGCCCAAGGTGATCAATGTTCACCAGCCGCTGCTGGCCTGGCAGACCGGCCTGACCACGGACATGGTGGCGGTCGCACTGCTTAAGCCGGAGCGCATGCGCACGGTCGACCTGTTCGAGTACACGCGCCACCTGGATGCCAACGGCCAGGCCACCCAGCGCTACAAGATCGAGTTCTGGCGCAAGGTGTTCTATCCGCTGTCCTGCCTGGTGATGGTGGTGCTGGCCCTGCCCTTCGCCTACCTGCACTTCCGCCAGAGCGGCATCGCCGGCTATGTGTTCGGCGGCGTGATGATCGGCATCAGCTTCTTCCTGCTGAACAACGTATTCGGTTACATCGGCAATCTGCGCGACTGGTGGCCGTGGGCCACGGCGGCGGCGCCGGGCCTTCTGTATTCGCTGATGTCGCTGGGCGCCTTCGGCTGGCTGGTGCTGCGGCGATGACGATGCACGGCATCGTCCTCTTCGCCCATGGCTCGCGCGACGCGCAGTGGCGCGAGCCGGTGGAGGCCGTGGCGCGTCGCGTCGCCGAGCAGGCGCCGGACGCGCGCGTGCGCTGCGCCTATCTGGAACTGGTCGCGCCCGACCTGCCGGCGGCGGTGGCGGAACTCGTGGCCGAGGGCGTGGCCAGTATCCACGTCGTGCCGCTCTTCCTGGGCATGGGCCGCCATGCGCGGGAAGACCTGCCGCTGCTCATGGCCGAACTGCGCCAGAAGCACCCCGCCGTGCAGTTCACCCAGGCCCCAGCCGTGGGCCAGGATCCGGCCGTCATCGACCTGCTGGCCCGGCTGGCGCTCCAACCACTTCAATAGATTCATAAGGCATAATGAATCTCGATAAACATCGGGATTTGTTATGAACCTTCACCAGTTCAAGTTCGTTCAGGAGGCGGTGCGCCGCAACCTGAACCTGACCGAAGCCGCCAAGGCGCTGCACACCTCGCAGCCCGGCGTCTCCAAGGCCATCATCGAACTGGAAGAAGAGCTGGGCGTGGAGATCTTCGCGCGCCATGGCAAGCGCCTGAAGCGCGTCACCGAGCCCGGGCAGCACGTGATCGCCAGCATCGAGCTGATCATGCGCGAGGTGGGCAACCTGCGCCGCATCGGCGAGCAGTTCAGCGCGCAGGACAGCGGCACGTTGTCCATCGCCACCACGCACACCCAGGCCCGCTACGTGCTGCCCGTCCCCGTGGTCAAGCTGCGCGAGGCCTATCCCAAGGTCAACGTCAGCCTGCACCAGGGCTCGCCGGCACAGGTGGCCCAGATGGTGCTCGACGAAGTGGCGGAGGTCGGCGTCGCCACCGAATCGCTGGACGATTACGACGGCCTCGTCACCCTGCCCTGCTACGAATGGCAGCACGTGCTGGTGCTGCCCAAGGACCATCCCCTGGCCGCCAAGGAGCGCGTGAACCTGGAGGACCTGGCGGCCGAGCCGATCATCACCTACCACCCTTCCTTCACGGGCCGTACGCGCATCGACCATGCCTTCGCGCAGAAGAAGCTGTCGCCGCGCATCGCGCTGGAGGCCATCGACTCCGATGTCATCAAGACCTATGTGCGTCTGGGCCTGGGCGTGGGCATCGTGGCCGAGATGGCCGTCCGCGAGGACAACAACGAGGACCTCGTGGTGCGGCCCATGGGCCAGGTGATCGGCCAGAACGTCGCCCGCATCGCCTTCAAGCGCGGCGCCTACCTGCGCAACTTCGTCTTCAAGTTCGCCGAGCTGCTGTCGGACCGGCTGGACCGCAACCTCATCGCCAAGGCCCTGAGCGGCCATTACGACGACTACGAACTCTGATTCCGCCGCATCGCGCCTTCACTGCCATGACCGCTCCCCGCACGCCCGAGCCGGGCACCAAGCTGCCCGCCGTGGGCACCACCATCTTCACCGTGATGTCCGCCCTGGCGACCGAGCACGGCGCCGTCAACCTGGGCCAGGGCTTCCCGGATTTCGGCTGCGACCCGAAGCTGCTGGACGCCGTCACGGCCGCCATGGCCGCCGGCCACAACCAGTACCCGCCGATGACCGGCGTGCCGCTGCTGCGCGAGCGCATCGCCGCCAAGATCGAGGCGCTCTACGGCCGGCGCTACGACGCCGGCACCGAGATCACCGTCACGGCCGGGGCTACGCAGGCCATCATCACCGCCATCCTGGCGCTGGTGCGGCCGGGCGACGAGGTGATCGTGCTGGAGCCCTGCTACGACAGCTACGTGCCCAACATCGAGCTGGCCGGCGGCACGGTGGTGCGCGTGCCGCTGGTGCCCGGCAGCTTCCGGCCCGACTTCGACCGCATCGCCGCAGCGCTCACGCCGCGCACGCGCGCGGTCCTGATCAACACGCCGCACAACCCGAGCGGCACCGTGTGGACCGCCGACGAGATGCGCCAGCTCGAAGCCCTGCTCGCGCCCACCGACGTGTTCGTGATCAGCGACGAGGTCTACGAGCACATGGTCTACGACGGTGCCCTGCACCAGAGCGTGGCCCGCTTCCCGGCACTGGCGGCGCGCAGCCTGATCGTCAGCAGCTTCGGCAAGACCTATCACGTCACCGGCTGGAAGGTCGGCTACGTGGCCGCGCCGGCCGTGCTCACGGCCGAGTTCCGCAAGGTGCACCAGTTCAACGTGTTCACGGTCAACACGCCCATGCAGCATGCGCTGGCGCATTACATGGCCGATGCGGCGCCCTATGTCGAGCTGCCGGCCTTCTACCAGCGCAAGCGCGATCTGTTCGCCGAAGGCCTGGCACGCACCCGCCTGCGGCTGCTGCCCAGCGAGGGCAGCTACTTCCAGTGCGTGGACATCTCGGCGGTCAGCGACTTGTCGGAGGCCGACTTCTGCCAGTGGCTCACGCGCGAGATCGGCGTGGCGGCGATCCCGCTGTCGGCCTTCTATGGCGATGGCTTCGACCAGCGCGTGGTGCGCTTCTGCTATGCCAAGCGCGATGAGACGCTGCGCGATGCGCTGACGAGGCTGGCAAAACTCTGACACCCGACCGCGGCGAGGGCCTGACAGCGCAAGGGGCCCGCCGCCGTCTGCCCGGCCCCTTCGACATGCGCAGCATCCGCTCTGTCAACAACTCACAGAGCTCGGAGCTACGCCATGTCCCTTTCCTTCATCCTGCTCATCGTCCTGATCCTGCTGCTGATCGGCGCCCTGCCCAGCTGGGGTTACAGCCGCAGCTGGGGCTACGGCCCGAGCGGCGGCCTGGGTCTGGTGCTCGTGATCGTGATCGTGCTGCTGCTCATGGGACGAATCTAGCCCTCCGCGCGCACCACCAAGAAGCCGCCCGCGCGGGCTGGGTCGAAGACCCGGCCGACGCGGGCGGTTTTTCTCGTCGGTCTTTGGCGCAGCTCCGGCGCAAGTCGCTCTCTGCCCGAACCTTGAAGTCCGCTTCGCCCGCGCCGCTCAGGCCAGCGCCCGCACCTGCGACAGGATCAGTTCTCCCACTTGCGCCATGAGTCCGCTCTCGGTGGTCGTAGTCCGGTTCCAGAGGTAGATGGGCCGCGCCGCGGGCGGTCCCGGCCACGGCAACGACACCAGCCCGAAGCGCTGGCTCAGCCGCCGCAAGGGAAAGTCGGGCAGCACCGACAGGTGCCGCCCGCGCGCCAGCATCTCCAGTAGCACGAAGGCCTCGCCCAGCACCGTCACCTGTGCCCGCATCTGCTGCACGCCGCCGCCCACCAGCATGCTCTGCACGTCCTGGTCGAAGGGCGATGCGGTCCCCAGGCTGATCCAGTCGGCGGCGTCGGCCTCGCCGTGCGCCAGCGATGTCCGCCCGGCGAAAGGATGGCCCGTCCCGCAGTACACGCCCAGGGTGTCGGCCACCAGCAGTCGCCGCTCGATGCCCTGCGGCGGTCGCTCCAGCCAGGAGGGGCCGATGACGAAGTCGTGCTGGCCGTCGATCAACTGCTCAACGAGCACATGGGGCCGGTCGCTGCGCACCGACAGGGCCAGGTCGTCGAAACGGGCCAGCAGGGCGCGCGTCACCTCGTCGAGCACCGCGGCGCCCACCATGGGCCCCGAGCCGATGCGCAACTGGCGCCGGATGCCGCCGCGGTGCCGCGCGCTGACCTCCGCGGCGTCCTTGAGCCGGCGCGCAATGGCCCGCCCCTCGCGCGCCAGCATCTCGCCCAGCGGCGTGCTGCGCACGCCGTAGCGGCTGCGCTCGAAGAGCTGGCCGCCGGCCTGCATCTCCAGCGTCTGCATGTTGTGGGTGAGCGTGGGCTGCGTGAGATGCAGATGCCGGCTCGCCTGGGTGATCGAGCCTTTTTCCAGGATGGTCGCGAGCTGGACCAGGTGCCGAGGATCCATCGGAATTTTTATGGTTGGCGCGTGATTTTCAATTTTACGGATGGGTACATCCTGCCTAAGCTCGGTGGTTGCTCCTCGCAGTGCACGCTGTCATGACCTCCAGACCCAACATCATCTACATCGTCGCCGACGACCTGGGCTATGCCGACCTCGGCTGCTACGGTGGCCGCAGCGCCGACTTCGGCCTCGTCTCCCCGAACATCGACGCCCTGGCCCAAGGCGGCCTGCGCTTCACCGAGGGCTATGCCAACTCGCCCGTCTGCTCGCCCACGCGCTTCGCGCTGATGACCATGCGCTACCAGTACCGCCTGCGCGGCGGCATGGAAGAGCCGATCAACAGCCGCAGCAAGGGCAGCACCACGCTGGGCCTGCCGCCCGAGATGCCCACCCTGCCCTCGCTGCTGCGCGATGCCGGCTACGCCACGGCGTTGATCGGCAAGTGGCACCTGGGCTATCCGCCCAGCTTCGGTCCGCTGCGCTCGGGCTACGACGAGTTCTACGGAATCATGGCCGGCGGTGTGGACTACTTCACCCACTGTTCGGGCCGCGGCGACCACGACCTCTACGTCGGCGAAAGCGAGCACCATGAGACGGGTTACCTCACCGATCTGCTCTCCGCCCGCGCCGTGGGCCATGTGCAGGCCCGCGCGGCCGAGGCCCGCGCCGGCAAGCCCTTCTTCCTGAGCCTTCACTACACGGCGCCGCACTGGCCGTGGGAAACGCGCGACGACGCGCATGTGGCCGCCGAGACCGCCGCCAACCTGTTCCACCTGGACGGCGGCAACATCCACACCTACCGCCGCATGATCCACCACATGGACGAGGGCATCGGCCAATTGGTCGCCACGCTGCGCGCGGAAGGCCTGCTGGAGAACACGTTGATCGTCTTCACCAGCGACAACGGCGGCGAGCGCTTTTCGGACAACTGGCCGCTGGTGGGCGGCAAGATGGACCTGACCGAAGGCGGCATCCGCGTGCCCTGGATCGCACACTGGCCGGCCGCCATTCCCGCTGGCACCACCAGCGCCCAGCACTGCATGACCATGGACTGGTCGGCCACGATGCTGGAGCTGGGCGGCGGTGCGCCGCCTGAGGGCCACACGTTGGATGGCGTCTCGCTGGCGGCCGTGCTGCGCGATCCGTCGCAGGGCTTCGAGCGCCCGCTGTACTGGCGCATGAACCACCGCGGCCAGCGTGCCCTGCGCCGTGGGCCCTGGAAGTACCTCAAGGTCGACGAGCACGAGTACCTCTTCGACCTGCGCGCCGACGAGCGCGAGCGCGCCAACCTGGCGACGCGCGAACCCGCACGCTTCCAGGCGCTACGCGAGGACTGGCTCGCCTGGAACGAATCCGTGCCCGCCATCCCCGACGACGCGGCCGTGAGCCTGGGCTATTCGTACCGCGACATGCCGCAGCGCTGAGCGTTGCGCCCCCTCGACATCCAAGGAGACAGACCATGACCCCTTCAACCCGCTCGGCCGTCGCCCGCCGTACGGCGATCGCCGCCTGCCTGGCATTCGGCGCCTTCGCCGGCGTCGGTGCCCATGCCCAGGCCTGGCCCACCAAGACGATCAAGATGATCGCGCCCTCCACCCCAGGCGGCCCACCCGACGTCTATGCCCGGGCACTGGCCGACCTCATGTCGCGCGACCTGGGCCAGCCCATCGTGGTCGAGAATTCGCCGGCCGTGGGCGGCATGGTGGCCGCACAGCAGATGCTGCGCGCGCCCGCCGATGGCTACACGCTGATGGTCAGCACGGCCGGCATGCTGACCATCACGCCCAACGCCAACCCCAGGGCCAAGTACACGCCTGCCGACTTCACGCCCATCTGCCAGGGCGTGGACGCCGGCCTCGTGCTCGCCAGCCATCCGTCGCTAGGGCCGAAGGACTTCAAGAGCCTGCAGCAGTGGCTCAAGGCCGAGAAGACGCCGCCCACCTATTCGTCGTATTCGCCGGGCTCGCCGGCGCACTTCCTGGGCTTTCAACTGAGCGAAGCGCTGAACGTGCCCATGACGCATGTGCCCTACCGCAGCAGCCCGCAGCAGATCACCGACATGGTGGGCGGCATGGCGCCGCTGGGTTTCGTGCAGATCGCCACCGCCACGCCGCAGATCAAGGCAGGCAAGCTGCTCGCCTTCGCCACCACCGCGCCGACGCGTGCTCCCGAGCTGCCCGACGTGCCCACGGTGCGCGAACTCGGCCTGCCGCAGCTGGAGACCACCGTGTGGTTCGGCCTGAACGGCCCACCCGGCCTGCCCGCACCCATTGTCAAACGGCTTACCGAGGCGCACCGCAAGGTGCTGGCCTCGCCGGAGTTCCGCAGCCGCATGGCGCTTTCGGGCCTTGCGCCCTCGCCCGACATCTGCGGCGACGCCTTCCTCAAGAAGATGAACGACGAGTCCGCGCGATGGGCGCGCATCGTCAAGGCCACCGGCTTCGTGGCCGACTGAGGCGGCAGTCAGCCGGCACACACGGATACTCGGGCGATGGCCGAAAACGACACTGAACACAAGGCAGGCCCCGCCCCCCGCACCCAGCCCCGGCCGGCATGGCGCTCCAGCGGCGAAGAGCCGGACTACCGGTTCACGCTCGCCAACGAGCGCACCTTCCTGGCCTGGGTCCGCACGGCGCTGGCGGTGCTGGCGGCGGGCGTGTTGCTCGACCAGTTCTCCACCAAGTTACAGCCCCATCTGCTGGTGGTCGGCACCGCCATCCTGCTGTGCGTGGTGGCCGGCACGCTGGCCTCGCTGGCCTACACGCGCTGGCGCGACAACGAGGTCTCGATGCGGCACCGCGGTGCACTTCCCCATTCGCGCATGCTGGCCATCCTGACAGTGGCCGTGGTGCTCATCTGCGCGGTGCTCGCCGTGCTGATGGCCTGGGCCATCGCCATCCATCGCGCCTGAATGTCCACCGCCGCCGGCCGCGACCCGGGCCTGCAGCCTGAGCGCACCACGCTGTCCTGGACGCGGACCGCCGCCGGCCTGCTGCTGAATGCCGTGCTCAATCTGCGCAGCGGCTATGTGCACGACTCGGTGCCGCTGCTGGTGCTCTCCGGCGCGCTGGTCGTGGCTGCCGCGGCCGTCTTCAGCTTCGGCCGGCTGCGGCGGCGCCAATTGTCGGAGCATGGGCCCGAAGCCCTGGCCGATCCGCTGGCCATGCGCGCCGTGACGGCGGCCACGCTGCTGGCCTCGGCGACCGGCCTGGCTTCGATCCTGCTCGGCCACTGGCACTGACGCGCCCTAGATCAGGAGCCGCGCAATCGCGGGCGTCGGCCCTAAAAACAGAAAGCCGGCATGCTTTCGCATACCGGCTTCCGGGTTACCCGAAGGCATCCGCCCCGCCCTCGCCCGCTGACAACGGGCGTCGTGCTGGGCGGCGTCTATTACAGAGCCGCCTTGCGGTAGACCGACAGGCTGCCTTGCGTGTATTGCGTCGGGATCGTGCTGTTCACGAAGGCCTTGGCGTCCAGGTTGGACGTGGGATTGTGGGCAGCGGCCACGGCTTCGGTCTGGACGGCGGTGCGGCTGCGGGGAGCGGCGGGGGCCACGGCGACTTGCTGGCCAACGTATTCCAGGTTCTGCTCGGCGCGAGCAGCTTGCACGCCCTGGGCGTTCACTTCGGCGCGGCTGAAGGCCGACACGGGGGCGACGACGCCTTGGTATTCCTCGGCGCTGGCGCCGGCAACGGCGGCGAACGACAGGGCGGCGAGGGCGATGATCTTCGAGGTCTTGGTCATGATTTTTCTCCTAAGCAGAGCGTTGAACAGAGCGGGCGGGGCACCTGCCTCACCGGCTTCGGGTCTGCGTTCAATCGCTGGCCCGTGAGATGAATTGTGGACCGCCGACCCAGGGAAAACCCGAGGCATTGCCGAACGTGGTGTTCCGCCGCAAGAAACAATCCCTGTCTACCGCGGGCCGCTGGCGCGCGCTGACGCGAGGCAACCCTGCCCGGTCGCGGCCCGCTGCGCACGCGGGTGCCTTTCGTAGGCCCAGTGCAAGCCCCACGAACACGCGCGACTGATTCAATAACTCTTGTATCATCGAACAATGACCGAAAGCGAAGCCGTATCCGCCCTCGCCGCCCTGGCCCATCCGCAAAGGCTGCGGGCGTTCCGCGCGCTGGTCGTGGCCGGGCCTCAGGGAGCGACGCCCAGCACGCTGGCCGATCAGCTCGATGTGGCACGCAATACCTTGTCCTTCCATCTGAAGGAACTGGCCCATGCCGCCCTGGTGACGATCGAGCCCCAGGGCCGCAACCTGGTCTATCGCGCCGATTTCGCCCGCATGAACGATCTGCTGGGCTACATGACCGAGCACTGCTGTCAGGGCGAAGCCTGCGACGTCGTCGCCGCAGCGCCCAGGTGCACCGCCTGCTGAGTAACGACGATGACCCCTCCCTCTCTTTCGAGCCGCCGCCAGCCAGACGCGGACATGAGTGCCTTCGAGCGCTACCTGACCCTCTGGGTCCTGGCTTGCATCCTTGCGGGCATTGCCTTGGGCCAGTCCGCGCCGCGCGTGTTCGAAGCCATCGGCCGCATGGAAATCGCCCAGGTCAACCTGCCGGTGGGCATGCTGATCTGGGTCATGGTGATCCCGATGCTGCTCAAGGTGGACTTCAGTGCGCTCGGACAGGTGCGACAGCACTGGCGCGGCATCGGCGTGACGCTGTTCATCAACTGGGCGGTCAAGCCCTTCTCGATGGCCTTGCTAGCCTGGCTCTTCATCCGCCATGTCTTTGCCGGCTGGCTGCCGGCCGACCAGCTCGACAGCTACGTGGCAGGCCTGATCCTTCTGGCGGCCGCGCCGTGCACGGCGATGGTCTTCGTCTGGAGCCGGCTCACGGGGGGCGATCCGGTGTTCACGCTGTCGCAGGTGGCCTTGAACGACACCATCATGGTGTTCGCCTTCGCGCCCATCGTCGGACTGCTGCTGGGCCTGTCGGCGATCACCGTGCCGTGGGCCACGCTGCTGACCTCCGTGGCGCTGTACATCGTCATCCCCGTCGTCGTGGCGCAGTTCTGGCGACGCGCATTGCTGCGCAAAGGCCAGGCACGCTTCGATGCCGCTTTGGCGCGCATCGGCCCGCTCTCCATCGCAGCGCTGCTGCTCACGCTCGTGCTGCTGTTCGCCTTCCAGGGTCGCGCCATCCTGCAGCAGCCGCTGGTCATCGCCATGCTGGCGGTGCCGATCCTGATCCAGGTGTTCTTCAATTCCGGACTGGCCTACTGGCTCAACCGGCGAGTGGGCGAGAAACACGCCATCGCCTGCCCCTCGGCGCTGATCGGTGCGAGCAACTTCTTCGAGCTGGCCGTGGCGGCCGCCATCAGCCTCTTCGGCTTCCATTCCGGCGCGGCCCTGGCGACCGTGGTCGGCGTGCTGATCGAGGTGCCCGTGATGCTGCTGGTCGTGCGCCTGGTCAACCGCTCGCGCGGCTGGTACGAGCGTGGCGCGGCGTCCGCTTCCTGACCCCTGACCCCTGACCCCTGCCCCATGAGCGACATCACGATTTATCACAACCCCGACTGCGGCACCTCGCGCAACGTGCTGGCCCTGATCCGCAACAGCGGCGAGGAGCCGCTGGTCATCGAGTACCTGAAGACGCCACCCGACCGGCAGACCCTGGTCGGCCTGATCGCGGCCATGGGCATGCCGGTGCGCGCGCTGCTGCGCGAGAAAGGCACGCCCTACGTCGAGCTCGGCCTCGACGCGCCGACATGGAGCGACGAGCAGCTGATCGACTTCATGGGCCAGTACCCCATCCTCATCAACCGCCCCATCGTGGTCACGCCGCTCGGCACCCGCCTTTGCCGCCCGTCGGAGACGGTGCTGGACCTGCTGCCCCAGCCGCAGCGCGGCGCCTTCGACAAGGAAGACGGCCAGCCGGTCGTCGACGCGGAGGGCCGCCGTGTCTGAGGCCATCCACGATCTGCCGCAGGTCGACGGCGCGCTTTTCGAACTGCCCGACATCCGGCGCCTCATGCCGACCGAGCGCAGCACCCATGCGCCACGCTTCCTGCTGCTGTATGGCTCGCTGCGTGCGCGCTCCTACAGCCGCTTGGCCGCCGAAGAGGCCGCCCGCATCCTGCGCGCGCTCGGCGGCGAGACACGGATGTTCAATCCGTCCGGCCTGCCGCTGGTGGACGACGCGCCGGCGGACCATCCGAAAGTGCAGGAGCTGCACGCGCTCACCCAGTGGGCCGAGGGCATGGTGTGGTGTTCGCCCGAGCGCCACGGCGCCATGACCGGTCTGATGAAGACACAGATCGACTGGATCCCGCTCTCGGTCGGCGCCGTGCGCCCGACGCAAGGCAAGACGCTGGCCGTGATGCAGGTCTCGGGCGGCTCGCAGTCCTTCAATGCGGTGAACCAGATGCGCGTGCTGGGCCGGTGGATGCGCATGCTGACCATCCCCAACCAGTCCTCGGTCGCCAAGGCCTACCAGGAGTTCGACGAAGCCGGACGCATGACGCCATCGGCCTACTACGACCGCATCGTCGACGTGATGGAAGAGCTGATGAAGTTCACGCTGCTCAGCCGCGACGTGGCGCCCTACCTGTTGGATCGCTACAGCGAGCGCAAGGAGAGCGCGCAGGCCCTGAGCCAGCGGGTCGGGCAGGCGGGGCTCTGAGCGCTGTCCAGAGAGAAGCAGGCCGGCCGGAGCACGAGCCGACGTCTCAGACCAGTTCCCTGAGCACGAGCGCCCGCGGTCCCTCGGCGGTCATCAGGTGGACGGCCGTCCCAGGACGCGCGCGCAGGGCCTTGCGCAGAGTCCATCCTTGCCCTGGACCCAGAGGCAGGCCGTCCACCGCGCGCAGCAGGTCGCCCTCCTGCAGGCCCGCCAGCGCAGCTGGCCCGTCGGCCAGCACCTCGGCGACCTCGAGACCCCGATCCGTGTCGCGCCAGATGAAACCGGCGCGCGGACCCGGGAAGGCTTCGTCCAAGGCCGCATTGGGCTGCAGCGCGAGATGTCCACCGGAGGCGTCCAGCGCCAGGTTGAAGCGGCGCAGCAACTCGCCGCCGATGTTGCCCAGCCAGGCGTCGCTGCCAAACAGGCCGCCGCGCGCCAGCGACAGCTCGACCACGGGGCGCTGCAGCCGGTAGGCGCCCAAGTGCAGCGCTTGCGCGCGCACGCAATCGGCATGGTCGACGCCGCCCGTCGTCACGCCGGTTGCGAGGCGCACGCCACGGCCCCAGCGTGTGCGCAGCCCGAGGCGCTCCACGGCAGGCGCGAACAGGGTGACCGCCTGGCCTGCTCCCGTGTCGATCGAGAACCAGCCGACGACCCCGTCCAAGTCCGCCTCGACCAGCAGCTTTCCCGAGGCACGGCGCCGCAGCGGCAACCAGGGCTCAGGGCCGAGCAGTTGCCGCACGCCGTCCCGCGATGTCGCCGGGACCAGACCGAGGCGGCCACGCGGGTAGTCGACGCGAATGGCATAGGTCCGCAGGAAGTCGGCACCCAGCACGCCGTCCCAAGGAAACTCGCGCGGGAATGCCGTGACATACACCGGCTGGTCGCGCCGCAGTGCACCCCCGACGGCAAAGCGCGGCACCACGGCGCGGCGGATCTCGCCGGAGGGGCCGCTACCGCCCGAACCTGACACCACTTCCCGAGACAACGGCAGTCCCAACGCGCGCGCCAACCGAAGGTCCAGCACGGTGGCATCGGCCCCGGTGTCCAGCACCAGCGAGGCCTCAAGCGCCTGCAGCCGTGCGGTGACGATGGGATGTCAAGCGCCAAGGCAAGGAGCACGCATGCCCGCCACCCCGCCTTTTCCAGTTGCTGCCAGTCTGCGAGCGGCCCGCCACGCCCCCCTGGTAGGGTGGGCCGTGTTGCTGGCGGGCCTGCTGCTGCCGCTGCTGACCGCGTGTGCACTTTGGCAACTACCAGCCGCGCAGTGGCTCACCCGCGCGGTGCCCACAGCGCCGGACCTTGCATCGGCCGTGCCCGCGCTGCCCTGGCCTGTCTGGGCCGGTGTGGCCCTCCTGGCGATGGCGCCCGCGCTGATGATGGGGGCCGCCCTGCTCTGGGCCGGACTCGGCCTGCTGCGCATGGCGGCCGACCCGCCGCTTTCCCGGACGCTCGTGGTCCGGCTGCGGTGCTTTGCGGCATGCACGCTGGTCGCCGCGGTGTTGGGCCTGCTCTGCCCCACAGTGATCGGCCTGGTGTTGTCGGGGGCGCTCGGCGGACCGCTCCGGCTGGCCCTGGGGCTGGATTCGCGCGAGGTCATCCTTCTGCTTTTCGCGGCCGTGACCTGGCAACTCGCGGCACTGCTCGACGAGGCCACGCGCATCGCGGACGACCACGCCCAGATCATCTGACCCACCGCCATGCCGATCCATGTGACCCTGGGCGTCATCCTGGCGCAGCGCAACGTGCGCGCCAAGGACCTCGCCGCATTCGTCGGCATCACGGAGGCCAACCTGTCGTTGCTGCGGCGCGGCCATGTCAAAGGCATCCGCTTCGACACCCTGGAGCGGATCTGTGCCTACCTGCAATGCCAGCCCGGCGACCTGTTGACCTACACCGGGGACGCGACGGCACCGGCAGACGAGGATGAGGCATAGCGGGCTTCGCCACGCGTGGCAGCGACGCGCGGGAGCCGGCGGTTGAATTCACGCGGCGTATGACGGGCAGCCATCCGACTGGCGCAGTCCCCTTCGACGCCGCGAACAAGCCATCCGAACAGATCTCGGACGAGTCTGCGGGCTGACGTTCGTGGTCCTCGCCGGGCACTGCAATGCCCCGGCCGGCACGCGCCCTACTGCTGCGCAATGCGCGCCGTGAGTTCGGCGGCGGCCGTGGTCACCAGGTTGCAGAGGTAGCTTTCCTGGAAGGCCCGGAAGCGCTCGTTGCGGCCCACCAGCGTCATGCTGCCCAGCACGCGCTGCTTCTCATCGAAGATGGGCGCCGCCACGCCGGTGCGACCCGCATGCAGTTCGCTCTCGCTGATGCAGTAGCCCTGCTTGCGGATGGCGAGCAGGCCCTTGGAGAACGCCTTCCATTCCAGGCCCTGGGCCTGCGCCTCGGGCGTGCTGGCATGGGCATCGAAGATGCGGCGGATCTGCCGCGGCAGCAGGTAGGCCAGCACCACGCGCGAGGTCGCGCTATGGAACAGGTCGATGGGCCGTCCGCGGCCACCGCCCGCCGGGCCCGGGTCGGGGCCACGCCGGATCAGCACGTTGACCACCGCATCGCCGTACCACTCGCTGATCATGGCGTCCAGGCCGGTCTCGGCCACCAGCTTCTCGACCAGATCACGGCTGCGCACCAGCACCGGGTCGTAGTCGGTCATCTGGTGCTCCAGCGCAATGATGCGCGGGCCCAGCGCATAGCCGCGCGGCAGCCGTACCAGCAGGCCCGCGTCGCCCAGTTCGCGCAGGTAGCGGTAGGCGCTCGCCGGGGTGTAGCCGAGCTGCTGGCAGATGATCTCGACATCGATGACCGGCTGGTCGGGCCGGAAGAGGTCGAGGACATCGAGCATGCGTCGGAGGCTGTTCATCGTCAGGAAGCGCGGTCGGCGTGGCAAAGCGGGAGGAAGCCGCGGGGGCGCGGCAGGCCCGCATTCTCCGCCACGCACCTCGCCGCTCCGGGCCGCACCCGGCCCTGCACGGCGGGACGGCCCGCACCCGACGCGAGGAATACGTCCTGCATGCCGGGTCTCTCGCAGGCGGCTGTGGGCGGCCTGGGGTCGCTCACGCCTGCGTGATCAGCTTGGTGCTCAGGAAGGGGTCGAAGGACTCGGTGCCGCCTTCGCTGCCGAAGCCGCTGTCCTTGATGCCGCCGAAGGGCAGCTCGGGATGGGCCATGCCCGAATGGTTGATGTTGACCATGCCGGCCTCCAGACCGTCGCCCACGCAGGTGGCGGTCTGCAGCGACCGGGTGAACACATAGCTGGCCAGGCCGAAGGGCAAGGCATTGGCCTGCTGCAGGGCCTCTTCCACGGTGTCGAAGCGCGCCATCGCGGCGATGGGGCCGAAGGGCTCCTCGTGCATCACGCGCGCGCCAGGCGGCACCTGCACCAGCAGCGTGGGCGCGTGAAAGTGGCCCTGCGCGCCCAGGCCGCCGCCGCCGGTCAGCAGCTCGGCGCCGGCCGCGCGGGCGTCTTCGACCAGCGCCTGCACCGCCTGGAAGCGCCGTCCATGGATCAACGGCCCCATCTGCACGCCGGGCTCCAGGCCATGCCCCACCTTCACGGCAGCCAGCGCCTCGGCGAAGGCGGCGGCGAAGCGGTCGTGGATGCCCGACTGCACGTAGAAGCGGCTCGGCGAGACGCAGACCTGGCCGGCATTGCGCGTCTTCAGCCGCGCCAGCAGCGCGACGGCGGCGTCCACGTCGGCATCGTCGAAGACCAGCACCGGCGCGTGGCCGCCCAGCTCCATGGTCATGCGCTTCATGTGCTGCCCGGCCAGCGCCGCCAGTTGCCGACCCACGGGCACCGAGCCGGTGAAGGAGACGACGCGCACCGATGGCGCTTCGATCAGCTGGCGCGAGATGTCCGCCGGCACGCCCCACAGCAGGTTGAAGACCCCTGCCGGCAGGCCTGCGTCGTGGAAGAGCTGCGCCATGGCCACCAGGGCGCTGGGCGATTCCTCCGGCCCCTTGAGCACGATGGGGCAGCCGGCGGCGATGGCGGCAGCGGCCTTCTTCATGGCCTGGCCGAAGGGGAAGTTCCAGGGACTGAAGGCGGCACACACGCCGACGGGCTCGCGCACCACCAGCTGGCGCACGCCCGGCTGGCGGGCCGGCACCACGCGGCCGTAGATGCGCCGGCCTTCCTCGGCATGCCATTCCACATGCTCGGCGGCATTGAGCACCTCGGCCACCGCGTCGGCCAGCGGCTTGCCGTTGTCCAGCGTCATGGCGTGGCCGATGACCGCGGCGCGCTCGCGCGCCAGCGCGGCGACGCGTCGCAGCAGGTCCGACCGCTCGACGGGCGACACGCGGCGCCACTGGCCGAAGGCGGCGTGGGCGGCATCGACCGCCGAGGCCACATCTTCGGCCTCGGCCCAGGGCAGTTGCCCCAGCGTCTGAAGCGTGGCGGGGTCCTGCACGGCCTGCGTGCGGCGGCCTTCGGCCCCGATGAAGCGGCCGGCGATGTAGAGGGAGAGTTCGGGGTACATGGACTTAGGTCGAGCGGGCGGAAGGCGGCGGCAGGGTTCGCGGCGCAGGCCGACGCCTGGCGGCGGGGCCGCGCGGGGTCGGGGGATGACGGCCTCTGCCCTCGCGGGAGAGGGGAGCACGTCGTCAGGCGGCGATCGCGTCGGTCTGGGCAGGCGCAGGCTCGGCCGCCCTCCCTGCGGGCGCCATCACCTGCGCGGCAGGCGCCGCGTCCATCGGCGCAAGCACCGTGTCGCAGAAGGCGCCCAGTTCCGCCACCGCGTCGTCGCGGCGACCGACGGCCGCGATGAACCGGTCGGGGCGGATCAGCACCCAGTCCACGTCCTTGCCCTGGAACCACAGATGCAGGCCGTTCTCCAGATCCTCGATCACGGTGCCCGAGGGCTGCAGCGGCATGGGGGAGCCCGCTTCGTTGCCGGCGCTGCGCGAGCGCACCGCCAGGTAGTGGTCGCAACCCAGGCGCGCCAGCTGCTCACGCAGCGAAGGCGGCGCATCGGCCAGCGCATCGCAGCGCCAGCTGATGAGCGCGAAGCGCGCGCCGACCACATCGTCCAGCTTCTCGGCGCCACCGCGGCGGCGCTCCACGTTGGGCTGGATGAACATGCGCCCCACCAGCGCATCGCGCGCCGCAACGCCGCTGTTGCGCACCACGCCGCGCACGAAGCGCGGCATGGGCTTGAACTTCATCTGCAGCACGTAGTCGCGCACCGCGGGAATGCCGCGGATGGCCATGAAGAAGCGGTCGCGCACCCAGGCCAGCAAGGCATTGCGCTGCGAGAGCACGGCACCGAAGGTGTCGGCCAGGTCGATCATGGCCTTGGCATGGGCATGGCGCTCGTCGTGGTAGCTGGCCAGCAGTTCGGGCCGCAGCCGGCCCTGGAGGATCCAGGCCAGCTTCCAGCCCAGGTTGAAGGCATCGCGGATGCCGGCGTTGAGGCCCTGGCCGATCCACGGCGGCGTGATGTGGGCGGCGTCCCCGGCCAGGCAGACACGGCCGCTCACGAAGCTGGCCGCCACCCGCGAGTTGTGGGTGTAGACCCGCGCGCGGATCACGTTGAGCGCGGACGGATCGGCCACATGGCGGCGCAGCAGTTCGCGCACCTTGTCGGGCGCGAGCATCTGTTCGCCGTCCTCGCCGGGGAAGAGCATGAACTCCCAGCGGCGCAGGCCGTAGGGCAGGCGCAGGCAGACATAGGGACGTTCGGGCTCGCAGTGCAGCGCGGTGTAGGGCGCGTCCAGCGGGTCCTGGTCGCATTCGATCACCACCCACTTGGCCGGATGGGTGCGGCCCTCGTAGGGCAGTTGGAGCATCTCTCGCACGGTGCTGCGGCCGCCGTCGCAGGCCACCACATAGGCGGCGCGCACCTGCTGCTCCGCGCCGGTTTCGTCGCGCAGGGTGGCGGTGACGCCGGCCTCGTCCTGCGCCAGCGCGACCAGCTCCAGGCCCAGCCGCAGCTGCACGTCGGCAAAGCGTGCCAGCCCGCGGCGTAGCGTCTTCTCGCCCAGGGGCTGCGAGAACAGGTTGCGGCGGAACCAGCCGAACTCGCGCGTGCTGGGCAGGATCTCGGCGAAGCACTGCTTGCGTGCCGTGTACATGCGCATGGGCACGTTCTGGATCATGTCCTGCAGCATCTCCGCGGCCAGTCCGGTGGCCTGGAAGGTGCGTAGGGCCTCGTCGTCCAGGCCCACCGCGCGGGGAAAGTCGAGCACCGCGGGGCTGCGCTCGACCACCAGCGTCCGCACGCCGTAGGTGCCCAGCAGGTTGGCCAGCGTGGCGCCGACCGGGCCGGCGCCGATGATGAGGACGGGGACTTCTTCTTCCACGGGCGAGCTCATGGGGGGACTCCTGGATCGGGAACGGTTGGCCTCAGGCCGCAGACAGCAGCCGGCTTTCCTGCCGCACGAGCAGGTGGCGCACCTGCTTGCGGAATTCGGCGAAGGCCGGGTCGGCCATCAGCGTTGCACGGCGGCGGCTGCGCTCGTCCAGGCTGTCGAAGGCCCAATGGAAGACCAGCTGGTTCACATCGCCGCTCTCGGGCGTCATCAGTGCGACCAGGCGGCCGAGGGTGCGGGTCTGCAGCTCGCGGCCGGTCTCGTTGTAGATGCGCAGGTAGTCGCGCACGCCGCCGGGCACCAGGGTGTAGGTTCGCAGTTCGTGGATCATGGTCGGATCGGATCGCTGGCGGCGCCGTCGGGCCGCTTCAGGAAGGCAGTGACGGCCTCGGCGAACAGCGCCGGCTGGTCGTCGTGGATGTAGTGGCCGGCGTCGGGAATCGCGACGGCGGCGATGCGCGGATTGAGCGCCTGCATGTGCGCGACCATGGCCGGCTGCAGATAGTCGGATCGGCCCCCGCGCACCACCAGCGTCTCGCAGCGCAGCTGCTCCACATGCATGGCCAGATCGACCTTGCGGGCCGGGTCGGGGTTCAGCCGCGTGGCGACGATGCCGGCGTGGTCGTAGCGCCAGGTGAAGCCGCCGCCCGCCAGCGGCTTGAGCATGTTCCGCAGCCGCTGCTGGCGCGCCTCTTCGGTCACGGTGGGGCGCAGTGCGCGCATGAAGCCCGCGGCCTCGTCCCAGTTTGCGAAGGTGGTGGGCGTGGTCGCCAGTTCCTTGCGGATGCGGGTGGCGCCATCGCTGGCCTCGAAGGCGCCGGGGCCGGCGTCCTCGATGACCAGGCGGCGCAGCCGCTGCGGGTGCCGCGCTGCATAGACGATCGCATTGATGCCGCCCATGGAATGGCCCAGCAGGTCGAAGCGCTGCAGGCCCAGTTGCGCCACCAGCGCCTCGACATCGGCCACGTAGGCATCGGTGTAGTAGTCGTGCCTCGGGTCCCAGTCGGTCTCGCCGCGGCCGCGCTGGTCGAAGGCGATGACGCGCACGCCCGGCTGCAGCGCGGCGGCCACGCCGGCGAAGGTCTCGGCATAGCCGCGGATGCCATGCAGCATCAGCACCGGCCAGCCATCGGGCTCGCCCCATTCGGTGACATGGAAGCCCAGGCCGTTCAGGCTCAGGCGGTGGTCGCGGCGTTGCATCGATGGCTCTCCCGCCGCGCTCAGACCAGGCCGTCCTCGCCCTTGACCTCCGAGGCCTTCAGGCCGCCCAGGCGGGCATTGAGCCGGCCGCGGGTGGCAAAGGCCCAGATCAGCACCACCTCGTCGCGGTTGGGGCCGTCGCCGAACATGGTGGAGACGGTGTCGTAGTGCGAGCGCACGTACAGCGCGTCCTTGTGCGCGAGCGGGATGTCGATGATCGTCCCCGGACCGCCGCGCTTGCCGGTGGACGGCACCCAGGACTTGCCGCCGCCCACGCCTTCGCGCACCGGGTTGGCTGCGGGGTTGGTCAGCAGTGCGTTGCCGTGCTCGTACTCGCCGTCGATGCCCACGAGGCAGGCCTTGCCGTAGCTTTCGATGCGCTGGCCGGCGGCGGCCTCGCGGATGCGGCGGCCGAACTCCTTGCCGAGTTCGGGCGATGGGCCGATCCATTCGGACAGGTCCTGCACATAGCGGCCCGCGAAGGGGTTGCGCAGGCAGGCGGCGATGACGATCTTGCGCAGCGGCTCGCCGTCGGCGGGGGCGCCGGTCTCGCCGGCCAGGGTGTCCTCGATCTGGAGGTACCACTTGCGGATGTGGAAGGCGCTGAGGTCGGGGTTGCTCATGGTGCGTGTCGATGGATCAGTGAAGGTTCGCGGCCTGCGGCTCACAGCGGCTGCAGGTCGAAGGAATCGCTGGGCGCGTTGTACTCGCCCAGCAGCCGGCGGCCTTCCTCGTCGTCGTGGACCGTCTCCAGGAAGAACTCGAAGCGATGGCCGTCCGGGTCGTGGAAGTAGAGGCCGTAGCCCACCTTGTGGTCGGTGGTCTTGACCACCTCCACGTTCTTGCGCAGCAGCATGCCGTAGAGGCGGCGCAGGTCGTCCAGGCCGCCCTCGATCTCCAGGCCGTAGTGCTGCATGTTCACGCTGCCCCGGCTGGCCGCCTCGGGTTCGTCGACCTGGATCAGCGCGATGTCGTGGTGCTTCTGGCCGAAGGAGAGGAACACCCAGCGCGCGCCGCGCGCCGTGACCTGCATGCCCAGCACCTCCTGGTACCAGGGCGCCGAAGCGAAGGGGTCCTTCACGAACAACGCCAGATGGGTGCGGCGGATGCGGGGGCGAACGGGCTCGGCGGCAGCTGCGGGAGCGAGGGTGTTCATGGCAAAGCTGTGCGGGTCAGTTGATGGACTGCGGGTGGGCGTGCACGGGTGCGACGAAGGGCGTCCAGGCCACCGAGGTGATCTCGCTGAAGTCGCGCCATTCCTTGAACCAGGTGCGCCCGCCGTTGGTGGAGCGCAGCAAATGCCCGTACTTGGTGCCGGCGAAGAGCAGGCCGCGGTCGCTGGCATGCGTGCCGAAGGCCCAGACGGTGGAGTTGGGCGCCGTGTTCAGCAGGGTCTGCGCCCAGGTCTGGCCGCGGTCCTCCGAGCGGTAGATGCGCGTGCGCGAGCCCGGCGTGCCGTCTCCGATCGCCAGCAGCAGTTGCCTGCCTTCGGCGTCCAGCGGCTGTACCGTGCGCGTGTAGTAGAGGCCGTCGAAACGGTCCTTCGACGGGTGGCAGCGGAAGCTCTCGGCATCGTCCGTGCTCTCGCACACCGAATTGACGGTGACGACGATGTGCTTGGCCGGTGCGTCGGCCGTGGCCGGCAGCACCGCGATGGCATGGATATCGGAGTTGTTGATGCCGCGGCCGGGCGTGTCGATGCGCTCCCAGCTGTCGCCAGCGTCGCGGGTGCGCCAGGCGCCGCCTTCTTCCACGCCGAACCAGGCCTCGCCGGCCTTCTGCGGATGGAAGGCGATGGTGAGGATGCGGGGGCGGTTCACGCCGGCGCAGAACTCGGGCAGTTCCACATTCAGCTGCTCCCAGCTCAGGCCGCCGTCGCGCGAGCGGAACATGCAGGCCCGCGAGGGCGCGCCGGTGCCGGCCAGCACCAGCCGGGGGTCCGTGGGGCTGAAGGCCAGCGCCCAGACCGTCCGGCCGTCCGCGGGCGAGGTCATGCGCTGGAAGTGGGCGCCGCCGTCCGTGGACAGGCAGATGCCCACGTCCGCACCTGCCAGCACCCGGCTGGGGTCGGCAGGGTCCACCGCCAGTGCCCGCACCGTGCCGTCGAACTCGATGGCCTCCTTCAGGCCCAGGCGGTGCCAGGTCGCGCCGTCGTCCACACTGCGCAGGATGCCCTGCCCCGCCGTGCCCACCAGAATGGTTCCGTTCATGTCGCTCGCTCCTTGGATGGTTGCGTGTCTCAGAGGAAGATGCCGCGGGTGATGCCGCCATCGACCGCGATGGATTCGCCGGTGATGGCCGCCGCCCGGTCGGACGAGAGGAAGAGCACCACGTCGGCGATCTCGTCCACCTGAAGCACGCGGCGGATCGGCGTGGCCTTGGCGTAGTTGGCCTCCACCTGCGCGGGCGTCAGGCCTTGCAGCTTGGCCTCCTTGGCATAGAGCTCGTGGATGTGCGGCGTCTCCACCACGCCGGGATGGATCACGTTGACCGTGATGCCCGAGGGGCCGAGCTGGTCCGACAGTGTCTTGGTCATGTGGGCCACGGCCACGTTGCGCATGCCTGAGAGCTGCTTGCTGCCGCGACCGGTGAGCCCCCCGATGTTGACGATGCGGCCCCAGCCGCCCTTGCGCATGTGCGCCGCGCAGGCCTTGGCGAAACGCATGTAGCCCACGACCTTGATGTCGATGTCCTGCAGCAGGCCCTCGGGATCGGCGTTCTCGATCTCGCTACGCACCAGGCCGCCCGGATGGGCCGCGCCGTTGACGAGGATGTCGATGCGGCCGAAGTGCGCCGACACCTTGTCGACGGCCGCCTGCACCTGCGCCGTGTCGCTCACGTCGGCGGGGGCGGCCAGCACCTCGGTGCCGGTCTTTTCGGTGATCTCGCGCGCGGCCTGTTCCAGCGCGCCCTGGCTGCGGGCCACGATGGCCACGCGCACGCCTTCGGCCGCGAAGGCCTCGGCCACCGCGCGGCCGATGCCCAGGCTGCCGCCGGTCACGACGGCCACCTTGCCCTTGAGTCTGAGGTCCATGTTCGATTGCTCCTTGGATGCGTTGCGGCCCGTCGCAGGACGTCAGAGGGCCATTTCGATGAGCGCCGGGCCGCGGCGCCCGAAGGCGTCTTGCAGTTGGGCCGCGAGTTCTTCGGCGGTGGCGGCGCGCGTGGCGGGCACGCCGTAGGACTGGGCCAGCCCCACCCAGTCGATGCGCGGCGAGTCGAGCGCCGTCAGCGCCTCGGCCCGCTTGCCCAGCGCAGCGCCGCCGCGGCGCAGTTCGTTGCGCAGGATGGCGTACTGGTGGTTGGCGGCGATGAGCACCACCACGTCGAGCTGCTCGTGCGCCATGGTCCACAGCGCCTGGATCGTGTACTGCGTGCTGCCGTCCGACAGCAGGCCCACCACCTGGCGGCCCGGACAGGCGATGGCCGCGCCCACGGCCACGGGCAGGCCCTGGCCGATGGCGCCACCGGTGTTGGTCAGCGCCGTGTGCAGCGGCGCCGCGGCCGAGGCGGCATAGAAGGGATAGCCGCAGGTGCCGCCTTCGACCGACACGATGGCCCCCTCGGGCAGGGCGCGCGTGAGCACGGCACCGATGGCGGCGGGCGTGAGCGGGCCGGCGGGTGCGGCGGGCAGCGGATGCACGGGCGCTTCGAAGGCCGGTGCATCGAGCGCGTCGGCCAGCTGCTCCAGCGCCTCGGCCACCGGATGGCCGGGCGCGCCCAGGCTCAGCAGGCGCTCGGCCTCCACCATCAGGCTGGGATGGCCGGTGTAGCCGAAGTAGGTGACCGGCGGCAGCGCGCCGGCCAGCAGCACGAGGTCGGCGGGATCGAGCACCGCGCGCGCCGGCTCGGGAAAGTAGGGCAGCCGGTCGAAGGCCGGCAGGCCCTGGCCGCGCTCCGCACGGGCCGGAAAGGTCTCGGCATACGCGGTGGCGCCCAGCGCCGCACACAGGCGCGCGGCCGCCCGCTGGGCGCGCACCCCCAGGCCGCCGCGTTCGCCGCCACCGCCCAGCAGGATGACGACGCGGCGCGCCGAACGCAGGCGCTGTGCGCAGGCCGCCAGATCGAGCGCAGGCGCGTCGGCCGCGGCAGGCAGCGCGACTGCCGCGGGCGCCGCAGGCGCACCCGGTAGCGCCTCGGCCTGGTAGTCCGCCGGAAAGATCAGCGTGGCGCCCTGCCCGCCCCCGGCCAGCGACTGGTGCACCGCCTGCGCCGCCGCCCGCGGCGCATCGGCCGTGCTGCCAATGCGATGCACCCAGCCCGACACCGGCCGCGCCAGCGATTCGATGTCCGAGGTGAGCGGCGCATCGAAGGGCAGGTGCCAGCTGGTGTGGTCGCCGATGAGGTTGACGATCGGCGTGCGGGCGCGCCGCGCGTTGTGCAGATTGGCGATGCCGTTGGCGAAGCCGGGCCCCAGGTGCAGCAACGTGGCGGCGGGCCGCCCCGTCATGCGCCCATAGCCGTCGGCCGCGCCGGTGCAGACGTTCTCCTGCAGACCGATCACGCAGCGGATCGCGTCCTGGCCCTCCAGGGCGCGCACCAGGTCCAGCTCCGTCGTGCCGGGGTTGGCGAAGCAGGTGTCCACCCCTTCGCCGGAGAGCGCCGCCCACAGGGCCTGGGCGCCAGTCTGCTCAGTCATCGCCGATGTCCTCTTTTGCTTGTGTCTGGAAAAGCGGTGCGTCACTGCACCTTGATGCCGCGCTCGCGCACCAGGCGGCCGATGCGGTCGTTGTCGACGGCGATGCGGGCATCCAGCTCCGCCGGCGTCGACGCACCCGCACCCAGGCCGCGCTCGCCGGCCCAGCGCTTGAGCTCGGGCTGCGACAGCACCTTGGTCAGCGCTTCGTTCATGCGCGCCAGGATCTCGGGCGGCACGCCGCTCTTCGCGTGGAAGGAATACGAGGTGGACAGCAGCATGTCCGAGCCCCCCGCCTCCATGATGGTCGGCACGTTGGGCACGATGGTCTGGCGCGTGGGCGCGCCCACCGCCAGCAGCTTGAAGCTGCCCTTCTGCACATAGGGCAGCATGGCCTCGACGCCGCCGGAGGTGGCCTCGACCTGCCCGCCCAGCATGGCCGGGATGACCTCGGCCAGCGCCTTGTAGGGCACATGCAGGAACTGCACGCCGGTGCCGGACTGCAGCAGCTCCATGTTCAGGTGCATGACGCTGCCCACGCCGCCGGTCCCGAAGCTGACCTTGCCCGGGTTTGCCTTGGCGTAGGCGATGAAGGACTTGAAGTCGTTGGCCGGCAGCTGCGCGCTGGTGACCAGGTAGAGGTTCACGTCGGCGATGTTGCTGACGGAGACCAGGTCCTTCTTCGGGTCGTAGGGCGGCTGATAGAGCAGCGGATTGACCGTGAGGGTCAGCCGGTCGACCAGCAGGTAGGTGTAGCCGTCGGCCGGCGCCTTGACCAGCTCCGACGTGCCGATGATGCCGTTGGCCCCGGCCTTGTTCTCCACCACGATGGACGCCTTGAGCTCCTTGCCCAGGCCGTCGGCCACCAGCCGGGCCATGACGTCGGGCCCGGTGCCTGGTGGGTAGGGCACCACGATGCGGATGGGCCGCGAAGGCCAGTTGCCCTGGGCCGAAGCCTGCAGCGGCATCCACCACGAAGCGACCGCCAGTGCGATGGCACCGCAGGCCTGAAGAACGAATTTCCTTCTCATTGCACGATTCCTTGGCACCCCTGCGAAGACGGGGCCGGCACCAGGCGCCGGGGGAGACGCGCCTGGGCGGCAATGGACGGCGGCGGCATCGGACACCTCGTCGGCAACCAAATAGTATGCTGTTTTCTCGTTTAGACAAAACACAGCACTATTATTTGACTTTGGTGTTTTCACCTAATGCGCCATTTCATCCATACGCGATCCCGGCAATCAACTAACGTTCCATGCGCGCGCCTGCCCTGTCTTTTCGATATTCCCGCCATGCGATAACAGCCACGGTGGACAGCCTGGGCCAGCGAGACGTCGATCTCCCGAAGCAGGTGCACGGCCGGCATCCACCGGATGGTTGGCATTGAGTAGTTACACCAGCACGACGCGCCTGGCTCGGATGGCATATTTATCGCATAGCAGTAATCCAATGACCATGCATTCGACCCTATGCAACAAGCTGGTGCATGCGTGCACCAGCCCGCCTCACGGCGACCGCGACCGGAGTGCGGCGCGATGAGGCTCTATCTCACCCCCCACACCTGCGCACTGGCCGTGGACGTGGTGGCGCGCGAAATCGGCGTCGAACTCGATCTGGCCTGGGTGGACGTGCGCGCCAAGCGGCTGGCCGACGGCAGCGACCTGCACCGGGTCAACCCCAAGGGCCAGGTGCCCGCCCTGGCGACGGACGACGGCCAGGTGCTGACCGAGGCCGCGGTGATCATCCAGTACCTCTGCGACCGGCACGGTGCCGACGCGCTGCTGCCCCGCGCGCTCGGCATGGACCGCTACCGGGTGCTGGAGTGGATGAACTTCCTCGGCTCGGAGCTGCACAAGAGCTTCACGCCGCTGTTCCGCGCGAACACGCCGCCCGAGTACCGACGCATCGCCACCGAGAACGTGCAGCGCCGCCTGGCCTGGCTGGACGAGGTGCTCGCCACGCGCGAGTACCTGCACGGCGGCCGCTTCACGGCCGCGGACGCCCATGCCTACGCGATCGTCATGTGGGCCGAGCTGCAGGCCATGCCCCTGTCGGCCTGGCCGCACCTGCATGCCTATGTCCAGCGCATCGATGCGCGGCCCAGCGTGCAGGCGGCGCGCGCTGCCGAACGCGTCGAGATCGCCCGCCGCGCCGGTGCCTGAACCCCGCCCCCTTTCCGGAGAACCCCCATGAAGCTCTACCACGAAGTCCGCGGCTGCTCGCTCGCGGTCGACATCGTCGCGCGTGAACTGCAGCTGCCCCTCACCCTCGAATGGGTGGACATGAAGACCAAGCGGCTGGAGGACGGCCGCGACTACTTCAGCGTCAACTCCAAGGGCACCGTGCCGACGCTGGAGATGCCCGACGGCCAGCACCTGAGCGAGGGCTGCATCGTGATGCAGTACCTGGCCGACCAGTGCCCTGGCAACACGCTGCTGCCCTCCTCGGGACTGCCGCGCTACCGCGTGCTGGAGTGGATGAGCTTCATCGCGGCCGACCTGCACAAGGGCGGCTTCATGCCGCTGTTCAAGGCCATCACGCCGCCCGAATACAAGGCCATCGCGCGCGGCATCGTGCAGGCCAAGCTCCAGTGGGTGGACGAGCAGCTGGCCGGCCGCCCCTTCCTGACCGGCGAGCACTTCACCATCGCCGACGCGCACTGCTACACGATCGCGATGTGGACCCGCGCCCATGCCATCGATACGCAGGGCTGGCCCCATCTGGAGGCCTACCTGGCGCGCTGTGGCGCCCGCCCCAGCGTGCGCGCCGCCGAGGCAGCGGCCGCTGCGCAGGGCGTGCGCGAGCGCGAACGGGCCGCCGCAACCGCCGCCGCGCCGGCGCACTGACCGCCTTTCCCACTCCCCGCAAGGAACGACCATGCCGTTGTCGCGACGTCTTCTGATCACCGGCCTCGCAGCCCTGGCGCCGGCACTGGCCTGCGCCCAGCCGACCCCCTACCCTTCCGCACCCGTGCACCTGGTGGTGGCCTTTCCCCCCGGCGGCGGCACCGATGGCGCGGCCCGGCTCATTGCCGAGAAGCTGGCGCCCGAGCTGGGCCAGTCCATCGTCATCGACAACCGCGCCGGCGCCGGCGGCACCATCGGCGCGCAGTCGGTGGCCCGCGCCAAGCCCGATGGCCAGACGCTGTTCTTCGGTACCGGCGCGGAGCTGCTGATCAACCCGGTCACGCGCAAGACCGCGCCCTACGACCTGCTCAAGGACTTCGTGCCGGTCACCGAGGTGGGCATCGTGACCTTCGTGCTGGCCGTGCCCGCGGGCTCGCCGGTGCAGAACGTGCAGGAACTGATTGCCAGGGCCAAGGCGCAGCCCGGCAAGCTCAATTACTCGTCCTTCGGCATGGGCTCGACCAACCACCTGATCGGCGAGCTGTTCCTGAACGCCACCGGCACGCGCGCCACGCATGTGCCCTTCCAGGGCAGCCAGCAGGCAATGTCCTCGCTGCTGGCCGGCGACGTGGACTTCACCTTCGACACCACCGCCGTCGTGCTGCCGCAGATCAAGGCCGGCAAGCTGCGCGCCCTGGCCACGCCCTCGCCCAAGCGCCTGCCCAGCCTGCCCGAGGTGCCCACGCTGCAGGAGCTGGGCTACGACGGCCTGGTCGCCGAGGGCTGGATGGGCGTGTTCGCCCCCGCGGGCGCACCGCCCGCCATCGTCAAGACGCTGGGCACGGCGCTGGACAAGGTCATCCGCACGCCCGACATGGAGGCCAGGCTCGGTGCCCGTGGCGTGGTCGTCACGGCGGCCGACGGCGCGCAATTCCGCACCAAGCTGCAGGCCGAGCTGGACAAATGGCGCCGCGTGGCCCGCGAGGCCAACGTGTCGCTGGACTGAGACCTGCACCGATTGCCACGCCGACCGGAACCCGCCATGCCCCTTCTCGATGCCACCTGCCGCCGCGCCGGCTTGCTCCTCGCACTGGCAGCCGCCAGCCTCTTCGCCGGCGCGGCTGCAGGGGCCGATGCCTGGCCCTCGCGCCCCATCACGCTCATCGTCTCCTTCGAGCCGGGCGGCTCCACCGACATCTCGGCCCGCGCCGTGGCGCAGGCACTGGCGGTGGAGCTCAAGCAGCCGGTCGTGGTCGAGAACCGCACGGGTGCGGGCGGGCGCATCGGCACCAAGGCCGCGGCACTCGCGCGGCCCGACGGCTACACCCTGCTCTGGGGCAGCGGCAGCAGCCTGACCGCTGCGCCCGTGCTGTACCCCGACCAGGGCCATGTGGCCACGCTGGTGCCCGTGAGCCTGGGCGCGACCCAGTCCTTCGTCTTCGTCACCAACCCCACGCTGGGCGTGCGCACAGTGCAGGAATTCGTCGCGCTGGCCAAGCGCCAGCCGGGCCAGCTCAACTTCGCCTCGGCGGGCATGGGCTCCAGCAACCACCTGCTGGGCGAGATCTTCCTGGCCGCCACGGGCGCGCCCGTGGTGCACGTGCCCTACAAGGGCGCGGTAATGGCCAAGGACGCCGTGATCCGTGGTGAAGCCCAGCTGATGGACGAAGTGACCTCACCGCTGATCGGCGCGCTGCGCGCCGGTCAGCTGGTTCCGCTGTTCATGACCGGCGAGCGGCGCGACCCGGCTTTCCCCGACATTCCCACCGCCGCCGAGGCCGGCCTGCCCGAGATGACCATCCAGGGCTTCTTCGGTCTGCTGGCGCCCGCCGGCACGTCGCCGGAGATCGTGGCCCGCCTCAACGAGGCCATGCGCGCCGCCCTGGTCTCCGAGCCGGTGGCCAAGGCCTTCGGCAATCTGGGCTTCACCACCGCCTACAGCACGCCCGAGCAGATGGCCACCCGCATCGCCGACGGCCGCGCCACCTATGCGCGCATCGTCAAGGCGCGGCAGATCCGCGTCGACTGACGCCCAACCCTTACCGCCCCCTCCCATGCCTTCATCTCACACACCCTTCGTCCCGCAGCGCCGCCAGGCCCTGGCGCTGCTTGCCACGCTCGCCGCGACGGGCACCGGCCTGGCACGCGCCGCCACCCTGGCCGATCGGCCGATCAACCTGGTGGTGCCCTTCGCCGCGGGCGGCGGCACCGACACCGTGGCACGGCTCATCGGCCAGAAGCTGCAGGCCGCACTGGGCGGCACGGTCGTCATCGACAACCGGCCGGGCGCCAACGGCCTGATCGCGGCGCGCGCCGTGGCCCAGGCACCGGCCGACGGCCACACGCTGATGTTCGGCAGCAACTCCACCCATGTGATTGCCGCGCTGGCGTCCAAACAGTCCGTGGTGCCGGGCAAGACCATGCAGGAGGCCTTCACCATCGTCAGCGTGATGGCCAACGCCCCGCTCGTGCTCGCGGTGCGGGCCGACAGCCCGGCCAAGGACCTGCCCGGCTTCCTGCAAAGGGCAAAGGCGAACAAGCTCAGCTACGGCAGCTTCGGCGCCGGCTCGTCGGCCCATGTCATGGGCGAGGTGCTGGCCGAGTCGGCCGGCATCGAGCTGCTGCATGTGCCCTACAAGGGCTCCTCGCCGGCCATCACCGACCTGATTGGCGGCCAGGTGGATGCGGTCTTTCTGACCGTGGCTGCGGTCGAAGCGATGGTCACGGCCGGCTCCGTGCGGCCGCTGGCGGTGACCGGCCTGCGCCGCGTGCGTTCGCTGCCGGCCGTACCCACTTTCGAAGAGCTGGGCGTGCGCGACATGGGCAATGCCGGCTGGTTCGCGGTCTTCGCGCCGTCCGGAACGTCCGCGACCGTGGTGAACACGCTGGCCACGACGCTGCAGGCCATCGCTGCCGACACCGAAGTGCAGGCCCGCATGGTGGCCCTGGGGCTGGAGCCTGTGGTGAGCACGCCCGCGCAGGCGCTGGAGACCTGGCGCCGCTCGCTGGCCGCCGCGGCGCCCATCGTCAAGAGGGCGAACATCGTCTTCTGAGCGTCGCCCGCCGGTCCTGAACTGCGCCCGCTTCCCGGCAAGACGAACGGCAATGTCGAGCGATCGGCTACAGGTGTTGGTCCGCCGACAACCGCACGCTGATCATGTGGGCCGTGCGCTGCACGAGTTCGGCGATGGCCGCGGCATCGAAGAGTGCCAGCCGCGCATCGCTGCCCAGTGCCGTGACACTGGCCACCACCAGCCGCCCGCGCCCGAAGATGGGCGCCGACACGCCGGTCTTACCCGCATTGAGTTCGCCCGAGGTGCGGCAGTAGCCCTCACGGCGGATGCGCTGCGCCTCTTCGTAGAAGGCCTCCCAGGGTGGCGTGTCTGGCGACTCGCTCGCCAGCTCCTGGTGCAGCCGGCGCAGCCGCGCCGCGGGCAGGAAGGCCACCAGCGCCTTGGCGCTGGCGCCGCGCGACACGGGCACCGGCCGGCCACGGCCGTAGCGCAGGTGCGGCAGCGGGTCGTTGAATTCGGTGTGCACCGTGATGATGGAGTGGCCGTAGAGCTTGGACAGGAAGACGTCCAGCCCCGTCTGCTCGGCCAGCTCGCGCATGGGCGGTGCAGCGGCGCGGATCACGGGATCGGACTCGCGGATGCAGCGGTCCAGTTCGATGATGCGCGGCCCCAGCGTGATGCTGCGGTCCAGCCGCACCAGCAGCCCCACCTTCGACAGCTCCTGGATGTAGCGGTAAGCCGTGCTCTTGGGCACGCCCAGGCGGGTGGCGATCTCCTCGACGGTGAGCGAGGGGGTGTCGGTGGAGAACAAGCCCAGGGTGCCGAGCAGACGAGACAGGCTGGATTCGCTGGCCGCACGAGCGTTGGCAGCGTCCGCGCCTGCATCGCCGCCAGCATCGGCCGGTAAGCCGGCGCCCGCGACACCCCGGTCTGGCGCATCGAGCGCGCGAACCGTGGGATCCGCTTCTTCCTGCAGCGCCTTGCGCCGACCTTTCTGCGCCATCGAATCGACTTTCCTTGAACACCACCTGAGCGCGCGATGGTAGCCAAGGCAGAACGCTTCACATCTAGACCACCAGGTGGCGCTCGATGGCGGCGCGCCCGAGGGCTGTCATCTCACCGGAAAGCACTGCCTGACCGTGATCCAACACGAGTACATCGTCTGCGACCATCTCGACGAAACTCAGATTCTGTTCGACGACGACGAAGCTGCGACCCGTCGCCTTCAGGCCATTCACGAGGCGGGCCATGCGGTCGATGTTTTCCGGCTGGACGCCCTCGGTCGGCTCATCCAGCATGGATAGCGCTGCGCGCAGACCGAGCGTGCGAGCAAACGAGAGCAACTTGCGCTCCCCGCCGCTCAGCAGCCCGGCCCGCTGCCTCAAGCGCTCCGTCAGACGCGGAAACTCGCTCAGCACCGCCTGGTAGCGCGTGGCGTCCTGATCGGGCAGATGCAGCCACAGGTTCTCGGCCACGCTCAGTTCGCCAAACACCACGTTCTCCTGCGGTGCGTAGGCGATCCCGAGCCCCAACCGGGCATGAGCCGGGACGGGGGCCACGTCACGCCCCCGCCAGCGAACTGCGCCCTGGGATACCGGCAAAAAACCAGCCAATGCCTTCATCAAGGTCGACTTGCCGACCCCATTGCGGCCAACGATGCCCAGCGCGCGGCGGGGCGGCACGTGTCCAGAGACGCCGCGTACCACCATGGTGTCGCCATAGCCACAAACGACGTTCTCGAAGATCAGAGAGGACTCGTTCACTTGTGCGCTCCTGCATAGACCGCCCGCACCGCCGGATCCGCCTGCAGGGCTTCCAGCGATCCCTGCGCGAGCAGGCGCCCCTGGTGCAGCACGAACACCTCGCCCCCCAGCGCCGCCACCGCGGCGAGGTCGTGCTCGATGAGCAGTGCCGCCGCCTGCAGCCGATCCACGGCACGCTGGATCACCTGGATCATCTGATGCGTCTCCGATGGCGACAGGCCCGCACAGGGCTCGTCGAGCAGCAGCAGATTCGGCTCCGGCAACACGATCATGACGAACTCCAAGGCCTGACGGTGGCCCTGGGAGAGCCGGCCGGCCGGACTGTCGAGCGAAGCCGCGATCGCCGGAAAGCAGCCGAGCATGTCGTCGAGCAGCGCCGTGGACCAGTCGTGCGGCGCACTGCGCAGCGTCGCAGTGCCGCGCAGCCGACCCGCCCAGAGCGCCACGCAGAGGTTCTCACGCACCGTCATGTCGGCGAACACCGTCGGTACCTGAAGTTTGCGGCCCACGCCGAGACGCGCCACCTGCCAGGCCGGCTGCCCCGTCACGTCCCGTCCCCCGGCATGGATTCGTCCGCCGGTGACCGCGAGGCGGCCCGTCAAAACATTGAATGCGGAAGTCTTGCCTGCGCCGTTGGGTCCGATGATGGCCCGGATGCCCGGCCCGTGGAGACGAAGGCTCAATCCGTCCAGAATGCGCACCCCGCCCTGCGACGAGCGCACGTCGTCATAGACCAGCGCTGGTGCATCGCGCAGCGACGCCGCAGGCGGTGCAGTGATCGAGCGCCCCATGCCCTTCATCGACCTGGACGGAGTCGCGCGGACCAATCCCGCAAGCCCATCAGGCAGGAAGCGAACCACGGCAATAAACAGCAAGGCGACGAGAACCTCCCACATCGCAAAGTGGTCCCGAAGCTCCGCGGAGGTGTAGCCCACCGCCACCGCGCCCAGCAGGGCGCCGAGCGGACTGCCCTTGCCACCCACAGCGGCCCAGATCACGAACTCCGTGGCGAGCACGAAGCTCATGGCCTGTGGCGTGACGATGCCCTGGTGGATCGCAAACAACGCGCCGGCACCGGCCGCCAGGAGCGCCGAAATCGCATAACCCTTGGCCTTGATGCGGTCGGTCGCATAGCCGAAGAGCTGCATGCGTTCTTCGTTCTGGGCGATGGCCCGCCACAGCACGCCCAGGGGCCTGCCCACCAAGACGCCGAGCACGGCCGTACTGACCACCGCAGCGCTCGCAATCACCCAGTAGAGCGTGGAAAACCGCTCCAGGCCCGGCGGCTCCGGAATGTCGCCCAAGCCATTGAACCCTCCAGTCACGGAAGTCCATTGCTGTGCCGCCAGAAAGCCCAGCATCGTCATGGCCAGCGTGATCAGCGAGAAATACGGCCCGCTGCGCATGCTGCGCGCGAAGATGAGCCGTGCCACGCCCCACGCAAGCAGCGACGGAAGAAGCAGCGCCACGGGAAGCGCCGCCCACCAGGCTGGCTGGGCCAGCGCGGCCTTCGCGACGCCCCCAGCCAGGTAGGCACCCAGTCCGAAGAAAAGCGAATGGCCCAGCGGCAGGAAGCCCAGGCGCCCCCAGCACAGGGCCACCCCCTGGGTGGCGATGCCGTAAATCAGGAAGAGCGCGATCTGGTAGGCCAGGAAGTCGTTTCCCAGTGCCGGCAGCGCCACGAGTCCGACGGCGAGCAATGCGGCAGGCCACATCGATCGACCTCGCATGGCGCGTACGGTGGAGGCGCTGGGCGGCTCAGCGGCGAGAGAAGATGCCATCGGGCTTCAGCCAAAGAAAAAGAATTGAAATGATCAGCACGACGGCGTAGCCGCTCGTCTGCCCTGCGATGCTGCTGAACAGAGCCTGCGAGCCACCAATGACGCCAACACCCCCCGCCAGTCCACCGAGCGTGCCGAGCCCGCCGACCACCAGCACGAAGAAGGCATCCAGCAGATAGTCGACGCCGATGCCGGGCTCGATGCGAATCAGTGGCGCAAGCATCACACCGGCCATGCCCGCGAGCACGACGCCGACGACGAAGGTCTGCGAGGCCAGCCGTTGGGTGTCGATGCCCAGGGCTTGGGCCAATACGGGATTTCCTGTCATGGCTCGCACGCGCAAGCCGGCGCTGCTGCGCCGGTACCAGAGAAACAGCGCCACCAGCAGTGCGAACGCCAGCACGATCAGCCCGAGGCGATAGGCGGGGTAAGACGTGCCCCCCACCGGCACCGCCATGGTCCAGTTGCTCTCGACATTGCGGAAGCCCTTGCCCCAGATTGCTTCGACGATCTTGCGCATCAACATGGCAAGCGCCCAGGTGGCAAGAAGCGTGTCGAATGGGCGCCGGTAAAGCGGCCGGATCAGCCAGCGCTCGACCGCCCAGCCGAGCGCGGCGCACACCGCTGCGGCGAGCGGCACGGCAGCGATGGTCGGCAGCCCCCAATCCTGGACGGCCACCACGGCATAGGCGCCGATCATCACGAACTCGCCATGCGCCATGTTCATGACGCCCAGAAGGCCGAAGACCACGGCCAGCCCCAGGGTGGTCAGGGCCAGAGTGGCCAGCTCATAGACCAGGTTCAGCGCGTGCAGCAACGTTCCCCCGTCCATGTCATCCCACCTTGCAGCTCTGGCCTGAGCCGACCCGAGAGAAGGTCTTGACCACGCGAAAGCCCTTGTCCCCGACTTCGGCGACGTAGATGTCCTGTTCGACATGGCGGGACTTCATCGTGACCGTGCCCCGCGGACCGCTGTAGGAAGCGCCTTCGCTCGCCGCATCCATCTTGGCGACGGACAGTGCCCCTGCCCTGCCCGCGATGGCCTCGAGCATCATGAACCCTTCATAGACCGACTCCCCCAGACCGTTGAGCCCAGGTGCCTGTGGACCGAAGCGCTTGGCATAGGCCTGTGCAAATGCTGTGGCTGCCGGCGTTTCGAGGGTGGCGAAGTAGCCCGCGCTCGAATACAGGTTCTTCGCGTTGGCGACGCCGATGCCGGCGAGCGTGTTCTCTTCGATCAGCGTGCCCAGGCGAAGCGCCTTGTCGACCAGGCCGAAACTCGCGAAGGCCTTGTTGAAGCCGACGGACGCGCCGCCGACGAGCGACACCAGCACCGCGTCTGCGCCACTGTCCCGGATGCGCGCCAGGCTGGCGTCGAAGTTGTCGACCGTGAACGGCAGGTATTCATCACCGACGACCCTGGCGCCGGCCTTCTCGATGTAAGTCTTGGCCGCGGCATTCGTGTTGCGGCCCCAGACGTAGTCGTTGCCGATCATGTACCAGCGCTTCGGCTTGCGTTCTGCAGCGATCCAGGGAATCACCGGCTCCAGTTGCTGTTGGGGTGTCTCGCCGGTCAGATAGGTGCCACGGGCGCATTCGCCGCCTTCGTAGACCGGCGTGTAGAAGTACGGCACCTGGCCCTTGAAGAGGCCCACGAGGGCGCCGCGCACGGCGCTGTCGTGCATTCCGATCACCGCGGACGCACCTGCGCCCTTCCAGAGCTTGAGCGCGGTCTGCGCCGCTTCTGCGGGCGGCAGACCGGCGTCACCGAACAGCAGTTCGACCTTCTGGCCAAGCAGGCCGCCACGCGCGTTGAGGGTGTCGGCGGCAAGCTCGGCGCAGGCCTTGGCCGAGGGGCCGAACAGCCCGCCAGGGCCGCTTTGCGGGATCATCACTGCCACCTTGACGGGGCTGGCCGCGAAAGTCGGGCGCAGTGCGCCGAGAGCGGAGGCAGCTGCGCTCGATTGCAGGAACAGGCGACGGTCCATGAAATATCTCCTGGTGGGTGGGGGGGGGGGTAAGAAATCAGTACGGAAACGGTGCACGTGCCATGGGAGGCAGCAACGCCTCAACCGCACGTGCGAGGGACAACAGATGCCGGTCGCTTCCCGCCGGTCCGTCGAGCGCCAGCCCCACGGGCATACCGTCACTCAGGCCGATCGGCAGTGAAACGCCAGGGATACCGGCGCAACTGCCGGGATCGGTGTTGCGGATGAAGGTGGGGAACACCGGGCAGAGGCGTCCGTTCAGTGCGAACTGCTGATCCTGCCCGACCGGTATCGCCGTGCTTGGGGTGGTCGGGAAGATCAGCGCAGCCAGTTGCTGGCTGGCGAAGACGTCGTCGTAGAGCGCCTGCAGCCGCCGGCGCCCCTGCATCGCCTGCCGGTAGGCATCCGCGGGAACGGCGGCAAGGCCTGTCAGCTCACCCACGATGGAGCGGACGTCTTCGCTGCGCACCTCGGCGATCAACTGGTCGTACGAGACGCCTCGCTGCCGACTTTCAAGGTAGTCGCCCATGTCGCGCACAAATTCATGGAGCACGATCGCCATGCTGATTTCGCCAGCGAGCTCCGCCAGGCCGGGTACATCGACCTGCACTATTTCGGCGCCGGCCTCCCGCACAGCAGACAGCGCAGCATCGGCACGGGCTCGCACACCTGGCGAGAGGTCGTCCCAGAAGTGAGAGCGGGGCACCCCCAGGCGCACGCCGCGCAGCGAAGTGGGTCCGAAGGTGGACCTGTCGCCCGCGAGCACGCCATCCAGCAACGCGAGGTCGTCGACGCTGCGGGCCAGCGGGCCCGCCGTATCGCGGGTGGTGGAGATGGGGGCGATGCCTTGTCCGCTGACACGTCCGGCCGAGGGACGAAAGCCGGCGACGCCGCACAGCGCCGCGGGAATGCGCACCGAGCCCCCGGTGTCGGTGCCGATGGCGACCGGTACCAGTCGTGCAGCCACGACCGCACCCGATCCGCCGCTGCTCCCACCCGGGATGCAGGAGGGTTCCCATGGATTTCTCACGGCGCCCGTCACGGCGTTGTTGCTCGTGATGCCCATGGCCAGTTCGTGCATGCCCACCTTGCCGGCGATCAGCGCGCCGGCGTCGCGAAGCCGCCGGACCACGTCAGCGTCCCGCGCCGGACGACGGCCATGCAGCGCCCCGGTGCCTGCGCCGCAGGGCATGCCGGCGACGTCGATGTTGTCTTTCAGCGCCACGGGAATGCCTAGCAGCGGCAGCCGCTCGCCGGCTTCCAGGCGTGCGTCCGCCTCGGCCGCCTGGCGCAGCAGTCCGACCGCATCGAAGTGCACGTAGCAGTTCAGCGAGGAGGCCGCTTCGGTGCGGGCGATCAATTGCTCGGCCAGGCGGGTGCTTCGCACCTGCCCACTGGAAAGAGCCTCAGCGAGCTCAGTGGCGGTGCAGTCGATCAGATCCATGGAATCTCCGGTTTCGAAGCCAGCAGGTTAGGGCCCGGGATTCCGATGGGCACCTATCGAGAAAGCTAGGGGGGGTCTGCACCAATGCGAGCTCCGCCGCCACTTCCTAGCATGGCCGCCATCACGCTTGCACGAAGCTTGCTTCCCGTTCCTCATGCACCTGAACTCAACCCAGACGCGGGCACTCGGCGACGTCATGCGGCTGCTCGCGGAAGCGGTCGATGCCGATGGCCTGCGAGAGGCACTGGCTCTGCCCATGCTCGAGTTGATGGCGGCCGATCGCTACGTCTCGATGGTCTGGAATGCCGACGCTCAGCGCTTTGGCAAGCTCACCTCGGCCCATGTGTCATCCGCCAGCCTGCGGGCCTGGGACGACTACTACCGGTTCATCGATCCGCTGACGAGCCCCATGATGGAGCGGCGCCGGCCCACCTTGGCGACGCAGATCCTTCGGCAGACCGACCTGATGCGCACGGAGTTCTTCAACGACTTTCTGGTCCCCGAGCAGATGCACTGGGGAATCAACGTCTACTTCTTCGAGCGCGATGTCGCGGTCGGCGACTTTCGCATCTGGCGCAAGCGCGAGCGTGGCAACTTCGACACCAACGAGATCGAGCTGCTTCGTATGGTGGAGCCCGCGATCTCCGCGGCGTTGGGCCGTCTCTGCTGGAAGCAGGAGAAAGCGCCGTCTCCCGAGTCGACCGAGCGCGCGGAAGAGGTGCTACAGCGCGCAGCGCACCTCAGCCAGCGCGAAGCCGAGGTGGCCTGGTTGGTGGCATGCGGCTGCCCCGACAAGGAGGTTGCTCGCAGGCTGGCGGTGGGCTACCCGACGGTGCGCTTCCATCTTGCCAACGCCTTCCGCAAGCTGCAGGCCGACAACCGCGCTGCGCTCGCCTCCCGCGTGCAGGCATTGGTGGAACTGCGCCGCCAGACGGTGGGGCGAGCCGCCATCAACTGACGCCGCCTTGTTCACAGTCGGGGCGACGTGGCGCGATAGCCCCGCGGCTGTGCGACCTGAGCTTCAACGACCGTTCGGGCTCGTCGCCGTCGACGTCGGCAGCGAAGCGATGTGCCATCTAGAGGTTCGCATTCATCGAGGCATCGCACGAAGCGATGCGGGGCTCACCCCTCACCGCCAAAACGCGCTCCCAGCTCGTCGACATTGCGGGCGCCGAGCAGGACCATGGTACGAACGAGATCCTCGCGCAGCGTATGCAACCATGCCTCGACGCCCGGTTGCCCGGACGTTGCGAGTGCGTAGAGGACGGGCCGCCCCACCAGCACGGCTTTCGCGCCTAACGCCAGCGCCTTCGCAACGTCGGTACCTCGCCGAATGCCGCTGTCCATGAGAACGGGAATTCGTTCTTCCACGGCAGCGATCACCGACGGAAGCGCCGAGATCGCCGACGGCGACGCGTCTAGCTGTCTTCCGCCGTGGTTGGAGACGATGAGGCCGTCGACACCGTGATCGAGCGCCCGGCGGGCGTCTTCGGCGTGCAGTATTCCTTTGAGCAGCAAGGGGCCCTTCCACAGCTCGCGTAACCAGCCGAGCTGCTCCCACGCCAGTGTGCGGTCCATCGCGCGTGCCAGCAGTGCCGCCTGCAAGGCCGGAGATGCCGCCTCGCCATCGTCGGGTCTCAGATTGGCAAAGTCTGGTGCGCCATGGCGTGCCATGCGCAAGGCCCAGCCGGGATGTCGCGCCACATCGAGCGCGAGCCGTGGCGTGGGATTGAACGGCAGGCGAAACCCGTTGCGCAGGTCGAGTTCCCGGTTGCCGCTGACCGGCACGTCCACCGTCAGGACCAATGCCTGGTAACCGGCGGTCTGCGCGCGACGCACAATGCGCTCGGCCATCTCCCGGTGCATTACGTACAGCTGCATCCACTGTTCGCCCTCCGGCGCCGCTGCCCGCACGTCCTCCAGCCGGGTGTTCGACGCCGTCGACAGCGCAAATGCGATTCCGGCTCCCGCCGCACTGCGCGCAATGGCGCGGTCGCCGTCGGGACGAATCAGACCGTTCAGCCCCGTCGGTGCGATCCCGACGGGCATCGTCCACCGCCGGCCGAAGAGCTGCACGCCGATGTCGAGCCCGCTGGTGTCGCGCAGAACCCTTGGCTTCAGGGTGCAGGCATCGAGGTCGGCGCGGTTGCGCTGCAGGCAGAGCCCCTCATCCGCAGCACCGTCGATGTAGTCGAACACGAACCGCGGCAGATGGCGCCGGGCCGCGGCACGCCAGTCATGCGCACTGAGCAACATGGAGCCGCACGCGCTCAGTCGAGCTTGATGTTGGCCGCCTTGATGACCGCACCCCAGCGGGCGCGTTCGGCCTTCACATACGCATTCATCTGCTCGGGCGTTCCCGGGACGGCTTCGATGGCCAGAGCCTGCATGCGTGCCTTGACCGGCTCGGACGCCAGCGCGCCCTGCAATGCCTTGGTCAACGCCGCAACCTGTTCTGTCGACGCACCGGATGGCACCACCAACCCCTGCCAGGCGAAGGCCTCGAAATCCGGCAAGCCCTGTTCTGCCAGCGTGGGCATGTCGGGCAACACCTTGACGCGGTTTGCGCTGGCCACCCCCAGTGCACGCAGGCGGCCACCCTGCAAGTGCGCGACCACGCTCGCGCTGTCCATCAGCGCCATCTGGACCTGACCACTCATGATGTCCTGAACCGCCAGCGCACCACCGCGGTATGGAACGTGCTGGAGGTTCAGCCCCGTCTTTTCCCGGAACAGCTCGCCGGCCAGATGCTGTGGGCTGCCGATGCCCGACGACGCGAAGCTGACGGGGGTCTTGCTGGCCTTGGCCCAGGCGACGAATTCCTTGAAGTTGGTCGCAGGCACCTGCGGACCGACCACCAGCACCAGGGGAAAGCGCCCGAGCAGACCCACCGACTTGAAGTCCTTGTCGGGATCGAAGGGCAGTTTGGAGAAGAGCCAGGGATTGGCCGCCAGCGTTGCGAAGTCGGCCGTGAACAGCATGTGGTCCGGCGTTTTCGACTTCGCGACATATTCGGCCGCAATGTTGGTGGCACCGCCCGGCTTGTTGTTGATGATGATGGTGCGACCGAGAGTCCTGCCCATCTGTTCGGCGATGGTGCGGGCGAGCGCATCGGAGCCGCCGCCTGCTGCATAGCCGACGACCCATTCTGTGGTGCGCCCGTCCTGCGCGAAAGAACACAACGGTACGGCGAGTGCGAGTGCCGTCACGGCACGGCGGGTGAGCTGGAATGCGGTCATGGGTTGTCTCCTGGGACTCGGTTGAAAAGCGGCTGTAAGAAGGTCATGCTTCCTCTGGTTGGGAAGCTGAACGCATGCGGAAATCACGGTGCGGTTCGCCACGTCGGGCGCATGGCTGCGAGGCCACCGTGCGTGTGGCGTCGAACCCCTCGCCCGCGGCTCAGAACGGGTAGTGGCGCTCCGAGGTCTGCACCGTGATCCAGCGCAGCTCTGTGAATGCATCAATGCCCGCCCGGCCACCGAAATGGCCGTAGCCCGACTCCTTGACGCCGCCGAAGGGCATCTGAGGCTCGTCATGCACGGTCGGCGCGTTGATGTGGCAGATGCCCGATTCGATGCGGCGGGCCACGTTCCAGGCCTTGGCGACGTCGCGGCTGAAGACCGCCGCAGAAAGCCCGAAAGCGTTGTCGTTGGCACAGGCGATGGCCGCCTCCACCCCATCGACGCGCACGATGGGCTTGACGGGTCCGAAGCTCTCTTCCTGATAGATACGCATGTCAGGCGTCACGAGGTCCAGCAGCGTGGCCGGCATCAGCGTCGAGTCGGCCTTGCCGCCGCACACCAGCTTCGCACCCTTGGCGAGCGCGTCGTCGATCAGCGCGTTGCAGCGCTCCACGGTGCGCATGTCCACCACCGAACCCAGCACCACCGGGCCTTGGCGCGGATCGCCCAGTGGCAGCGCGCTGGCTTTGGCGACGAGCTTGTCGACGAAGGCATCGGCCACTTTGCGGTCCACGATGATGCGCTCGGTCGACATGCAGATCTGGCCCGAGTTGGCGAAGGCGCCGAAGGCTGCGCCGTTGACGGCTGCGTCCAGGTCTGCGTCTTCGAGCACCAGCAGCGGCGCCTTGCCGCCCAGTTCCAGCACGCAGGGCTTGAGGTATTTGGCCCCCAGCGCCCCGATGATCCGGCCCACCTTCGTCGAGCCGGTGAAGTTGACGCGGCGCACTGCGGGATGGGCCACCATGGCCTCGACCACTTCTGCGGCATCCGCCGGGTCATTGGTGACGAAGTTGACCACCCCGGGCGGCAGTCCTGCTTCCTGCAGGGCTTCGATGATCAGGCCGTGGGTGGCGGGCGACAGCTCGGAGCCTTTCAGGACCACGGTGTTGCCACAGGCCAGCGGCGTCGCCACGGCCCGCACGCCCAGGATGACGGGTGCATTCCACGGCGCCATGCCCAGCACCACCCCTGCCGGCTGGCGCACGCCCATGGCCAGGCTGCCCGGCACGTCGGAAGGGATGACCTCGCCGCCGACCTGCGTGGTCAGCGACGCGGCCTCCTGCAGCATGCCGGCGGCCACGTGCACATTGAAGCCAGCCCAGATCGCCGAGCTGCCGGTCTCGGCGGCCATGGCGTCGGTGAACGCTTCGGCCTTGGCTTCCAGGGCAGCGGCCGCCTTGAGCAGCAGACCGCGGCGCGCTGTGGGACCCATCTGCGACCAGGCCGGAAAGGCCTTCTGTGCCGCCTCGACGGCGCGGATCGCGTCCTGCGTGCTCGCGGCGGGCGCACGCGTGGCCACCTGGCCGTCGAGCGGGTTGCGGCGCTCGAAGAAGCGTGCGCCGGCGGCGTCGCACTTCTGGCCGTCGATGAGAAGCTGGATCTGTTGCATGGGATGTCTCCGTTGGATCTGGGGAAGAAAAGCGGCAGGCCAGGCTTCAGGCCACGACCAGTTCGATGAGGCAGGGACCCGCGTGCGCCAGGGCGCCGCGGAGCGCGTCGCGCAGTGCCTCCGGCCGCTCGACGCGCTGGCCCGGCATCCCATGGCCGCGCGCCAGGGCCACGAAGTCGAGCCCGCGCAGGTCGGTTCCCTCCGGCGTGTCGCCAGGGGCATAGCCGAACACCGGCGCGAAGTCCTGCAGCGCGGCATAGCGCTGGTTGTTGAGGATCACGAAGGTCATATCCAGCTTCAGGCTCGCCGCAGTAAACAGCGCCTGGATCGAGTAAAGGCTGGAGCCATCGCCGATGAGCGCGATCACGCGCCCGGGCAAGCCACGCTTGCGCCGGCCCAGCGCCACGCCCACGGCGGCGGGCATGCCATGGCCCAGGCCGCCGCTGGCCATGGTGTAGAACGAATCGGCGCCATGCATGGGCAGGCAAGCCTGCATCACACCGCGCGAGCCCGGGGCCTCCTCGACGACCACGTCGTGCGGCTGGCGCGCCACATCCAGGGCCTGCAAAGCGTAGGCGACGGACATCGGCAGTTCGGCCTCGGCGCGGGGGGCGGTCGCGCGCGGTTCTGGCGCTTGGCGCTGCCGCCCCGGGCCGGGCGCGGTCAGCAGCGCAGGCACGGCGATCTGCAGGCTGGCGACGATGCTGTCGCCCGATGGCGTCCAGGCCGCCACGTGCGGGTCGTCGACGATCTGCCAGAGCACAGCGTGGGCCGGCACGTGCGGCCCCTGACCCTCCACGTGGTAGCTGAAGGCCGGAGCACCGAGCACCACGACCAGGTCGTGCGGCGCCAGCGCCTGGACGATGCGCTCGCGCAGCGGTGGCAGGAAGCCGGCAAACAACGGATGGCGCTCTGGAAAGCCGCAGCGGGCGCTCATCGGCGCGGTGTAGACGGTGGCGGCATGCCGCTCGGCCAGTGCGACGACCGCGTCCATGGCCCCGTCACGGTCGACGCCGGCGCCGACCACGAAAGCCGGGCGCTCGCAGGCGGCCAGCGCCTGCGCCAACCGGTGCAGCGCAGATGGCTCGGGCGCAACGGCATGGGTGACCTGACGCACCGGAACCCAGTCGGTAGGTCGGTCCCAGTCGTCCGCGGGAATCGAGATGAACACCGGACCGCACGGCGGCTGCATGGCGATCTGGTAGGCCCGCAGCAGCGCCAGCGGCACGTCTTCCGCACGAGCTGGCTCGATGGACCATTTCACATAAGGCCTTGGCAGCTCAGTGGCCTGGCTGGCCGACAGGAAGGGATCGAAGGGAAGAATGGAACGCGCCTGCTGGCCGGCCGTCACGATCAGCGGCGTCTGGTTGCGGAAGGCCGTGAAGATATTGCCCATGGCGTGCCCGACCCCTGCCGCGGAATGCAGGTTGACCAGGGCCGCATTGCGCGTGGCCTGCGCGTAACCGTCGGCCATGCCGACGACCACCGACTCCTGCAGGCCCAGCACATAGCGCAAATCCTTGGGAAAGTCCCGGAACATGGGCAGCTCGGTGGAGCCGGGATTGCCGAACACCGTGTCGATGCCCAGGTCGCGCATCAGGCGGAGGAAGGCATCGCGCACGGTGGGGCGCTGGGAGATGTCGGCGGGCATCGTGTCTCTTTTGGCTCAACAATCGAAGTGGCCGCAGTGTGGGCGCGCCGGCATCGCCGGGCAACAATATGAGCCTACTAAGTGATATTGGGCATACCAATAATGGAACAGCTCGACCTGAATCTCCTCCGGGTGTTCGACGTCATCTACCGCACGCGCAACGTCAGCCATGCCGCGCGGGAGCTGGGCATGTCTCAACCCTCCACCAGCCAGGCACTCACACGGCTTCGCCTGGCGCTGGGCGACCCCCTGTTCGAGCGAACGCATGGCGGCGTCCGGCCCACGCCGCGCGCCGACGATCTGGCCCGTACGGTCCAGGCCGGCTTGGCGCTCCTCGAGTCGGGACTGACGTCACGCAGCACCTTCGACCCCACACAGTCTTCCGCGGAGTTGCGCGTTCACCTCACGGACATCGGCGAAGCGCGCTTCCTTCCTGTCTTGATGCGGGAACTGCGCCGCGCAGCACCGGGCATCACGCTTCAAGCCCGCGCATGGCCTCAGGCGGAGGTGGGCAAGGCCCTGGACAGCGGCGACATCCATCTGGCCATCGGCTTTCTCCCAGAGCTCAAGAGCTCGGGCCATACCCAACTGCTGACGGATCGCTACGTCGTCCTGATCCGCGCCGGGCATCCGATCACACAACTGCTCAAGCGCAATGCGCTTTCCCTGAAGAGGTTGCAGACGCTGGACCTGATCGCCGTGCGCTCCCACACGCAGACCGTCGAGATGTTGCGCGCAGCGAATCTTGACAAGCAGATCAAGCTGACGACCTCCACTTTTCTTGCGCTGCCGGACCTGGTCAGAACGACGGATCTGGCAGTCCTGATGCCGCAGGCCATCGCCCGCGAGTTCACGCCGGCCAGACATCTGCTGCTGATGGACACGGATCTACCTGCGAACGAGTTCACCGTGTCAGTTCACTGGAGCCGAAGGCAGGAGCACACACCCCTGATCCGGTGGGCGCGGGATCTCGTCATCCGCTTGTTCCAGTCAACATAGCCGCATCGAGCGAATACTGCGCAGTGCTGGGCGGGTGAGCCGAAGTCAGCTTTGCGGGTGCCATGCTGGCACACGAACCGCGGCTTCAACCCGCCAGCAACGGCGTGTTCGAGCGCATAAGCACGCCGGGCACTGGCGAGCACGTCTGTCGGTCCAGCATTCCGGGAGGCCGGCTTGGATCGTCCCTGACTATTTCCGCCGCACTGCTAGGCATCCTCACCGACGAAGCGTTGCACAAGGGGCCCTACACAGCATTCCCGTTGCAGGCGTGGGACGCCCAAACCCTGTGCCTGTCCTATGCGGAGCTCCCTGCGATGCAATCGCAGTCGGTGTCGAGCGGCCCTTGCGCGCCTTCGACGTTGCTTCGGGGGCGCGGCTCGCCGAATCGCTGACGAGCCAGGCTTGCGGGCATTTACAGGCGGCTCGGGCTTTTGTCCTCCAGCCGCCTCGTTCGATGACATGGACGACGATATCCCGTTCTAGGCTCACCGCCGACAGGTGCTTGGCCCAGCGGGACTTCGCTCACAAGCGGACGGTCCCACAGTGGCGCGACGCCACCAGACTTGCACAGCAGGCGCGGTGGTCAGTAGCTGTCGATCGCCAGCGCCGAGACACTCTCTGCGCCGTCGACGATGCTGTCTCGCAGGCCAGGCGCCTTGGTGAGGATGTGTTCGGCGTAGAAGCGCGCCGTGGCCACCTTGGCCTGCATGAAGGCCGCGTCCTGCTCCTGGGCCTCGGGCGTCAGCGCCACCAGCAGCGAGCGGCCCAGTTGCCAGCCAGCCACCAGGTTGCCGGCCAGCATCAGGTAGGGCACGCTGCCCGCGTACACCGCATTCGGGTCGCCCTTGGCCTGGCCGGCGATGAAGTCCACCACGTCCAGGTAGGCCTCACGCGCGGCCTTCAGGCGCTGCGCCACAGCTTTCGCGTCGTCGCTGGGGCTGGCCAGCAGTTCGGCCTCGGTCTTCTCGACCTGCGCCGCGATGGCACGCGCGGCCTGGCCGCCGTCACGCGCCGTCTTGCGGCCCACCAGGTCGTTGGCCTGGATGGCGGTCGTGCCTTCGTAGATGGTCAGGATCTTGGCGTCGCGGTAGTACTGGGCGGCGCCGGTCTCCTCGATGAAGCCCATGCCACCGTGCACCTGCACCCCCAGCGAGGTCACCTCCAGGCTCATCTCGGTGCTGTAGCCCTTGACCAGCGGCACCAGGAATTCATAGAAGGCCTGGTTCTGTTTGCGCACCTCGGCGTCCTCGTGGTGGTGGGCGGCGTCGTAGGCTGCTGCGGCCACGCTGGCCATGGCGCGGCAGCCCTCGGTGTACGCCCGCATGGTCATCAGCATGCGGCGCACGTCGGGGTGGTGGATGATCGGCGCGCTCTTCGTCATCGAACCGTCGACCGGTCGGCTCTGTACGCGTTCTCGCGCATAGGCCACCGCGTGCTGGTAGGCCCGCTCCGCCACCGCGATGCCCTGCACACCCACGGCATAGCGGGCGGCGTTCATCATGATGAACATGTACTCCAGGCCGCGGTTCTCCTCGCCCACCAGGTAGCCGATGGCGCCCCCGTTGTCGCCATACTGCAGCACGGCGGTGGGGCTGGCCTTGATGCCCAGCTTGTGCTCGATGCTCACGCAGTGCACGTCGTTGCGCGCGCCCAGTGAGCCGTCCTCATTGACCATGAATTTGGGCACCACGAACAGGCTGATGCCCTTGACGCCCTCCGGCGCGCCGCTCACGCGGGCCAGCACCAGGTGCACGATGTTCGGCGCCATGTCATGCTCGCCGTAAGTGATGAAGATCTTGGTGCCGAAGACCTTGTAGCTGCCATCGGGCTGCGGCTCGGCCCGGCTGCGCACCAGGGCCAGGTCGCTGCCGGCCTGCGGCTCCGTGAGGTTCATGGTGCCGGTCCATTCGCCGCTGACCAGCTTTTCCAGATAAGTGGCCTTCAGCTGGTCGGAGCCGGCCGTCAGCAGCGCCTCGATGGCGCCATCGGTCAGCAGCGGGCACAGCGCGAAGCTGAGGTTGGCGCTGTTGACCATCTCGCCGCAGGCCGCGCCGATGGTCTTGGGCAGGCCCTGGCCGCCGAAGTCGGCAGGATGCTGCAGGCCCTGCCAGCCGCCTTCGGCGTACTGGCGGAAGGCGTCCTTGAAGCCGGGCGTGGTGCGCACCTCGCCGTCCTTGAAGGACGAAGGGTCGCGGTCACCCGCCACGTTCAGCGGCGCGATCACGTCCTGCGTCAGCTTGGCGCATTCCTCCAGCACGGCGGCGGCGGTGTCCAGACCGGCATCTTCGAAGCCGGGCAGCTTGGCGATCTCGTCGATTTGCGCCAGATGCTGGATGTCGAACAGCATGTCCTTCATGGGGGCGGTGTAGCTCATATCAGCGAATTGGTTGGTATGCCTGCGCCGCAGGCGTGAACGCTACCGGCACGACGCCGTATGCGCCGCGCCGCCCGAGGCAGTGCTCGAGGGTGTTGACCCTCGGCTATTCCGGGTGCTCTTGCTGCTCCAGTTGCAGCTCCATCTTCTCGTGCGCATCGACGAGTCGCGCCAGGAGCTTCATGAAGACCTCCCGGTCCTCCGGAGGCAGCGGTTCGATCAGCAGTTCCTGCGATCGATGAATGCTCTCCTGCAGGTCGTTGATGAGCTTCAAGCCCTCCGCGGTGATGACGGACAGCCTGGAACGGCGGTCCTCGGGGTTCACGCGCGTCTCGACAAGTCCCTTGTCCGCCAGGCGCTTGAGCACCTCGGCCGTCGTCGTACGGTCCAGCGAGAGCTCCCGACCGATGGCCTTCTGATCCAGCCAAGGGTTCATCGATAGTGCCGTGAGCATGCCCACCTGGAGAGGCGTGATGCTCTCGGATTTGCACAGATCGAAAAACAGTGCCTGGCCAATCTGGGTAAGTCGGCGAATCAGGAAGCCAGGGCGACGCCACATCACCTCGCGCAGCGGATTAAAGGGCTGGGCACCCTGCCGCTTCACCGGCGCTGCCGACCCACCCTTCTTCTCTTTGGCCACGGAGGAACGCTTCGTCATGTCGAGATTGCCAATACTTGCTCCATCGAGTGTATCGACTGCCTCATTGGCCAAAGCACGATGCAAACGTCCCAACGCCGCTGCCGACGCTAGGAGAATTCAACCTCAAGATGCTCGCCCAGCAAACGGTAGAACGAATCTTCGTCGTCCCAGGGGATCATGTGCCCGGCGCCGTGCACTACGCACTGCGTCAAGCCCGGCGCCAGCACCTTGATCTCTGCCAGGTCGTCCGGGAGCACTGTGCCGCCCTTCCCCGCCGCCATCAGTAATCCGGGTGTCCTGAGGCTGGCCAGATCGCTATGGATGTCGTCGTCGTGGAAGCCGGCATGCGCCTGGGCAATCGCCTCCTCGCTGCACGTGTGCAGCCATTCGGCCCGCAGTTGCAGCTGTTCGTCGGTCCAAGTGGGCGCGTAGGGGCGCAGTTCCTCGGCCGAGATACCCTGTGCAGCCAGCCGGATGGAATTCACGTACCACGACAGCGGCACCGGATAGGGGCGGCGACCCGGGCCGGAGACTGGGGGATCGATCAGCAGCAACCGATCGATGCGCCGAGCGTCTCGCGTGGCCGCGCGGATCGCGACGCGGGCGCCCATGGAGTGCCCGAGCAGCGTCACAGGAGCCCAACCCTGCAGCGCCATCAGCTCGACCACATCGCTTGCCATGGCGTCGAGACTCGCGTCCATGCCGGGCCCGCTGAACGACAGGCCCCGCCCCCGGAAGTCCAGGACGTGGACGTCGAAGTGGCGAGCCAGCCGCTCGGCGACGAAGCCCCAGGTGATCGCGGGACTGGTGATGCCCGGAAGCAGCAGCATGCAGGGACCCTGCCCGCCATAGCGCAGCAGGTGCAGGCGAACCCCGTTGGCACGGACTTGGTACCCATGAAGAAAGTGGCTCAATGCAGTTCCTCGGTTGTCCGCTCAGCAGCCCCGATCAGCCCGTGGCACGTCGGAGCTTGGGTCGACAGAAGTGGGCGCCGTCTTCTCTCAGGCGTGGCGACACATGACGGGGAAAGTCTCATGAGCGCGGCCCCGCTCCGAACCAGCTGCGAATCCGGTCCCACAGCACGCTCCACATCATCCCGGCCATGGACACGGTGGGGGGTGTTCCCTCAATCGGACCCGCTTGCCCGCTTAGCCGGCGCGAGATCTGGTGGCCAAAGTCGGCCACCATGCGGCGCACGAAATCCTTCACGAGGCCCGAGCGCGAGAATTGCGCGAGCGGGCCCTGCAGCGCGTAGATCATGTCCACGTGGACCCGGGTGCTGTCGGCGGACAGCGCCTCGAGCCGATAGGTGATGTCGCCCTGGGTGCGCGACTTGCTCAGGCTGTCCTGGCCTGCGCCCCTCAGGACGGCGCGCTTGGCGGCGTCATCGCGCTCCAGCCGCGCCGCGCCGGCGAACGCGGCGGACATCGGGCCGAACTTGATCGCGATGGTGCCCTTGACCCACTCCCCCTCGTGCGAGTCGACAGTCGCCCCGGGCAGGCATGACGCCACCGCAGGAAGGTCGCCCATGAACTCCCACACCCTCTCAAGCGGATGGGGCACATCGAAGAAGACCTCGATCGCGTTGCCCTTCGCCTTGGCCTTGGCCATCGCCACGGGATCGACTTCCGCCATGTCGGCCGCACCGGCCGGGTTGGCCGTGGCGCCCTTGCCCGGCGCGGGCGCCGACGGATCGGCAGCCACCACAGCGGCAGCACGCTGAACTGCCACTGTCCGCGGCGCCGTCAATCGGTGGCGCAGTCGCTCGAACTGCGCGTCGGGCGTGTCGCGCTGCTGCTGCAGCACATCCAGGATGGCATCCACGATGCCTTGGTAGCCCGTGCATCGGCACAAGTTACCGGACAGCTCCAGACGCACGCGCGCCTCGTCGGCATCCGGCAGCCGAAGCACGATGTCCCGCGCCGTGGCCAGCATCCCGGGCGTGCAGAAGCCGCACTGCAGCGCATGGTGTCGCGTGAACGCCTGCCGCAGCAACTGCATCGCGGCGTCCCCGTCGTAGCCCTCGATGGTGGTGACTTCATGACCTTCGCACGCCACGGCGAAGGTGATGCAGGAGCGCGTGGGCTGGCCATCCACAAGCACCGTGCAGGCGCCGCATACGCCATGTTCGCAGCCGAGGTGCGTGCCGGTGAGGCGGAGCTCATCGCGCAGGAAGTCGGCCAGATGCGTCCTGGGCTCGGCCGCCCGGCTGACGCTTCGACCATTGACGTGAATGCTGATCGGGTCCAAGTGCTTCTACTCCGCGGGTTGTGTGCCGGCCAGGACGCCGGACTGCTCGAGTGCGCGCTCCACGCATGCGGTGAAGAGCTTCTGGTCGATGGCGTCGCGCTCGGGCAGCGCAGCGCGCACGGCTGCCCGCAGCGACTCGCGATCAGCGGCACTGGCGCCCCGACGCTGGATCTCGGCCGCGAGGGCATGCAAGAGGATTGGAGGACCATCCGCGGCCCCCAGGACGATCCGCGCACGCTGCAGCGAAGCGTCGACGTAGACCGCCGCGCTCGCTTCCGCGAACTCGCCCGGCTTTCGACAGACCTTGTGGTAGCCCCAGTGCGTCGCAGCGGTCTGCGCCGGCACCGCGACGGAGACGATCAGTTCATCAGGCTCGAGCACAGTCGTATAGGCGCCGAGCATGAACGCATCGACCTCGACCGTGCGTTCGCCTCGCGGCGATCGGGCCACCATCCGCGCGCCGAGTGCCGCCAGCACCACCACCCAATCGGCCGCCGGATCGGCATGCGCCAGGCTTCCGCCCAGGGTGCCTCGCGTGCGGATTGCGCGGTAGGCAATGCCGGCGGCCACCTGGCGCATGGGGTGCTCGGCCAGAGGGGTGTGTATGCCGTCCTCGATCTCCGCATGGGTGACGGCGGCGCCGATCTCGATCCAGCCAGCCTTGCGGCTGACCGTGCGCAAGCTGGCGATCTGGGCGACATCGACCACCTGCGCCGGCCGCGCCAGCCGCAGATTGAGCATGGGGCCGAGGGATTGGCTGCCGCCCATGGCCTTTGCCGTGCCCGCGCCCGCCACCAGTGCCGAGATCGCGTCGTCGATCGAGAGAACGCGCGTGTACGCAAACTTCGGTGCCTTCATTGCGTGTCCTCCTTCTCGCGCTTGGTGTTCTCGAGTGCCGCGAGCAATCGGCGTGGCGTCAGCGGCGTCATGAGCACCTCGGCAGCACCGGAGCCGCGCAGGGCGTCATTCACCGCATTGAAGATCACCGCGGGCGGTGCAATCGCCCCTCCCTCCCCCACGCCCTTGGCGCCGAACTCCGTGTGCGGCGACGGCGTCTCGAAATGGTCGATGCGAATGCGCGGCACCTCGGTCGCGCCGGGAAGGATGTAGTCCGCCAGCGTGGACGCCAGAGGCTGACCCTGTTCGTCGTACGGGCTCTCCTCGTACATCGCAGTGCCGATGCCTTGCGCAATGCCGCCAATGGTCTGACCCTCGACGATCATCGGATTGACCATGGTCCCGCAGTCCTCGACGACCACGTAGTCGAGGATCTCGACCTCTCCCGTCTCGGTGTCGACGGCCACCACCACGGCGTGTGTGGCATACGTGAAAGTGCCGGTGTCGACGGCAGGCTTGTACGCGCGTGAGACCTCCAGGCCGCCCAGATGAACGTTGGCGGGCAAGTCCTGCGGCGTCAGGTACCAGGCGCCACCGACCTCCGACAGTGGAATCGACTTGTCGCCCGACACTGCGCGTCCTTCGATCAATGCAACGGTCTGCGCATCTACCCCCATGAGATAGCCGGCGATCGACTGGATGCGCGGCAGGAGCTCCTTGCAGGCGACCGAGATGGCACCGCCCGACATGACGGTGGCGCGCGACGCGTAGGTCCCCGAGGAGAACGGCGTGAGCGCGGTGTCGCCATGCACCACCCGGATCCTTCCGACCGGAATGCCGAGAACGTCATTGGCGATCTGCGCGAAGCTGGTCTCCATGCCCTGACCATGCGAGTGCACGCCTACGCGAACCTCAAGGCCGCCGTCCGCCGTCATCCTGACGACTGCCTGGTCGAAGCCGGGCACCACGGGCAGGCCCCAGTTGGCGAACACCGTCGTCCCATGGGCCGACTGCTCGGTGTATGTGGCGGTGCCGAAGCCAATGAGGCGTCCGTCCGGCTCACCACGCGCCTGGCGCTTGCGAACGGCGTCCAGTCCGATCATCTCGACCGCACGGCGCAGGCTTGCCGGAAAGTCGCCGCTGTCGAAGTGCTTGTTGGCCACGTTGACGTAGGGCATGGCTGAGGCCGGCACCAGGTTCTCCAGCCGGACCTCCCAGGGCTCACGGCCCACCTCCCGCGCCACGGCATCCATGAGAAGTTCGATCGCGAAGCACACGCCAGTGCGCGCCACGCCGCGGTAGGCCATGAACCCGGGCTTGTTGGTCGCCACGCACACGGTTTCACACCGGTAGCCTCGGAAGCTGTACGGACCGGGCAGGTTTCCGATCGCCTGGCCGGGCTCAAGTCCGACGAAGAAGGGATAGTAGGAATAGGCACCGCCATCAATGGTGATGACCGCATCAAGGGCCAGCAGCTTGCCCGTGCGGTCCGCATAGGCCGTGAGCTGGTAGTGATGCTGCCGCGTGTTGGCGCCGACGATCAGGTGCTCGCGCCGATCCTCGAGGTAGCGAAACGGCGTGCGGTAGGTCTTGGCCAGCCAGGCGACACAGAGGTCTTCGGGATAGAGCTGCCCCTTATAGCCGAAGGCACCGCCGACGTCAGGCGACACGACGCGCACCGCCTCCTCGTTCATCCCAAGGTGCTGAGCGATGCCGACGCGAAGCAGATGCGGGACCTGGGTGGCACTGACGACGACCAGCTGATCGGTCTGGAAATCCCAGTAGGCCAGGACCGACTTGCCTTCCAACGGAACGATGCACTGGCGCGACAGCTCGACTGTGCGGCTGACCTTCACCTCGGCCTGGGCGGCAAGCGCGTCGAAGTCGCGGTCAGCACGCAGCGTGAGAAAGACGTTGTCCTTCCATTCGGGATGCATGAACTCGCCCGTTGCCGCGAGAGCCGACTCGGCGCTGTAGTAAACGGGCAATTCTTCGTACGAGACGTCCACCTCTTCCAGCAGGTCTTCCGCGATGGCACGCGTGGGAGCGACCGCCATGGCGACGGCCTCCCCAACGTGACGGACCTTGCCCGACGCCAAAGGCGGCAATGCCGAGTACTGGTACGTGGGCACCGAAGACGGCGATCCGATGTCCGCCGCGTCCGCCATCATGTCCCGCACGAACACCTTTCCCGCCAGAGCGTCGGGAATGTCCACATCAGTGACCTTCGCATGCGCCAGAGGGCTACGCAGAAACGCAACCTCCTGAAGGCCCGGCAGCACGAAATCGCCCACGAAGTTGCCCTTGCCCACCAGGTGGCGCGCATCTTCCTTTCGAGGAACCCGGGCGCCGATGCCCTCGCGCTTCAAGAGCCTCGCTGGAATGTCTGCTCGGTCCATGCAATTCCTTTTCCTTGAGTTGTTTGCTGGTGCCCGACCCCGTCGAGCCTGTCCACCACCGGTCAAGCCCAGGCGATCCACATGCGAGAGCAGGACTCTTCTCCGCATACCGCTCGGAACCCAGCGCCAGCTTCAGCAGCACCGCCACTATATGACAGTTCACTGAGCACTAGTATAGGAGCAATGCTGGGCACAGAGAGTTTGCTTCCGTCGATGCAAACCCTAGATGTCATGAAGCCTTAGATTGGTGCATTTCATTGGTAATAACGCCCATATTTGGGGTTTTTACTGATCACTCGAAGCCTACTCTGGTGCAGTTTCCGCCAGTGCAAACCCGCACTTGAAGTCAACCGCGAATCTCAATAATATGACAGTTCACTGACTACTTTTGAGAGATCCGGGAGCCACCGGATGAAGCCATGAACTGGATCAAAGTCGCTTCGGCGCGAGACCTGCAAAACGATGAAGCGAAGACCGTCAACGTCGCGGGCCACGGCGTCGCGCTCTTTCGTATAGACGACGAATTCTTCGCCACGGACAGCATGTGCACGCATGCCACCGCGCTTCTGGCGGAGGGTTACATCGAGGACGGTTGTGTCGAATGCCCGCTGCATCAGGGGCGTTTCGACATTCGCACTGGCAAGGCGATGTGCGCGCCGGTCACCGTCGACCTGCGCACGCATGCCGTCAGGCAGGATGGCGATGACATCTACGTGATGTCGCCGGATCAGAAATGACCGCACCTGGCGTTGTCATCGTGGGTGCCGGACAGGCTGCGGCAGTGGCTGCGCACGCGCTGCGCGAACACGGCTACCGCGGTCGCATCACGATGCTCGGGCGGGAGCCCCACAAGCCGTACGAGCGGCCCCCACTGTCCAAAGCCGTATTGGTGGCGCCCGAGGAGCCGAGCCTCGACGTGTTCGCCCAGGATGTCTGGGCACTGGGCGACATCGATGTGCAGAGCAGCAGCGAGGCGATTGCCCTCGATCTCTCCGGCCAGTCGGTTCGCCTTGCCGACGGCGAGGTGCTTCCGTACGACATGTGCCTGCTTGCCACCGGCGGTGAAGCCCGCACGCTCGCATGTGCCCCGATGGGCAGACCGCACGTGCACTACGTGCGCACGCTCGACGATGCGCGACGACTTCGCGCCGCCCTCCAGGGCCAGCCACAGGTCGCGATCCTCGGCGGCGGCTTTCTCGGCCTCGAGATCGCCCATTCCGCGCTGGCGACCGGGGCGGCTGTGACGGTGATCGAACGCGCGCCATCCCTGCTCGATCGCTTCCTCCCGCCGGAGGCGTCGGCCTGGCTCGAATCCGGTCTGCGGCAGGCAGGTGCGCACCTCCTGCTCGGCGCCGTCCTCGAACGCATCGACATTCTGCCCCTGGGCCGCATGCGCCTGTCGACCCATGCCGGCGCACTGGAAGCGGACGAGGTCGTCGTCGCCATCGGCCTCTCGCCAAACGATGCACTGGCGCGCGCGGCCGGCCTGGATGTCGCCGAAGGCGGCGGCGTCCTCGTCGACGCGCAGTGCCGCACCAGCGACAGGAACGTGTTCGCGTGCGGCGACTGCACCAGCCAGCAACGCCCTGGGTACGAAGCACCAATGCGCCTGGAATCCTGGCAGAACGCCAACGAGCAGGCTCGTAGCGCCGTTGCCGCCATGGTCGGTGCGACCGCCCCAGCACCGGCGGTGCCCTGGTTCTGGACCGACCAGGGCCGGCACAACATCCAGATGCTGGGTCTGCCAGCCCCTGGTCTCGAGTACGTGCGCCGCGGCGACCCCGCCACCGGCAAGGCGCTGTGGATCGGCCACCGCGGCGGCGTTCCGTTGCACGGCGTGGCGATCAACGCCGGCGCCGATCTCCGCGCCATCCGGCCCCTCTTCGAGCAGGGGGAGCCGGTGCTGCTTGATGAATTCCAGCGTGACGCTGCCGAGCTGCGCGCATGGGCCAAGCAAATGCGAGGCGGCACACCGCCCACCGTTCAACCACCTCTCACAGCCTAAGGAGCATTCATGTATCAATCGCAGGCGGTCATCGGCATCACCAATGCCCGGAAGAACCCGCCCCTGGAGCAATGCGTCTGGCCCGCGGACGCACTCAACAACATTCCGGACTGGGTCTACACCAGCCAGGCCATCTACGACCAGGAGATCGAGCGCATCTTCCGGGGCGATACCTGGAACTTCGTTGCGCTGGAAGCCGAGATACCGAACCCCGGTGACTTCAAGCGCGGCTATGTCGGTGCCACGGCGGTGGTGATCGTTCGCGCGGAAGACAACACGATCTCCGTCTTCGAGAACCGCTGCGCCCACCGCGGCGCCGAATTCTGCCGCGCCAGCCAGGGCAACGCCAAGGAGTTCGTCTGCCCCTACCACCAGTGGTCATACGACCTCAAGGGCAACCTCCAGGGCGTTCCGTTCAAGCGCGGAATCAACAAGGTCGGCGGCATGCCACCGGACTTCAAGAACACGGAGCACGGCACCCGTCAACTGCGCGTCGCCACGCGCAACGGTGTGGTGTTCGCCACCTACTCTGACAAGACGCCGCCGCTGGAGGAGTACATGACCAAGGAGATCGTCGAGGAGTTCGACGTTCCGTTCTCGGGCAGGAAGCTCAAGATCCTGGGGTACTGCCGCAACGAGCTTCCGTGCAACTGGAAGATGTACCACGAGAACCTCAAGGATCCGTACCACGCGACGCTGCTGCATTCGTTCCTCGTGGTGTTCGGCCTGCTGGTGCCCGGCATTAAGTCGATCGTCTTTGCCGACAAGGAGCATGGCCGCCACGGCTACATGGCCTCCTCCAAACCCGACCAGGTCTATGCCACGGTCGCCGCCGACGACAAGGCGGAAATGCGGTCGTTCAGCGACAACCTCAGGCTGCGCGACGAGCGCTTCCTGGACTACGTGCGCGAGTTCGACTCGCCCTGGTCCGCCAACATGATGACCATGTGGCCGAACCTGATCGTGCAGCGCCAGATGAACACGATGGGGGTGCGCCAGATCATTCCGAACGGCCCAAACAGCATGGTGATGCAGTGGACCATGTTCGGCTACGAAGACGACACGCCCGAGATGACGCGGCATCGCCTTCGACAGGGGAACCTGATGGGCCCATCCGGCTTCCTGGGCCTCGAAGACAACGAGGCACTGAAGTTCGTCCAGGAAGGCATCCGCAATTCGTCCACGGACAACAATGTCGTCAAGCTCGACGCGGGTTACCAGGGAACGGCGCGTAACCTGATCTCCGAGTCGTGCATCCGGTCGCTGTACGAGTACTACCGGGACGTCATGGGCATCCCCGTCGCGGAGATGGCGGCATGAGAGAGCGGCTCGCCTACACCAGATCATCGATCTCGCCGCGCCGCGCCGCAGATCTGCGCGCAGAGATCGACTCCTTCCATGTCGAGTACTGCGCCGCCCTCGATGCCAACGACATCGAGCGCTGGCCCGAGTTCTTCAGCAAGGACGCGACCTACCGGATCACCTCGCGCCAGAACGCGCTGCTGGACATGCCCGTGGGCCTCATCTACTGCGAGGGCCTGGACATGATCATCGACCGCGCACTCGCCGTGGCGCACTCGCAGATGTTCGCCCCCCGGCACATCCTGCATGTGCTGGGAATCACGCGTGTGCTGGAGGAAGCGGGCGACACGATCAGCTCGCAGACGCCCTTCATCCTGATGCAGACCCTGGTCGAGGGGCCTTCGACCGTCCATCTCTCGGGCATCTATCACGACCGCTTCGTGCGCGACGGTGAGCGGCTGCTCATCGCAAGCCGCGAGGTGGTGCACGACACAGAGATTCTGGACACGGCCCTGGCTTACCCGGCCTGAACGCACCAAGGACCCCAATGAAATCAACCCCCAAGATAGCGCTTGAAGAACACTTCAGCGCTCCCGGATTCGACGCCTATTCCGCGAAGTACACGCGAGCGTTGCCGGCCGACTTCGTCGCCAGGCTCGACGCCCGGCTGAGCGACTTCGACGACCAGCGCCTGGCCGAGATGGACGCCGGGAACATCGAGTACGCCGTGCTGTCGCAAACGATGCCCGGCGTCCAGGCCGAGGTCGATGGCGCCGCCGCCGTGCGGCGCGCACGCGAGAACAACGAGTTCCTCGCCGAGCGCGTCGCGCGACATCCGAAACGCTTCGGCGCGTTCGCGCATGTCGCGCTCCAGGACCCGGCCGCTGCAGCCCGGGAACTGGAGCGGACTGTCGCCGAGTACGGCTTCAAGGGCGCGCTGATCAACGGCCACACCCTGGGCCGCTACTACGAGGGCCGCGAGTTCGACGTGTTCTGGGAGCGTGCGGAAGCACTCGGCGTGCCCATCTATCTGCACCCCAACGCGTTCAGCCAGCCGCCGGCGTTGCTGGAGGGCATGCCTGTCCTTCAAGGGGCCACCTGGGGCTGGGGTGTGGAGACGGCCGGGCACGCACTGCGCCTGCTGTTCGGTGGGGTGTTCGACCGCTTCCCGCGGCTGACCCTCCTGCTGGGCCACATGGGCGAGGCGCTGCCGTATCAACGCTGGCGCATCGACAGCCGCTTCGCCGCGTACCCCTCGGGCATCACGCTGGCGCGCAAGCCCAGCGAGTACATCGGCAGCAACATCCTGATCACGACGTCTGGCGTGTGCTCCGCACCGGCACTGCTGGGCGCCCTCGGCGAGCTCGGCGCCGAGGCCGTGCTCTTCTCCGTGGACTACCCCTACGAGTCCACCGCCGAGGCCTGCACCTTCATCGAGGAGGCGCCGCTCGACGCGCGCACCCGCGAGCTGGTGTGCCATGGCAATGCGCGCCGGCTCTTCAAGCTAGGCAGCCCGCAGGACCTCGCACTTCTGCAGATCTGAAACTTTCAAACCAAGGACGAAAAATGCCAGTCAGCGATTACCAGATGGTCAAGGCCTGGGACGCGGTTCTTAAGCTCAGCAAGGTGGAGCGCGGCCAGAAGGTCACGATCCTCTGCGGTCCCCACACCCATCCGCAGACGCTGCAAACCGCGACGATCGCAGCGCAGGCCGCGGGCGCGGTCGTCACCCGGATCGATCTGCAGCCCATCAACGCGGAGAAGGCCACCAGCCGCGACCTGATGAACTATCTCGGGGAGACGCCCCTCACCAACAACCCGGTCGCGCTCGCGGCGATGAAGAACAGCGACATCGTCCTGGACCTGATGCTCCTGCTGTTCTCGCCCGAACAGATGGAAATTCTCGAATCCGGGACGAAGATCCTCCTGGCTGTCGAGCCACCGGAGGTGCTGGTCCGGGCAGTGCCCACCGAGGCCGATCGAGAACGCGTGCTCGCCGCATCGAGGCTGCTCAAGTCCGCCAAGCGGATGCATGTGACCTCGCCGGCCGGCACGGACGTGACCTTCAAGCTTGGTGAGTTTCCGACCATCTCCGAGTACGGCTTCTGCGAGGAGCCAGGGCGGTGGGACCATTGGCCCAGCGGCTTCCTCTTCACCTTCGCCAATGAAGGCGGCAGCGACGGCACCATCGTGATCGACCGCGGCGACATCCTGCTGCCGCAGAAGAACTACGTCTCAGACAAGATCACCATGCACCTGCGCGAAGGCTTCGTGCGCAGCATCGAAGGTGACATCGATGCCGCCCTGCTTCGCGAGTTCATGGAGGCCTACAAGGACCCCGAGGCCTATGCCATCGCGCACATCGGCTGGGGGATGCAGCCGCGCTGCTACTGGCACACGCTGTCGCTGGTGGACCGCGAAGCCACCTCGGGGCAGGACGCGCGTGCGTTCGAGGGCAACTTCCTGTTCTCGCTGGGCCCCAACAACGAGGCCGGGGGACCTCGCACCACGCCTTGTCACCTCGACATTCCCTTGCGCAACTGCACGGTGACGCTCGACGACATCGTCGTGGTTCGCGACGGCAAGGTCATTGACGAGGCCTTCCAATGAGCGCCAATACGGACGTCTACCAAAGGCAGGGCTTCGGCCATGCCGTCCCGCCAAAGGCGCCGTACGCCCTGCTGATCATCGACTTCGTCAACGGATTCGCGGATCCGCTCACGTTCGGCGGCGGCAACATCACGGCGGCCGTCGAATGCACACGCGGCCTGCTGGGGGCGGCGCGCGAGCGTGGATGGCCCGTCGTCCACACGCGCGTCGTGTACCAGGACGACGGCGCCGACGCCAACATCTTCGCGCTCAAGGTTCCGCCCATTCTGGCCCTGCGCGAGGACGCGCCGCAGAGCCAGATCGTGCCGCAACTGCAGCCGCTCAGTGGCGAGCTCGTGCTGCGCAAGATCCACCCGTCGGCCTTCTTCGGTACCTCTCTGGCGTCCTGGCTGTCTCAGCGCGGCGTGCAGACCCTGCTGATCGCTGGATGCACCACCAGCGGGTGCGTCCGTGCCAGCGTGGTGGATGCCATGTGTCACGGCTTTCGCCCTCTGGTCGTGACGGATTGCGTGGGCGACCGGTCGCTGCAGGCGCACGAGGCCAATCTTTTCGACATGGAGCAGAAGTACGCGACCTTGATGCCACGCGATGCCGCCCTGAAAGCCACCGAGGCGGCGCACGGCACCGCTGCCTGACGCCCACTGTTCCCCCACCCTCCCCACACCACCTCTCGTCGAATCCCGGGCACATGCCCGCAGAGACCCCCACTCCCTGGAGAAGAAGATGACCCCCAAACTCATTGCCGCGATTGCGGTATCGCTCGCGACGCTCGCCTTCCAAAGTCGCGCGGACGTCATCAAGGTGGGCGTGATCGCGCCCATGTCCGGACCGTTCTCGGCCGTCGGGCAGACCTGGGAAGGCGCAACCAAGGCCTACCAGAAGCTCAACGGCACCACGGCGGGCGGACACACGATCGAGCTCATCTACCGCGACCTGCCGGAGATCAATCCGGCGCAGGCCAAGGCGTTGGCGCAGGAGCTCATCATCAAGGATGGGGCCCAGTACATCGCCGGCCTGTATTTCACGCCCGACACCCTGGCGGTCGCCGCGCTCGCGCAGGAGGCCAAGGTGCCGGTGGTGATCTTCAACGCCTCGACCTCTTCGCTTCTTGAGAGGTCCGAGTATCTGCTGCGAACCTCGTACACGCTGCCGCAGATGGCGGTGCCCGTGGCCAAGTACGCCATCGAGAAGAACATCAAGACCGTGGTTTCTCTCGTGAGCGACTTCGGGCCCGGCCTCGACGCCGAGAAGGCGTTCAACACCGAATTCATCGCCGGCGGCGGCAAGCTGCTCGAAGCCATCCGTGCGCCGCTGAAGACGACGGATTTCGGCCCTCTGATGCAACGCGTGAAGGCGCTCAAGCCCGATGCGCTCTACGTCTTCGGCCCCGGCGGGCCGGCGACCTACGCCATGATCAAGGCCTACAACGAGGCGGGATTGCGGGCCGCGGGTGTGCGCCTTTTGGGGACGGCTGAGACGGACGAAGACCAGTTGCGCGCGATCGGACCTGAGCTGTTGGGGATCGAGACCGGCATGTTCTATTCGGCAACGCACAACTCGCCACTGAACAATGCCGTCGTCAAGGCTCTGGCCGAGGTGGCTCCCAAGGCCATCCCGACCGTCCAGCTCGCGAATGCATTCGACGGCCTGCATGTGATCTACCACATGGTCAAGGCGACGGACGGCAAGCGCAATGGGCCCAAGGCCCTCGCCGCCGCCAAGGGCTTCTCCTGGGAAAGCCCGCGCGGCCCCGTGAAGATCGATCCGGTATCCCGCGAGTTCGTGCAGAACGTCTACATGCGGGTGGTCGAGAAGGACTCCTCGGGGCGCTTCGTCAACCGTGAGTTCCGGACCTTCGAGATGCAGCCCGACTATGGGCGCATCCAGAGCGCAGCAAAGTAGCGCAGGGACCGAAGCATGTCGCTTGCTCTTTTCAGCAGCATCCTGATCGATGGAGTCACGTACGCCATGATCCTGTTCATGATCACGGTGGGCCTGTCGATGACGATGGGCCTGATGCGTGTGGTGAACCTGGCCCATGGCGCATTTGCGATGCTCGGCGGATTTCTTGCAGCGAGCATTCCTCAGCGCCTGGGCGTTCCCATCGGACTGGGCTTCGTCCTGGCGATCGCCCTGGTGGCCGTGCTGGCCGTCGTCTTCGAGCGTACTCTGCTGCGCCGCTTCTACGGGCGGGACGATCTCGACCAGATGCTGGTGACGATCGGCCTGATGTTCGTCGCAACCGCGGCGGTCAACCTGATGTTCGGATCATCAGTGACTTCCGTCGCGCTTCCGGAGGCATTCGCCGGCTCCGTCGACCTTGGCTTTCGCGCCATCCCCCGGCACCGGCTCATCGTCGTCGCCTGCGGGCTGGCGGTCGTCATTGCCCTCTGGCTGACCGTGGACCGTTCGTCCTTCGGCATCCGGGTGCGCGCCGCAGTGGACAACGCCCCCATCGCACGCGCCATCGGTATCGACACGACGAAGATCTACGCAGGCACCTTCGCCATCGGTGCCGCGCTCGCGGCGCTGGGAGGCATTGCCGGCGCCGAGATGCTGCCGATGGAGCCGACCTACGCCTCCAAGTACCTGGTGATCCTCCTGGCCGTCGTCGCCGTGGGAGGCAACGGCAATCTGTTTGGTTCGTTCTTCGCAGCATTGCTGCTTGGCATCGTGGAGACCTCGATGAAGTACATGGTTCCGCAGCTCGCATCGGCTGCGTTCTTCCTGACGATGATCATCGTCTTGCTGTTCCGGCCTCAGGGGCTGTTCGGGAGGCAAGCATGAGCACGGTGATCCCGCCCATGACGCTGGCTGCGCCACCTCGCATTCGCCCGTGGACGCACCTGCGTGCCGAAATCGTTCTGACGCTCGCGGGACTGCTGGCCTTCGTGCTGTTCCCAACGGATCTCGGATTGCTGACCAACATGGCAACGATGTCGATCTTCGCGCTTTCGCTGAGCCTTGTGCTGGGTCAGGCCGGCATCGCGACCCTGGGGCAGGCCGCGCTGTATGGCACAGGGGCCTATGTCGCGGGCTGGACAGCGCTATACCTGACATCCGATCCGATCGTCGGGCTGCTGCTCGGGGCACTGGGCGGCGGCTTGATCGCCCTGCTCAGCGGCGCCGTCATGCTGCGTTCGACGAAGCTCACGCTGGTCATGCTCACCATCGCTGTGGCGCAACTGCTGCTCGAGCTTGCCAACTGGGCCAGATGGCTCACCGGCGGCGACGATGGACTGGCCGGCTTCGAAGTCGCTCCGCTGTTCGGCATCTGGGAGTTCAACTTCATGGGCCACACCGGCTACTTCTACGCGCTCGGTACCCTGGTGCTGGTGTACTTCCTCGTGCGCAACCTCGTGGAGTCGCCCTTCGGCCTGACGGCCAGGGCGATACGGCAGGACCCGGGCCGAGTTCAGGCGCTGGGAGGCCGCGTCTACCTGCACCTCCTGGCCGTCTATACCGTCGGTGGCGTCGTGGCAGGCCTCGCAGGCGCACTGACGGCGCAGACCAGCAAAGTGGCCAATCTCTTCATGCTGGATTTCACGACGTCGGCGGGCGTCGTCGTCATGATCGTCCTGGGCGGCACACGCCGCCTCGCGGGTGCGGTACTTGGAACTGTTGCATACATGACCATCCACCACATCGCATCGACCTTGAATCCTTACCACTGGCTCTTCGTGATCGGCTCGATGTTGATCTTCGTCCTCGTCGTCCTGCCTGAAGGTCTGGTCGGACTTCTGGACCGGGCCGCGGCAATGGCCAAGCGTCTGCGCCGCGCCGGAGGTACCCGATGACGCCCCGGCTGCAAACCCAGAACCTCAGCCACTCCTTCGGAGGCCTGGCTGTCACGCAGAACGTCACACTCTCTCTGCCGCAGGGTGCGCGCACGGCCCTGATCGGCCCCAACGGCGCTGGCAAGACCACGCTGGTCAATCTGCTCAGCGGCGCGGTACGTCCACGGTCCGGCGACATCCAACTCGACGGCCGCTCGATCGTGCAGCTGCCGCAGTACGCACGCGTGCGCAGCGGCATCGTTCGCACGTTCCAGATCAGCCGCCTGTTCAAGGAGCTGACCGTGGCGGACAACGTCAAGGTCGCCGTGCTGCAGCGGCTGCGCGCCTCCATGCAGTGGTGGCCTTCGCCGCGCCGTTCCGCCCGCGTTCACGACGAGGTTCACGAGACACTGGGCATGCTGGGCCTGCACCCCTATGCGGACCGGGTCGTCGGGCGGCTGGCACTCGGCGAACAGCGGCTTGCGGAGATTGCGCTTGCACTCGCCATGAAACCCGAGGTGCTGCTGTTGGACGAGCCAGGCGCCGGGGTGCCGCAGGGAGAAGGCGGCCGCATCATGAGCGCCATCGAGCGCCTTCCGAAAGACCTGTCGGTCCTGCTCATCGAGCACGACATGGACCTGGTATTCCGCTTCGCGACGCACATCATCGTCCTGGTGGCCGGCGCCGTGTTGGTGGAGGGGTCGCCGCAGGAGGTCGCGGCCAATGAACAAGTCAAGCAAATCTACTTCGGACGAGACGGCCACCATGCCCAGCACCCCCATTGAACTTCGGTTCGACGACGTGACCACTGGCTACGCCGGTGTGCCCGTGGTCGAGCATCTGAGCTTCAGCGTGCGCGAAGGCGAGCGCCTGGGGCTGATCGGGCGCAACGGCGCGGGCAAGACGACCACGCTCGCGACCGCCATGGGTCTGGCCGATCTGATGAAGGGGCGCGTGCATTTCGCCGGCAACAACATCAGCGGCGCCAGCACTTTCGCTCGGGCCCGGGCCGGCCTCGGCTACGTGCCGCAGAGCCGCGACATCTTCCCTTCGCTCACAGTGGAGGAGAACCTGCTGTCGGGCCTGCAGAGGCGCTCGGCAGGACCGGCCCTTCAGGAGGTCTATGCCTTGTTCCCACGGTTGAAGGAGCGCAGGCGCAACGGAGGCACCCAGCTGTCAGGCGGTGAGCAGCAGATGCTCTCCGTGGCCCGGGCGCTCGTCGGGCAGCCGCGCATCCTGCTGCTCGACGAGCCGCTTGAGGGCTTGGCCCCGATGGTGCGCGAGGAACTGATGGACGCGATCGTCCGCATGAGCGACCAGCTGGGAGTCGGCTGCGTTCTCGTGGAGCAGCACGTCGACGTCGTCCTCGACTTCTCCACGAACGTCATCGTGCTGGAACGCGGCGTTGCCGCCTATTCCGGGTCTGCGGTGGCGCTGCGCAAGGATGAGGAACTGCTGAACCGAACCATCGGCATTCAAAAATGTTGATGTCGATCCGTACGCCCGGACAGCGGCTGCGCCTGCCATCGGGGCTCTCGGCCTCCTCTGCCGCGGCACCGGATCTGTGGAGCTGCGGCCCGCCATGCAGAACCTTCGCGCTTTTCTGAGTCCGCTGCGTGCCTTTGATGCGGTGTACCGCGCCAAGGGCGTGTCGCGGGCGGCCCAACTGCTTCACGTCACCCCGGGAGCGGTGAGTCAACAGATCAAGCAGCTCGAGGCGGGGCTGGGCGTGCAGCTGTTCCGGAAGTCCGGCCGCGCGATCGAGTTCACGGCGGTGGGAGAGAGGCTTGCCCACCGCGTCTGCGATGCGTTCGACCGCCTCCAGGATGCACTCGGCGACCTGGCCGACGACCAGAGGCAGAAAAAGCTGCGGCTCAAGGTGACGCCCAGCCTGGCCATTCGCTGGCTTGTGCCTCGCCTGCACGGCTTCTATGCGGAGCACCCTGACATCGCACTGGAGATAGCGACGATTGCCATCGCCGACGATGTGCGGCTCGAAGGCGCAGACTGCGCCATCCGCCACGGCATGGGCGAATGGGCCGACGTTGAGCTGGACCATCTCTTCGATGACGAGTTCGTCCCGGTTTGTGCGCCGGGCCAGACCGTACAGTTGCAGACACCCAGCGACCTGCTCAAAGCCAACCTCCTGCACTCCATGATGCGGCCACAGGCGTGGCCGATCTGGTTCGATTCTGCGGGCCTTGCCGAGCCTGTTCCCGCGCGCGGCATCACCCTGGCGAACGCCGCCCTGTGCTATCAGGCTGCCGCGGACGGGTTGGGTGTCGCCATGGCCCAGCGCGCCTATGTCGCGGACGACCTGCGCACGGGTCGGCTGGTCGTTGCGGTCGACCATCTGGCGCGGACGGAGCTTGGCTATTACCTCGTCTGCGATCCGGTCAAGGCCTCCACGGCGCCGGTGCAGCTCTTCAGGGCTTGGATTCGAACCGTCCGCTAGGCGCGCCCGCCGCCTGCTAGTCAGCCTTGAAGCCCGAGGCCCTGACAACAGGCTCCCAGAATGCCCGCATCTCGCCGAACCTTGCACGTGCATCGGTGGGCGAGCTCCCTCTGTTCACGAAGCCGAGCGTGCGAATCTTCTTCGCGAACCGATCGGTCGCTGCCGCCCTTCGCACGGCGTCACTCCATTCGGCGACGACAGGAGCTGGCGTGCCAGGCGGAAGGCAGATGGCCAGCACGCCGCCAGTGGTGAGCTCCTTGCGGCCGAGTTCGGAGAAAGTCGGCACGTCCGGCAACAGCGCGGAGCGCTGGGCCGAGGTGACCGCAAGCACGCGCAGTTTGCCGGCCTCGTGGTGCTGCGCGAAGTCGCCGACCGTGGACGTGCCGGCTGCGATATTGCCCCCGGCCAGATTCACGATCATCGGGGCTGCGCCTTGGAAGGGGACGTCCTGCAGCGGCGTACCGATGATCTTGCCAATCTGCAGCCCCAGGAAATGCGTAGGACCGCCCGACGCCGCGTGACCGAAGTTGGCACTCTCGGGATGCGTGCGTGTCCATTGCGCGTATTCGCCGAAGGTCTTGATTGGCGAGGATGCGGGCACGGCCAGCGCCAGCGCGAACTCGACCACCGTCGACACCGGAAGGATGTCGCGCAGGGGGTCGTAGTTGAGCTTGTTGAAGACGAAGGGGTAGATCGAGACAAGGAAGTCGGGACAAAGCATGGCCACGCTCCCATCTGCAGGGGCCGCGCGCATCGCGTCGATCGCGATCTTCCCGCCGGCACCCGGCTTGTTATCCACCACCACCGTGCGGCGGAGCCCATCCTGCAGCTGATCTGCAAGCGCACGCGTCACCACGTCGAGGGTACCGCCAGGTGAGAAGCCGACCAGAATCCTGGCCGGGGGTCGGCCGGCTTGCTGGGCGCCGGCCGGCGGTGCGCCGAAGAAGGTCGCGATGGCGAGTGCGAGGCTGCAGCGCAAGAATGCCGATGGTGTCTTCACGGGATGCTTCAGGACGAGGGTGGATCGGACGCCTGCCAGGCAGACCCGGGACGCGCGAACAAGCGGCAAGGTCGCCGTCTACCGCGGTCGTACCGCGGTCGACGAACTCAGCGGCCCCGGAACACCGGAGCGCGCTTCTCGGCGAAAGCGCGGCGTCCTTCCAGCCGGTCCTCGCTGTCCCGGAGCAATCCAAAGGCCTGGCGCTCCAGCACCAGCCCACCAGCCAGTGGCAGCTCCCTTCCGGTCATCGCGAGCCGCTTGGCGGCCGTCATCGCGAGCGGGGCATTGGCCGCCATGATGCGCGCGATACGGACAGCCGTCTCCTGCAGCGCTGAAAGCGGCACGACCCTGCTGACCAGACCGATCCGCAGCGCTTCGGCGGCGTCGATGCGTTCACCCGTCAGCAGCATCCACATGGCATCGGACTGCCCCACCGCGCGGATCAGACGCTGGGTGCCGCCCGCTCCCGGGATGCTGCCAACTCGCACCTCCGGAAGACCGAACTGGGCGTTGTCCGAGCAGATGCGGATATCCGCCAGCAGGGCCAGCTCGAGTCCGCCACCCAGTGCATAGCCGTTGATTGCGGCGACGACGGGCTTGTCGGTGTGCAGCGTACCGAAGTTGAAGTGCCGGTTACCGCTTCGAAAGACTTGACGGGCGACGCCATCGGCCGACGGCATCGTCTTCTTGAGGTCCGCACCCGTGCAGAAGGCACGCTCACCCGCACCTGTGAGCACGAGCACGCGGATGTCCTCGTTGTTGGAAACCTCATCCCAGATGCCGAGCAGTTGCTCGTTGGATTCCGGGTCGATGGAGTTCATGGCCTCAGGCCGGTTCAGGGTGACGATGGCGACGCCATCCTGGACTGTGTAGATGATGGGCATGGGTTTCGTTGTTCAGGTGAGTGAAGCGCTGGCGGGGGCCGCCGGATCGATGGCGATGGCCGACATGCCCAGCTCGGCGAGCACCTCGCGCGTGTGCTCGCCCAGCGTGGGTGCGGCGCGGCGCGCAGCCGGCCGCTCGCCCACCGCGCCGAGCACGCTGCGCGGCAACGTCAATGAGCCGGCGACGGGATGCTGGACGTTCTCTGCAAGTTCTGCCTCGACAAAGGCGTGGGACTGCGACACCTCGGCATAGTCGTTGATGGGGCCGCAGATGATGTCCACCGCGGCGAACTTCTCCAGCCAGAAGGCGCGTCGATGCGGGAGCATGTGCACCTGCAGCAAGTCCAACAGCGCCTGGCGGTGCTGCAAGCGGCTCCTGTTATCGGCGAAGCGCGGATCGCAGGCGATTTCCGGTGCACCGATGGCAGTGCACAGGGCTTGCCACCTCGCAGGGTGATAGGCCGCCACCATGATCCACCCGTCGGCGCAGCGCAGGGCCTCGTTGGGCGTCGAATACGGCGCCGCGTTGCCTTGCGGCCCGGGCACGATGCCGTCCGCGAAGTAGGACGCGAAACTTACGTGCTGCAGCGCAATGGCGCTGGCGAACATGCTGGCCTCGACATGCTGACCCTTGCCGGTGCGCAGGCGGTCTTGAAGGGCGGCCAGCACCGATATGGCTGCAAGCGATCCGGTGACCAGGTCGACGACCGGCACCGGCACCTTGCACGGATCGCCATTCGGCGCTCCAGTGACGCTCATCAGACCACTCACGGCCTGCAGCACACCATCCACGCCGGGCAGGTCCTTGCTGGCGCCCTGCTGACCGTAAGCCGAGACCGAGCAGTAGATCAACCGCGGGTTGTCCGCAGCCACCGTGGCGTAGTCCAACCCGAACCGCGCCATGACGCCGGGCCGGAAACTCTCGACCAGCACATCGGCCTGCGCGATCAGTTCCTGCGCGGCCTTCTGGTGCGACGGCTGCTTCAGGTCCAGCACGATGCCGCGCTTGTTGCGATTCAGCGCCAGGAACGGGACACCCTCCCCGTTGATCCATGGCGAAAGGGCGCGGGAGAGATCGCCGGTGGGCGCCTCGACCTTCACCACATCGGCGCCGAGGTCGGCCAGACACAAGGTGCAGGTCGGACCGGCCATGACCTGGGTGAAGTCGATGACCCGCAGGCCCTCGAGAGCGTTTGCCAGCATCCTAGGATCCCATCTGGATGTTGTTGGCGCGGATGATCGGCTCCCATTTGGCCCGCTCCGATCGCAACATACGTCGATAGTCCTCCGGCGTCGCCGCCATCGGCTCCAGCCCCGCCGCAGTGAGCGACGTCCGTACCTCGCGGTCCTGGACGGCCTTGGTGATTTCGGCATGCAGGCGTTCCACAACAGGCTGTGGCACACCTCTGGCCACACAGATGTCGTACCAGTAGCTCGCGTCATACCCGGTCAGCCCGCCTTCGGCCAGCGTCGGTATGTCGGGTGCCAGCTGGGAGCGCTGCGCGCTTCCCACGCCGAGAACCTTCAACTGACCGCTCCGGGCAAACTGAATTGCCGTCGACAGTCCGACGATGGCCAACGGAAGGTGCCCACCGACGACATCTTGGACAGCAGGCGCAGTGCCGCGATAGCCCACGTGCGTCATCTGCAGACCCGCCATCGAGGCGAACAGCACCCCTGCCAGATGATGTGGCGTCGCGGGGCCCGGCGTTCCGAAGCTCAATCCAGGGTGCCGCTTCACATAGGAAATGAGCTCGGCCACGTTTCCTGCGGGCACCTTGTTGCTCGCGACCAGAACAATCGGCACGCTTGCCAGCGGTGCAACCTGCACCAGTTCTGTCGCGGCGTCGAATGGCAACTTGCTGTTGAGAAGGTTCAGCAGCGATGTCACGCCGGAGCCTGTCGTCAACACGTAGCCGTCAGCCCTGCTGCGCAGGAGCTCGATGTACGCCAGTGCAGCCCCGCCCCCAGGCTTGTTTTCAACGACGATCGGCTGACCCAACTGTTCGCTGAGCTTCTTCATCACCACGCGCGCCGCCAGATCGGTGCCTCCACCGGCGGTATAGGGAACGAGCAATCGGAGTTGCCGGGCCGGATACTCCTGCGCAAACACCGAGGCCGCCGATGCCGGCCCCAGCGCAGCGAGAGACTGGATAAGTTTTCTGCGATTCATTCCGGCCCTGCCGATGTCGTCTGGCCTCAGACGGAAGGACTGCTCAAACTACGGCCGCCGCAGACGTACAGCAGCTGACCCGTGACGTAGCCCGACCCGGGCTCCGCAAAGAAGCGCACCGCGCGGGCGATGTCCTGCGGCTGACCGATGCGCTCCATCGGCACGGTCTTGTGCAGGCTCTGCCGCACTTCCTCGGTGAGCGTGGCGAACAGCGGCGTCTCCACGATGCCAGGCGCGATCGCGTTCACAGTGATGCCCTTGCGCGCATATTCGAGCGCGAGCGAGCGGGTCAGGCTCACCACGGCGCCCTTGGAGGCCGAGTAGGCCGCTTGGCCGCGGTTGCCCAGCCATGCGCGAGAGCCGATGTTGATGATGCGCCCGAAACGGTTCTGCGCCATCTGCGCCAGAACCGCCTTCGCGCAGATGAACTGGGAGTTCAGGTTGATCTCGATCACGCGGCTCCAGAACGCGAGATCCATCTTGGCGACCAGCTTGTCGCCGCCGATGCCAGCGTTGTTGACGAGGATGTCGATGCGTTCGTGCGACGCCAGCAGCCGCGCCACCGCCGCCTCCACCTGGTCCACGGAACTGACGTCGACCTTGAATGTGCTCACGTCCGCGCCTTCGCTCGACAACGTCCGCTGCGCCTCCTCCAGCGCGGCATCGTCGAAGTCCCACAGGGCCAGGCGGCACCCGCCCTGTGCCAACTCGCGCGCAATGCCGAGGCCGATGCCCTTGGCGCCACCGGTCACCACGGCGACGAGGCCGTGCAGCGAGGTGGGGGTGATGATGTCTGTCGGGTTCATGGGGAGGGCCATCACAGCGAAAGAATGTTGATCGAGCAGGCGGCGTGGTCGACGCCCCAGATACCGCCGCCGGTGACCTGCGTGAGGCCAATGCGCGCGTTCTGCACCTGCCGGGCGCCGGCACGGCCTTGCAGTTGTTCGCAGACTTCCACCACCTGTGCGACGCCTGTCGCACCTGGCGGGTGTCCCTTCGCGATCAGTCCGCCGCTGGGGTTGACCGGCACCCGACCGCCCAGAGTGGTCGCGCCGCTCTTCAGCAGGCTCGCCGCTTCGCCGCGATTGCAAAGGCCAAGGGCCTCGTAGTACAGCAGCTCGGAAATGGTGAACGCGTCGTGTACTTCAAGCAGGCTGAGGTCCCGCGGCCCGATGCCGGCCTGCTCATAGGCCAGCCTGGCGGCACGGGCGGTGATCTCGGCCTCGGTCATGTCGACCGGCGTGGTCTCGAACAGTCCCGACTGCACCACGGACGCCAGCACACGCACTGGCTTGGCGACGCCCCTGGACGGCTTGGTGGTGAGCACGAGGGCTGCGGCGCCGTCTACGACGGCGGGGCAGCACTGCAACAGCGTGAGCGGCTCGGCTACAGGGCGGGACGCCATCACCTCCTCGCGGCTTGCCAGCTTGGCAAACTTGGCAATCGGGTTCAAGGAGCCGTGCTTGCGGTTCTTCACGGAGATGTCCGCCAGTGTTTCCAACTCGAGGCCATGGTCGTGCATGTAGCGTTTGGCACGCATGGCATACAAGGCGGGCATGATCATGCCCCGCCGGTTGTTCCAATCCTTCTGGCTGAGTTGCAGTGGGCCGCCGCCCAGGCCGCTCAGGTGGTCCATGCCGAACACCACCACGGTGTCGTACTGACCGACCTTGAGTGCTTGCAGCGCAAGATTGAGCGCCGTGGCCCCGCTGGAGCAGGCGTTGTCCACGTTGTAGACCGCGCCGCCGCTGGCGTGCAGTTCACGCAGCGCGCGCTGCCCGGGAAGCATCGCGCCGAGCGCGTTTCCGCAGTAGAACGCCTGCACCTCGGACAGCTGTGTACCAGCATCGGCCAGCGCATCGAGGATGGCCGCCTGGGCCATGGCCTCTTCGGTCAGTTCGGGAAAGCGGCCGAAGTCAGTGATGCCGACGCCGGTGATCAGTGGTTGCTTCATGGCGCGTCACTCCTGGAATGCATAGTCGGGCGTGCCGTCCGGCAACGCGAAGGGCACCACCCTCAGGCGGGCACCAATGGCTGGCGGCTGCGCGCCGTACAGCAGCCGACCGAACGCACGCACGCCAGGTTCGAAATCGACCATGGCCAGGCCGTAAGGCGCCTTGTCTTTGCCGGGGTGCACGATCGTGAAGCTGTAGAGAGACCCGGCGGGCCCAAGCTCGATGACTTCGACCTCCTCATCGTTGTGGGTGAATTCGATGGGCGGGAACTGGGCTGGCTGCCCGGCCACTCGCGTGGCGACAAGCACCATGCCGCCGGGGGATTCACGGAACGGGGATTCCGTTCGCTTGATGATCTTCAAAAGTCTCTCCTGTTCGTGTGGAGTTCGTCACAGGAGGAAAAGTATGGAGATCAAGATGCGTGCGGTCATTGCACTTCTGCTGGCCACTCTTTAGTGCCGCTAAAGCATTCCAAGCGTTTAGCCCACCTCAATGAAGGCGAGCAAAACTCAAAGGACAGGCATCCGTTGCAGCCGCATACTGAGTTGATGAAAGAACAAGTTCGCGTTCCCGTCACCTTGATGCGCGGTGGCACCAGCAAGGCCGTTTTTCTGTCGCAGCATGACGTGCCGAGCGACCCGCAAGAGCGTCTTCGCTTTCTTCTGGCTCTGTTCGGAAGTCCGGATGTGCGACAGATCGATGGGCTCGGGGGCGCCGACATGTTGACCAGCAAATGCGCCATCATTGGACCGCCCTCACGCCCCGACGCGGACATCGACTACACCTTCGTGCAGGTGGGCATCGATCAGCCGACCCTCAGCTTCGAGATCGTCTGCGGCAACATCTCATCGGCCACGGGCGTCTATGCGTTGCAGGAAAAATTGATCCCCGTGCTTGAGCCCATTACCACCGTCCGGGTGCACAACACAAACACCGGAAAGATTCTGCGCATGGCCGTGCAGTGCGTCGATGGCGAGCCGCGTGTGGAAGGCGACAGTGAGGTCGACGGCGTGCCCGGCACAGGGGCGGAGGTTGCGCTGGACTATTCGGACACAAGCGGCTCCACGACCGGCAAGCTTTTGCCGACGGGGCAGGCCCGCGATTGGGTCCGCATATCGAAGCTCGGGCGCGAAATACCGGTGTCGGTTGTCGATGTCGGCACGGCTTGCGTCTTTATTCGAGCGGCGGATCTGGGCATCACCGGCACAGAGCTGCCGGGACAGCTCAGCGCAGACATCTATGAGATGGCCGAGGAAGTCAGGCGCTGGGCCGTGGAACGCTGCAACCTTCCGTCGTCAGGGTTCTTGACGCCATACCAGATCCTGATCGGCGAATCACAGGACTACCGCACCATCGCCGGCGACCGCGTCGTGGAATCATCGGAGGTCGACTTCGTTGCTCGCATGGTGCTCAACGGTGGCGCGATGCACAAGGCGTTCCCCGGCGGCGGCTCGGTCTGCCTTTCGGTGGCTGCACAGATCGCGGGGACGATTCCCGCCGAAGCGCGAGGCACGCACGCCGGACCGACGCGCATCCGGATCGGTCATCCGAGCGGCGTGCTCAGGATCTTTGCGGACGTCGAGCATGTGGGTGGTGACGAATGGAGGGTTCGGGAGGTCCACTTCACGCGCACGGCCCGGCGGCTGTTCGATGGGACGGCCTATGTGCGGCGATCGCGCCTGGAGGCAGGCGGCCAAGAAGACAGCGGCGTGCGCACGGCTGTGGGGTCGACGTCATGAGTGGGAGAAGCCTTTTCTCGCTGCAGGGGCGCACGGCACTCATCACCGGCGGTTCGCGAGGCATCGGTCGCATGATTGCCGAGGGCTTTCTTGCACAGGGCGCTCGCGTCTACATCACCGCGCGAAAGGCGGAGGCCTGCAGTCTGGCGGCGCAGGAGCTCGCGCGCGCGGGTCATTGCGTTGCGTTGCCGCACGACGTGTCCACGCTCGCAGGCTGCCAAGCCTTGGCGGACGCCTATGGGCGCCACGAGTCGATGCTCGACATCCTGGTCAACAACGCTGGCGCGGCCTGGGGAGAAGATTTCGACGCCTTTCCCGAAGGCGGGTGGGACAAGGTGGTCGACCTGAACCTCAAGACGCCCTTCTTCCTGACCAAGGCTCTGGCCCAACCGCTTCGCGCTGCAGCCCAGGCGCGCGTGGGCAAGATCATCAACATCGCTTCCACCGACGGCATCGGGCTCAATCCCCAGGAAAACTACTCCTACGTTGCCAGCAAGGCGGGGCTGATTCACCTGACGCGGCGTATGGCGATGCGGCTGGCACAGGACAACATTGCGGTCAGCGCCATTGCGCCGGGCGCATTTCCGTCCGAGATGAACCGCAACGCTCGCGACCATGGTGAGGCGCTGTCGGAGCACATTCCCGCAAGACGCATCGGCACGCCCGACGACATCGCAGGCGCAGCTATCTTCCTGGCCTCGCGTGCCGGCGATTACGTGATGGGCGCCACCCTGGTTGTGGACGGCGGCGTGACCCACGCGCGCCCCTATCGGTAGAACTCCTGAGCCGGAACTTCGGCCGCGTGCACGCTGGCACGGCGTGCTGCCGGTCGATCAGCGCCCCTGGAGGCGTCACCCTACCGCCCCCAGCCGGTCATTGATGTACGTGGCCGGAGGCTTGCCAAACGCCTTCTTGAACATCGTGATGAAGGCCGACGGCGCCTCGTAGCCGAGGTCGTAGGCGACCTGCTGAACGGTCGCGCCGCCCGACAGCTCACGAAGCGCGACCATCATGTGCAGTTGGCGCCGCCAGCGGCCGAAGCTCAAGCCGGTCTGCGATGTGCAGAGGCGATTCAATGTCCGCTCGCTCATGCCGAGGTGACGAGCCCAATCCGCCTGAGTACGGCGGTCGGATGGATCTCGCATCATGGCTCGCGAGACCTGTCGCAGGCGGGTGTCCCCAGGCATGGGCAGTGAGACCTCTTCTGCGGGCATGGCGCAGAGCTGGTCGAGCAGCACCCGCGCCAGCCGGTCCGTCGGTCCGCCCGCCTCATAGGAAGGCGGCTGCGCTGCCAAGTACTGGATCATCTCGCTGAGCATCGGGCTGATGCGCAGGGTGCAGCAGCTGGCAGGCAAGGGGGCGGCGTCGCGCGCCACGAACAGGTAGTAGATCACCGCATTGGCAGTGCCGTGGTTGCTGTGCGGCGTTCCGCCCGGAATCCACACGCCCGCCTGGGGCGGAACCATCCACATCGCACCGGGCACGTCGCACGAAACGGCCCCGCGCAGCGCCATCACCAGTTGGCCGGAGCGATGCCTGTGAACCGGGACCTCGCGCTCACGCTCCACGACATCCACACGATGTGCCATGACTGGCACCGACGGCTCGTAGTGCAGGTCGAGGTTGGCGTGAGAGGTGGAGCGAAACGAGCGCGTCACTCGGCATGACCGAAAAGAGAAATCATTTGTCCAAGTTTACGATTTCTGCCTGGTTTGCCGATATCTAGCATCGCTACATGCAAACCATTCTCAACAACTACAGGGCCGGATCGACCCTGTCGAACCCGCTCTCCAGAGGCGCCACATGACCGCGTGGCCCGGCTTCTCAAGGCAGGAGTGGCTCTTTTCGCTCAAGAGCTTTCTGGCGGCCATGCTCGCGCTGTACCTGTCCAGCCGTTTCGGGCTGCCCCGGCCCTTCTGGTCCTTCATGACCGCGTACATCGTGGCCCATCCCCTTGCGGGCCATGTGCGCTCGAAGTCGCTGTACCGCCTGTGCGGCACTTTGCTGGGGTGCGCAGCCACGGTGGTGCTGGTCCCATCGCTGTCGGGCTCGCCGGTGCTTCTGTCGCTTGCCATGGCGATGTGGGTTGGCGCGTGCCTCTACCTGTCATTGATGGACCGAAGCGCGCGCTCCTATGCGTTCATGCTTGGTGGCTACTCTGCCGCCCTGATCGGCTTCCCGCTGGTGGATGCACCTGCGTCGATGTTCGACACCGCCGTCGCCCGAGCCGAGGAGATCGCGCTCGGCATCGTCTGCGCGAGCCTCGTGCACAGCATCGTGTTACCCACCAGCCTTGCGCCATCAGTCCTCGGAGTGATCGACCGCACACTGGGCGACATATGCCAATGGGCCCGCGACCTCATGAGCCCGGGTGCCGACGATGAGGCTCGCGCGCGGCTGGCGCAGGACAGGCGGCGCATCGCCAGCGACATCACCCAGCTGCGCTTGCTGGCCATTCACGTCCCCTTCGATACCGGCGCCCTGCGATGGACTCGCCATGCCGTAGGTGAAATGCACGACAGCCTCGCGGCAATGACGCCTTCGCTGTCGGCCTTGGAGGATCGGCTCTCCGGCTTGCGCGACGAAGCAGGCGGCTTGCCGGAGCCGGTCGCGCGGGCCATGGCGAACGCCGGCGCCCACCTCGAGGCCGACGCGTCGTCTCGTGCCTTGAATGGCGTGCTCGAGGCTGCGCGCCTGGAAAGCGTGGACCGGCGGAACTCGTCCTGGGTGCGCGCGCTGCACATCGGTGTGGCTGCCCATGTCGATGAACTGGCGGCCGGATTGCGCCGGTGCAACGGGCTTCGCGTCGACATCGCCGCCAGCCTGTCCGGCCATGCAGCGCCTCCTGAGCGAGGAACGCCTTCCCGGCCTTCCGTGCTTCACGTGGACCGAGGCCTGGCGCTGCGTTCTGCGTTCACCGTCGTGCTTTCCACCTGCACTGCATGCGCTGCATGGATATTGAGTGGTTGGCGGGCGGGATCGTCGATGGCCATGGCGGCGGCGGTCTTCTGCAGCTTCTTCGCCACCCTGGACGACCCCTTGCCGGGCATGCACAAGTTCCTGGTCGCGCTGCTCTGGTCGATGCCAGTGTCTGCCTTCTATATCCTCGGCGTCATGCCGCTGGCGCAGGACTTCGGCATGCTTGTGCTGTGTATCGCGCCGCTGTTCCTGGTCGTGGGCGGCTACCTCGCTCGTCCGGCAAACAGCCTCACGGCCCTGGGCATGTTCTTCGGCGTGGCCGGCACGCTGGCCCTGCACGACATCGCCAGCGCCGACTGGGTCAGCTTTCTCGAGGGCAATCTGGCGCTCTTTGCCGGCGCCCTGATTGCCGCGCGCCTCACCGCCATCGTCCGCAGCGTGAGCAGCGACTGGAGTGCGCGACGCATCCACCGGGCCACCTGGCACGACCTTGCCGGGATGGCCGGGGCGGCACGACCAAGACGCGCATGGGTGCGTGACGCATTCGCCGGCCGCATGCTGGACCGCATTGCGCTGCTGGTCCCGCGCACGGCCGGCAGCGCTGCAGACCACCGCGGTGAGGCGGCGCAGCTCGCCATGCGCGAACTTCGCTTAGGCGCAAGCATCGGCGTCCTTCAGCAGAACCGTCATCTGCTGCCCGAAGCACCTGTGCGCGAATTGCTGGCCGGCCTCGAGCGCGCCTTCCTTGCCCAAGCCTTGGAATCGCCGCCACGGCTCGACGCGCTGTTGCCGCAGATCGACCGGCTACTGGCCCTTTGCCTTGCGAGCACCGCAGGCGAGTCCGCTGTTTCGGCCCTCGTCGGGTTGCGCCGGGATCTTTTTCCTTCTGCGCCTTCGGACCTTCAAACATGATCGAAACAAGCTTTTCTGGAATCTATGTTCCTGGCCTGCTCCTGTTCGCAGGCAGCGCGATGGCATGCGCCTGGTGGGTTCGCCGCCTGCTATCGCTGCTGGGCGTCTACCGGTGGGTGTGGCATCCACCGCTCTTCGACCTGGGCCTGTACCTCCTGTCGCTCTATGCGTTGGTCCGTCTGACCGGCGCCATCTCCATCTGAACTGACGCGTTGTCCTGCTGATCGACCATGAACGCCAAATCCGTCCGTCTTCCCCAATGGCTGTCGCGCCCGGCTCCAGCCCTCTTTCGCATGCTCCTGACCGGGTTAGTCGCGGTTGCGGCCTGCTGGGCAGCCCTCCAACTCTGGGACCACTATGAGCTGGCACCCTGGACACGCAACGGCCGGGTGCGGGCCGACGTCGTTCAGGTCGCGCCCGATGTTTCCGGCATGGTGGCCGTCGTGGCGGTGCGCGACAACCAGCCGGTCGCAGCGGGCGAGTTGCTCTTCACGATCGATGAAGCCCGCTTCAAGCTCGCGCTTCAGCAAGCGGAAGCTGCATTCGCCGCGCAACGGATCGTCATCGCCAATCAGCGGCTCGCGCTGGCCCAGGCGCAGCGCGAGCGCCGCCGCAATGACGAATTGGATGGGCTTGTCGCGCAGGAGGTGCGCGAGCAGTCGCGCCTGCGCGTCGAGCAGGCCCGGGGAGCGCTGCTGGGCGCCGAGACGGCGCTACGCCAGGCGCAGGTGGCGCTCGATGTGGCACGCCTGAACTTACAGCGCGCAGAAGTGCGCGCACCCGCGGCGGGCCGTGTGACGAACCTCGATCTGCGCCAGGGCGCCTATGCGACGACGGGCCACCCCGCATTGGCGCTAGTGGCTGACAACTCGATCTACGTCGAGGGTTACTTCGAGGAAAACAAGCTCTCGCGCATCCGGCCGGGCGACAGGGTACGAGTGACCCCCATGGACGCGCCCCCCCTTGAAGGCTCGGTTGAGAGCCTTGCCGCTGGCATCGGCGATCGCGATCGAAGCACCGGCGCGAACCTGCTGTCCAGGGTGAATCCGACCTTCAACTGGGTGCGGCTCGCCCAGCGCGTTCCTGTGCGGGTGAAGCTCGACCCGTTGCCGACCCATGTTCATCTGGTCGTCGGCCAGACCGTCTCCGTCGAGGTGCTGAAGCCCCGGGTAGCGGCTACAACCGCAGCGACTCGCGTTCAGGAGCCGCGGTCATGAAGCCGCTTCATGTCCTCGCTCGAACAGCCGCTGTCGCATGCGGGATGCTGGCGGGCTGTGCCCATGTTCCCATCGGCCCCGACTACGTAGCGCCAGCAGCGCTCAGCGCAGAACAGTCCGCTTCGGCAGGGCCGTTCCTCTCGGGCGGCGCGGTCACATCAGATGAAACCATGCCCGCGCATTGGTGGCGCCTGTTCGACGAACCGCAGCTCGACGGCCTGATTGCCAGCGCGTTGGCGCACAACACCGATTTGCGCCAAGCCATGGCCAACTTGGAGCGCGCCGGGACGATCGAGGCCGAGGCGTACGGCAGCAGGAACCCGTCGCTCGCCCTCCAGGGCGGGCCGAGCTTTGGTCACGCTTCGGGCTTGTCCGTCCTGCAGCAGGATCATGCGCCGCCCAGCCGAGCCAACTACAGCGCGGGGTTGGCCGTCTCCTATCAACTGGATCTGGTTGGTCAGCTGCGCCGCGCCATCGAAGCTGCCGAGTCGGACACGGGCGCCGCGCGCGCAGCGGTGGACATGGTGCGCGTGAGCGTCGTGGGCGGCACGGCGCAGGCCTACGCTTCGGCGTGCTCCGCCGGTCTGCAGTTGCGCGTGGCGCATGCGTCGATACGCTTGCAGGAAAAGGCGCTCGCGCTCGCGCTGCGCTTGCAACGCGCCGGCAAGGCCAGCACCATGGACGCCGCGCGTACGCGCGCGCAGCTCGAAACCCTGCGCGCCGCGATTCCCCCGCTGGAGGCCCAACGCCAGCAGGCGCTGTATCGGCTTGCCGCGCTCACGGGTGCGCCGCCGCGCAACTTTCCTCATGCCGTCAACCAGTGCGAGCAGCCTCCGCGTGTGGCCGGTTTGCTCCCGGTCGGTGATGGCACCGCGCTGCTTGCGCGTCGACCCGATGTGCGGCAAGCCGAGCGAAGCCTGGCATCGGCCACGGCACGAATCGGCGTGGCGACGGGCGATCTCTATCCCAAGGTGACACTGGGTCTGACATCGGGATCATCAGGCTTTCTCGAACGCTTCGCCAACCGCGAGACCTTCAGCTACAGCGTCGGTCCGCTGATCAGTTGGACGGTTCCAAACACGGGTGTGGCCCGCGCGCGGATCGGCCAAGCCGAAGCAACGTCGCGCGGTGCGCTCGCACGATTCGACGGCACCGTTGTGAATGCGCTAAGCGAAGTCGAGACCGCACTGGACGCTTACGCGCGGGAGCTCGATCGCCATGCGGCGCTCGCCGCCGCACGGGACCAGAGCCTCATCGTGGCAGAGCAGTCTCGGGCGCTTCTGATCAGCGGGAAGATTGGCCAGCTCGATGTCCTGGATGCGCAGCGCACGCTGGCGTCCCAAGAGGCTGCGCTGGCTGTCTCGGATGCGCAGATTGCGCAGTATCAGATCGCCGTGTTCATGGCATTGGGGGGCGGGTGGGAACAAGCGCCAGACAGCGATCCTCAAACTCGGCCGGCACGACCGACGGCCGGCAAGACCTGAACAACAAGCCCCCGCGACGAGCTTCAGGGAAGCATCCGGAATTCCTCAGCATCGCATCGAGACGAGCGCACATGACGAGCCCAACATCAAAGTCCGAGATCTCGAGCATTCAGTCTAGGCACGCATCTTTCGCCAACATCTGGGACGCCAGCTCCCGACATAGTCTCCGAGGACCCCGGCTTCACTCCCACTCGATCGTCGCCGGCGGCTTGCTCGACACGTCGTAGGTGACGCGGTTGATGCCGCGCACCTCGTTGATGATGCGGCTCGACACCTTCTTGAGCAGCGCGTAGGGCAACTCGGCCCAGTCGGCGGTCATGAAGTCGCTGGTCTGCACGGCACGCAGCGCCACAACGTAGTCGTAGGTGCGGCCGTCGCCCATCACGCCCACGCTCTTGACCGGCAGGAAGACGGTGAAGGCCTGGCTGGTGAGGTCGTACCAGGTCTTGCCGGTGGCGTCGTCGCGGAAGTTGCGCAACTCCTCGATGAATATCGCGTCGGCCCGGCGCAGCAGGTCTGCGTACTCTTTCTTCACCTCGCCCAGGATGCGCACGCCCAGGCCGGGGCCCGGGAAGGGATGGCGGTACACCATCTCGGACGGCAGTCCCAGGGCCACGCCCAATTCGCGCACCTCGTCCTTGAACAGGTCGCGCAGCGGCTCCAGCAGCTTCAGGCCCAGCTGTTCGGGCAGCCCGCCCACGTTATGGTGGCTCTTGATGGTGACGGCCTTCTTGCTCTTGGCGCCGCCGGACTCGATCACGTCCGGATAGATGGTGCCCTGGGCCAGGAAGGTCGCGCCCTTGTGTCCGCCGGTGCCGGCCTTGAGCTTGGCGGCCTCGGCCTTAAAAACCTCGACGAACTCGCGGCCGATGATCTTGCGCTTCTGCTCCGGGTCGCTCACGCCCTGCAGATGGCCCAGGAACTGATCGCTGGCATCAACGTGGATGACGCGCGCATGCAGCTTGCCGGCGAACATCTCCATCACCATCTTGCCTTCGTCCAGCCGCAGCAGGCCGTGGTCGACGAAGACGCAGGTGAGCTGGTCGCCGATGGCGCGGTGGATCAGGGCAGCGGCCACCGAGGAGTCGACGCCACCCGACAGGCCCAGGATCACCTCTTCGTCGCCCACCTGCTGGCGGATGGCTTCCACCGCCTCGGCGATGTGGTCCTTCATGACCCAGTCGGGCTGGGCCTGGCAGATGCCCAGCACGAAGCGATCCAGGATCGCCTTGCCCTGCTGCGTGTGCGTGACCTCGGGGTGGAACTGCACGGCATAAAACTTGCGCGCCTCGTCGGCCATGCCGGCGATGGGGCAGCTGTCGGTGCTGGCCATCAGCTTGAAGCCCGGCGGCAGCTCGCTCACCTTGTCGCCGTGGCTCATCCAGACGTTGAGCATGCCGTGGCCTTCGTCGGTCGTGAAGTCGGCAATGTCGCGCAGCAGCTCGGTGTGGCCGCGGGCACGCACCGCCGCGAAGCCGAATTCCCGCTTGTGGCCGCCCTCAACCTTGCCGCCCAGCTGGTGCGCCATGGTCTGCATGCCGTAGCAGATGCCCAGCACCGGCACGCCCAGTTCGAAGACGGCCTGGGGTGCCTTGTCGGTGGTCTCTTCGTACACGCTGGCATGGCTGCCCGACAGGATCACGCCCTTGAGCGAACCATCGGCCGCGTATTGGCGCACCCAATCGTCGGTCACGTCGCAGGGATGCACTTCGCTCAGCACATGGGCTTCGCGCACGCGGCGGGCGATCAGCTGCGTGACCTGCGAGCCGAAGTCGAGGATGAGGATCTTGTCGTGTTGCATGGTGGGCTCCGAAAGAAGGGAGATGCGGCCGCGTTGGCGCCGCGTCAGGTCAGGTCGGTGATGACGGGATGGTCCAGCTGAAGGCAGGCGCGGTGCAGCGCAGGCGCCATGGTGACCAGCGGCGCCTTGAGGTCGACGGCCAGCTTGAGGTAGGCCGCATCGTGAGGGCCGAGCTGCATCGACTGCGCCCAGGTCCAGAACTCCAGCGGCGAGATGCGCATGGGCGCCAGGGCCACCGGCAGCCGGCTCAGCAGCCGCAGCACGTGCTGGTGGACGGCCGTCGTGAACCGGCCGGTGGCCAGCGCGCAACCGGTGGCGTGGAGCACATCGAGCGGGAAGGTGGCGGCGCTGGTTGCGCTTTCTTCCTCCGTCATGACGCGGATCAGCGCCTGCGACACGCGATCGCTGCCTTCGGACGGGAAGGCCCAGCGGGTGAAGGCGGAGGCGTCAATGACCAGCATCGTCGTCCTTCGGGTGCCCGGCCGTGGGGGGGTCGCTCTTGACCCATGACCCCGTGCGCGCTGCCTGCGCGGCCTCGTGCTGCTGCCACAGCAGGTCGAAGCCGGCGCCCTGCTCAGCCGCCGTCGCAGCCACCTTGGCGCGCAGCGCCTGCAGCTCTGCCACGATGGCCTGCCGCCGCGCCTCGATGCTGGGCTGCAACGACTCGGGTTCCTTGATCAGCCGGATCACCCGCTTGCCGTGACGCGTCAGCACCACCTCCTCGCCGTTCTCGACAGCGCGGATCAGTTCGGAAAGCTGGCTCTTGGCTTGGTGGATCGGGACGGTGTGCATATCGAATCTGGCCCGTCTATGAGGAATTCGGACCATATTCTAACGGAGGAAGGAAAAAGGGCCAGAAAAATCTGGCCCTTTTCAAGATGCAACTGGATCACTCCGCCCGGTAGTTCGGTGCTTCCTTGGTGATTTGCACATCGTGCACATGGCTTTCGCGGATGCCGGCTGCCGTGATCTCAACAAACTCGGCCTTCGACTTCATCTCGTCGATGGTGGCGCAACCGCAGTAGCCCATCGAGGCGCGCAGGCCGCCGGCCATCTGGTAGACGATGGACAGCATCGACCCCTTGTAGGGCACACGGCCTTCGATGCCTTCGGGCACCAGTTTGTCGGCATTGGGGTTGCCCGTGCTCGACTCCTGGAAGTAGCGGTCGGCACTGCCTTGCTGCATCGCACCGATGGACCCCATTCCGCGATAGCTCTTGTAGCTGCGACCCTGGAACAGGATGATCTCGCCCGGCGCCTCTTCGGTGCCGGCAAACATGCCGCCCATCATCACGGTGCTGGCGCCGGCCGCGATGGCCTTGGCGATGTCGCCCGAGTAGCGGATGCCGCCGTCGGCGATCAGTGGAATGCTGTCGCCCAGCGCCGTGGCCACGTTGTCGATGGCCATGATCTGCGGCACGCCCACGCCGGCCACGATGCGCGTGGTGCAGATGGAACCCGGGCCGATGCCGACCTTGACCGCATCCGCGCCCGCCTCGGCCAGCGCCTTGGCGGCGGCGCCGGTGGCGATGTTGCCGCCGATCACATCGACCTGCGGATAGTTCTGCTTGACCCAGCGCACCCGCTCGATAACGCCCTTGCTGTGGCCGTGGGCGGTGTCGACCACGATGGCGTCCACGCCGGCCTTGACCAGGGCCTCGACACGTTCCTCGGTGCCTTCGCCCACACCCACCGCCGCGCCCACGCGCAAGCGGCCCGATGCGTCGCGCGCCGCGTTCGGGAAACTGGTCTGCTTGGTGATGTCCTTGACGGTGATCAGGCCCTTGAGTTCGAAGTCGTCGGCCACAACCAGCAGACGTTCGAGCTTGTGCTTGTTCAGCAGTGCCTTGGCCTCGGCGGGCGAGGTGCCCTCGCTCACCGTGATGAGCTTGGCCCGTGGCGTCATGATCTCGGTGACGGGCACGTCGTAGCGGGTCTCGAAGCGCAGGTCACGGCCGGTGACGATGCCGACGACCTTGCCGCCGTCGATCACCGGGAATCCGGAAATGCCCAGCTCTTCCGACAACTGCAGCACCTGCAGCACCGTGTGCTGGGGCGTGATCACGACCGGGTCGCGCAGCACGCCGGATTCGTAACGCTTGACCTTCGCCACCTCGGCCGCCTGCTGCTGGGCCGTGAGGTTCTTGTGCACGATGCCGATGCCGCCTTCCTGGGCGATGGCAATCGCCAGGCGGGCTTCGGTCACGGTGTCCATCGCCGCCGAAACCAGGGGCAGGTTCAGCTCGATGTTGCGGGAAAGGCGGGTCTTGAGGGAGGCGTCCTTGGGCAGGACCTGGGAGAACGCAGGCACCAGCAACACATCGTCGAAGGTGAGCGCTTTGCCGAGAAGGCGCATGGTGAAGCTCCAAAAGACGGATTGTAACGAGCCGCCATTGCTGCCACTACACTGGCCGGATGAGACCCGCAACCTGCGTCCTGTTGGCCCTGCTGGCACTGCCGCTGGCCGCCCAAGCCCAGTGGCAGTGGATCGATGGCAACGGACGCAAGGTGTTCAGCGACCGCCCGCCGCCCGCGGATGTTCCGGCGCGCAACATCATCGGCCGGCCGGCAGGCGGCGGCGCTGGCGTGCCGGCGATGGCTGCGCCGCAGGCCCCCGTCCCCGCTGCGCCCGCCTCCGCGCCGCGCGTGGACCGGGCGCTGGAAGAAAAGGCCCGTCAGGCGGAAGAGGCTGAGAAGGCCAAGCGGGCGGAGGCCGAGGCCAAGGCAGCCAAGGCCAGGCAGGACAACTGCGCCCGCGCCCGCCAGGGGCTGGCCACCCTCGACAGCGGCATCCGCATTGCCCGCGTCAATGGCCAGGGCGAACGCGAGATCATGGACGACGCCGCACGCGCGGCCGAACAGCGACGGCTGCAGGGCGTGGTCCAGAGCGATTGCTTGGCGCGCTGAAGTCCGCCGCAGGGATGTGCCGCCGGCGCATCGGCGTCCGCGCTGGCGAAGCCCTGGCCAATGGGCCTCAGTAGCCCGCCTTGGCGCCCTGCCTTCGTTTGGCAAACAGCCCAGCCGTCCGAGAACCTTGCCGTTGAAAGCGTTCGCGCCGCGCCACCTTCGGATCCACCAGCAGAGGGCGGCACAACTCGACGCGGTCTCCAGGACGCAATGGCGTCTCCCAGGGCACTGCTCGCCCCCAGATGCCAGGGCCGGCTTCAAGGGCCCAGCCGGGCCACTGCTCGCCCACAGCGCTTGCAGCGGCCGCCTGGCGCAGCGTCGTGCCTTCGGCCAGTTGCAACCGCTGCTCGCCCACCTGTCGCGGCGCGGCCGACCAGCACACGACGATGTCGATCATGCAGCCGGGCCGCCCTCGCCATAGACCTGCTCGGCCCGCTTGACGAAGGCCTCGACCAGCGTCGATGCGATCTTGTCGAACACCGGGCCCACCAGCGCCTGCAGCGCGAAGTTGTCGAAGCCGTAGTTAAGGTCCAGCGTGACGCGGCAAGCCCGTTCACCCTCCTGGCCGACAGGGGCGAACTTCCAGATGCCTTCGAGTTGCGAGAACGGCCCCTTGACGAGCTTGAGTTGCACCTCGCGGCCGGGCACATGGGTGTTGCGCGTGGTGAAGCTCTGGCGCATGCCGCCGAAGGCGAGGCCGACTTCGGCCGTCATGCCTGCCTCGTCCTGCTCGATCACCTGGGCCCGGTCGCACCAGGGAAGGAACTCGGGGTAGCGGGCCACATCGGTCACCAGGTCATACATCTCGGTGGCGCTGTACCAGATCAGGACGGACTTATGGACACTTTTCATAGAATCTGCACGTGTGTGCGGGCCGATTGTAGGAATGCCATGCGCCCCCAAATGGAATCCACATGGCCAACAAAAAGCAGGACAACACCAATCCCCGCATCGCCGACAACAAGAAGGCGGCGTACAACTACTTCTTCGAGGAGCGCTACGAGGCCGGCATGGTCCTGGAGGGCTGGGAGGTCAAGGCGCTGCGCGAAGGCAAGGTGCAACTGACCGACGGCTACGTGCTGATCCGCGACGGCGAGATGTTCATCGTCGGCTGCCAGATCAACCCCCTCAAGAGCGCGTCGACCCACGTCAACCCCGACGCCATCCGCACCAAGAAGCTGCTGCTGCACAAGGAAGAGATCCGGCGCCTGACCGGCAAGGTCGAGCAGAAGGGCTACACGCTGGTGCCGCTCAACCTGCACTGGAAGGCCGGCAAGGTCAAATGCGAGATCGCCCTGGCCAAGGGCAAGGCCGAGCACGACAAGCGCGACACCATCAAGGACCGCGAGGGCAAGCGCGAGGTCGAGCGGGCGCTCAAGGTGCACAACCGCTGAGGGCCAGACGGGCGGATGCGCGCCAGCGCGAATCCAGCAGCCGGGCACCGCGCCCGCACACTTTTTTCGGCTCGCCTGGAATAAACCGCGATGCGCTGGCGTTCATGCAGTCAATGAGCGCCTCCCACGCCATCGTCGGCCAGATCCCCGCCCTGCGGCGCTACGCCCGCGCGTTGACGGGCGACGCCTGGGCCGCCGACGATCTGGTGCAGGACACGCTGGAGCGCGCCTGCCACAAGTGGTCGCTGTGGACGCCGGGCACCGATCTGCGGGCTTGGCTGTTCACCCTGATGCACAACCTGCACGCTAGCCAGCTGCGGCGAGCGCCGGCACCCGCGGTGGATATCGACGCGCTGGAAGCGGAACCCGCGGCCATGTCCTCGGCAGCCGATGGATCGCTCGACCTCCAGCGCTGCCTGTTGCTGCTGCCCGACGAACAGCGTGCGGTCCTGCTGCTGGCTGCGCTGGAAGACCTCTCCTATGCCGAGATCGGCCGCGTGCTCGGCGTGCCCATCGGCACCGTGATGTCGCGGCTGTCCCGCGCCCGCGAGCGGCTGCGCCAGCTCATGGATGGCCATCCCCCCGAGCGCGCCGGCGCGGGCCCCAGCGGCCGCCCTGCCCTGCGGCGCCTCAAATGAGCCCCCGACCCGCGCCATGAACCGCCCCGACCCACCGCCAACGCACCGCTCCCCCGACGAGGAATGGGATCGCCTGCGCCAGCAGTTGCGGCAGCTGCACGCGCCGGTGCTGGAGGAAGCCCCGCCCGCTGGCCTCCTGGCCGCCGCCAAGGCATTCGAAGAAGCCGTGGCGCGCAAGCGCCGCCAGGCCCAGGCGCTGCGATGGAGCGGCATGGCCGCCGCCCTCGTGCTCGCCTTCGGCGCCGGCTGGTCGGCCAATGGACTGCAAGGTGCAACCGGCGGACACACCATGGCCGCAACCCAGGCGCCGCCCTTGCGTGGCTTCGTCCGCGAAGCCGCGGTGGCCTACAGCCTCTACGTGCCCGAGAAGCGCCACCCTGTCGAAGTCGGGGCCGCGGAGGAGCAGCACCTGGTGCAATGGCTGTCTCGTCGGCTGGATCGGTCCCTGAAACTGCCTGACCTGGTATCTCAAGGCTACGCGCTGGTCGGCGGCCGCCTGCTGCCGGGCACGGCGGGCGCGCGTGCGCAGTTCATGTACCAGAACGCCGAGGGCCAGCGCCTGACGCTCTACCTCGGGCAGCTCGATGCCGGCACACCCGAAGCCAGGGGCGCCGCCTTCCGCTTCGAGGCCGGCCCGCAGCTGTCGACCTTCTATTGGGTGGACGACGGCTTCGGCTATGCGCTGAGCGCGCCCCTCGGCCGCGACCGCCTGCTTGCGCTGGCGCAAACCGTTCATGGGCAGCTGTGAGACAGGCACCGAATTCGCCCTGCGCCTACGCGGCAGGCCCCGACCCCCTTCCTACACTCGTCCCGCTGTCTTTCGTTCAACCAGGAGAACCACATGATTGCCATGAAGAAGACCACCCTGATCGGGGTACCCGCCCTCGCACTGGCTGCGCTGCTGGCCGGCTGCGCCACCACCCCCGCGCCCGACATGCCCACCCGCACCGTGGACGGCGTGCTGATCGGCCCGAACGGCAAGACGCTCTACACCTTCGCCCGCGATGCGCAGAACAGCGGCAAGTCGATGTGCAATGCCCAGTGCGCCGCCAACTGGCCGCCGCTGATGGCCCCGGCCGATCCCAAGCCGATGGGCGGCTACACCATCGTGATGCGCGATGACGGCAGCAAGCAGTGGGCCTACAACGGCTGGCCGCTCTACTACTGGTCCAAGGACGCCAAGCCGGGCGACCGCACCGGCGAAGGCATGCTCAACGGTGCCTGGAAGGTTGCCCGTCCTTGAGAAGAGGCTGAAAAGCGCCGCGGTCGCACTTGAAGGGCGACCAGGTCAACAAAAGCACGAAGGGGGCATTCCGCCCCCTTTTCTTTTGCTGCGCGGCCACGCCGCGCCATTGAGGGTCAGCACGGCCCACGCGCCGCACGCCATCCAAGCCATTCGTTGGCCACCAGCGCACCGATCACCAGCAAGCCACCGCTGAACACCGTCGGCGCCGGCACCTCGCCCGCTCCGACCCAGGCGAGCGCGATGCCGAAGAGCACTTCCAGCAGGGCCAGCAGTGCCACCTCGGGCGCCTTGAGCACGCCCGCGGCCATCATCGACAACATGCACGGAATGGCAAGCTGGAACACGCCCAGAAAGCCCAGCAGCGCCAGGTCGCGTCCGCTGGCCGTGAAGGGCCAGGCCAGCGGCAGCGTGCAGGTGGCCGACACGGCGGCCCCGATGAGCACGGCTGGCAGGAGATCGACGTCAGCCCCGCTGGCATGGGCCTGCTGCACGTTGGTCCAGTGGCAAGCCCCGGCGATGGGCACGCACAGGGCCACCAGCGTGCCCGCCAGCGCGCCGTCGTCGCCGATCTGCGCGCCATACATCCAGGCGATGCCCGCACCGGCCACGGCAATGGCCGCCCAGGTGCGCGCCGGCAGGCGGTGGCCGATGAAGAGGCGCGCCGCCAGGGCCGCGAGCAGCGGCCCGGTAGCCAGCGTGACCAGCACGTTGGCCGTCGTGGTCAGCGTGAGCGCCACCATGAAGGCGGTGAACATCACGCTCCAGCAGGCGCCGGAGATCCAGAGGTGACGTCCGCCCTCGCGCAGGCTGCGCCAGAGGCCACGGCCGCGCCAGGCACCGAGGATCAGCACCATGGCCAGCAGCGTGAAGAAGCTGCGCCAGAAGGTGACCTCGAAGCTGACCGCCCGCTCCAGCTGGCGGGTGACGACGCCAGCCGTCGCCCACATGAGCGTGACCAGCACCATCAGGGCGACAGCGCGCCCATGTGTGAGGCCGCGCCGCGCCGAGCGCGCAGGATCAGGCTTCGCGGCTGGCGCGCTTGCGCTCATGTTCCTTCAGGAAGCGCTTGCGCAGGCGGATGCTCTTGGGCGTGATCTCGACCAGTTCGTCGTCCTCGATGAACTCGACGCCGTATTCGAGCGTCAGGTCGATGGGCGGCGTGATCTTGATCGCGTCTTCCTTGCCGCTGACGCGGAAGTTGGTCAGCTGCTTGGTGCGCGTGGCGTTGACAACCAGGTCGTTGTCGCGGCTGTGGATGCCGACGATCATGCCTTCGTACACCGGATCATTCGCCTTCACGAACATGCGGCCACGGTCGTCCAGCTTGCCCAGGGCGTAGGTGAAGATTTCACCGTCATCCATGGAGATCAGCACACCGTTCTTGCGGCCGCCGATGTCGCCCTTGTGCGGCTCGTAGCTGTCGAAGATGTTGCTGATGAGGCCCGAGCCGCGCGTCAGGTTCAGGAACTCGTTGGTGAAGCCGATCAGGCCGCGCGCCGGAATGCGGTATTCCAGGCGCACACGGCCGCGGCCGTCCGGCTCCATGTTGACCAGCTCGCCCTTGCGCTCGCCCAGGGCCTGCATCACGCCGCCCTGGTGGCCTTCCTCGATGTCGGCCGTCACCAGCTCGATGGGCTCGTGACGCTCGCCATCAATCGTCTTGAAGACCACACGCGGCTTGGAGACGGCCATTTCATAGCCCTCGCGGCGCATGTTCTCCAGCAGGATGGTCAGGTGCAGCTCGCCGCGGCCCATGACCTCGAACACGCCTTCCTCGTCCGTCTCGTTCACGCGCAGCGCGACGTTGTGCTGCAGTTCCTTCTGCAGGCGGTCCCAGATCTGACGGCTGGTCACGAACTTGCCTTCGCGGCCGGCCAGCGGGCTGGTGTTGACGCAGAAGTTCATGGTCAGGGTGGGCTCGTCCACCTTGAGCATCGGCAGCGGCATGGGGTTGGCCGGGTCGGTGACCGTCACGCCGATGCCGATGTCGGCGATGCCGTTGATCAGCACGATGTCGCCGGGGCCGGCCTCGGTGGCCTGCACGCGGTCCAGCCCCTGGAAGGTCAGCACCTGGTTGACGCGGCCCTTGTAGCTCTTGCCGTCCGGGCCTTCGCACACCAGCACGTCCTGCATGGGCTTGAGCGTGCCCTGGCTGATGCGGCCCACGCCGATGCGGCCCACGAAGGTGGAGAAGTCCAGCGCCGAGATCTGCAGCTGCAGCGGCGCAGACGGGTCGCCCTTCTGCGACGGCACGTGCTTGAGCACGGTGTCGAACAGGGCCGACATGTCGGGGCCCCACTGCTCGCCCGGCGCACCCTCTTCCAGCGAGGACCAGCCGTTGATGCCCGAGGCATAAACGACCGGGAAGTCCAGCTGCTCGTCGGTCGCGCCCAGCTTGTCGAACAGGTCGAAGGCGGCGTTCACCACCTTGTCGGGATTGGCGCCGGGCTTGTCCACCTTGTTGACCACGACGATGGGCTTGAGGCCGAGGGCGAGGGCCTTCTTGGTCACGAAGCGCGTCTGCGGCATCGGGCCTTCCTGCGCATCGATCAGCAGCAGCACGCCGTCCACCATGGACAGCGCCCGCTCCACCTCGCCGCCGAAGTCCGCGTGGCCGGGGGTGTCGACGATGTTGATGTGCGTGCCCTTCCAGCTCACGGCGCAGTTCTTCGCCAGGATGGTGATGCCCCGTTCCTTTTCGATGGCGTTGTTGTCCATCACCGTGTCGACCACCTTCTCGTGGTCGGCGAAGGTGCCGGACTGGCGCAGCAGCTGGTCCACCATGGTGGTCTTGCCGTGGTCGACGTGGGCGATGATGGCGATGTTGCGGATCTGTCGGGTCATGGTGTCGTTACCTCCTGCGAGGGCTCTGGTGACTTTGAATGGGTTTGCAATAGGGTCTGCTGGATTTCGAGCGGGCTCAGCAGTCGCCCGGGAATCAATTCGCCGGCCTTCACATGGGCACTGCCCAGGAAGGCTTTGGGCTGTGCGCCAAAGACGGCCACCGCCTCGGCATCGGTCCAGTGGCCACGCCGGCGCATGCCGGACAGGAAGCGACCAGCATCGTCCGTGCCCAGCGTGACGGGCACATGGCCGGCCACGAGCGCATCAGTGGGCAGCAGTGCTTCGAGGCGCTGCGCGTCGTCCATGGCCTCCAGCGCCTGCAGCGACACGCACTGGTGGGCCGCGAAGGGTCCGGTGCGAGTGCGGCGCAGGGCCGTCAGGTGGCCGCCGCAGCCCAGCGCCGCGCCGATGTCGGCGCCCAGCGTTCGGATGTAGGTGCCTTTGGAGCACTGCACCGCCAGGCGCAGGAAGGGCTCCGGCCCCTCCAGTTGTGCGTCGAGCAGCGTCAGCGCATGGATCACGACCGCGCGCGGCTCGCGCTCCAGCACGATGCCTTGCCGGGCGTATTCATAGAGCGCCTTGCCGTCCTTCTTGAGGGCGCTGTGCATCGGCGGCACCTGCGAGATGGGTCCGCGAAAGCGCACCAGCACCGCCTGCACTTGCTCGGGCGTGCAGTCGACCGGCTGCTCGCTGGTCACCTCGCCCTCGGCATCGCCCGTGCTCGTCGTGCGGCCCAGGCGGACCGTGGTCTCGTAGCACTTGTCGGCGTCCAGATGCAGCTGGCTGAACTTGGTGGCAGCGCCGAAGCACAGCGGCAGCACGCCGGTCGCAAGCGGATCCAGCGTGCCGGTGTGGCCGGCCTTTTCGGCGCGCAGCAGCCATTTGGCCTTCTGCAGCGCCTGGTTGCTGGACAGGCCCAGCGGCTTGTCGAGCAGCAACACCCCATGCACAGGGCGCCGCTGCACCCTGACACGGGATGGCGACGTCATCGGTCTACTCTTCTTTCGAGCGCGAGGACACCGCCTTGGCGATCAAGGCGTTCATGTCCGCCGCACGCTCGGTGGTGCGATCGAACACGAAATGCAGCGTCGGCACGGTGTGAATGTGCAGCCGCTTGAACAGGCCGTTGCGCAGGAAGCCGGCAGCCTGGTTCAAGGCCTCCTGCGTCTCCTGCGGATCACCCACCAGCAGGCTGAAGAACACCTTGGCGTGGGCATAGTCGGGCGTGACCTCGACGGCCTGCAGGGTGACCATGCCCACGCGCGGATCCTTCAGCTCGCGGGCGATCAGCTCCGACAGATCGCGCTGGATCTGGTCCGCGACCTTGAAGCCGCGGTTGGGGACGGATGACTTCTTCGCTGGCATGGCGTAGGGACCTCTGACCGGCGCTTACAGCGTCCGGGCGATTTCCTTGATCTCGAAGAGCTCCAGCTGATCACCCTCGCGGATGTCGTTGTAGTTCTTGAGCTTGATACCGCACTCGAAGCCTTCGCGCACTTCCTTGACGTCGTCCTTCATGCGCTTGAGCGAATCGAGCTCGCCGGTGTAGATCACCACGTTGTCGCGCAGCAGGCGGAAGTGGGCGTCGCGCTTGACCACGCCGTCCAGCACATACGAGCCGGCCACCGTACCGATCTTCGTGGCCACGAACACCGTGCGGATCTCGGCGTGGCCGATGACCTCTTCGCGACGCTCGGGCGCCAGCATGCCGGCCATCGCAGTCTTCAGCTCGTCCACGGCGTCGTAGATGATGCTGTAGTACTTGATGTCCACGCCATTGCCTTCGGCGAGCTTGCGCGCGCCCGAATCGGCACGCACGTTGAAGCCGATGACGATGCCCTTGGAGGCGATCGCCAGGTTGACGTCCGACTCGCTGATGCCGCCGACGCCGGCGTACACCACCTGCACGCGCACTTCTTCGTTGCTCAACTTGAGCAGCGACTGCGACAGCGCTTCCTGCGAACCCTGCACGTCTGCCTTGATGATGATCGGCAGCGTCTTGACCTCGCCGGCCGTCATCTCGGAGAACATGTTCTCCAGCTTGGCGGCCTGCTGGCGGGCCAGCTTGGTGTTGCGGAACTTGCCCGCGCGGTAGGTCGCGATCTCGCGGGCACGGCGCTCGTCGGCCATGACCATGAAATCGTCGCCGGCCTGCGGCACCTCGGTCAGGCCCTGGATCTCCACCGGGATGGAGGGACCGGCCGACTTGGTGTTCTTGCCGTCCTCGTCGGTCATGGCACGGACACGGCCGAAGGTCGCGCCCGCCAGCACCACGTCGCCCACCTTCAGCGTGCCCGATTGCACCAGCACCGTGGCCACGGGGCCGCGGCCCTTGTCCAGCTGGGCTTCGATCACCAGACCCTTGGCGGCGGCATCCACCGGCGCCTTGAGCTCCAGCACTTCGGCCTGCAGCAGCACCTGCTCCAGAAGCTCGTCGATGCCCTTGCCGGTCTTTGCCGAGACCTCGACGAAGGGCGAGTCGCCGCCAAATTCTTCCGGCACCACCTCTTCGGCCACCAGCTCGCTGCGCACGCGTTCGGAATTGGCATCGGGCTTGTCGATCTTGTTGATCGCCACCACGATCGGCACCTTGGCCGCCTTGGCATGCTTGATGGCTTCCTTGGTCTGGGGCATGACGCCGTCGTCCGCCGCCACCACCAGGATGACGATGTCGGTGGCCTGCGCACCACGGGCACGCATGGCCGTGAAGGCCTCGTGGCCCGGGGTGTCCAGGAAGGACACCATGCCGCGCGGCGTCTCGACGTGGTAGGCGCCGATGTGCTGCGTGATGCCGCCGGCCTCGCCCGCCGCCACCTTGGTGGTGCGGATGCGGTCCAGCAGCGAGGTCTTGCCGTGGTCGACGTGACCCATGACGGTGACCACCGGTGCCCGCGGCAGCGCGTCGGCCGCTGCGGCTTGCACTTCTTCCTCGGTGAAGGCTTCGGGATCGTCCAGCGCGGCCACGACGGCCTTGTGGCCCATTTCCTCGACGAGGATCATGGCCGTGTCCTGGTCCAGCGACTGGTTGATGGTCGCCATCTGGCCCAGCTTCATCAGCTGCTTGATCACCTCGGAGGCCTTGATGGCCATCTTGTGCGCGAGCTCGGAGACGGTGATCGTCTCGGGCACGTGCACTTCGATGATGCGCTGCTCGACCGGTGCCGACTGTTGCGGCGAGTCGTCGCGATCACCGCCGCCACGGCGGCTGCGGGGCCCGCTGCGCCAGTTGTTGCGGCCCACGCCGCCGCTGGCATCGCCGCGGGTCTTGATTTCCTTCTTCTTGGCGTTGTCGTTCGCCCAGCTGGAGGACAGCTTGGCCGACTTGACCTCCTTGCCGGCGCCAGGCGCGGCAGCCGGCGCGGCCGTCGTGCCAGCAGGACGCGTGCCGGTACCGGTGGCAGGCTTGTGCAGCGTGCCCTTGACGGCCGGCTTGGCCTCGACGGGCTTCGGCTCTTCCTTCTTGGCGACGAGCACGCGCTTGGGCGCGTTCATCATCTGGCGGATGGCCTCGGCCTCGGCCAGGGCCTTGCGGCGGCGCTCGTCCAGGTCGCGGGCACGGGCGGCTTCGGCGTCGGCGGCCGCCTTGGATTCGGCGGCGGCCTTGGCGCGCGCCTCTTCGCGGGCGTCCTCGCGGGCCTTCTCGGCAGCGGCGCGGTCGGCAGCGACCTTGTCGGCGCTGGCCTTCGCGGCGGCTGCGGCATCGGCTTCAGCCTGGGCGCGGGCACTGGGTGACGACGCCACGCGGGCCTGGTGCGCGGCGGCGTTCAGCGCGGCAGCCTCGGCGCGCGCACGCTCGACCTGCACCTCGCGATCACGGCGGGTACGGTCCACGGCGTCCACGGCATCGGCCTTCGCACGGGCAGCCGCCTCTTCAGCGTCTTCTCTTGCCTGGCGCTCGCGCTCGGCAGCCTCGGCCGCCTCACGCTCGGCGCGCTGCCGGGCGAGTTCCTCTTCCTGCCGGCGCAAGGCCTCGGCGGCCTGACGGGCCTCCTCCTCGCGGCGGGCCAGCTCGGCCGCACGGCGGGCGAGTTCGGCCTCTTCCTCCTGCTGCGCGGCGGCGTTGTCGACCGGCGCATCGTCGCGCTGCATGAAGGTGCGCTTCTTGCGCACCTCCACCTGGATCGTGCGCGCACGGCCCAGGGCGTCGGCCTGCTTGATTTCGCTGGTCGATTTCTTGGTCAGCGTGATCTTCTTGCGCTCAGGCGGCGCGGCAGTGCCATGGCTCGCCTTGAGGTGGCTGAGCAGGCGCTGCTTGTCGCCCTCGGTGAGGGCATCCGAAGCGGCAGACTTGGCCACGCCGGCGCTGCGGAGTTGGTCAAGCAAGGTTTCGGGCGTCTTCTTGAGTTCTTGTGCGAACTCTGCAACGGTAGTGCTGGACATAGGATCTGGTGCCTCCCATCACATCACTCTTGCGCGCCGTCGAACCAATGTTCGCGTGCCTTGAGGATGAGGGACTTTGCTTCGTCGGCGGTCTGGCCGGTGATTTCGGTGAGTTCGTCGACGGCGAGGTCGGCCAGGTCGTCGCGGGTGTGGATGCCGGCTTCCGCCAGCTTGCCGATCAGTTCGGGCGTCAGGCCTTCCAGGTCGCGCAGGTTCTGCGACACGGCCTCCACCTTCTCCTCGCGGGCGATCTCCATCGTGAGCAGCACGTCCTTGGCACGGGCGCGCAATTCGTTGACGGTATCTTCGTCGAAGGCCTCGATCTCGAGCATCTCGGCGATGGGCACGTAAGCCACCTCTTCCAGGCTGGAGAAGCCTTCCTGGATCAGGATGTCGGCGATTTCTTCATCGACATCCAGCTTCTCCATGAAGAGCTGGCGCGTGACGGCGGTTTCCTCGGCCTGTTTCTGGGCCGATTCGTTCGCGTCCATGATGTTGATCTTCCAGCCCGTGAGCTCGGAGGCGAGCCGCACGTTCTGGCCGCCGCGGCCGATGGCGATGGCGAGGTTTTCCTCGTCCACCACCACGTCCATGGCGTGCTTCTCTTCATCGACGACGATGGACTGCACGTTGGCCGGGGCCAGCGCGCCGATGACGAACTGGGCCGGATCCTCCGACCACAGCACGATGTCCACGCGCTCGCCGGCGAGCTCGTTGGTCACGGCGTTGACGCGGGTGCCGCGCACGCCGACGCAGGTACCGATGGGGTCCACGCGCTTGTCGTGGCTCAGCACGGCGATCTTGGCGCGGCTGCCGGGGTCGCGGGCGCAGCTCTTGATCTCGAGCAGGCCCTGCTCGATCTCGGGCACTTCGTTGCGGAAGAGCTCCATCATGAACTCCGGCGCCGAGCGCGACAGGATGATCGGCGCGCCACGCAGCGTCAGGTCGACCTCCATGATCATGGCCCGCACGCGGTCGCCATTGCGCAGGTTTTCCTTGGGGATCATCTCGCCGCGGCGCAGGCGCCCCTCGACCCGGCCGGACTCGACGATGATGTCGCCCTTGTCCATGCGCTTGACGGTGCCGGTGAAGATTCGCTCGCCGCGCGACATGAAGTCGTTGAGCAGCATCTCGCGTTCGGCGTCGCGGATCTTCTGCAGGATGACCTGCTTGGCGGCCATGGCGCCGATGCGGCCGATGGGCAGCGACTCGACGGGCTCCTCGATGTACTCGTCGACCTGGATGTCCGCCACTTCTTCCTTGGCTTCGAACAGCAGGATCTCCTGGTCGGGCAGCTGCAGGCCGGCCTCGTCGGGCACGACGTGCCAGCGGCGGAAGGTTTCATAGGCGCCGGTGTCGCGGTCGATGGCCACACGGATGTCCACATCGCCCGGATACAGCTTCTTGGTCGCCTGTGCCAGGGCGGATTCCACGGCGGCGAAGACGACGTCGCGCTCGACGTTCTTCTCGCGCGAGATCGCATCCACCAGCATCAACATTTCGCGATTCATTCGATGACCCTACTGTTCGTTCTTGTCACTGCGGCGTCGCCGCGCCGCTCTTGGGCTTGCGCCCCTTGAAATCCACGATGGGGGCGAGTCGCGCCTCGCGCAACTCGTCCAGGGTGAAACCCAGCGCCTGCAGCGTGGCGGGCGCGCGCTTCTTGCTGATCTTCTGGCCCGGCTTGGCGGGCGTGGGCTCGTCGCTCCAGACGATCTGCCAGCCATGGCTGCCGTCGGCCGCCTCCACGCGCTCGAGCGTGCCGCGGAACTTCTTGCGGTTGGCGCTGACCTGGCCGGCGGCCGCCTGGCCCATGGGCGCCTTGAGCACGATGTCGATGACCTCGCCCACGAAACGCTCGAAATCGCGGTCGTGGCGAAGGGGGCGGTCGATGCCGGGCGAGGAGACCTCGAGCCGCTGGTAGTCGACGCCTTCGACCTCGAGGGTGTATTGCAACTGGCGGGTGACCTTCTCGCAGTCCTCGACGGTCACGAAGGCTTCTTCAACGCCTTCGGCAACGGGGCCCGCCCAGGGCAGATCGATCGTGACACGCAGCAGCCCACCGGCCGAGCGCTCGATCTCGACCAAGTCGTAACCCAGCCCAGACACTGTCTGGGCTACCGTTTTTTCTACCGTCTGCTGCAATGCCACCGTTCGCGTGCGTCCTTCTGACTGAGAGCCCTGGCCGATCTTTGCTGCCGCACCAGAACCGAAGGCCTGCCGGACGGCAGTGCATCCGGCGGGCCTGAACATCAAGTACCCGAGGCGGCGAAGAAGGGGGGACAACCAAAAAAAAAAGGGCGGTGAGTACCCGCCCGTTTGGTCGTGAGCCTCCGATTATAGGGAATTTGTGTCGCAATTGCACCTGCTGCGCAGCAGGGCGGCCAACACTCACGCAGAAAGGCAAATAGGAGCCCGAATGGCCGCTCTTTCCTTTCGCATTCCTTGCCGTACCGAGCGCGCCGGATTCAGCGCCCTCGCCCCTTGGATGCAGTGCGGTGCCAGACGATCACGAACAGCAAAGCCCCCAGCATCAGCGCTGCCGCAGCCACCCACAGTGCCGGCGCAAAGCTGCCCCAGCGCTGCGCCACCGGTGCGGCGAAGAGCGGCCCCACGATCTGCCCCAGTCCGTAGGAGGCCGTGGCATAGCCGATCAGTCCGGCCGCGGCATTGCCGCGCAACCGGCGCGCCTCCCGCACCGCGAACAGGGTGACCGCGGTGAAAGGCAGGCCCAGGAGCATGCTGCCGACCGCAAAGCCCGTGATCGTCGGCCACGTCACCGACAGCAGGACACCCAGCGCCTGCATGACATAGCCACTGGCGAGCAGCAACCGATTGTCCCAGTGCTGCGGTGCCTGGCCGCCGATCAGCACCCCCGGCACCACGGCCAGCCCGAAAAGCGGCCAGAACAGGTCGGGCCAGGTCGAGCCCGGCAACGCCTGCCGGGCGATGACCGGCAGGAAGGTCGCCGTGATGATGTAGCCGAAGCCCGCCAGGCCGTAGAGCCCGACCAGCCAGGCCGCCTCGGCGCCGCCGCTGGCCGCGGCCGGCGGGATGGGCGAAGCCGCTGCGGACGCAGGCACTCCCTCGCGCCCATCGTCGAAAACACGCCACACCAGCGCAATCAAGGCCATGGCCAAGCCGCCATATACGCACCAGGCGATCGAAGCCCCCCAACGCCCTGCCGGCCCACCCAGGAAGCCCGTGATCGCAATGCCCAGGCCCGGCCCCGCATAGATGACGCCCCCCAGTCCGGGCGCATGCGCCTCGGCCAGGCGGCGCGCACCCCATCCGCTGGCAAAGACGAAGACCCAGGCGCTCGCGAGCCCGGCCGCCGTGCGCAAGGTGGCCCAGGCGGCAAAGCCATGCAGCAACCCCATGCCGACCAGCAGCGCGGCCGTGGCCATCAGCCCCCCGCGAACCAGCGTGCGCGCAGGCGCACACAGCCAGGCGCTGGACAAGGCGCCGAGGAAATAGCCCAGGTAGTTGAGCGAGGCAAGCACGCCGCCCGCCTGCAGATCGATCTGTCCCTCGCCGAGCATGACCGGCAGCATGGGCGTGAAGGCGAAACGGCCCAGACCCATGGCGACCGCCAGCGCCACCATGCAACCCAGGGCGGCGCGCCAGGCCTGGGCGCTTTCGGAGCGCGGGCCGCCCTGGCCGGCGCCGCTCACGTGGAATGCCCCATCAGCGCCGCGGAGACGAGCTGACGGGTATAGGCATGGACCGGTGCGCCGAGCACGGCATCGACCGGCCCCTGCTCGACGATGTGTCCGTCCTTCATGACGACCACCCGGTGCGCCATCGCCTGGACGACCTCGACGTCGTGCGTGATGAGCAGGTAGGCCAGGCCCTGCTCACGCTGCAGCCGCTGCAGCAGGGCCAGCACCTGCTTCTGGATGGTGACGTCGAGCGCGCTGGTGGGCTCGTCCAGCACCAGCAGGCGCGGCTGCACGATCAGCGCGCGCGCAATAGCGATGCGCTGGCGCTGTCCGCCCGAGAACTCGTGCGGATAGCGCGACAGCAACTGCGGGAACTGCGCTTCTTCGAGCCCGACTTCTGCGAGCGCCTGCACGACCCGCGCATGCCGTTGCGGCGCCTGCAGTTCGGGGGCGTGGACCGACATGCCCTCCCCCACGATCTGCGCCACCGTCATGCGCGGCGACAGCGACGAAAAAGGATCCTGGAACACGGCCTGCACCTGCCGCCGCAGCGCCCGGTCGGCCCTGGCGCCGCGGCGCCACGCCAGCCCGGCCACGCGCATCTCGCCCGCAAAGGGCAGCAAGCCCAGTGCAGCCAACGCCAAGGTCGACTTGCCGGATCCGGACTCGCCGACGACGCCCAGCGTCTCGCCGGGTCGGATCAGAAGGTCGGCGTCCTGCACCGCGACGAACCGGTCGCGGCCGAACCAGCCGCGAACGCCCGGACGCGGCACGGGATAGCTGACCGCGACCTCGCGGGCCGACAGCACCGGCGCTTCGTCGCCCTTCGCCGGCACCTCGGCCACGCGCCGCTCGGGCCGGCTGTCGATCAGCTTGCAGGTGTAGGGATGCCGCGGCGCGTCGAAGACCTGCCGCACACTCCCCTGCTCCACCATGCGCCCATGCTCCATCACGGCCACACGGTCGGCAAAGCGCCGCACGAGGTTGAGGTCGTGCGTGATCATCAGCACCGCCATGCCATGGCGCTGCTGAAGGGTGTCGAGCAGGTCGAGGATCTGCACGCGCAAGGTGACGTCCAGTGCCGTCGTTGGCTCGTCGGCGAGCAGCAGCCGCGGCTTGCAGGCCAGCGCCATGGCGATCATGGCGCGCTGGCGCTGCCCGCCCGACAGCTGATGCGGAAAGGCGCGCGCGCGCCGCGCCGGCTCCGGCACGCCGGTGTCGGCCAGCAGTTGCACGGCCGCCTCATGGGCGGAGCGGGCGTCGAGGCCTTCGTGCAGTCGCAGCACCTCGGCGATCTGGTCGCCCACCGGGTAGAGCGGGTTCAGGGCCGTCATCGGCTCCTGGAAGATCATGGCGATCTCGCGGCCACGGATGCCGCGCAACGCGCGTTCGGGCAGCGCCAGCAGATCGCGCGGCGGATCACCCGCCAGCCGGGCCTCGCCGCTGACCTGCGCATCGGGCAGCAGACGCAGCAGACTGAGCGCCGTGACGGTCTTGCCCGAACCGGACTCGCCCACCAGCGCCAGCTTCTCGCCCGGTGCCAGCTCGAAGTCGACGCCATGCACCACCGGCTTGCCGTCGAACGCGATGCGCAGGTTGTTCACACGAAGAAGCGCTTCGGTCATGAATCAGGCCTTCCGCGGATCCATGGCGTCGCGCAGCGCGTCACCCATGAAGGTGAGCAACATCAGCGTCACCACCAGCACACCGAAGGTGGACAGCGAGATCCACCAGGCGTCGATGTTGGCCTTGCCCTGGTTGAGCAGTTCGCCCAGGGACGGCGTGCCCGGTGGCACCCCGAGGCCGAGGAAGTCCAGCGAGGTCAGCGCCAGGATGGCCGCGCTCATGCGAAAGGGCAGGAAGGTCACCACCGGCACCAGGCTATTGGGCAGGATGTGTCGCCACATGATGGCCAGGTTGCCCACGCCCAGGGCGCGGGCCGCGCGCACATAGTCCATCTGTCGGTTACGCAGGAACTCGGCCCGCACATAGTCCGACAGTCCCATCCAGCCGAAGAGCGAGAGCAGCACCAGCAAGAGCGCCACGCTGGGCGCGAAGATCGCGCTGAAGATGATCAGCAGGTAGAGCTCGGGCATGGAGCCCCAGATCTCGATGAAGCGCTGGAAGGCCAGGTCGGTCCTGCCGCCGAAGAAGCCCTGGATGGCGCCGGTGATCACGCCGAGCACCACGCCGATGGCTGTTAGCGCCAGCGCGAACAGCACGCTCACCCTGAAGCCGTAGATGAGCTGTGCCAAGAGGTCGCGGCCGCGGTCGTCGGTGCCCAGCAGGTTCTCGGACGAGGGCGCAGCCGGGTTCGGCCGGCTGGCGAAGTAGTTCAGGGTGCGGGGCCCGTACGGGTTCGGCGCGTACAACGCCCAGTTGCCCCCCTGCGTGATGCGCTCACGGATGAATGGGTCGAGGTAGTCGGCCGGTGTCTCGAAGTCGCCGCCGAAGGTCTTCTCGGAATAGTCGGTCAGCACCGGAAAATAGAGCTGGCCGTCGTAGCGCACCACCAGCGGCCGGTCGGACGACAGCACCTCGGCGAAGAGGCTCAGCACCACCAGCACGGTGAACAGCACCAGGCTGACGAAGCCCAGCCGGTTGCGGCGAAAGCGCCGCCAGGCACGGCGCCCTGGCGACAAGGGAACGGAAGGCGCGGAGGTGTCGCTCATGCTCAGTCGAACTTCACGCGCGGATCCACCCACACGTAGCAGAGGTCGCTGATCAGCTTGGTCACCAGGCCGATCAGCGTGAAGAGGTAGAGCGTGCCCAGCACCACGGGATAGTCGCGGCGGATCACGCTCTCGTAACTGAGCAGGCCCAGGCCGTCGAGCGAGAACAGCGTCTCGATCAGCAATGAGCCGGTGAAGAAGGCACCGATGAAGGCGGCCGGGAAGCCCGTGATGATGGGGATCAGCGCATTGCGCATGACGTGCTTCCACAGGATCTGCTTCTCGCGCAGGCCCTTGGCGCGGGCCGTCAGCACGTACTGCTTGCGGATCTCTTCGAGGAAGGCGTTCTTGGTCAGCATGGCCGTGACGGCAAAGCTGCCCAGCACCATAGCCGTGATGGGCAGCGCGATGTGCCACAGGTAGTCAACGATTCGCGCGCCCCAGGACATCTGCTCCCAGTTGGCCGAGGTGAGCCCGCGCAGCGGAAACCACTGCAACTGGCCGCCAAAGATCACCAGAAGGGCCACGCCAAGTACGAAGCCCGGAATCGCATAGCCCACCAGCACGAGCAGCGTTGTCACGAAGTCGAAGCGCGTGCCCGCCCGCACCGCCTTGGCGACGCCCAGCGGCACGGCGATGAGGTAGCTGATGAAGAAGGTCCACAGGCCCAGGCTGACAGACACCGGCAGCTTCTCCTTGACCAGGTCCCACACCGCCTTGCGCTGGTAGAAGCTCTGGCCGAGGTCGAAGCGCGCGAAGGCTTTAAGCATCTGCCAGAAGCGCTCGGGCGCCGGCTTGTCGAAGCCGTAGAGGGCCTTGATCTCGGCCACCTGCTGCGCGCTGAGCCCTTGCCGGCCGCGGTAGGCCGACCCACCGGCAGAAGGCCCCTCGCCCCCGGCCGATCGGCCCTGCAGTTGCGACACCATCTGCTCGACCGGACCGCCCGGCACGAACTGGATGACCGCGAAGCTCACCAGCAGCACGCCCAGCAGGGTCGGCACCATCAGCAGCAGACGTTTGAGGATGTAGATGGGCATGCCGCGCTGCCTACTTGTTGCTGGGGGACGCCCACCACGTTGCCGCGGCCCAGCTGTCCGGTTCGTAGTAGGGCGGGACGCTCGGCGGCAGCACGAAGCCGGCGGGCCGGTAGCCCACCAGGAAGCCACTGCTGTACCACTGCGGGATGCCGTAGTAGCCGTTGGTGAGCACGCGGTCGAGCGCGCGCATGGCGGCGCCCAGCTCGTCGCGCGTGGTGGCGGCCAGCACGCGGCGAATGAGCGCGTCCACCGCCGGATCCTTCAGGCCCCAGTAGTTGGCCGACCCATGCGTGCCGGCTGCTTCGGAGCCGAAGTATTCGAGCAGTTCGCTGCCCGGCGTGGTCCGTGCCGGGATGCGGATGCTGCCGAGCTCGAAATCGAAGTCGTTCATGCGCTGCTGGTACAGCGCACCGTCGACGTTGCGCACCGTCATCTGGATGCCCAGCTTGGCCATGGCGGCCTGCATCGGCAGCACCAGCCGCACGCCCGAAGGCTGGGCGTTGAGGTATTCGAGCGCGAAGGCTTCGCCCTTGGCATTGCGCAGCGCGCCGTCGCGATAGGTCCAGCCCGCTTGGGCGAGCAGATCGCGGGCCTTGCGCAGGTTCTCGCGCAGGCTGGAGGGCGGCACGGTGCTGGGCGACAGCGGCACCGGCCCGAAGACCTCGGGCCGGAGCTGGCCGCGCAGCGGCTCCAGCAAGGCCAGTTCATCGGCGCCCGGGAGGCCCTTGGCCTGGAAGGGGCTGTTGGGAAACCAACCCTGCACGCGCGTGTAGATGCCATAGAACATCTGGCGGTTCAGCCATTCGAAGTCCATGGTCAGGGCCAGCGCCTGGCGCACCCGCACGTCCTGCAGCTTGGGGTTGCGCAGGTTGAAGATGTAGCCCTGGTAGTCGCCCGGTGCCCCGCTGGGAAAGACCTGCTTCTTCACCTCGCCGCGGTCGAAGGCGCGGCCGGTGTACTGGCGCGCCCAGTTGCGCGAGATGAACTCGCGCTTGAGGTCGTACTCGCCCGCCTTCAGGCCCTCGAAGCGGGCCGTATCGTCCAGGTAGAGCTTGTAGGTGATGCGGTCGAAGTTGTACTGCCCGCGGCGCACCGCGAGGTCACGCCCCCAGTAGTTCTTGTCGCGCACGTAGGTGATGTCACGGCCCAGCCGGGCGCTGGATGGCCGATACGGACCAGAGCCGATGGGCAGTTCGGTGATGACTTGGTCGAAGGGCTTGCCCTGGCCCCAGCGCTGGCTGAAGACCGGGATGCCACCGGCCAGCAGCGGCAACTCGCGGTTGTCCGAATCGAAGTCGAAGCGCACCACGCGCTCACTGACGGCCTTGACGCTGCGGATGCCCGCCAGCAGCGTGCGGTACTGCGGCGCCGCCTGCTTGCTGATGAGCGTACGCCACGAATACACGACGTCTTCGGCCAGCACTGGCGTGCCGTCGCTGAAGCGCGCCTCGGGCCGCAGGCGGAATACGGCAGAGCGATGGTCGGGCGCCACCTCCACATCCTCGGCCAGCAGGCCGTAGGCCGTCGAGGGCTCCTGCAGATTGCCCACGAGCAGCGACTCGAACACCAGGTCCGTGAGGCCTGCGGGCGCGGTGCCTTTGAGTGTGAAGGGATTGAACTTGTCGAACTGCGTGACCGCGATCGGCGGCACCAGCCGGATCTCCCCGCCCTTGGGTGCGTCCGGATTGACGTAATCGAAGTGGGTGAAGCCGGCGGAGTACTTGATGTCGCCGAACTGGGCATAGGCGTGCGCACCCCACACGGGCAGCGCCGCAACCAGGAGGGCCGGGAGCAGCCAGAGTCGCATGCGAGAATTCTGCCCAAGTTTTTCTCAAGGCAGACCCATGGGCTTTCTCAGCGGCAAGAAACTTCTGATCACCGGCGTCCTCTCCAACCGTTCCATCGCCTACGGCATCGCCAAGGCCTGCCATGCGCAAGGCGCAGAACTCGCCTTCAGCTACGTGGGCGAACGCTTCAAGGACCGCATCACCGAGTTCGCTGCCGACTTCGATTCCAAGCTGGTCTTCGACTGCGACGTGGGCGACGATGCCCAGATCGCCAAGCTGTTCGAGGACCTCTCGCAGACCTGGCCCAAGTTCGACGGCTTCGTCCACAGCATCGGCTTTGCGCCGCGCGAGGCCATCGCCGGCGACTTCCTCGAAGGCCTGTCGCGCGAGGCTTTCAAGATCGCGCACGACATCAGCGCCTACAGCTTCCCGGCCATGGCCAAGGCCGCCCTTCCCTACCTCAACGACCAGGCCGCGTTGCTCACGCTGACCTACCTGGGCGCCGTGCGCGTGGTGCCCAACTACAACACGATGGGCCTGGCCAAGGCCAGCCTGGAAGCCTCGGTGCGCTACCTGGCCGGCTCGCTGGGCCCCAAGGGCGTGCGCGTCAACGGCATCAGCGCCGGCCCCATCAAGACGCTGGCTGCCAGCGGCATCAAGGGATTCGGCAAGCTGCTGCCCGCAGTGGCGGCCGTCTCGCCCATCCGCCGCAACGTGACCATCGACGACGTGGGCAATGTGGCGGCCTTCCTGCTGTCCGACCTGGCCGGTGGCGTGACCGCCGAGATCACCTACGTGGATGGCGGCTTCAGCAACGTGGTCGGCGGCATCGACGAGCCGTCCGAAGGCTGATCATCCATCTCCTCGCGTGACGGTCATGTGGCGTCGCGGTTTTCTGCTGGCGACGTTGTCGGCCGCCCTGTGCGCGCCGGCATGGGCCGCGCCGCCTGCCCTCATGCTGGCAGAGGTCTGGCGCCCGGGCATGCCGCTCGACGGCTACTGGGTCAGCGAGAAGTACGACGGCGTTCGCGGCTTCTGGGACGGGCAGGCCTTGTGGACGCGCGGCGGCGAGCGTATCGCCGCGCCGGCGTGGTTCACGGCCGGCTGGCCGCAGCAGCCCATGGATGGCGAGCTCTGGGCCGGCCGCGGGCGCTTCGAGCATGCCTCCGGCACGGTACGCAGCCAGGCACCTGACGATGCAGCGTGGCGCGCCATGCGCTTCATGGTCTTCGACCTGCCCGCCGAATCCGGTGACTTCGACCATCGGCTGCAGGTGCTGCAGCGGCTGCTGCCGGTCAAGGCCACCCCCTGGCTCGAGCCCGTTCGGCAGGAACGCGCCACCACGGCCGAGGCACTCCGGCGGCAGCTCGACGCCACGGTGCGGGCTGGCGGCGAAGGACTGATGCTGCATCGGGGCAGTTCGCTCTATGGCGCAGGCCGCAGCGCGGACCTGCTCAAGGTCAAGCCCTACGATGATGCCGAGGCGGTGGTGCTCGCGCACCTGCCGGGCCAGGGCCGGCATGCGGGCCGGATGGGCGCGCTGCAGGTGCGAACGCCCGAAGGCCTGGTCTTCAAGCTGGGCGGTGGCTTCACCGATGCACAGCGCGACGATCCGCCGCCGGTGGGCAGCACGGTGACCTACCGCTACAACGGGCTCACGGCACAGGGCGTTCCACGCTTCGCGCGATTCATGCGCGTGCGCACGGACCGCTGAAGCCCGTGGAGCCCAATCCGCCGCCCTCGCCGCCACGGCAGTACGAGGCGCCGCGCCATCTGCGTGGCCCGGCGCGCTGGCTGATGATGGCGCTGGCCGTGGTGGCGTTGGCCCTGGCCGTGGCCGGTGTCGTCCTGCCGGGCCTGCCGACCACGCCCTTCGTGCTGCTGGCCGCCTGGGCGGCCGCCCGCAGTTCGCCGCGGCTCGCGGGCTGGCTCGAAAGGCATCCGCTGTTTGGGCCGCTGATCTTGAACTGGCGCGCCGGCGGCCGCGTCAGCCGACGGGCCAAGCGCAGCGCGGCGGCGGCCATGGTCGTGTGCGCCGTCGTGCTGATCTGGCTGTCGCCCTCCCGCTGGGGGGCCGCCGCAGGGATCGGCGCCATGGCCTGCGTGCTGATCTGGCTCTGGCGGCGGCCGGAGCCTTGAGACTCGGATCGTGTCAGCGGCCGGGGGCATCGACGTGGATGGCCGCCTCGGCGGCACGCCAGGCTCGCGTCGCGCGCCGACAGGGGTTCAGGCCGACGGCCGTTCGCCGCGCGCCATCCGCGCGTCGATGTCGTCCAGCAGCGGCATCAGTTCCGCCACGCTGTCGATCACGTAGTGCGCCCCGGCGCTCTTCAGCTCCGCCGTCGCACGGGTGCGCACTGCTGTCTGGCCTGCGGCATCGAGCGCCTGCCACTCGGCCAGCGTCAGGCCCGCCGCATTGCCGCTGATCGCCAGCCCCACTGCCCAGGCGCCGGCATTCAGGCCCTCCTGCACGCCCACGCCGGTGTCGTCGACCTTCACCACCGTATGGGCCGGCCACACGCCGAGGTCGGCGAAGCAGCGGTACATCATCAAGGGCGAAGGCCGGCCGGCCGCCAGGTCGCCCGCGCACACGAGGTTGTCCGGCACATAGCCGGCTTTCGCGGCGATGGGCGTCACCACCTCCATGATCGGCCGGTTGTAGCCGGTGGTGGAGCCGATGCGCAGGCCACGCGCACGCACGGCGGCCACGGTGTCGAGCGCGCCCGGGATGAAGTCGCAGAAGTCGGGCACCACGGCCGCGTTCATGGGCGTGAACACCTCGTAGAGCTCGTCGATGTCGGCCCGCGTGAAGCCGCGGCCGAAGCGCGCCTCCCACTGGGCCGCCACGCTTGGCAGTTGGCTGAGCGCATGAATGTGGTCCCACTTGGCCACGCCCATGGGGCCGCGCGCCTCGGCGATGCTGAGGTCGATGCCGTAGCGCTCGAACAAGCGCACGAAGGCGCCCATGGGCGCGCAGGAGCCGAAGTCGATGATGGTGCCGGCCCAGTCGAAGACGACGGCCTGGAGTTTTTGCTGGTCAGTCATGGGATATGCGGAGGTCCGGCCTACCAAGCGGCGAAGACTTCTTCGGCGATGCCGAAGGCCGTGCTGGCGCCGGTGCCGCTGGTGACGATCACCAGCCGGGTGGCGTCGTCCGGCGCGTCGATCAGGCAGTCAGTGTCGGGCGACGAGGGATAGGTGCCCACCCAGCGTTGGGTGACGGTGTAGTCGGGCAGGTGCAGCGCCTCCTGCATGTGACGCAGCATCAACGCGTCTACCTGCGTGTCGGCGAAGGGTTCAAGCACCGGACCGTAGTGGTGGGAGTCCCCCACCACCAGCGAGCCGTCGGCGCTCTGCACCACGATCAGGTGGATGCCATGAGCCAGCGACCCGCCCTCCTCCGCCTCCAGCTGGGCCCGCAGCGCCTGCGCCGCCGGCAGCTTGCTGTAGCCGTGGTAGCGCACCAGGCTCAGGTCGGCCATGACCGAGCCGGGCAGCTTGAACCCCTTGGGTGGCTGAACACGCAGCATGTGCAACTGACACAGCTGCAGGCGATGCGGCGCCAGCCGCTCGGCAAACAGGCCGTTCAGTTCGATGTTGGTGCAGACGACCACGCGCTCCGCATGCAGCGTGGCGCGGGCGGTGCGCACGCGCGGCGTCGCCACCTCCAGCACCTGTTCGCTGAAGCGGAAGACCACGCCATGCGCCTCGGCCAGCCAGGCCGCCAGCAGGCCGATGGCGGTGCGCGACTCCACACGCGCCTCGTGCGGGCTGTAGAGGACCGCACGGGCCGGGCCTTCGGGCCCGTCCAACCGCAACGTCGGTGCGCGCTGCGCGGCCTCGGCCACGTCCAGCAGTTCGCAGCCTTCGGCCATCTCGGTGTCCATGAACTGCTCCAGCACCGCCAGCGCCTTGTCGCGGAAGGCCGTGAGGTACAGGCCCTGGTGGACCACCTCGACGCCAGCCTGCGGCGCCACCTCGCCCCACACCTCGCGTGCGCGTCGGGCGCGGCGCCAGGTGTCGCCGGCGCCCTGTCCGGTCACGGTCACGAAGCCGAAGTTGCGGATGGACGCACCGACGCAGGCGGCGTCCTTCTCGATCACGCAGACATTGAGGCCGCGCCGCGCGGCGGTGTACGCATGGGCCAGGCCGACGATGCCGGCACCGACCACGATCAGGTCGAAATGGGTGTTGCTCATTCGTGGGAATCCCTTTGGCTCATCGCAGCCGCCAGCGCTGGGTGCGGCGGTCCACCCAACGGCCGAGCAGCAGGTACAGCACGTTCACGATCGCCGAGGTCCCGGCGATCAATACCGCCATGGCGGCGGCAGCGCCGATCTCGCCCGCCTCGTCGAGGTTGAGGATGGCGACCGAGGCCAGGCGCGTCTCGGGCGAGTACAGGAAGACGACCGCCGAGATGGTGGTCATCGCGTTGATGAAGAAGTAGCGCGACACGTCCAGCAGCACGGGCAGGCAGATCGGCAGCGTGACGCGGCGCACGGTGGTGAACACCGGCACCTTGAGTGAGGCGGCGACGGCCTCGAACTCGCCGTCGATGGCCTTCAGGGCCGTCACCATGGTCAGGTGACCCGTCGTGTAGAAGTGCACCACCGTGCACAACACCAGCAGGCCCATGGTCTGGTACAGGCCATTGAGCGGGTTCCACGGCGCGTTGAAGAAGAATATGTAGCCCAGGCCGAGGACCAATCCCGGCACCGCCATGGGCAGCATGGCCATCAGCCGGATCAGGGGACGCAGCACATCCAGGCCGCGCGTCTTCTCCAGCAGGTAGGCGCCGCAGAACACCACGGCTGTGCCGACCACGGACGTACAGGCTGCCAGCAGCAGGCTGTTGAGCACCGCGCCGCCCAGTTCGGCATCGACGATGCCGGCGACGTAATGGTCGAGGCTGGGCGTGAGGTTGTAGGGCCACAGCTTGGCAAAGGAAGCGAACACCGCCATGCCGAACATCGCCACCATCAGTGCGCACACGAGCAGGCAATAGGCAGTCATGGCAGCATCGAAGCCCTTTGCAGGCCGGGGCGCCAGCGCCACGGCGCGCGCCGTGAGCATGGCCGTCTGCTTGCGCTGCACCAGGTGATCGACCGCGAAGGTCAGCAGCGCGGGCGCCAGCAGCAGCAGGGCGACGACGGCGCCACGCTGGAAGTCCTGCTGGCCGATCACCAGCTTGAACACGTCGGTCGCCAGCACGTTGAAGTTGCCGCCGACCACCTTGGGGATGCCGAAGTCGGTGATGACCAGCGTGAACACCACCAAGGCGGCGGAGATCAGCCCGTACTTCGCGCCCGGGAGCGTGATGGTGAAGAAACGCCGCAGGGTGCGCGTGCCCATCGCGTCGGCGGCTTCATAGAGCCGTGCGTCGGCCAGCGACAGCGCCGTCACCAGAATCATCAGCGCATGCGGAAAGGTGGCGAAGCATTCCGCCAGCACGATGCCCGGCGCGCCATAGATGCTCTCGAAGCCCAGCGCCTGCCACAGCCCCTTGGCCGCGCCCTGGTTGCCGAACCAGTAGATCAGCGAGATGGCCGACAGCAGCGAAGGCGCAAGCAGGGGCAGCAGCGTGATGCTGCGCAGCAGGCCCTTGGCGGGCATGCAGCTGCGCGTGAGCGCATAGGCGAAGCCGAAGGCCAGCGGGATGACGAGCGCCGTCACCAGCGCGGACACCCACAGGCTGTTCCAGAGGCTGCCCAGCAAGGCGGGCGATGCGAGGTAGGCACGGAAGTGGCCCCAGCCCGAGCGCTCCTCGGTCTGCTGCAATGCCTGCGACAGGATGGCGCCCAAGGGCAACAGCAGGCCGATGACCAGCAACAGCGCCACGGCCACCAGCAGCAAGTGCGCCACACGGTCGCTCCAGTGCACATACAGCCGGACGGCCGGCAGGCGGATCGCGGTCTGCATGCTCAGGCCTCCGCCGCGGGGAAGGCCCGCAGCCGGTCCAGCCGCAGCGCGAAGCGCAACCGACGGCCCTGCTGCACGCCGAACTCGTCCATCTGGTTGAGCGAGAACTGCAGCTGCAGCGGCCCCGGCAGCCCCTCCACCACCAGCTCGGCCAGGCAATTGCCGCCGAGGAACTCGATGTGCGCCACCGTGCCGATGCACAGGCCCGGATGGTCCGCGTCGAAGCCGGTCATCGCCCGGTCTTCCGGACGCAGGTAGAGCATCACTTCCCGGCCCGGTCGGTAGTCGGCGCCGTGGCCAGCCTCGACCTGCCAGCGCCGGTCGCCGCACCGGAACCAGCGCCCGCCCTCGGCCACGGCGGGCAGCCGGTTGACCTTGCCGACGAACTCGGCCACGAAGGGCGTCGCGGGCTCGCGATAGACCTGCAACGGCGTGCCCACCTGCTCGATCACGCCATGGTTCATCACCACGATGCGGTCGGCGATGGACAGGGCCTCTTCCTGGTCGTGCGTCACCATGATGGTGGTGACGCCCAGCCGGCGCTGCAGCGCACGGATCTCGTTGCGCAGGTGCACCCGCACGATGGCGTCGAGCGCCGAAAGGGGCTCGTCCAGCAGCAGCAGGCCTGGCGAGGCGGCCAGTGCGCGCGCCAGCGCTACCCGCTGCTGCTGGCCGCCGGACATCTGCGCCGGGTACTTGCCGCCGCTGCCGGGCAGGCCCACGAGCTGCAGCAGTTCGTCGACACGCGCGGCGATGTCCTTGCGCGGGCGCCGCTGGTTGACCAGCCCATACGCCACGTTGTCCGCAATGCTCAGGTTGGGAAAGAGCGCATAGGACTGGAAGACGATGCCGTAGTCGCGCTGTGCAGGCGGCAGGCGCGAGATGTCGGTACCGCCCTGCCAGAGCTGGCCGCCCGTCTGCACTTCCAGCCCCGCGATGATGCGCAGCAAGGTGGTCTTGCCACAGCCCGAGGGGCCGAGGAAACACACCAGCTCGCCCTGCGGAATGGTCAAGTCGATGGACTCCAGCGCCGTGAAGGCGCCGAAGCGCTTGTGCACGCCCTGCAGCCGCAGGTAGTCGGCCTGGGGCACGCTTTCAACCAGGGACAGCGGCGCCGGCGCAGCACCCATGCTGCGGTCGGCCGCATGGACATGCGCCGGCGCGTTCATCACTTCTTCGCCTCGCTCTTGGCGTCGTAGCGGCGCGTCCACTCGGCCAGGGTGCGCTCGCGGTTGGTGGCGGACTTCTCGAAGTCCATCTTGATCAGGCGGGCCTCGTAGTCGCCGGGGATGCCCGCCAGCTTGGGGGCCACGCCCGGCTGGGCAGTCACGGCGAAGTTCTTGCCGTAGAGCAGCATGGCGTCCTTCGACGTCGCCCAGTTCGCCAGCTTCTTCGCGGCGTCCAGCTTCTTGGTGCCTTTGTAGATGCCGACGGCCTCCAGGTCCCAGCCCAGGCCCTCCTTGGGGAACACCAGCTCGATGGGCGCGCCCTTGGCCTTGTTGGTGTAGCCGCGGTACTCGAAGGAGATGCCCGCCACGTATTCGCCGGAGGCCGCCATGTTGCAGGGCTTGGAGCCGGAGTGCGTGTACTGCGCGATGTTCTCGTGCAGCGCATCCATGTACTTCCAGCCGCCGCCCTTGCCGGCGTCGTCGCCCCACAGTTGCAGCCAGGCCGCGACGTCGAAGTAGCCGGTGCCCGACGAGGCGGGGTTGGGCATCACCACCTGGCCCTTGTACTCGGGTTTGGTGAGGTCCTTCCAGGTGGTGGGGACGGGGATGTTCTTCTTCTTGGCTTCGACCGTGTTGAAGCACACGACGGCACCGAACACGTCCATGCCGACCCAGGCGGGCGGGTTCTTCTTGTCGCGGTACTGCGGCATCACCGCGTCCAGGTTCAGTGGCGCATAGGGCTCGAGCATGCCCTGCTTGTCGAACAGCGCCATGCTGGAGGCGGCCACACCCCACACCACATCGGCCTGCGGATTGGCCTTCTCGGCCAGCAGCTTGGCAGTGATCACACCGGTGGAGTCGCGCACCCACTTGATCTCGATGTCGGGCTCGACCTTGTTGAAGGCACTCTGGTAGGCCTTGAGCTGGTCGGTCTCCAGCGCGGTGTAGACCGTCAGCTGGGTCTTCTGCGCGAAGGCCGCGCCGGTAGCGGCCAGGCCGATGAGGGCGGTCGCGATGGTCTTGACGGAAAAGTGCATGGGCAGGCTCCTCGATGAAATGACCGGGCGAATGTGCCGCCGCGAAACGACATCTTCGTGACACGGTCGCCAAGCAAAATCGGGGCCTGCTCCACCTCTTTGTCTATTGTTCTTTGTAGATCGTAGACAATCTACGCTCTCGAACCTACCATCGCGCCATGCCTGCCGCCCCTGCCAAGAAGGTCTCTTCCCATCCCGTCATCGCACAGCTTCAGTGCCATTCGCTGGCGAATGTGGTGCAGGCAGAAATCGAACGCATGATCCTGGACGGCGAGCTCGGCCCCGGCGCCAAGCTCACCGAGGCCACGCTGGCCGACCAGTTGGGCGTCTCGCGCGGGCCGGTGCGCGAGGCCTTCCGCATGCTGGAGGAAGGCGGCCTGGTACGCACCGAAAAGAACCGCGGCGTCTTCGTGCGCGATGTGCCCATCGAGGAAGCGCTGGAGATCTTCGAGGTGCGTGCCGTGATGGACCTGTATGTGGGCCGCAAGCTGGCCGAGACAGCCGCCCCGGCCCAGGTGCGCGAACTGCGGCAGCTGGTCGAGGCCATGGACCAGGCGGTGAAAGCGGGCGACGCCAAGGACTACCACCGCTTCAACCTCGCCTTCCATGACCGCCTGCTGGAGCTGGCCGGCAACGCCAAGCTGGTCGCCACCTATCGCAAGCTGGTGAACGAGCTGTCGCTGTTCCGCCGGCAAAACCTCACCGACGAATCGATGGCCGTCTACTCGCGCGAGCATCGCGCCATCCTCAAGGCCATCGCCTCCGGTGACCCGGATGCCGCGGGCCAGGCCATGTACCAACATGTGATGAACAGCCGCGAGCGCACGCGCCTCAACTGGGAGAAACAGCGCGGCTCGACCACGGGCAGCGGCGGTGCCTCGCTCGCCGCGTCCTGAGGCCCGCCATGTTGACCCTTCACGACATCGAGAACCTCTTCGCGCGCCGCGGCGCCGAGCAGTACAGCGGCGAACCCGTGACCCAGTTGGAACATGCGCTGCAGAGTGCCTACCTGGCCGAGCAGGAAGATGCCGACGACGCGCTCGTCACGGCCGCCCTGCTTCACGACATCGGCCACCTGCTCAACGACCAGGGCGAGACGCCCACGCTGCGCGGCATCGACGACCGGCACCAGTTCCATGCCCTGCCCTTCCTCCGCGGGCTCTTTCCGGATCGGGTCCTCGACGCCATTGCCTGGCACGTCGACGCCAAGCGCTACCTGTGCGCGACCCGTCCGGACTACTGGGCCGCCCTCTCGGACGACTCCAAGCGCAGCCTGGTTCTACAGGGCGGCGTATTCAGCGACGAAGAAGCCATGCGCTTCATGCAGCGCCCGCATGCGCAGGAGGCGGTCCGCCTGCGGCTGTGGGACGACACGGCCAAGCAGGCCGACCTCGCCACCCCCGACCTGCCGCACTACCTGGCGCGCGCGCGTCGCTGCATGCTGGCCCCAGGCGCATGACGCTGACGGGCCCTGTCGCGCTGGCCGTGCTGTTCGGCGCGGTGCTCCATGCCAGCTGGAATGCACTCATCAAGTCGGCGTCGGACAAGTCGCTGGACACGGCACTGATCCACAGCCTCGGACTGTTCATCGCGCTACCCATCCTGGCCTTCACCGGCCTGCCGGCCACCGCTTCGTGGCCTTATCTGGCCGCCTCGGTCGTGATCCATGTGGGCTACTACGTGGCCCTGGCCGGCGCGTACAAGCACGGTGACCTGGGGCTGGCCTACCCGGTGATGCGCGGCAGCGCGCCACTGCTGGTGGCCCTTAGCAGCCTCACGGTGATGGGCGAGCGCCTCTCGGGGCTCGCATGGTTCGGTGTGGCCGGCATCTGTGCTGGCGTACTCACGCTCGGTCTTTCACCCGGTCATCTGCACACGTCAGGGCACCGCGGCAAGGCCCTGGGCTTCGCGCTGGCCAACGCCTGCATCATCGCGCTCTATACGGTCGTGGACGGCCTCGGCGTGCGGGCCAGCGGCAACGCCGCCGCATACGTCGCCCTGCTCTTCGTCTTCGACGGCCTGCCCTTCATGCTGCTGGTGCTGTGGCGGCGCGGTCCGCAGGGGCGGCGTGATGCTCTCGCCTACATGCGTGGCCGCCTGGGTGTGGCGTGGCTGGGCACGGCGGCCTCGCTGGCCAGCTATGGCATCGCGCTCTGGGCCATGACGCGGGCGCCCGTGGCGGTGGTGGCGGCACTGCGCGAGACCTCGGTGCTTTTCGCCGCGCTCATCGGCACGCTGTGGCTGCGGGAGCGCTTCGGGCTGCAGCGCGCCCTCGGTACCGCCGTGGTGGTCGGCGGCGTGATGGCACTGCGGTTCGGATGACACGGGCGCGCAGCGCACAAAAGGCGGCGCCCCGTCGAGCACAGGGTCAGCGCTTGACGCAATCCGCGTAGTAGCGCTTCTTGCCCTTCTCGTCCACGCGGGCCACCAGGCCGTGGATGTCGGTCTCGAACCCCGGGCACTCCAGGTTGAACTGGCGCGCGAACTTCAGGTAGTCCACGATCTTCTTGTTGAAGACCTCGCCCGGGATCAGCAGCGGAATGCCGGGCGGATACGGCGTGATCAGGCTGGTGGTGATGCGGCCTTCGAGGTGGTCGATCTCCACGCGCTCGGTTTTGCGGTGCGCGATGTGGGCGAAGGCCTCGCTGGGCTTCATGGCCGGCTCCAGGTCCGACAGGTACATCTCGGTGGTCAGCCGGGCGATGCCGTACTTGGCATACAGCTCGTGCACGCGCTGGCACAGGTCGCGCAGGCCCATGCGCTCGTAGATGGGATGCTGCTGGCAGAACTCCGGCAGGATGCGCCACATGGGCTGGTTGCGGGCATAGTCGTCCTTGAACTGCTGCAGCGCCGTCAGCAGCGTGTTCCAGCGGCCCTTGGTGATGCCGATGGTGAACATGATGAAGAAGCTGTACAGGCCCGTCTTCTCCACGATCACGCCATGCTCGGCCAGGAACTTGGTGACGATGCTCGCCGGGATGCCGGTGGGCGCGAACTTGCCGTCGAGGTCCAGGCCGGGCGTCACGATGGTCGACTTGATCGGGTCGAGCATGTTGAAGCCGTCGGCCAACTTGCCGAAGCCGTGCCAGTTGCGCGCGCCGTTCTTCTTGCCGCCGTTGCCGGCGCGGGTCTCGCCCTTGATGATCCAGTCGTCGGCGCGACCGATGCCTTCCTCGACCAGGTGCTCCGGGCCCCAGACCTTGAACCACCATTCGTCCTTGCCGAACTCCTCCTCCACCTTGCGCATGGCGCGACGGAAGTCCAGGGCCTCGAGGATGCTCTCTTCCACCAGCGCGGTGCCGCCGGGCGGCTCCATCATGGCGGCCGCCACGTCGCAACTGGCGATGATGGCGTACTGCGGGCTGGTGGACGAATGCATCAGGTAGGCCTCGTTGAAGAGGTCCCGGTCCAGCTGGCGGTTCTGCGAGTCCTGCACCAGCACATGGCTGGCCTGGCTGATGCCGGCCAGCAGCTTGTGCGTGGACTGGGTGGCGAACACCAGCGATTCCTTGGGCCGCGCACGGCGCTTGCCCATGGCGTGGTACGGCCCGTAGAAGGGATGGAAGGCCGCATGCGGCAGCCAGGCCTCGTCGAAGTGCAGCGTGTCGACGTAGCCGTCGAGCATCGTCTTGATGGTCTCGGTGTTGTAGATCACGCCGTCGTAGGTGGACTGCGTGAGCGTCAGCACGCGCGGCTTGACGGTGTCGGCGTCGACGTCCTTGAGCAGCGGGTTGGCGCGGATCTTGGCCTTGATGGCCTCGGGCTCGAACTCGCTCTTGGGGATCGGGCCGATGATGCCGTAGTGGTTGCGCGTGGGCTTCATGAACACCGGGATGGCGCCGGTCATGATGATCGCGTGCAGGATCGACTTGTGGCAGTTGCGGTCCACCACCACCACATCGCCGGGCGCCACCGTGTGGTGCCACACCATCTTGTTGGACGTGGACGTGCCGTTGGTGACGAAGAAGCAATGGTCGGCGTTGAAGATGCGTGCCGCATTGCGCTCGCTGGCGGCCACCGGACCGGTGTGGTCCAGCAGCTGGCCCAGTTCCTCCACCGCATTGCAGACGTCCGCACGCAGCATGTTCTCGCCGAAGAACTGATGGAACATCTGGCCGACGGGGCTCTTGAGGAAGGCCACGCCACCAGAGTGGCCCGGGCAGTGCCACGAATAGGAGCCATCTTCCGCGTAGTCGATCAGTGCCTTGAAGAACGGCGGCTGCACCGTCTCGAGGTAGCTCTTGGCCTCGCGGATGATGTGCTTGGCCACGAACTCCGGCGTGTCCTCGAACATGTGGATGAAGCCATGCAGTTCGCGCAGGATGTCGTTGGGCAGGTGCCGGCTGGTCTTGGTCTCGCCGTAGATGTAGATCGGCACGTCGGTGTTCTTGCGTCGCACCTCGCCGATGAAGGTGCGAAGGTTCAGCACGGCCGGGTCGAGGTCTGGGCCGATGGTGAATTCCTCGTCGTCGATCGACAGGATGAAGGCGCTCGCCCGGCTCTGCTGCTGCGCGAACTGCGACAGGTCTCCGTAGCTGGTCACGCCCAGCACCTCGAAGCCCTCGCTTTCGATGGCCTGGGCCAGGGCGCGGATGCCCAGTCCGGAGGTGTTCTCGGAGCGGAAGTCCTCGTCGATGATGACGATGGGAAAGCGGAATTTCATGGGCTGTCGGGCTCCGGCTTTTGGGGGGTGCGCAAAGAAGGCGCGAAGTGTAAGGAATCCAGATGACGGCCGCGTCATGCGACGTGCCCCAGAATGTGGGGCTTCCCGCCACCTCTTTGCTGTAGGAACTCGTCCATGGCTCAATCGACGCTCTGGTGGCTGCTGGCCGGTGCAGCCGTCGCGCTGGAACTGGTCTCCGGCACCATCTACCTTCTGCTGACGGCCGTAGCCTTCGCGGCCGCGGCCGTCGCAGCGCATCTGGGTGCCGCGCTGCCCGTCCAACTGGTCGTGGCCGCCGTGGTCGGCGTGGGCACGGTGGGCGCCTGGTATCTCAAGCAGCGCGCGCGCCCCGCTGGACCGCCGCCGCAGGCCAGCCCCGACATGAACCTCGACATCGGCGAACGCGTGCACGTCGACGCCTGGCTCGCGGATGGCACGGCGCTCGTGCGTCACCGGGGTGCGCAATGGACGGCCGTGCTCCGCGCTAGCGGCCGCGGCCAGCCGGGAGCGCACCGCGTCGTCGAGTTGCAGGGCAACCGTCTTGTGCTGGAGCCTCTCTGATCATTCGGGACTGCGCCGAGCTCGCGGAACCTTTCAATCTCACTTCATCGAACTGCCATGGAAATCGCCCTCGTCATCCTGGTCATCGCCGTCATCTTCATCTGGCAGTCCATCAAGTTCGTGCCCCAGCAGAACGCCTGGGTCCGTGAACGGCTGGGCAAGTACCACAGCACGATGACGCCGGGGCCCAACTTCCTCATCCCCTTCATCGACCGCGTGGCCTACAAGCACAGCCTGAAGGAGATCCCGCTCGATGTGCCCAGCCAGATCTGCATCACGCGTGACAACACGCAGCTGCAGGTGGACGGCATCCTCTACTTCCAGGTGACCGATCCGATGCGGGCGAGCTACGGCTCCTCCAACTACATCGTGGCCGTCACCCAGCTGGCGCAGACCTCGCTGCGCAGCGTGATCGGCAAGCTGGAACTGGACAAGACCTTCGAGGAGCGCGACATCATCAACGCCCAGGTCGTGGCCGCCATCGACGAGGCCGCGCTCAACTGGGGCGTGAAGGTGCTGCGCTATGAGATCAAGGACCTGACGCCGCCCGCCGAGATCCTGCGCGCCATGCAGGCGCAGATCACGGCAGAGCGCGAGAAGCGGGCGCTGATTGCCGCCTCCGAGGGCCGGCGCCAGGAGCAGATCAACATCGCCACTGGCGAACGCGAGGCCTACATCGCCCGCTCCGAGGGCGAGAAGCAGGCGGCCATCAACAACGCACAGGGCGAGGCCGCCTCCATCACCGCAGTGGCCGAGGCCACGGCGCTCGCGATCGAGCGCATCGCGGCCGCCATCCGGCAGCCAGGGGGCGATCAAGCCGTGCAGCTGAAGGTCGCCGAGCGCGCCGTCGATGCCTACAGCAAGGTCGCGGCGGACGCCAAGACCACCCTGATCGTGCCCAGCAACATGACCGACACCGCCGGATTGATCGCCTCGGCGATGCAGATGGTTCGCGCGGGCCGCAGCGGCTCAAATCCGGGTTAGAATCATGGGCTCCACGGAGCGGTGGATGAGTGGTTTAAGTCGCACGCCTGGAAAGCGTGTGTGGGTTAATAGCCCACCGCGGGTTCGAATCCCGCCTGCTCCGCCAAATACGAAACCCGTTGCATGCGCAACGGGTTTTTTTTATGTCTGCAGCGCTGCCATCTGCTCCCCAGAGATGCTCCACTTTTGCGCAATTGTCGACTGTCTTAATTTTTGCGCACACTTTTGTTTACAGCGCAACGAGGGCGAGTTCACAATCGCGAAACAGCACGTAAGGAGCGCAACAGCATGGACAGCAGGTCAAACAGCGGCGCGGGTGATGGGGGTTCGGATCCGCGCGGGGGATCCACGGAATCCGGAGGAGGCGATCTCCGGCACCTTTTCCAATCCAAGATGTCCGAGGGTGCCAAGCGCAACTATCTGCTGAAGTTGCGAAACGCCGCGTTCGGACGTCTGCGCGAGCGCTCCGCCCGCAAACGCCAAGTCTGATCCGCCTCGCGCCAGAGTGCGCAGGCTGCCCTGACAGTCGCCCCGCCAGGCCTCCTGCGCTGCCAGACACGACCCGGCACGCACAGCCGTCCAGGATCGTTCGCGGTGAGGCACCGGTACTCACTCGCGAATCCGCGCCGGCGTATTGATTCCTCGCACCGCCGCAACCCGAAGGCATGGCGCCACCACGCGCTGAGCCACTCCTGCAGACGCCCTGCCCCGCCTGTTGAAACGCCCGTGGTGCGTGGGGCAAGAACTGCCCGAAAGAATGGCCGCCCCGTAACTCCGAGGCAACGGCCAAGGCATGACCAATGACGAACTCGCAGCCAAGCTCAACACGCTGCGCAACGAAGTACTGACGATGCGACTTGAACGACGGGGCCTGCTCTTCGCCCTCATGGCCATCATTTCCACCCACCCCCGGCACGAAGACTGCCAGTTCCTGCTCGACCACTACCTGAACGGCCACCTGGAAAAGTCCGAGACGGGGCGATCGCTGCCGGATGGCGCCAGGGAACATCTGCGGGCCTACGTGCGCTCCCTCCAGGACGCCGCGTCGCCCCATACCCCGGAGGCCGTCCAGGCCCTGCGCTCCAAGCTCTTCCCGTGGGAAAGCGATCCGCCGTGACCTGGAGGCCCCCGCTGCCGCACGACCGGCACACCTGCCGATAGGATGGCGGGCCGGCACGCCACGGACGCCTTACTCGGCTCGCCGCTGGCCCGTGCTCCCCCGCCACCTCAACCCGTTGACCGACTGGGATCAACGTCACCTCATGAAAATCGCCACCTGGAACGTCAACTCTCTCACGGCCCGCCTGCAGCATGTGCTGGATTGGCTGATCGCCAACCCCGTCGATCTCCTGTGCCTGCAGGAGCTCAAGATGACCGACGACAAGTTTCCGCTGGAGGTGCTCAAGTCCGCCGGCTACGAGGCCGCGAGCTTCGGCCAGAAGACCTACAACGGCGTCGCGCTGCTGAGCCTGTCGCCGCTGCGCGAGGTCCAGCGCAACATCGGCGGCTTCGAGGACGAGCATTCGCGCGTGATCAGCGCGACCGTCGACACGCCCACCGGCCCGCTGCGCGTGGTCAACGGCTACTTCGTCAACGGCCAGGCGCCGGGCTCCGACAAGTTCGCCTACAAGATGCGCTGGCTGGACGCACTGCGCGACTGGCTGCGCGCCGAGATGGCCGCACATCCGCGGCTGGTGCTCCTGGGCGACTTCAACATCACGCCGGAGGACCGTGACAGCTACGACCCGGTGGGCCTCAAGGAGACGATCCACCACACGACCGAAGAGCGTCAGCATTTCCAGGCGCTGCTGCAACTGGGCCTGGTCGACGGCTTCCGCCTGTTCGAGCAGCCCGAGAAAAGCTTCTCGTGGTGGGACTACCGCATGCTCGGCTACCAGAAGAACCGTGGCCTGCGCATCGACCACATTCTGGTCAGCGAGCCGCTGGTTCCCGAGGTGCGTTCATGCACCATCGACCGTGTGCCGCGCAAATGGGAGAAGCCCAGCGACCATGCCCCCGTGGTGATGGAGTTGGGCGGCTGAGCTTGTACCGCGGGCCGGCAGTGCCGGACGCGATCAGGCGTCGTCCTGATCCAGTCCGAGTTCGGCGATCTTTCGCGTGATGGTGTTGCGGCCGATGCCGAGCTTCTGCGCCGCCTCGATGCGGCGGCCACGCGTGAAGGACAGTGCGGTCAGGATGAGATGCGATTCGAAGCGCCGCGAGAGGGCATCCCAGACGTCCGGCTGACCGGCCGCCAGCATCGCCTGCGCTTCCGCGTCGAGCCCCTGCTCCCAACTGGCCGTCGCAGCCGCGGCCACCGTCGCCATGGGCGTCGCCGCTGGAGCCGCTGCGACCATTGGCATGGACACCGGCATTGCCGCGGCAGCGCCAGCGGCAGGCTCGAAGGCGGCCGTCTCCACCGGCGTCGTGACGGACGGCACGCCCGCCTGGAGCGGCGCGCCTGTGCCGAGGCCCGCCTCCGACGCCGCGTTCGACAGCACCTCGGGCGGCAGGTCCTTCGGCTCGATCAACTGGGCTGGCGCCATCACCGTGAGCCAGTGGCAGATGTTTTCCAGCTGCCGCACGTTGCCCGGGAAGTTGAAGGCCGACAGCTGCGACAGGGCCGCATCGGAGATGCGCTTGGGCTCCACGCCCAGTTGCTTGGCACTTTGCTGCAGGAAGTGGCGCGTGAGCGAAGGCACGTCCTCCTTGCGCTCGCGCAAGGCCGGCAGCCGCAGGCGGATGACGTTGAGGCGGTGGAACAAGTCCTCGCGGAACACACCCTGCTTCACCCGCTGCTCGAGGTCCTGGTGGGTGGCCGCGATCACGCGCACATTGGCCTTGACCGCGTTGTGCCCGCCGACCCGGTAGAAGTGCCCGTCCGACAGCACGCGCAGCAGGCGGGTCTGCAGGTCGAAGGGCATGTCGCCGATTTCGTCGAGGAACAGCGTGCCGCCGTCGGCCTGCTCGAAGCGGCCGCGGCGCATGGTCTGTGCGCCCGTGAAGGCGCCGCGCTCATGGCCGAAGAGCTCGCTCTCCAGCAGGTCCTTGGGGATCGCCGCCGTATTGATGGCCACGAAGGGCCCGTTGGACCGAGGCGAATGCTTGTGCAGCGCGCGCGCCACCAGTTCCTTGCCCGAGCCCGATTCGCCGGTGATCAGCACCGTCACATTGCTCTGCGACAGGCGGCCGATGGCGCGGAACACGTCCTGCATCGCAGGCGCCTGGCCGAGCATCTCGGGCGTGGCCTGCATGCGCTCCTCGGCCACCTCCTCGCGCTGGCTCTCGTCCACCGCGCGGCGGATGAGCTCGACCGCACGCGGCAGGTCGAAGGGCTTGGGCAGGTACTCGAAGGCGCCCCCCTGGAAGGCCGACACGGCGCTGTCCAGGTCGGAGAAGGCCGTCATGATGATGACCGGCAGGCCGGGATGCTTCTGCTTGATCTTGTCCAGCAGGTCCAGGCCCGAACCACCCGGCATGCGGATGTCGCTGACCAGCACCTGCGGTCCCTGCATCTCGTCGTCGTTGGCGGCTTCGAGCGCGGCGAGGACTTCGCGGGTATTGGTGAAGCTGCGCGTCGGCAGGTCCTCTCGCAACAGCGCCTTTTCAAGCACGAAGCGTATCGATTGGTCGTCGTCCACTATCCAGATCGGCTTCATGCAGCTCCTTGTTGTCCTTTCCTGCTACGGCAGCGGTATCAATATCGTGAAGTCGGTACGGCCGGGCACGCTGTCGCATTCGATGACCCCATGGTGCTGTTGCACGAAGGTCTGCGCCAGCGTCAGGCCCAATCCGGTTCCGCCTTCACGGCCCGAGACGAGCGGATAGAAGATGCGGTCCTTGATCGAGTCCGGGACGCCCGGGCCGTTGTCGATGACATGCAATTCCAGTGCCAGTCGCCACCACTGCTTGTTGAGGATGACCTGGCGGGCGATGCGCGTGCGGAAGGTGATGCGTGCATCGCCGGCCGCACGGCGCTCGGCCAGCGCCTGCGCCGCGTTGTGCGCGATGTTGAGCGTGGCCTGGATCAGCTGTTCGCGATCCCCGCGGAACTCGGGAATGGACGGATCGAAGTCGCGCTCGACCTCCAGGTCATGCGGAAACTCCGCCAGCAGCACCGAGCGCACGCGCTCGCAGACCTCGTGGATATTGACGTCGCCCACCACATGAGGCCTGCGGTGCGGGGCCAGGAGGCGATCCACCAGCGATTGCAGGCGGTCGGCTTCATGGATGATGACCTGCGTGTACTCGATCAGGTCGCGCGACTCGATCTCCATCTGCAGCAGTTGCGCCGCGCCGCGGATGCCGCCCAGCGGGTTCTTGATCTCGTGCGCGAGGTTGCGGATCAGCTCCTTGTTGGCCTGGGCCTGGTCGAGCAGCCGCACCTCGCGATCCTGCCGCACCTGCTGCTCCTGCGGCGACATCTCCAGCAGCAGTTCGGCCTTGCGGTCCGTCTGGGCCAGCGTGACCTGCACGGGCAGCGGCTCCTGCGTACCACGGCGCAGCTGTGCTTCGTAGCGCAACGTGGCGAAGTCGTTGGTGCGGGCGCCATCGATGGCCGTGCGCAAGGTCCCGGCATCGACGAAGAAGTTGCCCAGGGCTGCGCCTTCGAGCGTGCGACGCGATGTGCCCAGCGCATCCTCCAGGGCCGAATTGGCGAAGACGATGGTGCCGTCGTGGCGGATCACCACCACCAGGGTGGCAAGCAGATCGAAGGCCTGGAAGCGCTTGCTGGCGCGCGCAACCGTACCGAAGGCCATCAGCGCGACGCCGGCAGGCGGTCCAGTTCACGGCGCAGACTGGCCAAGTCGGCCTCGTTGCGCGCAATCTCGGCCTTCATCTCGGCCACGCGGTCCAGGTACTTCTGGTAGTTTCGCGCCTCGCTGCCCTGCTTCTCCGGCTCGCCGTTGTTGTAGTCCTTCATCAGTTCGGACTGGCGCGCCTCCAGCCGGCGCAGTTCGCCTTCAAGCACGCGACGGGCGTCGCTGTCGCGCGCCCGCTGCTCCGGCGAATCGACGCGAGGGCCGCTGCCGGCGGGCCGCGGGGAGGCGGTGGACGAAGGGGTGGACGCGCCGGCGGGCCGCGTCCCTTGCACGACGGTCACATTGCCGCCTTCGACGACCTTGCAGCCACGGCGTTGCGCATCGGCGGCGTTGTTGGTGTATTCGTTGCCGCAGCGCCAGATGCGCTCCTGCGCCTGCACGCCAAGAGAGCCGCCGAGGCCGAGCAACACAAGAAGAGGCAGGTAGGGTTTCATCATCGCGACCGGAGAGAAAGAGCTTGGCGCGCCATGGGCGATGCCACGCAACATTGTCTTGCAATTGGAAGACAGGCCGGCAGGCCGGTTCCCGCACCAAAGAAAAAGGACGGCCCGGGGGCCGTCCTTGTGCGCGATACCGCCGGGCGCCGAAGCGCCCGTGGCCATCACAGCGAGTAGTACATGTCGAACTCGACCGGGTGCGGAGCCATGCGGAAGCGCGTGACTTCGCCCATCTTCAGGTCGATGTAGGCGTCGATCATGGAGTCGGTGAACACGCCGCCCTTGGTCAGGAAGGCACGGTCCTTGTCGAGGTACTCGAGGGCTTGGTCCAGGCTGTGGCAGACGGTCGGCACCAGCGCGTCTTCTTCGGGCGGCAGATGGTACAGATCCTTGGTGGCGGCTTCGCCCGGGTGGATCTTGTTCTCGATGCCGTCCAGACCAGCCATCAGCAGGGCCGAGAAGCACAGGTACGGGTTGGCCGAGGGATCGGGGAAGCGCGCTTCGATGCGGCGACCCTTCGGGTTGGCGACGAAGGGGATGCGGATCGAGGCCGAGCGGTTCTTGGCCGAGTAGGCCAGCTTCACCGGCGCTTCGAAGCCAGGGACCAGCCGCTTGTAGCTGTTGGTGCCGGGGTTGGTGATGGCGTTCAGTGCACGGGCGTGCTTGATGATGCCGCCGATGTAGTACAGGGCGGTGTCCGACAGGCCGGCATAGCCGTCGCCGGCGAACAGGTTTTTGCCGTCCTTCCAGATGGACTGGTGCACGTGCATGCCGGAGCCGTTGTCACCGGCGTACGGCTTGGGCATGAAGGTGGCGGTCTTGCCGTAGCTGTTCGCCACGTTCCAGACCACGTACTTCAGGACCTGCGTCCAGTCGGCGCGCTCGACGAGTGTCGAGAACTTGGTGCCGATCTCGTTCTGGCCAGCGCCAGCCACTTCGTGGTGGAACACTTCGACCGGGATGCCCAGGCTTTCCAGCACCAGCACCATCTCGGCGCGCATGTCCTGGGTGCTGTCGACCGGCGGAACGGGGAAGTAGCCGCCCTTGGTGGTGGGACGGTGGCCGCGGTTGCCGCCTTCCATCTTCGCGCCGCTGTTCCAGGGGGCTTCGTATTCGTCGATCTCGCTGAACACGCGGCCGGCCTCATTGCTCCAGCGCACGCTGTCGAAGATGAAGAACTCCGGCTCGGGACCGAAGTAGGCGGTGTCGCCCAGGCCGGTGGACTTCAGATAGGCCTCGGCCTTCTTGGCGACCGAGCGGGGGTCGCGGTCGTAGGGCTTGCCGTCGGCGGGCTCGAGGACGTCGCACTGCAGGAACAGCGTCGTCTCTTCGTAGAAGGGGTCGATGTTGGCCGTGCTCGGGTCGGGCATCAGCTGCATGTCGGAGGCTTCGATGCCCTTCCAGCCGGCGATCGAGGAACCATCGAAGGCATGACCCGCGGTGAACTTGTCTTCATCAAAGGCCGAAACCGGCACGGTGACGTGCTGCTCCTTGCCGCGGGTGTCGGTGAATCGGAAGTCGACGAACTTGACCTCGTTTTCCTTGACGAGTTTCATGACGTCGGCGACGGTCTTTGCCATCAGGTTCTCCTGGGGGATTGGAAGGGTTGACGAAATTTGCGAGCAGGACGAACGCAGGTTCTATGCCATTTTCATTCGTTGTCCTACGCGGCACGTACGGCAGCGTTTGACGCTGGCGGTAGTAGCGTATGCACCGATATGATGCATCACAACTCAGCGCACCAATTCTGCGCCTATTGATGCACCAAAGTCGGACACACCTTGTTTCAGGCGTGCATATGCCGGTTCAAGTTGGCGCGTCTCGCCCTTGACGCCGAGTTCGATGTGGCGGCCGTACTTCGGGTGATCCACACTGGGCAGGCTGAATACCTTGATGCCCGAGAACTCGCGCTCGACCGCCTCCATGAGGGGCGTGAGGCTGGCTTCCATCGCACCGAAAACGATCAGCGAACGCTCGGCGATCGCCACCTCACGGTGCAGGGGCGCGTAGCGTTGGTCCAGCACCCACTCGACCATGGGCCACGCCATGACAGGGAAGCCCGGCACGAAATGCACATCGCGGACGCTGAAGCCGGGGATCTTGTTGTACGGGTTGGGGATGATTGAGGCCCCCTGCGGAAACACGCCCATATTTAGGCGATGCACGTTGTCGGCGCGGTCGGGCTCGTAGGGCACCCCCTGCTCGCGTGCGGTGTCCTGCATACGCTCGCGAATCAATTCGGCGGCCTCGGGGTGGAGCGCGAGGGGCACGCCGAGCGCCGCGGCTGCGCACTGGCGGGTGTGGTCGTCGGGTGTGGCCCCGATGCCGCCGGTTGAGAAGACGATGTCGGACCCGGCGAACGCCCGTCGCAGGGCCGCCGTGATGCGCGCGGGATCGTCGCCAACGTATTCGGCCCACGACAGCGACAGCCCCCGCGCACCGAGCAATTCGATGACGCGGGCCATGTGTTTGTCGGTGCGCTTGCCCGAGAGGATCTCGTCGCCGACGATGATCAGGCCGAAGGCGGGGCGTTCAGTGGAACTCATGGTGCGGGGGGATCGGAGGAAGGCAGGGCCGGCGGGGCGACGTCAGGCGGCGATCCCGCGGACGGAAGCAGTGTGGATGGCCCAGCGCCCGCCGCCTCCCGCCGCAGCTGCGACAGCGCCTCCAGCGCGTAATGGGCGAACCAAAGGGCGGAGAAGGCGAACACCAGCGTGTAGATCCACATCGCCACGGGAATCAGGATGAAGAAGGCCGCCGCGAACACCAAGCCGGAGGCCCAGACGATGCTCGGCGCCGCGCCGAGATAGCCGCACAGGATGCCGATGGTGAGCAGGCGCAGTCGATGGCGGCGCACGATGATGCGCCGCTCGTCTGCACTGGCATGCTCGGCCAGGGCGTCGAAACTCATCACGCGGCAGGTGAGCCAACCCCAGATCAGCGGTGGCAGCACGAGCACCAGCGGCGGCACCAGCCACAGCGGCATCGACACGAGCAGGGCCACCACAGCTGCCACCGTCAGCGCCACCGAGCGCACCACGCTGGCAACCATGCCTGCACCGTGCTTCTTTTCCAGGGTCGGAAAGCGCCGTTCGGCCACGAGACGCGTCAGTGCGGGCGCCATGAAGGCCGCCACGACGACCAGCGACACAATCGCCAGCACCGGGGTTGCGGCCAGCAGCACGATCAGGGGCGCCAGCAGGTTGCGGACATCGCCGACGAAAAGACGTTGGAGCCAGTTCCAGAAGCCGGCCAGCAGGGGCCAGGCATCCAGCGCGCCGCGCATCCAGCCGACCGCAGGCTCCCAGTAGAAGTAGGACAGGCCCACCGAGACCGCCACCATCAGCGCCAGCGGCACGAGCGACAGCAGGATGACACGCGGATGCAGGCAGTAGGCGGCCGCGCGCCAGCAGGAATCAGCGAGAAGACGCATCGGCGCGCAGCATAACCGCTGCCCGTGCGCCCTCGATGGAGCCGGGTGCGTCAGGCACGTCCCACAAGCCGTCGCAAGCCGAGCCACTGCTGCGACCAGAAGCCCCTGCCGTAGTCGCGCAGGCGGCCCTGGGCATCGGGCTCCACCTGGTCGCGGACGCCCGTGGGCAGATACCGCAGATCGAAGTTGGCGGTGCGCAGCAGCATGTCCCACCATGGCAGGAGCACGCCGAAATTGCAGCCCCCCAGCACGCCGGGGCGGCCCACCTCCTCATGGCCCACGCCGATCGCATGATGCAGCCGATGGAAGCGCGGGCTGACCCACAACCGCTCGCCCACTCGACCGAAGTGCAGCCGAAGATTGGCATGTTGCAGGCTCTGGCTGAGTTGGGTCAGCGCCACCAGGACGACGAACTGTCCAGGCGGCACACCGATGAGCTGGGCGACCACGACGACGATGGTGCTGTGGATGATGTCGTCCAGCAGGTGATTGCGGGCGTCGCTCCACATCGTCATCTGCCGCTGCGAATGATGCAGCGCATGCAGCCGCCACCACCAGTCGATGGTGTGCTGCCCGCGGTGGATCAGGTACTCGACGAAATCCAGCACGACCAGGTACAGCAGGAAGGTGACCCATGGCCGATCGGTCACACCGGGCCATAGCGCGTCGAGCTGCATCGTGCCCCAGCCAGCGGCACGCACGTGGCCGAGCGCCATGTCGAACAGCGGCTGCAGCACGAAGAAGATCCCCACCCGAAACAGGCCCAGCCGGTGGATCAGTGTGTAGATCACATCCACACGCACGGCCCGGCGGTCCCGCAACGGCTCCACCGGACGCCAGCGCTGGAGCGGCGCGAAGATCGCCAGCATCACGGCGATCTCGAGCAGGCCCACCAGCAGCCAGCCGGTGGCATCGAAGCCATCCTCCAGCAGGTTGCCCATGCCCGCCGCGAACATCACCGGCTGGACCACGGTTTCGAACAGCCACTGTTGCATCAGGCCGAACGGGTCGGTCAGCCAGGCATGCCAGTCCATCGGAAGCTCTCCGTCCTTGTTCGTGACTCAGGGGTGCGCCGCAATCCAGGCGCGGTAGTCAGGATGATCGCGCAGTGTGCGGAAGCAGAAGCCGCGTTGCTGCAGGCCCGCAACCAGCGGCTCGAGCACGGCTGGCGCCCACGGATCCTGGCGCGACCAGATGCCCAGATGGGCCAGCAGGATGTCGCCGGGGCGGATGCGCTCCAGCGCCTGGGCCAGCAGCTTCTGGTTCGGATACTTGTCGCTGGGCAACTCGTCGCCCAGAAAGCCCGCAGGCGACCAACCCACGTACATGTAGCCGCACGCGCGTGCGGCCTCCAGAAGCTTGGGCGAGGTCTTGCCGCCCGGCGCGCGATACAAGGGCAGCGGCGTCTTGCCGGTGATCTGCGCCAGGCGCTCGCTGGACTTGCGGATGTTTTGGCAATACTGCGCCTGCGTCCAGGTCAGGCGCTGACCCGATTGCGGTCCAGCCGACGGCTGGATGATGAAGCGCTTCTGGCCGTTCTCGTCAGGCAGGTCGGCGCGCCAGTAGGCGTGGTCGTAGGTGTGCGAAGCGAACTCGTCGCCGTCGGCTGCCCTCGCCTTCCACCACGGTGCCCAATGGTCGTCCAGGCTGTCGCCCCCGTCCTTGGTGCGCTCGGCGGCGGCAAAGAAGGTCACATGCACATCGTGGCGTTTGAGCACATCGGCCACCAGCGGCGCCACGCCCATGTGGCCCGTGTCGAACGTCAGGTAGACCGGCTTGCTGCAATCGGCCGCAGCCGCAGCGACGACGGATGCGCCGCCCGCGGCAGCCACCACCGCGACAGCCACGCGGCGGGCGGCGCGGCCCAGGCGTTCAACGCGCATGGTCGAGGGTCCAGACACCGTGCGGCGACTTGCCGACGGGTACCTGCTTCATGAGCTGGCCGGTCTGCAGGTCCACCACGCTGAGCTTCTTGGCCCAACGCGAGGTCACGTAGAGGCGCTTGCCGTCGGCGGAGACATCCATGCAGTCGGGGCCGCCGGGCACGGCGTAATTGGCCACCACCTTGAGGGTGGCGAAATCGATGCGGCTGATGGTGTTGGCCACACGGTTGCTGACGAACACCGTCTTGCCATCGCCCGCCGCCCGGAAGGCGTGCGCGCCCTTGCCCGTCGGCAGGATGCTCACGGCCTTCGGCTCGCGGCCTGCCACGTCGAACACCTGTACGCCCTCGCCGCCGGTCAGGCCGACCAGCAGCGTCTTGTCGTCATGGACGCCGAAGATGTCGGCAGGCATCGGCCCGGTGGCGACGCGCCAGCGAATGGTCTGGGTGGGGATGTCGACGGCGATCAACTCGTCGCTGTCCTGCATCGAGACATAGGCCGTGGTGCTCTTGGAATCGATCCAGATGTGGCTGGGTGTCTTGCCGGTGACGAGGCGCTTGGCCAGTTGCAGGTTACTGCCATCCCAGCGGTAGATGTCGACATGGTTCAGCCGGTTCGCGGCGGTGACGAACCACTTCATGTCGGGGGAAAAGCGCAACTGGTAGGGGTCGATGATGCCGTTGACGGTGCGCTGGATCTCGCCCGTCTTCGGGTCGAAGAAGGTCAGCGAGTCGCCAGCCGAGTTGGCCACGATGACCGAGCGCTGGTCCGGCGTCAGGTAGATGTGGTGAGGCTCCTTGCCCACCGAGACCCTGCGCATCTCGGTCCAGGAGGTGGGATCGATCAGGCTCACGGTCGCATCCAGCGAATTGAGCACGAAGATGGGCGGGGGAGCCGCCGCCGCGAGGCCCGGCAGACAACTGCAGGCCAGGGACAGCAAAACGGCCGCGAGGCGGCCGGCACGAAGGGAATGAGCGCGCAAGATTCAACCTGTGGAGGCGGGACGAAAAATACTAACGGTCAGCCCCCAGCAGAGGATGACTTCGTGGTCAGCTTCTTGACCTGGAACAGCGATTCGACCTCTGCGGCGGTGAGCCAGCGCCACTCGCCCGGCGCGAGCTCCGGGGGCAATTGCAGTTGCCCGACACGCGCCCGGTGCAGCGCCTCGACGCGATTGCCTGCTGCCGCCACCATGCGCTTGACCTGGTGGTACTTGCCCTCGTCGAGCGTCAACTGCAGCAGTCGCTCCTCCAGCCGCTCGGCGGCCAGCGCCCGCACCGGCCTGGGATCGTCATCGAGCACCACGCCTTCGCACAGCCGCGCCAGTTGCGCCTCATCCAGCGGGTGCTTCAACGCGGCCTCGTACACCTTGGGAACATGGTGACGCGGCGAAGCCATGCGGTGCAGGAACTTGCCGTCGTCCGACAACAGCAGCAAGCCGGTCGTGTCCTGGTCGAGCCTTCCAACGGCCTGAACCCCGTCCACACCGCCCTTGACCGGCCGCTGGCGCAACGGATCCGGCAGCAGCGTGTAGACCGAAGGCCAGGTCGAAGGCTTTTGCGAGCACTCCGTCCCCGCCGGCTTGTTCAGGACCACGTAGGCCTTGGCGTGGTATTCCCACGGCTTGCCCTGAACCGTGTAGCGAAGACCTTCCTGGGCGTCGACATCGAAGGCAGCGTCGGTGACGGCCTGTCCGTCGAGCGTGACGTGGCCATGCTGGATCAGGCCGGCGCACACGCGCCGCGTTCCGAACCCCTGGCTGAAAAGCAGTTCTTGCAGTTGCATGGTGGGCGCGGATGTTAGTCGACGCCCATCCGCGTGCTGGACCACAATCCGGCGCAGCACGCCCCGGGTCGGCCGGGAACGCGCCCTACTTCACCGCATCGAAGCAGCCATGCTCCATCATCTTCTCCGCTCCCTTGCGGCAGCCGCGCTCGCCGGGACCGCCGCCCTCGCCTTCGCGCAGCCGCAACTCGATCTGCCCCGCGTGCCCCTCACGGCCGGCATGTACCGGATCGATGCGCAAGTGGCCGCCACGCCGCAGCAGCGGCAGACGGGCCTGATGTTCCGCGAGAACCTGCCCCAGCAGGAAGGCATGCTCTTCGTGTTCGAGGAGCCCGCCGTGCAGTGCTTCTGGATGAAGAACACGCTCGTGCCGCTGACGGCCGCCTTCGTGGCCGACGACGGCCGCATCGTGAACCTGGCCGACATGCAGCCGCAGACCACCGACAGCCACTGCTCCGAGGCGCCGGTGCGCTACGTGCTCGAAATGAATCAGGGCTGGTTCGCCAAGAAGGGGCTGCGCAAAGGTGCCAAGCTGGCGGGAGCGCCGTTCGCGGCCGGTCGCTGATCGCCGCCCATGCGCCCCGGCTCGCGCGCCTGGACGCTGACAGCCTCGCGCGCCTTCCTACTACGCGAGGGCGTCGAGCACCACCTACATCGATGCCATCCAGGCCCAACGATCCTTCAGACCAGACCCCGGCGGCAATGTGGCAGCCGGGCCCCTGGCAACACTCAAAGGATCTTTCGATGTTCGAACAAGCACAAGGCGCTTTCCAACGCGTGGCAGGCAAGGCCCAGGATGCGCTGGGCGAAGTGACCAACGACTCGGGCATGCAGGCCGAGGGCAAGATGCGCGAGGCACAAGGCGTTGTTCAGCAGAGCTATGGGCAGGCGCTGGACGAAATCCGCGAAATGGCCGTGAAGCACCCTCTGGGACTCGTCGGCGGCGTCGCCGCTGCGGCGTTCCTGATGGGAATGATCTGCGCCCGCCGCTGACGCGCTTCAGTCCGTAGACCGAAAGAACGCCTCGGCTGCAGCGCTCGCTGGAGTGCTGTGGCCAGGCCTACTCATCTCCTGGGCGGCAGGTTCACGCCTTGCCGCTCTTTGGCGTTTGACCGCGTACATCGCCGCGTCCGCATGGCCGAGCAACTCCTCCGCATCCTTCCCATCGGCCGGGAAGCGCGCGGCCCCGATGCTCGGCCGTACCACCAAGGTCGCATCGCCCACCACAAAGGGCTGGATGAAGGCTTGCTCGATGCGGCTGCTCAACAGGTAGGCGCCGCGGCCGCCGACGTCCTGCTCCAGCAGCACCACGAATTCGTCGCCGCCAAGCCGCGCCAACACATCGGCGCTCCTAACCGTTGCACCCAGCCGGTCAGCCACGGACTGCAGCAGGTGGTCGCCCATCGCGTGGCCCATGCTGTCGTTCACCCGCTTGAATTCGTCCAGATCGAGGAAGAGCAACGACAGCTCCAAATCGCGCTCCTGCGCCGCGCGTACCGCGGCGGACAGGCGCTCGACAAAGGAGCGGCGGTTGAGCAATTGGGTCAACTGGTCTCGCTGGGCGAGGGTCTGCAGACCCACATGGAGCCGCTTGCGTTCGATCGCGGTCGCCACCTGGGATGCGATGAAATGCAGCAGTTCGGCGTCGGCGGCCCCATAGCCCTTCTCGGGATCCTCGCTGCGCAGCACCAGTGCGCCGATCGGCCCGTCCTGCGTGGGCAGCGCGGCAGCCAGCAGCCCCGGTGGCGACTCGCAATCCCCCTCCTCGGTTGACGCCTGGCCAAGCAGACGCGCCAGCCAGGGCGCATCTGCCGGGCTCACCGGCCCAGGCGCCCTGCCCATCACGTCGACCTGGTAGGCAGGGTGCAGCAACTGCCTTGCGTCATCGAAGAGCAGTACCGCGAAGTTCCTCGCGTCGAGCAAAGTGCCGACGATGCCGTGCACGCTTTCGAACAAGGAGAACAGGTCCTGAGCCGTATGCGCAGCTTCGGAGATGGCGTAGAGCGCCGCCTGCAAGGCGCGACTCTGATGCAGCTCGGTGATGTCGTGCGCGACGGCCACGCGCAGGCCGGCACTCTCCACCCACTGTGCCGTCCACCGGACGTGGACGACGCCCCCATCCTTGCGGATGTAGCGGTTCTCGAAGTGGAGTTGCAGATGTCCCTGCATCACCCGACGGGCGGCCTCCAGGGTGGGCGCCCGATCATCCGGATGCACGAACTCCATCATGTTCCGACCCACGACCTCTTGCGTGCCGTAGCCGAAGATTCGCTCGAACGCCGCGTTCACGAAAACGAAGTCACCCGACGGCGTGACCGCACAGACGGCATCGAGCAACAGGTCCAGGAAGTTTTCGGAAACGAATCGGCGCATGGGCATGGGAAGCCGGGCTTGAAACCCAGAGGCCCATTGTCCCGCCATTCGCCCCCAAAGGAGGGCTTGAGCGTGTCACGCCCCGCCGATGGAGACACACCACCGCAGTGATACGGACGAAAAAAACGCCACCGGATGGTGGCGTTTTCTTGGAATGGTGGTGGGCGGTGAGGGCTTTGAACCCCCGACCCCAGCAGTGTGAATGCTGTGCTCTACCCCTGAGCTAACCGCCCGAGGAGAAAGACTTTCGTCTTTTCCTTCAGTTTCGTGCAGTGCTGCGCGAAGCCTTAGATTATGCCATGCTTTTTTGATCTTGCAACCGAAAGATGGTTTTTCCGCCGCTGGCCTTGTCCAGGTCGAGCAACGCCTGCTCATGCGAAGCGAGTTCGTCCACGGTCGCGGCCAGCACAGGCAGGCTGAACTGGCGCAGATCCACATCGACGACGATGCCCTGCTCCTCGCTTTCGCCCGTGTCGATGTCGATCAGCAGCGCGTCCTGGCCGCGCGTGAGATTGATGTAGACGTCGGCCAGCAACTGCGCGTCGAGCTTGGCGCCATGGAAGGTCCGGTTCGACCGGTCCACGCCGAAGCGATCGCACAACGCATCGAGCGAGTTGCGCTTGCCGGGGAAGAGTTGCTTGGCCATGACCAGGGTGTCGGTCACCTCGGCCACGTAGTCGCGCAACGGTTGCAGGCCCGCCCGCTCGAATTCCTTGTTGAGGAAGCCAACGTCGAAGGCCGCGTTATGGATGATCAGTTCGGCCCCGCGCAGGTACTCCACCACGTCGCGCGCCATGGTGGCGAACTTGGGCTTGTCGCGCAGGAACTCGGTGGTCAACCCGTGGACCCGGAGCGCATCCTCGTGGCTCTCGCGTTCCGGGTTGAAGTACAGATGCAGGTCGTTGCCGGTCAGCTTGCGGTTGACCAGTTCGACGCAACCCAGCTCGATCACCCGGTCGCCGTTCTCCGCCGACAGGCCGGTGGTCTCCGTGTCGAGGACGATCAGGCGCGACATGCACTCTCCTTGCAGGGCATCCCGGGGTTGGAAGACGCCGCCATAGTCAGTGGTTTTCCTTGGCGTGGTTGATCGTGTACTTGGGAATCTCCACGACCAGATCCTTCTGCGCCAGGATCGCCTGACACGACAGGCGCGACTGCGGCGTCAGGCCCCAGGCACGGTCGAGCAGGTCTTCCTCTTCTTCCTCGGCCTCGTTCAGAGAAGCGAGGCCTTCTCGCACGATCACATGGCACGTCGTGCAGGCGCAGCTCATCTCGCAGGCATGCTCGATCTCGATGCCGTTTTCGAGCAGCGCTTCGCAGATGGAGGTGCCTGCCGGCGCCTGGATCTCGGTGCCCTGCGGACAGTACTCGGCGTGGGGAAGGATCTTGATGATGGGCATGGGTATCAAACGGATTCGATGCTGCGGCCCGCCAGCGCCTGGGCGATGCCCTTGTTCATGCGTTGCGCGGCGAAGGCCTCAGTGCCATGGGCCAGCGCCTCGGTGGCCTCGGTGATGGCCGACTTGTCGTCGCCATCACGCACGGCAGCCAAGGCGTCCAGCAACTGATCGATGGTCTGACGCTCCGGCGCGCTCAGAAGCGCGCCGTCGGCTGCCAGTGCGGTGCGGGTCGCCTGCAACATGCGGTCGGCCTCGACGCGCGCCTCGATCAACGCGCGCTGCTGCATGTCGGCTTGCGCGGTCGCAAAGCCCTCCTGCAGCATGGTGGCGATCTGGTCGTCCGACAGGCCATAGGAAGGCTTGACGGTGACGCTGGCCTCGACGCCGCTGCTCTGCTCCTTGGCGGAAACGGAAAGCAGGCCGTCGGCATCCACGGTGAAGGTCACGCGGATGCGCGCGGCGCCGGCCGCCATCGGCGGAATGCCACGCAGCGTGAAGCGCGCCAGGCTGCGGCAGTCGGCAACCAGATCGCGCTCGCCCTGCACCACATGCAGCGCCAGCGCAGTCTGGCCGTCCTGGTAGGTGGTGAAGTCCTGCGCCATCGCGGTGGGGATGGTTGTGTTGCGCGGCACGATGCGCTCCACCAGTCCGCCCATGGTCTCGAGGCCGAGCGACAGCGGGATCACGTCCAGCAACAGCAGGTTGCCCGCGCCATCGTTGCCAGCCAGTTGATTGGCCTGGATCGCCGCGCCGAGCGCCACGACCTCGTCCGGGTTGAGGTTGGTGAGCGGCGGACGCCCAAAGAAATCGCCCACGGCCTGCCGGATCTGCGGCATGCGCGTGGCGCCACCCACCAGCACGATGCCCTGCAATTCGTTCGGCGCCAGCCGTGCATCGCGCAGCGCCTTGCGCACGGCCGCGAGGGTACGCTGCGTCAGGGGCTGCGTGGCGGCGTCGAAGTCGGTGCGCGTGATGGTCAGCTCATGTGTCGCACCTGCCAGTTCGACCGTGAGCGGCGCCGTGTCGGCACCGGTCAAGGCCTCCTTGCAGTGACGCGCGGCAACCAGCATCCGTGCCCGCTCCTCGTCGTTGCCCGGAACCCGTCCCAGGCGCTGGCTCACCAGGTCTGCCAGCGCATGGTCGTAGTCGTCGCCGCCCAGGGCCGAGTCACCGCCGGTGGCAATGACCTCGAACACGCCCTGCGTCAGCCGCAGCACCGAGATGTCGAAGGTGCCCCCACCCAGGTCGTAGACGGCATAGACACCCTCGCTGCCGTTGTCGAGCCCATAGGCGATGGCAGCGGCGGTGGGCTCGCTGATCAGGCGCAGCACATTGAGCCCTGCCAGTTGCGCGGCATCCTTGGTGGCCTGTCGCTGGCCCTCGTCGAAATAGGCCGGCACGGTGATGACCGCGCCGTACAGGTCGCCGTCGAAGGTGTCTTCTGCGCGGTAGCGCAGCGTGGCCAGGATCTCCGCGCTCACCTCCACGGGCGACTTGGGGCCGGCGACGGTCTGCACCTTCACCATGCCGCCCTCATCGAGGAGCGTGTAGGGCATGGCAGACCGGTTGGCGATGTCGCCCAGCCCGCGGCCCATGAGCCGCTTGGCCGAAGTGACGGTATTGGCCGGATCCGAAGCGCGCGCATCCAGGGCCGCAAAGCCGATCTGCCGCCGCTGCGCATCCAGGTAGCGCACCGCCGATGGAAGGATCACCCTGCCCTGCTCGTCGGGCAGGCATTCGGCGACGCCGTTGCGCACCGAGGCAACCAACGAATGGGTGGTGCCCAGGTCGATGCCGACCGCGATGCGCCGCTGATGCGGGTCCGGCGCCTGGCCGGGTTCGGAGATCTGAAGAAGTGCCATGGAGAAAACTATTGTCCCAGCCGGTCGAGCCGCTCATCGAGTTCTGTCGAAAAGCGTTCGATGAACATGAGGGCTCTGACCTGCTGCGCTGCGGCGGGGTAGTCGCCCTTCTCGTCGATCAGCCAGTCCAGGCTGGAGAGGGCGCGAGCGCGGGCGGACTGCACCTGCTGCTGCAAGGCATCGAGCGCCGACGCGTCGCCTGCTTCTTCCAACTCCTCGCGCCAGCTCATCTGCTGCATGAGGAAGTCCGCCGGCATGGCCGTGTTGTTCTCGGCCTGCACAGGCGCGCCGTTCATTTCGCACAGGTAGGCCGCACGGCTCAACGGATCCTTCAGTCGCTGATAGGCCTCATTGATGCGCACGGACCATTGCATGGCCAGTCGCTGCGCCGCCGTGCCCTGCGCCGCGAAGCGATCAGGATGCGCCTCGCGCTGCAATTCCTTCCAGCGCGCATCCAATGCACCCCGGTCCTGCCCGAACGTGGGCCGCACCGCGAACAGCGTGAAGTCATCGTCGGTCAATTGCATGGGCCATTCCTCGTGCTGCCAAGAAAAAGCCGCCAAGCCCTTTCGGGTGGCGGCCCCGCTCCTTCCGAGTCGCAATCAGACGCGGAAGCTCTCACCGCAACCACAACGGTCGCGCTCGTTCGGGTTGTTGAAGCGAAAGCCTTCGTTCAGCCCTTCGCGCACGAAATCCAGCTCCGTGCCATCGATGTAGGCCAGACTCTTGGGATCCACCAGCACCTTGACGCCATGCTCCTCGAAGATGACATCCTCCGGCGCCGACTCGTCCACGTACTCCAGCTTGTAGGCAAGACCGGAGCAGCCCGTGGTCTTGACCCCCAGTCGCACGCCGATGCCCTTGCCACGCTTGCTCAGGTAGCGGGAGACATGGCGCGCCGCAGCTTCGGTCAGCGTGATCGCCATTGCGGTTGAAGCTCCAGTCACGAGGCGAGGGCTTCGGCGCCGGTCTTCGCGCCAACTTTGGCGCGATAGTCGTTCACGGCGGCCTTGATGGCATCTTCCGCCAGGATCGAGCAGTGGATCTTGACCGGCGGCAGCGCCAGCTCTTCGGCGATCTGCGCGTTCTTGAGCGAGGCGGCCTCGTCGAGCGTCTTGCCCTTCACCCACTCCGTGACAAGCGACGACGATGCGATGGCAGAGCCGCAGCCATAGGTCTTGAAGCGCGCGTCCTCGATGACGCCGGTGTGCGGATTCACCTTGATCTGCAGCTTCATCACATCGCCGCAGGCGGGCGCACCCACCATGCCGGTGCCGACGGTGTCGTCGCCCTTGTCGAAGGAGCCGACGTTGCGGGGGTTTTCGTAGTGGTCGATGACCTTGTCCGAATAAGCCATGGGGTCCTCTTCTTTCTTGGTGGATTCAGTGGGCCGACCACTGGATCGTGCTCAGGTCGACGCCATCCTTGTACATCTCCCACAGCGGGCTCAACTCGCGCAGCTTGGCGACGTTGTGGCGGATGGACGCGATGGCGACGTCGATTTCTTCCTCGGTCGTGAAGCGGCCGATGGTCATGCGCAGGCTGCTGTGGGCCAGCTCGTCGCTGCGACCCAGGGCGCGCAACACGTAGCTCGGCTCCAGGCTGGCCGAGGTGCAGGCCGAACCCGACGACACCGCAAGGCCTTTGATGCCCATGATCAGCGACTCGCCTTCGACGAAGTTGAAGCTGATGTTCAGGTTGTGCGGCACCCGGCGCTCCAGGTCGCCGTTGATGAACACCTGCTCGATGTCGGACAGGCCGTCGATCAGCCGCTTCTGCAGCGCGCGGGCCTTGGCCAGGTCCTGCGCCATCTCTTCCTTGGCGATGCGGAAGGCCTCGCCCATGCCCACGATCTGGTGGGTGGGCAGCGTGCCCGACCGCATGCCGCGCTCGTGGCCGCCGCCGTGCATCTGCGCCTCCAGGCGCACGCGCGGCTTGCGGCGAACGTAGAGCGCCCCGATGCCCTTGGGGCCATAGGTCTTGTGCGAAGCCAGGCTCATCAGGTCGATGGGCAGCTGGGTGACGTCGATCTCGACCTTGCCGGTGGCTTGCGCCGCATCGACGTGGAAGATCACGCCCTTCTCGCGGCAGGCGTTGCCCAGCGCGACCATGTCCTGCACCACGCCGATCTCGTTGTTGACGAACATCACGCTCGCCAGGATGGTGTCGGGGCGGATGGCGGCCTTGAACTTGTCCAGGTCGAGCAAGCCGTTTTCCTCGACGTCGAGGTAGGTCACCTCGAAGCCCTGGCGCTCCAGCTCGCGCATGGTGTCCAGCACCGCCTTGTGCTCGGTCTTGACGGTGATGAGGTGCTTGCCCTTTTCCTTGTAGAAGTGGGCTGCGCCCTTCAGCGCCAGGTTGTCGGACTCGGTGGCACCGGAGGTCCAGATGATCTCGCGCGGATCAGCATTGATCAGGGCGGCGACGTCGCCGCGGGCCTTTTCCACCGCCTCTTCCGCCTCCCAGCCCCACGCATGGCTGCGCGAAGCGGGGTTGCCGAAATGCTCACGCAGCCAGGGGATCATGGCGTCGACCACGCGCGGGTCGACCGGCGTGGTTGCGCCGTAATCAAGATAGATCGGGAAATGAGGAGTGACGTCCATGGCTCGCTCGTGCTGGCGTGGATACGGAAACAATCACGAACGGAGGAGCCGGCAGCGACAGGCCGCCGCGGCTCGCCCGCCGTGCATCAGGACTTGGCGAAGGCGTTGCCGAGGGCGAACACCGAGTTGGGCGCATTCACCCGGATCGGCTTGACCACCGGCTGGCTCGAGATCGCCCGCTTGACGGCCGGCTTGTTCTCGACCTGCACGCCCTTGGCGATCTGGTCGTCCACCAGCTTCTGCAGCGTGACAGAATCCAGGAACTCGACCATCTTCTGGTTGAGCGAGGCCCACAGCTCATGCGTCATACAGCGGCCGGCTTCGCCCATGCAATTTTCCTTGCCGGCGCAGTGGGTGGCGTCGATCGGTTCGTCCACCGATACGATGATGTCGGCGACGGTGATGTCGGCCGCCTTGCGACCCAGCGAATAACCGCCGCCGGGGCCGCGGGTGGATTCCACCAGCTCATGGCGACGGAGCTTGCCGAACAGCTGTTCCAGATAGGACAGCGAAATCTGCTGCCGCTGGCTGATTGCGGCCAGCGTGACCGGACCGGAGTTCTGGCGCAATGCCAGGTCGATCATGGCGGTGACCGCAAAACGGCCTTTGGTAGTGAGACGCATCGCAAGCTCCTTCAGTTGGCTTACCGTTAAACAACACCTGGGATCCACAGGATCCGGTGGCGCCCGTCTCCGCCCTGCCCGGCATCCCACCCATCGAAAGGTAGGAGCCGGCCCTTCATCGCGAAGTTCTTTGTTCTTGAGTGTTTCGCTCAAGTATAACAGAAACCCCGAGCCGTGCTCGGGATAACTCGGGTTTTTCCTCTTACTTGCGTCCGCCAACCGGAAGCACCGCGATGTTGTCGCTTCCGGCGGCGCCGAACGCCTGCTCGCGCAGCAGCGCCAACTGGTCGCGCACCCGGGCCGCCTTCTCGAACTCGAGGTTGCGGGCGTGCTCGAGCATCTGCTTTTCCAGCCGCTTGATTTCCTTCGCCACGTCGCGCTCGCTCATGTCCTCGACGCGGGCGCGTTCGACCTCGCGCTTGCCCGCCTCCTTGGCCGACTTCTCGCCGTAGACGCCGTCGATCAGCTCGCGCACCTGCTTGACGATGCTGCGCGGCACGATGCCATTGGCTTCGTTGAAGGCGATCTGCCGCTCGCGGCGGCGCTGCGTCTCGCCGATCGCCTTGTTCATCGACGCCGTGATGATGTCGGCATACAGGATGGCCTTGCCGTGCAGATTGCGCGCGGCGCGGCCGATGGTCTGGATCAGGCTGCGCTCGGCGCGCAGGAAGCCTTCCTTGTCCGCATCGAGGATGGCAACGAGCGACACCTCGGGAATGTCCAGGCCCTCGCGCAGCAGGTTGATGCCCACCAGCACGTCGAAGCTGCCCAGGCGCAGGTCGCGGATGATCTCCACCCGCTCCACGGTGTCCACGTCACTGTGCAGATAGCGAACCTTCACGCCGTTGTCGCTCAGGTACTCGGTGAGCTGCTCCGCCATGCGCTTGGTCAGCGTGGTGATCAGCACGCGCTCGTTCTTCTCGACGCGGATGCGGATCTCGCCCAGCACGTCGTCCACCTGATGGGTGGCGGGGCGCACCTCGACCTCGGGATCGATCAGGCCGGTCGGCCGCACCAGTTGCTCGACCACCTGACCGGCATGCTCCTGCTCGTAGGCAGCGGGCGTGGCCGAGACGAAGATGCACTGGCGCATGCGGCGCTCGAATTCCTCGAACTTGAGCGGCCGGTTGTCCAGCGCCGATGGCAGCCGAAAGCCGTATTCCACCAGCGTGGTCTTGCGCGCCCGGTCGCCGTTGTACATGGCGGCGAGCTGGCCGATCATCTGGTGGCTTTCGTCCAGGAACATCAGTGCGTCCTTGGGCAGGTAGTCCGTCAGCGTGGCCGGCGGGTCGCCGGGCGCGGCGCCGGACAGGTGGCGCGTGTAGTTCTCGATGCCCTTGCAGTGGCCGATCTCGGCCAGCATCTCCAGGTCGAAGCGAGTGCGCTGCTCCAGGCGCTGCGCCTCCACCAGCTTGCCGGCGCCGACGAGTTCCTTCACGCGGTCGGCCAGCTCCAGCTTGATGGTGTCGACCGCGCGCAATGTCTTGTCGCGCGGCGTGACGTAGTGGCTGGACGGGTAGATGGTGAAGCGCGGAATCTTCTGCCGCACACGGCCGGTGAGCGGGTCGAACAGCGACAGGCTCTCGATCTCGTCGTCGAACAGCTCGATGCGGATGGCCAGCTCGCTGTGCTCGGCCGGGAACACGTCGATGGTGTCGCCGCGCACCCGAAAGGCGCCGCGCGAGAAGTCCTGCTCGTTGCGCGTGTACTGCATGCGGATGAGCCGGCCGATCACGTCGCGTTGGCCGATCTTGTCGCCCACGCGCATGATGAAGCGCATCTCGGTGTAGTCCTCCGGGGCGCCGATGCCGTAGATGGCGCTCACCGTCGCCACGATCACCACGTCCCGCCTCTCCAACACGCTCTTGGTGGCCGACAGGCGCATCTGCTCGATGTGCTCGTTGATCGACGAGTCCTTTTCGATGAACAGGTCGCGCTGCGGCACATAGGCCTCGGGCTGGTAGTAGTCGTAGTAGCTGACGAAGTACTCCACCGCGTTCTTCGGGAAGAACTCGCGGAACTCGCTGTACAGCTGCGCCGCGAGCGTCTTGTTGGGTGCGAATACGATGGCCGGCCGGCCCAGGCGCGCGATGACGTTGGCCATGGTGTAGGTCTTGCCCGAGCCCGTCACGCCCAGCAGCGTCTGGAAGACCTCGCCGTCCTGAATGCCCTCGACCAACTGCTCGATGGCCTTGGGCTGATCGCCAGCGGGCGGATAGGGCTGGAACAGCTCGAAGGGCGAATCGGGGTAGCGGACGAATTCGCCCTGGCGCGGCGCGGCGGCATCGTCGGCGGTCTGAAGGTCTGCGGTCATGGTGATGAGGCTCCGGGGCAGCAGTCCAACTGTGGGGCGGCCGGTAAAATTCCAAGCGAACCGGCAAGGCTACCCCAAAGGCGATGCCCGGTTCTGCACCCAGCCTCGCCGGCCGCGAGGCTCGCCCCAGCATCCAAAGGACTTTCTCCATGTCTCTCTTCTCCGCCGTCGAGATGGCGCCGCGCGACCCCATCCTGGGTCTGAACGAACAATTCGCCGCCGACACCAACCCCAACAAGGTCAACCTGGGCGTGGGCGTGTACTACGACGACAACGGCAAGCTGCCGCTGCTGGAATGCGTCAAGAAGGCCGAGGCCGACATGATGAAGGCCCCCTCGGCCCGCGGCTACCTGCCCATCGACGGCATCGCCGCCTACGACAACGCCGTCAAGGCCCTGGTGTTCGGCGCCGACAGCGAGCCAGTCAACTCCGGCCGCGTGGCGACCATCCAGGCCCTGGGCGGCACGGGCGGCCTGAAGGTCGGCGCCGACTTCCTCAAGAAGCTTTCGCCGTCGGCCAAAGTGCTGATCAGCGACCCGAGCTGGGAAAACCACCGCGCGCTATTCACTCAGGCCGGCTTCGAGGTCGGCACCTACGCCTACTACGACGCCGCCAAGCGCGGTATCGACTTCGACGGCATGCTGGCCGCCCTGCAAGGCGCGGCCGCCGGCACCGTCGTCGTGCTGCATGCCTGCTGCCACAACCCGACCGGCTACGACCTCACGCCCGCGCAGTGGGACCAGGTGGTCGAGGTGGTCAAGGCCCGCCAGCTGACGCCCTTCCTGGACATGGCCTACCAAGGTTTCGGCTACGGCATTGCCGAGGACGGCGCCGTGATCGGCAAGTTCGTGGCCGCCGGCCTGACCTTCTTCGTCTCGACCTCCTTCTCCAAGAGCTTCAGCCTGTACGGCGAGCGCGTGGGCGCCCTGTCGGTGCTGTGCGAGAACAAGGAAGAAGCAGCGCGCGTGCTGTCGCAGCTGAAGATCATGATCCGCACCAACTACAGCAACCCGCCGACGCACGGTGGCGCCGTCGTGGCGGCTGTGCTGGGCAACCCCGAGCTGCGCGCCCTGTGGGAGAAGGAGCTGGGCGAGATGCGCGTGCGCATCAAGGCCATGCGCCAGAAGCTGGTGGACGGCCTGAAGGCCACCGGCGTGGAGCAGGACATGAGCTTCATCACCAGTCAGATCGGCATGTTCAGCTACTCGGGCCTGACCAAGGACCAGATGGTGCGCCTGCGCAACGAGTTCGGCGTCTACGGCACCGACACGGGCCGCATGTGCGTGGCCGCACTCAACAGCAAGAACATCGACCACGTCTGCGCGAGCATCGCCAAGGTGGTCTGAGGCGTTGCGGCCGCTGCCTCCTCTCGGAGGTGGCCGCGCACCAAAGAAAAAGGCAGCACGGGGATCCATGCTGCCTTTTTCTTTGCAGCCCGCCAGCATAGGACCGGCGGGCCGTCCTCACCCGACGATCAGGCGAAGTTCTTTTCGGCGAATTCCCAGTTGACCAGCTTGGCCAGGAAGGTCTCGACGAACTTGGGACGCAGATTGCGGTAGTCGATGTAGTAGGCGTGCTCCCAGACGTCGACGGTCAGCAGCGCCTTGTCTTCGGTCGTCAGGGGCGTACCGGCGGCGCCCGTGTTGACGATGTCGACGGAGCCGTCGGCCTTCTTCACCAGCCAGGTCCAGCCCGAGCCGAAGTTGCCGACGGCGGACTTGACGAAGGCTTCCTTGAAGGCGTCGTAGCTGCCCCATTTGGCCTCGATGGCCTTGGCCAGCGCGCCAGAAGGGGCGCCGCCGCCTTGCGGCTTCATGCAGTTCCAGAAGAAGGTGTGGTTCCAGATCTGCGCGGCGTTGTTGTAGATGCCGCCGCTGGACTTCTTCACGATTTCTTCGAGCGTCATGCTCTCGAATTCGGTGCCCTTCTGCAGGTTGTTCAGGTTCACCACATAGGCGTTGTGGTGCTTGCCGTAGTGGTACTCCAGCGTTTCCTTGGAGTACTCGGGGGCCAGCGCGTCCATCGCGTACGGCAGGGGAGGCAGAACATGTTCCATGTGAAGCTCGTTCGTGGGTTGGTTGACAGAAACCGTGGGATTCTAGGAAGGATTGCCGCTGCCTGCGTCGGACGACGTCCCTTGCTGGAGGGTGATGACCTGCAGGTTGGCCGTGCCATCCGCCAGTGTGGCGTTCACGGATTCGCCCGGACGCAGTTGGGCCACGCGGGTCACGGTGCGTCCCTTGGCATCCGTCAGCCAGGCATAGCCCCGCTGGAGCACCACCGCAGGGTCGAGCATCTGGAGACGCAACGCAGCACGCTCCAGCCGATCAGAACGGTTGCGCAAGCTGGCCCGACCCGCGGCGGGCCATCGCCCTTCAGCGGCATCGAGCCGACGCTGCGCCTGATGCAGCCACGCGGTGGTGGCGCGATGCAGACGCTGGTCCCACTGCGCCAGCACCGCCTGCTGCCGCGCCGCGAGCCCGGAGGGTCGGCCAAGCCGGGAGGCAGCCTGGTCGAGCCGCTGCGACAGCCGGTCCAGCCGGCCTTGCAAAGCATCTCGCAGATCGTCTTCGAGCGCATCCAGCCCCTGGAGCCAGCCATCGCGCGAAGGCGCGACGAGTTCGGCGGCGGCGGTCGGCGTGGGTGCGCGCAGGTCGGCGCAGAAGTCGGCGATGGTGAAGTCCGTCTCATGTCCCACGCCGACGACCACAGGCACAAAGCTGGCCACGATGGCGCGCGCCAGTTGCTCGTCGTTGAATGCCCACAGGTCTTCCAGCGAGCCGCCGCCCCGCACCAGCAGGATGGCATCGGGCCGCGGTTCGATCTCCTGCAAGGCCGACAGGGCAGCGACCAGTTCGCCCGGCGCCTGGCCGCCCTGCACGGCCGCTGGCGCCACCACCACCTCCACATGCGGGGCGCGTCGGCGCAGCGCAGTCACCACATCGTGCAAGGCCGCCGCACCGAGGGAAGTGACCAGCCCGATGCGGGCGGGAAACATCGGCAACCGTCGCTTGCGCAAGGGTTCGAACAGCCCCTCGGCCTCCAGCTTCGCCTTGCGCTGCACGAACTGCTCGAACAACGTGCCCTGGCCCGCCCTGCGCAGGCTCTCCACCACCAGTTGCAGGTCGCCGCGGGCTTCGTACACCGTCAGCCGTCCGCGCAACTCGACAAGATCGCCATTGCGCACATCGAAGTCGACCAACGATGCTGCACGGCGGAACATGGCGCAGCGCACCTGCCCCTGGCCATCCTTCAGCGAGAAATAGCAATGGCCGCTGGTGGCGCGAGAAAAGCCGCTCACCTCTCCCTGCACCGCCACCGGGTTGAAGCGCGCATCGAGCGCGTCCGCCGCGGCCCGGCACAGCGCCCCCACAGCCCACACGCGCGGCTGGATGCCCAAGCCTTCAGCCATGGCCCGCCGCCTTGCGTCTTCCACAAGTACCGCGGGCACTGACGCGCGTGCGGCGCATGCCACTGGAGAGCCACGGTTTGTGGTGCAAGTGCTTGATGGAGAAAGAAAAACGACTGCTCAAAATCTGATCGTCCTGACGCCGGGCCCGTCAATGCTGGGCGCGCCAACGTTGCCCGCAGGGTTAGCCACAAAGTTATCCACAGAAAATGTGGGCGGCTGCAGCGCAGACGCCCCGGGTCGCGAGAAACATTCGGTCATAATTTTCGGCTGTTGGGCAGCGCTTCGCGACCACGCAGGAGGAACCTTGTTTTCGATCTTAGTCGCCGCAGGCTGGCCCATCGTGCCGCTGCTTTTGTGCTCGATCATCGCCACTGCGCTCGTCATCGAGCGCTCCGTCAGCCTCAAGGCGGCCAAGGTGCTTCCACCGCAGTTGCTCAACGAGGCCATCGCCGTTTCCCAGGACGGCATTCCTCCCGCCGACGTGATCGCCAAGCTGGAAAGGAATTCGGCGCTGGGCGAGATGCTCGCCAGCGGCTTCCGTGCCGCCCAGGCCGGCGCGGGCCATCCGGCGGATGAAGCGCGCACGGCCATGGAGACCTCGGGCCGGGCGATCGCCCACCGGCTCGAACGCTATCTGCCGGCGCTCGCCACCATTGCCTCGGCGGCGCCACTGCTCGGCCTGCTGGGCACCGTCATCGGCATGATCGAGATCTTCGGCTCGCAGGCACCGGGAACCGGCGCGGCCGGCAATCCGGCGCAACTGGCGCACGGCATCTCCATCGCGCTCTACAACACGGCCTTCGGCCTGATCGTGGCGGTGCCCACGCTGATCTTCTGGCGCTACTTCCGCAGCCGCGTCGACGGCTATCTGCTGCACCTCGAACTGGCCGGCGAGCGCTTCGCCCAACACTTGGCCGGGTTGCGGGCGGCCCCCCGCCCATGAGCGCGCCCCTGCCGGGGGGCGCCCGCCCCGCCTCCGCGCCGGGGAGTCGCCGCAGCGGACGGATTCAACTGCGGGCCGCGTCACGCGACGAGCCGGAGATCAACCTGATCCCCTTCATCGACGTGCTGCTGGTGATCCTGATCTTTCTGATGCTGTCGACCACCTACAACCGGTTCACCGAGATGGAAGTCCGACTGCCCACGGCCGACGCCGAGACGGCCACCACCCGCCCGCGCGAGATCGTGGTGGCGGTGGCGGCGGACGGCCGGTATGCCGTCGACCGGCAGGCACTGCCGGACCGCAGCGTGGAGGCCCTGGCCAGCGCCCTCGCGCCGCTCGCCAAGGTCGACGCCGGCGCTCCGGCGCCGATCCTCATCATCAGCGCAGATGCCGCCGCCGCCCATCAGTCGGTCATCACCGTGATGGAGGCGGCGCGGCGTGCGGGGCTGATGCAGATCACCTTTGCGACGCAGACCTCGGGCAAGGCGGCCCGCTGACGTGCTGACGGCCGACGTCTGGGAGCGCCGCGGCGCACGGGCCTGGATGCTCCGGCCGCTGGCGTGGCTCTTCGGCCTGCTTGCAGCCGTTCGGCGGCAGGCGTATGCCCGTGGCTGGCGTACGGTGCACCGGCTGCCCGTGCCCGTTGTCGTGGTCGGCAACGTGGTGGCAGGCGGCGCAGGCAAGACACCCGTGGTGGTGTCGCTGGTCCGGCATGCGCAGGCCCAGGGCTGGTCGGTTGGCGTCATCTCCCGAGGACATGGGCGGCGCACGCGGGAGGGGCAGGTCGTCCACGCCGACAGCGATCCGCGCGACGTGGGGGACGAACCTCTGCTGATTCATCGCGCGACTGGCGCGCCCGTGGTGGTCGATGCCGACCGGGTGGCCGCCGGGCGCCGGCTCCTGGCGCTGCACCCGGACACCCGCCTCATCGTCGCCGACGATGGTCTGCAGCACCTGCCGCTGGCCCGCGATGTGGAGATCTGCGTGTTCGACGACCGCGGCGTCGGCAACGGCTGGCTGCTGCCGGCAGGCCCGCTGCGCGAGCCCTGGCCGCGCCAGTGCGATCTGGTGCTGCACACCGGCGAGCAACCGGCCTTCGCGGGCTTCCGCGGACATCGGGCGCTGGCAGCGCACGCGCTTGACCAGCGGAAGCAGCCCGTGCTCCTGCCCGAACTGGCGGCGCGGGACGATCTGGTGGCAGTCGCGGGCATCGCCCAGCCCCAGCGTTTCTTCGACATGCTGCGGGCGCAGGGCCTGCGACTGCAGCGCTGCATCGCGCTGCCGGATCACCATGACTACACGGACTGGGCACCGCCCGAGGGCGTGCAGCTGCTCTGCACGGAAAAGGATGCGGCCAAACTCTGGACACGCGCGCCCTCGGCGCTGGCCGTGCCGCTGGAGTTCTCCATCGAGCCGGCCTTCTTCGAGGCCCTCGACGCGCGGCTATCATCCCTCGATGGATCCGAAGCTGCTTGAACTGCTGGTCTGCCCGGTCACCAAGGGACCGCTGCAATGGGACGCCGCGCGTCAGGAACTGTGGTCGCGCAGTGCACGCCTCGCCTACCCGGTGCGCGATGGCATTCCTGTGATGCTCGAAAACGAGGCGCGCCCGCTCACGGACGAAGAACTCGGCCTGTGAGCTTCACCGTCCTGATTCCGGCGCGCATGAAGTCGACGCGCCTGCCCGATAAACCCCTGGCGGATATCGGCGGCCTCCCGATGGTGGTGCGAGTGGCGCAGCAAGCCGCACGTTCGGGCGCCAGCACCGTGTGCGTGGCCTGCGACGATCCGCGCATCGTACAGGCCTGCGAGGCAGCTGGTGTGCAGGCCCTGCTCACCCGCGCCGACCATCCCAGCGGCAGTGACCGCCTGGCCGAGGCCTGCACCCTGCTCGGGTTGGCCGACGACACCATCGTGGTCAATGTCCAGGGCGACGAGCCGCTCATCGACCAGACCCTGATCGACGCCGTCGCCCAGTCGCTGGCCGCCCGCCCGGACACGCCCATGGGCACGGCGGCGCACGCCATCGAGGACGAGGCCGACTTCGTCAACCCCAACGTCGTGAAGGTGGTGCTCGACGCGGCAGGGCAGGCGCTCTACTTCAGCCGTTCTCCCCTGCCTTTCTGGCGCGACGGCGGGTTGCCGCCCAGGCTTTCCGCGGACCACCCGGCGCTTCGCCACATCGGCATCTACGCCTACCGCGCCGGCTTCCTGCGCAGCTTCCCGGGCTTGGCAGCTTCACCGCTGGAGCGCGTCGAATCGCTCGAACAGCTTCGGGTGCTGTGGCATGGCCATCGCATCGCCGTGCACGTGACCCCGCACGCACCGGGCACGGGTGTCGACACGCCCGAGGATCTGGCCCGCGTGCGCCTGCATTTCTGAAGGGGTGGCGGACGCCCATCGGTGCGGGGGGCGCATGCTATCCTCGCCGGGATGGCGCGCCCGGAGGAGCCGGCACTGCTCGCCCACACGATTTCCATAAAAAGCTTCCGAGGACACCATGAGACTCATCCTGTTGGGCGCGCCGGGCGCCGGCAAAGGCACACAGGCCACCTTCATCTGCCAGAAGTTCGGCATTCCCCAGATCTCCACCGGTGACATGCTGCGCGCCGCCGTGAAGGCGGGCACGCCGCTCGGACTCCAGGCCAAGGCCGTGATGGACGCCGGGGCGCTGGTGAGCGATGACCTCATCATCAACCTCGTCAAGGAACGTATCGCACTGCCCGACTGCGCAAATGGCTTCCTGTTCGATGGCTTTCCGCGCACCATTCCCCAGGCCGATGCGATGAAGGCGGCCGGCGTCAAGCTGGACTATGTGCTGGAGATCGACGTCCCCTTCTCCGACATCATCGAACGCATGAGCGGTCGGCGCTCGCACCCGGCCTCCGGCCGTACCTATCACGTGCGCTTCAACCCGCCGAAGGTCGAAGGCAAAGACGACGTGAGCGGCGAAGACCTGATCCAGCGCGAGGACGACAAGGAAGAGACGGTGCGCAAGCGTCTCGACGTCTACAGCCAGCAGACGCGCCCGCTGGTGGACTACTACGCGAAGTGGGCCGAGCAGGACCCCGTCAACGCGCCCAAGTACCGCGCGATCAGCGGCGTGGGCACGGTCGACGAGATCACACGCCGCGCGATGGCTGCGCTCGAGGGCTGACCCTCACGCCCCGGGGCTTACGCCCTCGGCATTCCCACGCCAAAGGCCGGCCGCAAGGCCCGGCCTTTTTGCTTCATGCAGGTCGATGGCGGCTGTCCATCAGATGGAGCATGAGCGAGATGCGCGCCTTCACCGGGGACAGGTCGAAGGCATGGGGACAACGATCCTCGCCACTCGACAGCACCGCCCCGTCCGCACAGCGGGTGGCACGTACCACGGCGATTCCCGCAGCCTGCGCCTTCGCGAGCGCCTCCTGGAGGCTCTCGTGGACTGTGCCATTGCCAGTCGCCGCCACCACGATGCCATCCACGCCGCCGGCCTGGACAAGCGCATCGACCAATGCCGTGTCGGCCCCTGCATGACTGGTGATGATCTGCACCGAAGGCCAGAGATCGGCGGCAGGCAGCCGCTGTGCGGAAAGCCTCGGGGCCAGCACCTCGGGCCACGGACAGACGCGCCGAATGCGCCCCTCCTCCACGAAGCCGACCGGTCCGCTTTCACCCGAGGAAAAGGCATCGAGCCGATAGGTGTGCACCTTGCGCGCCTGCCGGGCGCGATGGATGGTGCCGGCGCAGACCGCAAGCACACCCCGCGCGCGTTCGGCCACCGCCACGGCCAAGGCGTCTCGCAGGTTCTGCGGGCCATCCGGGGCGGCGGAGCTCGCCGGCCTCATGGCGCAGGTGAGCACCACAGGCTTGTGCGCCATCAGCACCTCGCCGAGGAAGAACGCCGTCTCTTCCAGCGTGTCCGTGCCATGGGTGATGACGATGCCGCGCACGCCTGGGTCATCGAGCAGTTGCTGGCACCGGGAGGCCAGCGCCCGCCAGTGCGCATGCGACATGTCCTTGCTGTCGAGGTTGCACACCTGTTCGGCGGCCCAGGTGATGCCTTCAGGAATCGGCACGTCCGCAAGGAGTTCGCCGACCTCCACCTGTCCGGCCACGTAGCCGAGGTTGTCGCCAGCAATCGCCGCACGTCCGGCAATCGTGCCTCCGGTGCCGAGCACCACGACGCGGGAGAGATGGGCGGGGGTGAGATGAGGACTTGTCAACGGTTTGAAAACTGGTTAAAAATACAGACACTGGATATGCACACAGTATGTGCATCAACCGCTGGAGCCGCAGACACATGCTCAAAGTGCCCACTCCCACCGCGTCGGTCAAGCTTACCGCCCGACAGCAGCAGATTCTCGAGTTGATCCGCGCCACCATGGCTCGCACGGGCGCGCCACCGACACGCGCCGAGATTGCTGCCGAGTTGGGCTTCAAGTCCGCCAATGCTGCCGAAGAGCACCTGCAGGCCCTCGCGCGAAAGGGCGTCATCGAGCTGGTGAGCGGCACCTCGCGTGGCATCCGGCTCAAGAGCGAGGCGCTGCGCAACCTGCAGGAGAGCCGCACGCCGCAGTTCTCTCTGCCCATTCCTGGACTGTCGCAGCTGTCCCTCCCGCTCATCGGCCGCGTCGCCGCTGGTGCTCCCATCCTGGCGCAGGAACATGTCGACCAGACCTATTACGTCGAAAGCACGCTGTTCCAGCATCGCCCCGACTACCTGCTCAAGGTGCGCGGCATGTCGATGCGCGACGCCGGCATCATGGACGGCGACCTGCTTGCAGTGCAAAGCACCCGCGAGGCACGCAACGGCCAGATCGTGGTGGCCCGGCTGGGCGACGAGGTCACCGTCAAGCGGCTCAAGCGGCTCAAGGACGTGGTCGAACTTCATGCCGAGAACCCCGACTACCCCACCATCATCGTCCAGCCCGGCGAGCCGTTCGAGATCGAAGGCCTGGCCGTCGGCCTGATCCGCAACACGATGCTGATGTAGCCCCCACCGTCATTTGCTGCTGCCGCGCCAGGTGGCGGGCGTATGGCCGGATGGCCATCACCCTGGTGCGTCGGCTTCGCTTCTCAATCCTGCCTGTGTCCAAACCCCTTCCGATCCTCAGGAGTTCAACATGGGAACCGCTCTGCTCGCCTTGTCCAGTCTTTTCGCCCCGATCCAGTCCTGGGTTGCCCGCCACTCCGATGCCCGCCGCAGCAGTGGACTCAATGCAACGGAGCTGCATTATGTGAATGTCCGCCCTCGCCCCGGCCGGGAGATGCGGCATGCCGCAAGCAGCCGGCGCGATGCAGCCGAGCGCCCCCCGCTGCGCGTCGTGCGGGTGGTGGAGCCGGGAGAGCAGCGCTCCCACGGTTCGAGACTGGTGATTGCCGGCCGCATGGCCGACGTCTGCGCCGAGCTCGACCGCCTCGTCGAGAGGGAATTGCGCGAAGCCGCCCGGCCATCTGGCAGCACGCTGCACTGACGTCGCGCGACAGACGCTCGTCCTTTCGAGGACGAGCGGAAGACCGCCGGAGCCGGAGGCAAAATGGGCGGCCATGAACATCGTGATCCTCGACGACTACCAGGACGCCGTACGCAAGCTGCGCTGCGCCTCCAAGCTGGACGCCTACACCGCCAAGGTCTACACCAACACGGTCAAGGGCATCGGGCAGTTGTCGGTCAGGCTGCGGGACGCGGACGTGATCGTGCTGATCCGCGAGCGCACCCAGATCTCCCGCCAGCTCGTCGAGAAGCTGCCACGCCTCAAGCTGATCTCGCAGACGGGCCGCGTGGGTGGTCATGTGGACGTGAATGCATGTACCGAGTACGGCGTGGCCGTGGCCGAAGGCACCGGCTCTCCCCTGGCACCGGCCGAACTCACATGGGCACTGATCATGGCGGCCACGCGCCGCCTGCCGCAATACATCAGCAACCTCAAGCACGGCGCGTGGCAGCAGTCCGGGCTCAAGTCCGCGTCGATGCCGCCCAATTTCGGCCTGGGCTCCGTGCTCAAGGGTAAGACGCTCGGCATCTGGGGCTATGGCCGCATCGGCCAATTGGTGGCGCGGTACGGACAGGCCTTTGGCATGCAGGTTGTGATCTGGGGCCGTGACGCGAGCTGCGAGCGCGCACGCAACGACGGCTTCCAGACGGCGCCCAGCCGCGAGGCGCTCTTCGAGATGGCGGATGTGCTCACCCTGCACCTTCGGCTGAATGACGACACGCGCGGTCTGGTGAGGCTGGAGGATCTGTCCCGCATGAAGCCGACGTCGCTGTTCGTCAACACCAGCCGGGCTGAACTCGTCGAGTCCGACGCCCTGCTCGCTGCACTCAACCGTGGACGGCCGGGCATGGCGGCCATCGACGTCTTCGAGAGTGAACCGCCCCTTCAAGGCCATGCGCTGCTGCGCCTCGAGAACTGCATCTGCACGCCGCACATTGGCTACGTCGAGCAGGAGAGCTATGAGCTCTACTTCGGCCAGGCCTTCGACAACGTCGTGAGCTTCATCCGCGGCAATCCCACGAACATCGTCAATCCCGGGGCGCTGCAGGTGCGCCGGTGAGGCGCGAGGCGCCCTGGCCTGGGGCGCTGTGGGCCTTGCTCTTCGGCAATTTCGCCATCGGCACGGGCGTGATGGTGGTGCCGGGCACGCTGCCCGAGTTGGCCGCTTCATTTTCGACCTCCATCGCCGCGGTGGGGCAGTTGATTACCGCCGGCGCATTGGTGGTGTGTGTCGGCGCCCCGCTGCTGGCCGGCCTGGTGGCGGGCTGGGACAGACGCCGTCTCCTCGCCGTCTCGCTGGCCTGGTTTGCCCTTGGACACCTGGCGTCTGCGCTGATGCCGACGCTGGGCGCCCTGCTACCTGTCCGCATGGCCACGCTGGTCGCGCCCGCGGTCTTCACCCCCCAGGCGGCCGCTTGCGTAGGCATGCTGGTGCCACCGCACAGGCGCGCAGCGGCCGTGGCCTTCATCTTCCTGGGATGGTCCCTGGCCTCGGTGCTCGGATTGCCGATGGCCGCCTACCTCGGCGGGCATTGGGGCTGGCGCGCGGCCTTCGGCGTCATCGTCGCCCTGACGGCGATTGGCGCCCTGTGGGTCTGGCGCACCATGCCGGCCGGGGTCAAGCCTGCCCCGCTTTCGCGCGAAGGCTGGTTGCAGGTGCTGCGTCATCCGATCCTGATGCCCGTCGTGGGCATCACGCTGCTTCAGGCAGCGGGGCAGTTCGTGCTCTTCAGCTATTTCGGGCCGCTGCTCGTCCAGCGACTGCACGCGGGCCCAGGCGAACTCAGCCTGATCTGGTTATGGATTGGCCTGTGCGGCGTGGTGGGCAATCTGCTGGCCACGCGCTACATGGACCGGTTGGGCAGTGCCGGGATGGCGATGCTCGCGATGGCGCTGATCAGCGTCAGCCTGCTGTTGTGGCCTTTGGGCCTGGCCTTGGGCTGGACGGCGCTGACGGCCGTCCTGCTGCCCTGGGGCCTGGGCTGCTTCGCCGCCAACTCGTCGCAGCAGGCCAGGCTGGTGGGGCTGGCCCCCACGCTGGCCTCTGCGTCCATCGCGCTCAACAGTTCCGCGATGTACATGGGTCAGGCGGCAGGCGCAGGGCTGGGGGGCTGGCTGCTCGCCCGCGGCACGTCTTCGTGGATGAACTGGTGTGGCTTGGCGTGCCTGGTGGCCGCCATGCTGCTGAGCCTGAATCTGGGCCGACGCGGCCGCGCTACCGCCTGAGACACGGCGGGCGGGCGACCGGCCGACCCAGCCGACCCAGGCTCAAGGTGTCGGCGGCTTCTTGATGGACGCGCCCGGCCGGATGCTGTCCTCGAGTTCCGGATCGAAGAGCTGGAAGTCCGGCGGCACCGGGTCGAAATCGTTCGGCACGGTCAGCGCCGGATCGGCTTCGTGTGCGGCGGGTGGCGCCGGCTCGGCGGGGAGCGTGCGACCCTTCAGCGCCTTGGGGATGGTGTCGATGGACGACGCTTCCAGGTCTGAAAGGTCGAAGTCGATCGTGCCGGGCGGCGGCCCTGCCACGACAGGAGTCGCCGCGCCCCCGCCTGTCCCCGCCGCCAGCGGCAGCGGCGCGGTCGGCGGCTGCGAGACGGCCATCGGCGCCAGCAACCCCATCGCCGAGGTCGTCCCGGCATCGCTGGCCATCATCATGCTGCCGTTCGCGATGCGCTCCTGGGCGGCGCCATACAGGGCCAGCAGCTCACGATACGCGGGCAGGTCGAAGGGCGAGCGGCCCTGCGAGTCCACGGCCTGGAACAGGAAGCCTTCGATGACGCCCAACACCTCCCGGCGCGGCCACGCCTTCTCGATGCGCTCGACCGCCTCGGGATAGGCCGCCAGCGAACGACCTTCGTCCAGGAAGTCGTCATAGGCCGGCAACTCGAGCCCCAGCGCCTTGCGGCATTCGCGCCGTGTGGTGTCGTAATCGGCCTTGCGCCCCTGGGAATGCAACAGCCGCAGCAGTTCCATGTACATGAGCGGGCTGGTGACGCCGTACTCGTCCAGGTGATCGGCCAGCACGCCGACGGCCTGATCGAACTGCCCGAGCGACAGGCAGAACTCGGCCTGCTGCTGCACGTCGAGCAGTCTGTCGGCGCTCACCGGCTCGGGCCCATCCGGGGGAAGCGTGGAAATGGTGTCCGGCCCCGGGTCGGCCGCCACCGCCACGGGGGCAGGCGTGGCACCGGCGCCCGCGATATCGCCGGCAGCGGCGACGGCTGCCAGGCCAGCGGGCTTGATTGGCGGATCCGCAGGCAGATCGGCATCCGGCTCCACCTCGCTGGGCTGCCACCAGGATGCCTCCGCCGCCTGGCGCCTGGCACGGCGCCACAGCACGCCGGCCACGGCGAGCAGCACGGCCAGCAACAGCAGCAACGGCCAGAGCCACCACGGCCTTTCCGAGGCGGCCTCGCGGGCCTGCGCCAGCTCGGTCCTGAGGCTTTCGATGGTGCGGTCGCGCTGGGCCATCTGTGCGCGCAGCGCCGCGCTCTGGCGGTCGGCGGACTGCGCGTCCTGGGGGGCGCTCGCCGCACCGGCCGGCGTGGCGGCGGCATCGCTCGCACCACCCTGAGGCAGTGGCGCAACGGCACCGGCCTCGATGTTCCTCAGCCGGGTGGCGATCTTGAGCCAGGCGGGCGGCAATGTGTAGTCGTCTGCAGCGCCGGACGCGGCAGCGATGCCGGCAGCACCGGCGGCCGCAGCCGCTGCGCGGGGATCGAGCGCATCTACACGCAGCCGTCCGCCGGTGGTGACCGCGGGGGTCCGCGGTGCGGCCCGGACCGCACCACCGGCACGTGGCGCCGGTGCGGTGTCGCGCGTGCGCGCGCCGGTGGAGGCACTGCGCCCCTCGGTGCTGCGCGCCCCGGAGCGCGGCGGCTGAGCACCCATGGGCGGCAGCGACGCGCCCAACGCTCGCTCGGCGCGGTCGGCATCGATGGCCGAAACCGGGGGCGGGTCGGCCAGCAGCGCGAACTCACGCACCATCGTGGCGCCGCAACCCACACGCACATTCACTGTGATGACCGGCTCGTCGATCGGCCGGGTGGTGCGGATGCGCAGCCAGGGCGCGTCCGGCGAACGCCCCGGCTCCACGGTGGTGCCGAAGTCGCGGTCGGAGAGCGTGGCATCGCCCAGCTTCACACCGACCGAGGGACACGCACCGCCGCTGCCCTCCAGTTGCACGGGCACGCGCAGATCGAGCGGCTTGCCGATCCACACCGCCCCTTCCGGCCGGCCGATCGTCAACGCCGAGGCGGCAACGGGAAGCACAAGCCCCAGTCCGAGTACAAACGAAGCAGTCGATGCAGGTTTCGGAGGCACAGCGGGGCGTCGAGGGGAAGTAAAAGGTTTAAATATTTTCACACCACCCTGACGTTTATGAACAAACAAGATGCATATTTCTAACAGGGCTGGCGCCTCCGCCCCGCATCCCGACGCAATTGGCCTCGCCTCGACGCCATTTCCCCCGCATTGCGACACCCTCCCGACGATGACAATCGCCGGGTTTTTTGTATTTCTGGAGACAACTGCCATGCCTCTTTCGCCCCGGCCCGACGCTGCCACGGAGCCTTCCCGATGAGCGCGGAATTGAAGAGCACCACGCAGGGCCGCACGATGGTGCTGACCCTGTCCAATCCTGCCCAGCGCAACGCGCTCGGCCCCGAGATGTATGCCGCCGGCGTCGAGGCCCTGTACGGCGCTGGCAGCAATGCCGAAATACGCTGCGTGGTGCTGGTCGGCGAAGGCCGCTGGTTTTGCGCAGGCGGGTCACTGCAGCGGCTGCAATCCAACCGGGAGCGCGATCCCAGCGTGCAGGCCGAAAGCATCGACGCACTGCACAACTGGATCGAGGCCATCCGCAGTTTTCCGAAGCCGGTGATCGCCGCCGTGGAAGGTGCCGCCGCCGGCGCGGGGTTCTCGTTGGCCATGGCGTGCGATCTGGTGATCTCGGCGCGCGATGCCGTGTTCGCGGCGTCATACAGCAACGTTGCCCTGTCCCCCGATGGTGGCCTCAGCTGGCATCTGGCGCAGTGGCTGCCGCGACAACTGGCCACCGAATGGCTGATGAACGGTGAGCGCATCACCGCATCGCGCCTGCACGAACTCGGCCTGGTCAACACGCTGACCGAGACCGGCAATGCGCTGGACGAAGCGATGGCCCTTGCCCAGAAGCTGGAGGCCCGTGCTCCCAATGCGCTGGCCAGCATCAAGGAGCTTCTGGGCGAGGCCCGGGGCCGCACGCTCGGCGAGCAGTTGGGCCAGGAGCGCGAACACTTCGTGCGCAACCTCCACCATGCCAACGCCGGCATCGGCATCGGCGCTTTCCTCGGCAAGACCACGCCGAACTACCAATGAGCATGCTGGTCGCCCCTGCGACAAGCCCGCAAGATCCAGTCACGCAAACGACACGCCATGGATGACCCCATTCTTACCATCGAAGAACGAGAAGCCATCAACAGTGGCCGCTGGTTCACTTCACTCTCCCCTTCGCTCCGTCACGACATCCTCCGATGTGCCTTCGTCAAACGCTACAAGGACGGCGACCTGATCGCCGCACGGGGCGATCCGCCAGACCAGTGGATCGCCTGTGCGAAGGGCGCGGTGCGTGTGAGTTCGACGGCGGTCTCGGGCAAGCAAGTGACGCTGACGTACGTCGAGCCGGGCATCTGGTTCGGGGACGTCGCGATGTTCGATGGCGACCGGCGCACGCACGACGCCTATGCGCATGGCGACACGACCATCCTGTGCGTGGCACGTGCGGACTTCAACAAGATCCTCACCGCCCACGTGGAGTTGTACGAGGCGCTGATGCGCCTGCAGGCGCGACGCATCCGCACGCTCTTTGGCCTGGTGGAAGACCTGAACACCCTGCCCCTTCGGGCGCGGCTGGCCAAGCAGCTGGTGCATCTGGTGCGCAGCTACGGCGTCCCCAATCTGGCCGACGGAAGCCAGACGCGCATCGGCCTGCAGCTGGCACAGGAAGAGTTGGCGCAATTGCTGGGTGCCTCGCGTCAGCGCGTCAACCAGGAACTCAAGACGATGGAGCGCGAGGGCGCGATCCGCATCGAGCCGGCGGGGCTGGTGGTGCTGGACCGCGACGCGCTCACCCGCATCTCGCAGGCGGACAGCTGAGCGCGCCGTGCGGGGCGCGACAGGGCCGCCCCGCTCCCTTTCAAGAACAAAGAAAAAGCCAAGAGACATGAGCCAGGACTTCAGCACCTTCGTCGGCACCCGCGCGGTGTCCTCCCAGCATGCGGTCGACGTGCAGGCTCTCGAAGCCTGGCTCACCACGCACGTGGAAGACTTCAAGGGCCCATTGAGCATCGAGATGTTCAAGGGCGGCCAGTCCAATCCCACGTACAAGCTGCTGACGCCCGGCCGTCAGTACGTGATGCGCGCCAAGCCAGGCCCGGTGGCCAAGCTGCTGCCCTCGGCCCATGCCGTGGAGCGCGAATACAAGGTGATGCATGGCCTGGCAGGCTCCGATGTGCCCGTGCCGAAGATGCTGGCCCTGTGCGAGGACGAATCGGTGATCGGCCGCGCCTTCTACGTCATGGAGTGCATGCAGGGCCGCGTACTGTGGGACCAGACGCTGCCCGGCATGTCCAATGCCGAGCGCACCGCGATCTACGACGAGATGAACCGCGTCATGGCGGCGCTGCATACGGTCGACTTCGCCTCTCGCGGCCTGGGCGACTACGGCAAGCCCGGCAACTACTTCGAGCGCCAGATCGGCCGCTGGAGCAAGCAGTACAAGGCCTCCACCGATGGCGCCGGCGAGTTGTCGCAGCCCATCGACGAGATGGAGCGCCTGCTCGAGTGGCTGCCGGCCAACATTCCGGCCAGCGCACTCGATGCCTCGAAGGTGTCGATCGTCCACGGCGACTACCGCCTCGACAACATCATGTTCGCGGCCGATCAGCCGCGCGTCATCGCGGTCCTGGACTGGGAGTTGTCCACGCTGGGCCATCCGCTGGCCGATTTCAGCTACCACTGCATGTCTTGGCACATCCCGGCAGGCACCTTCCGCGGCATCGGCGGGGTGGACTTGGCGCCTCTCGGCATTCCGTCCGAGAAGGACTACGTGCGCCGCTACTGCGAGCGCACAGGGCTCACCACCCCCGAGGCGCTGGCGCAGGACTGGAACTTCTACCTCGCCTACAACCTGTTCCGTATCGCCGCCATCCTGCAAGGCATCGCCAAGCGGGTGGAAGCCGGCACCGCCTCCAGCGAGCAGGCGGTCAATTCCGCCAAGGGCGCCCGTCCCATGGCGCAGTTGGCCTGGCAATTCGCCCAGCGCGCCTGAGGACAGCGCCGCTTTTCACGACCCGACACCCACCACCGGAGACAGCATGGAGTTCGATTTTTCCCCCAAGGTCAAGGACCTGCAGAAGCGCGTCAGCGACTTCATGGACGAGTACATCTTTCCGGCCGAGGCGGAGTATGCGCAGGAGATGGAAGCCAATACGGCCGCCGGCAAGCGCTGGACGCCGCTGCAGGTGATCGAGCGCCTGAAAGACAAGGCCCGCGCCCAGGACCTGTGGAACCTGTTCCTGCCCAACGATACGGCCGAGTTGGCCAAGAAGAAGGGCGGCGGCCTCACCAACATGGAGTACGCGCCGTTGGCTGAGTTGATGGGCCGTGTGCCATGGGCATCCGAGGTCTTCAACTGCTCGGCGCCCGACACGGGCAACATGGAGACCATCGCACGCTACGGCTCCGATGCGCATCGCGAGCAATGGCTGACGCCGCTGCTCGACGGCAAGATCCGCTCGGCCTTCGCCATGACCGAACCCGCCGTGGCCTCCAGCGATGCCACCAACATCGAGACCCGCATCGAGCGCCAGGGCGACGAGTACGTGATCAACGGCCGCAAGTGGTGGATCTCGGGCGCCGGCGACCCGCGCTGCAAGGTCTTCATCACCATGGGCAAGTCCGACCCGGAGGCGCCCAAGCATTCGCAGCAGAGCATGGTGCTGGTGCCCGAGGGCACGCCCGGCATCAAGATCCTGCGTCCGCTCAACGTGATGGGCTACGACGACGCGCCCCATGGCCACATGGAGATGGTGTTCGAGAACGTGCGCGTGCCGGCCAGCAACATCCTGCTGGGTGAAGGCCGAGGCTTCGAGATCGCCCAGGGCCGCCTAGGCCCAGGCCGCATCCACCACTGCATGCGCCTGATCGGCCTGGCCGAACGTGCGCTGGAGCTCATGTGCCGCCGCGCGTCTTCCCGCGTTGCCTTCGGCAAGGCCGTGGCCGCGCAGACGGTGACGCAGGAGCGCATTGCCGAAGCACGCTGCCGCATCGACATGGCCCGCCTGCTGACGCTCAAGGCCGCCTGGCTGATGGACGTCGCCGGCAACAAGGTCGCCAAGACGGACATCGCCATGATCAAGGTGGTGGCGCCCAGCATGGCCTGCCAGGTGATCGACTGGGCAATGCAGGTGCATGGTGGCGGTGGCATGAGCGATGACTTCCCGCTGGCCTATGCCTACGCCAATGCCCGCACGCTGCGCTTCGCCGACGGCCCGGACGAAGTGCACCGCAATGCCATTGCGAAGTGGGAACTGGGCAAGTACGCGGCGGACAAGACGCCGATCGAGCCGCCCGTCACGCGCTTCTGAGTTCAGGGCCGCACAGAGACAAGAGCCGCTGCAGCCTCGACGGGCTGCAGCGGCTTTTTGCTTCCAGGGTCGCGTCACTGCCGATCGAGCGCGATCACGCGCGGACGGCAGCAGGCGAGCTAGAGCTTCTTCTGAAGGAAGATTGCCTTGCCGTACGCCGGGTCGAGCTCGTAGCCATCGAAACCCGCGCGCCGGTAGGCGTTGAGCGCGGGCGCATTGCCCGAAAGCACTTCCAGCGTCAGCTTGCAGGCACCGCGCCGGCGGGCCTCTTCCTCCACGGCAGCCAGCATTGCTGCGCCACGCCCTGCCCGCGCGCATGCGCCAGCACCACCACGTCGTGGACATTCACCAGCGGCCGGCAGGCAAAGGTGGAAAAACCTTCGAAGCAGTTGATGAGCCCGACGGGCTCGTCCTGCGCGTCATAGGCCAGAACGCTGAAGGCCTGCGGGCGGGCTGCAAGGGCGGCCGGCAACTGGCGTTTGGCTTCGGCGTCCAGCGGTTGCCCACCACCGGCCGGATCGCAAGCATAGGCATCGAGCAGCCGCACCAGCGCGTCGGCCTGCTGCGGATCGAGGTAGTCGACGAGGTGGGTGCGCATCAGACAGGTTCCAAGGGACGATAGGGTTGTGCAGGCAGGACGACGGTGATCGCGTCACCGGCGGCCACCGAACCACCCGCGGTCACGATGGCCATCACGCCTGCCTTGCGCACGGTATGGCCCTCGGCATCGCGGTCCAGCACTGCGGCCATCAACCCGGGCTGGAAGCGGTCGATCTGCTTGCATGGATTGCGCAGGCCCGTGAGCATCAGTTCGGCGCTTGCGCCGATCCGCAGCCGCGTGCCGGTCGGCAGGCTCAGAAGGTCCAGGCCACGCGTCGTGATGTTCTCACCCATTTCGCCGGGAAAGACCGGAAGCCCCTCGGCAGCAACTCGTCGAACAGTTCGGCATGCAGCAGGTGCACCTGGCGCAAGTTGGGCTGCTGCGGATTGCGGGCCACGCGCGAGCGGTGCTTCACGGTCTTGCCCGCATGGGCATCCCCTTCGACCCCCTGCCCTTCGACCAGCACGATGTGGTCCTCCTCGAACTTGGAGAAGCCATGCACGGTGCTGGCGTGGACGGCCGCGACGCGCGCCTGCATGTCCGCCGGCTCAGGCGACGGCGACCGTGGCCGCAATGCGCGAGGCCAGCGCGTGGGCGCGTGCCTCCTCGGACGCTTCCACCATCACCCGCAGCAACGGCTCCGTGCCGCTGGCACGGATCAGCACGCGGCCCTGGTCGCCCAACTCGGTCTCCACGCGGGCGCTTTCCTCGGCCAGGGCTTGATTGGCCTTCCAGTCCTGTCCAGGGGCGAGCCGCACGTTGACCAGACACTGCGGGAAGAGCTGCACCTCGGCCAGCAGCTCGGCCATGCTGCGCCCCCGACGCACGATGGCCTGGAGCACCTGCAGTGCGCTGACCAGGCCATCGCCGGTGGTGTGCCGGTCCAGCGCCAGCAGGTGGCCCGAGCCTTCGCCGCCCAGCAGCCAGCCGCGGCGCTCCAGCTCTTCCAGCACATAGCGGTCACCCACCTTGGCGCGGACGAAGTCGATTCCGGCCTTACGCAAGGCCACCTCCACCGCCTTGTTGGTCATCAGCGTGCCGACCACGCCTTCCACTGGCGTGCCGCGTGCCACGCGGTCCATGGCCATCAGGTACAGCAGCTCGTCGCCGTTGAACAGCCGCCCCGACGCATCGACCATCTGCAGGCGATCGGCGTCGCCGTCGAGCGCGATGCCGTAATCCGCACCCTGCGCCTTGACCTCGGCCACCAAGGCGCCGGGATGGGTGGCACCCACGCCCTTGTTGATGTTGAGTCCGTCGGGCCGCACGCCGATGCTGGCCACATCCGCACCCAACTCGTGGAAGATGTTGGGCGCCACCTGGTAGGCCGCGCCGTGCGCTGCGTCCACCACCAGGCGCATGCCGCGCAGGCTGAGGTCGGTCGGGAAGGTGCTCTTGCAGAACTCGATGTAGCGGCCCGCGGCATCGCTCAGCCGACGGGCACGGCCCAACCCGGCGGAGTCGACCCACACGGGCGGCTCGGCCAGCGCAGCCTCAACCTCGGCCTCCCACTCGTCGCTGAGCTTGGTCCCTTGCGCGCTGAAGAACTTGATGCCGTTGTCGGGATAGGCGTTGTGGCTCGCGCTGATCACCACGCCAAGACTGGCTCGCTGGGCACGAGTCAGGTATGCCACGCCCGGCGTCGGCAAGGGCCCCAGCAACAGCACGTCGACGCCCGCCGAGTTGAAGCCGGACTCCATGGCCGACTCCAGCATGTAGCCGGAAATGCGCGTGTCCTTGCCGATGAGGACGGTGGGCCGCGCCTCCTTGCGCTTGAGCACGCGCCCCACCGCATGCGCGAGGCGCAGCACGAAGTCGGGGGTGATCGGGGCCTGCCCCACGGTGCCACGGATACCGTCCGTGCCGAAATACTGTCTGGTCATGTGTCGGGTTCTTGTTGTTGTGGTCGAGGGGCCGGAGTCTGGGCCCGCATGGCTGACCACACGGCCAACCCCTGCACCGTCTCGCGCACGTCGTGCACACGCAGCACGCGAGCGCCGCGGTCGGCCGCGAGCACGGCAGCCACCACGCTGGGCAGGGCGCGTTGTGACGCCTCCGCCAGGCCGGTGACGACACCCAGCGCAGATTTTCGCGACCATCCCGCAAGAATCGGGAAACCAAGTTGCGCGAAGGCCTGCTGGCGGGCCAGAAGTGCGAAATTCTGCTCAACGGTCTTGCCGAAGCCCACGCCAGGGTCGATCACGATGCGCTCGGCGGCCACGCCCAAGGCTTGAAGCTGACGCGCCTGTGCCGCCAGAAAGTCCATCGACTGAGCCACGGCGTCGCCCTCCATGGGCGCCACCTGCATGGTCTGCGGATCGCGGTGCATGTGCATCAGACAGACGCCGCAGCGAGGATGGCCCGCCACGACCTCGCGGGCGCCTGGCTGCCGCAGGCTCCAGATGTCGTTGACGATGTCCGCGCCCAGGTCGAGCACGGCCTGCATCACCTGCGGCTTGTAGGTGTCGATGGACAGCGGCACACCCAGCCGGACCGCTTCGCGGATCACCGGCATGACCCGTCGAAGCTCTTCCTCCAGCGGCACGGCGGGACTTCCGGGTCGGGTGGATTCACCACCGATGTCGAGAATGTCGGCCCCTTCGGAAAGGAGTTGTTCGCAGTGCGCCAGCGCAGAAGACACATCGGCATGCGAGCCGCCGTCCGAGAAGGAATCGGGCGTCACGTTGACGATGCCCATCACCAGCGGCCGGGCCAGATCCAGCTGGAAGCGACCAGCCTGCCAACCAAAGAAAACGGGGCCCGAAGGCCCCGTCTGCGTGCCGTGTTCGGCCGGCATCATGCTGCGGTAGGCGCCGGGTCGGGCTTGACGGCCGGAGCGCCACCGCTGCCGCCGCCACCGGAGGACGGCGTGCGCGGCGTGAAGTCCTTGGGCGGACGCGGCTCGCGGCCAGCCATGATGTCGTCCAGCTGCTCGGCGTCGATGGTCTCCCATTCGAGCAGGGCCTTGGCCATGGCGTGCATCTTGTCGCTGTTCTCCTCGATCAGACGGCGCGCCAGGGCGTACTGCTCGTCAATGATGCGGCGCACTTCCGAGTCCACCTTCTGCATGGTGGCTTCGCTCATGTTGGTGGTCTTGGTCACCGAACGACCCAGGAACACCTCGCCCTCGTTCTCGGCATAGACCATCGGGCCCAGAGCCTCGCTCATGCCGTACTTCATGACCATGTCGCGGGCCAGATTGGTGGCACGCTCGAAGTCGTTCGAAGCGCCGGTCGTCATCTGGTTCATGAATACCTCTTCAGCGATCCGGCCACCGAACAGCATGCTGATCTGGTTCAGCATGTACTCGCGGTCGTAGCTGTAGCGGTCGTTCTCGGGCAGGCTCATCGTCACGCCGAGCGCACGACCGCGGGGGATGATCGTGACCTTATGGACCGGATCGCACTTGGGCAGCATCTTGCCGATCAACGCATGACCGGACTCGTGATAGGCCGTGTTGCGGCGCTCTTCCTCGGGCATGACCATGCTCTTGCGCTCGGGGCCCATGAAGATCTTGTCCTTGGCCTTCTCGAAGTCCTGCATCTCCACGACGCGGGCATTGCGGCGGGCCGCCATGAGCGCGGCTTCGTTGCACAGGTTGGCCAGGTCGGCACCGGACATGCCAGGCGTGCCGCGGGCGATGATGCTCGGGTTGACGTCCTGGCCTACCGGGATCTTGCGCATGTGCACGCTCAGGATCTGCTCGCGACCCCGGATGTCCGGCAGCGTCACATAGACCTGGCGGTCGAAGCGGCCGGGGCGGAGCAGCGCAGCGTCCAGGATGTCCGGGCGGTTCGTCGCAGCGACGACGATCACGCCGAGGTTGGTCTCGAAGCCGTCCATCTCGACCAGCATCTGGTTGAGAGTCTGCTCGCGCTCGTCGTTGCCGCCGCCCAGGCCCGCGCCACGCTGGCGGCCGACAGCGTCGATTTCATCGATGAAGATGATGCAGGGCGCGTTCTTCTTGGCGTTCTCGAACATGTCGCGCACACGCGCCGCGCCCACGCCGACGAACATTTCCACGAAGTCCGAGCCCGATATGCTGAAGAACGGCACCTTGGCTTCGCCGGCGATGGACTTGGCCAGCAGCGTCTTGCCGGTGCCCGGAGGGCCGACCAGCAGAAGGCCTCGGGGAATGCGGCCACCCAGCTTCTGGAACTTCTGCGGGTCCTTCAGGAAGTCGACGACCTCCTTCACCTCTTCCTTGGCCTCGTCGCAGCCCGCGACGTCCGCAAAAGTGACGGTGTTGTTGTTCTCGTCCAGCATGCGCGCCTTGCTCTTGCCGAAGCTGAAGGCGCCGCCCTTGCCGCCGCCCTGCATCTGGCGCATGAAGTACACCCACACGCCGATGAGCAGCAGCATGGGGCCCCAGCTCACCAGCAGCGTCATGAGCAACGAGCCCTCTTCGCGCGGCTTGACGTCGAACTTGACGTTGTGGTCGATGAGATCGCCGACGAGGCCTCGATCCAGCACGGTGGCGTTGGTGCGGATCTTCCGGTCGTCGTTGGTGATGGCGGTGATTTCACCACCGGCCAAGCCTTCGGGGATGACCGCGCTCTTGATCTGATTGTTGCGGACCTGCTCCAGGAACTCGGAGTAGTTCACCGTGCCGGATCCCATGGCGCCCCGGGTGTCAAATTGCTTGAACACCGTAAAAAGCACCATGGCGATGACCAGCCAGACGGCGATCTTGGAAAACCACTGATTGTTGTTCAAACGAAGCTCCAGTCGTAATGCGCGGTGGGACACGCGCCATCGTGAACCCTTGCACGATGCTAATTGACGGTTATTTTAGGCTTTTCAAGCTGCGAAAAAGACCTACACGCCTATGACGCCCATAGGGCCAGCACGGTTACAAAATTCGAATCGCACTGAAGCTGCGGCGCATCAAGACTTCAGTCCGATCCCCACGAGGAAGGTTTCCGACGAGCGGTCCCGCGACGACTTGGGCTTGTGGGGCTTCACCACCTTGAACGTTGCCTTGAACAGGCGCACCAGCGGGTCGTAGGCGGCACCATGAAAAACCTTCGTCACCAGGGCCCCTTCAGGACGCAGGTGATGGAGCGCGAAATCCAAGGCCAGTTCCACCAGGTTCTCGACGCGCGCCGCGTCCGCCGACTCGATGCCGGACAGATTCGGGGCCATGTCCGACACCACCAGATCCACCGGCCGCCCGGCGACGGCAGCCTCCAGCTGCGCCAGCACCTCCGGCTCACGAAAGTCCCCCTGCAGGAAGACGACGCCTTCGATCGGTTCCATCGGCAGGATGTCCAAAGCGATCAGCGTCCCGTCCAGCGCACCTTGCGCCGCGCCCACGGGTGCCATGCGCCGGCGCAGGTACTGGCTCCAGGCACCCGGTGTGGACCCCAGATCCACCACCACCTGCCCCGGCCGCACCAGGCCGAAGGCTTCGTCGATCTCCTTGAGCTTGTAGGCCGCGCGGGCGCGATAACCCTCCTTCGCGGCCAGTTTGACGTAAGGATCGTTGACGTGATCGTTGAGCCAGGCCTTGTTGACCTTCTTGCTCTGGGTGCGGACTTTCATGCGGGCTCGATAATACGGGGATGCCCGCCATTCAACTGACTCCCGCACAGCGCAAGGCGCATCGTGCGGACGCCCACCACCTCGACCCGATCGTCATGATCGGCAGCGACGGGCTCACCGACGCCGTCAAGAAGGAAGCCGACGCGGCCCTCAAGGCACACGGTCTCATCAAGATCCGCGTCTTCTCCGACGACCGCCTCGCCCGTGAAGCCATGCTGGGCGAGCTGGCCGATGCCCTGGACGCCGCGCCCATCCAGCACATCGGCAAGTTGCTCGTGCTTTGGCGTCCCAAGCCGGCCAAGACCCGCGGCGAAGAGGACGAGGACCGCATGCCCGGCCCGCGCGACGTCAAGATCCTCAAGTACAGCAAGCGTGGCGGCCAGCGGCCGGAGGTCAAGATGCTGCGCGTGCTGGGCAACCAGCGCCTCACGCCCGGCGGACTGGTCAAGCGCGCCAAGCCCAAGCAGAAATCCATCAAGAAGCGGCAGGACTGACGCGTGAGCGCGATTTCAGCCGCCAGCGCTGCCGATGGCGCGCCGGCGGAGAGCCAACGGCACATCCTGTGCATGAAGTGGGGCACCAAGTACGGGCCCCACTACGTCAACCGTCTTTATGCAATGGCCCGCCGGCACATGACCGGCGACTTCAGCTTCGTCTGCCTCACGGACGACGACCGGGGCATCCGCCCCGAGGTGCGCTGCCTGCCCATCCCGCAACTGGCAATGGAGCTCAAGCCCGGCCAGCCCGACCGTGCCTGGCGCAAGCTCACCACCTTCGAAGCGGACCTGCACGGCCTGCGCGGCACGGCGCTGTTCGTCGACCTCGACGTGGTGATCGTCGGCGGCCTGGATGCCTTCTTCGAGCAACCCGGTGAATTCCTCATCATCCACGACTACCCGCGCTTCTGGCGATTCGGCGAACGGGTGACGGGCAATTCCTCGGTCTATCGCTTCGAGCTGGGTGCCCATGCGGACGTGCTGGCGTACTTCCGCGCCCACATGGACGAGGTGCCGCGGCAATACCGCAACGAACAGGCCTACCTGTCTGCCTTCATGCATCGCCAGGGCAAGCTGAGCTACTGGCCAGCCGAGTGGTGCCCGAGTTTCAAGTACCACAGCATCCCGCCCTGGCCCACCAACCTTTGGAAGGCGCCCGTGGTGCCGCCCGGTGCCCGCATCGTCATCTTCCATGGGGAATGCAATCCGCCGGACGCGCTCGCTGGCCGACGTAACCGGCGCTTCCGGCATATCGAGCCCGCCGCCTGGGTCGACGAGCACTGGCGCGAATAGCCGCGCCTGCGCGGGTCTCGTTCAGCCCGCCGCGTCTGCGCCCACGAGCGACCGCCCCGTGAGGCGCGTGAGGATGCCCAGCGGGCTCGCCGCATGGTCGTACTCGCCGCCGGCGCGCAGGAACAGGGTCTGCTCCATCATGTACTGGCCCGACATCGCGGCATGCGAAGTCTGGTCCGAAAAGCAGACCCAGGTCGAGCCTGCCGGGAAGTGGACGGTCTGCTGCGGCGAGTTGCGCTGGTAGTCCAGGTCACGCTTCATGCCGTCATGCAACTGGAGCATGAGGTGGTCGTACTCGCTGCGCAGCGACTTGGTCACATGCAGCGCCGCCAGCGCCTTGGCCTGCCAGAGCGCATAGGGCTTGGCGCGCGGCAGGAATGTGCGGGCGACGGTCTCGAACGGCTCGCCCACGCGCCAGACGCGCTCGCCACCCGAGGGATGGATGTTGGTGAACACGCGCAGGATGCGCTCGCCCCGGTTGGGCCGCGAGGGGAAGGCATCCACGTGCAGCCGGCGGTCGTCGGCGCGCCATGACTGCTCGCGGCTCTCCACCTCCGAAGGACGCAGGCTCGTGGGAGCCAGCCGCAACTTGTGCTGGTAGCCAGGCAGCAGCCGCGCGATCAACTCCTGCGACTGGACCCGGAATCGGCCCATCCAGGCGGTGACGGCGGCCTGGACGGCGTCCTCGCCCGCCAAGCCTTTGAGTCGGCCGTCGGCATCGAGGCTGATGTTGCGGGACTTCGGATCGCGCATCTCGGGGCGAAGCAGCGCCTGCTCCTCAGCTTTCAGGCCGAAGCCGAGGTGCGGGAAGTACAGCACCTTGCCGGACTCGAGCGCGGCGGTCCATTCCGGGTTTTCTTGCAACTGCCCCACGGACGAGGCAGTGATCTCGATGATCTGGGAATCCATGGTCATTCTTGATGTTGTTATGACCGGCCATGGTGCCACCAAGTGGCGGGACGCGCCTTCGCTAGGCTCTACGCCACAGGGTTGCACCCGCACACAGCCATTGCGCTGCGTACATGGCCGTTCCCACGCCGTGCCACAGGCGAAGGTTCTCGCGCGCGACGATCCGCGGCGCGACGGCGTACTCCACCAGCAGGGCCAGCAGCAAGCCGCCGAGCATCAGCATCACCACGCCTGGGGGCGTCTCCGGCTCGCCCTCGTCCCGGCGGCCCATCGCCACCAGCATGAGGAGCACGCAGCCCACGGTGATCCAGGTCTGGGCGGAGAACAGCTTGGCCGCGGTCGCCCCGGCGAGCGCGGGCGTGGGCAGGTGCATGAACAGCAGCGGCACAGCAACGAAGCCGATTGCCGTGAGACTGCCCCACCAGAGCCCGGCGGCCATCAAGGCCACCCGCGGTTTCCAGGCCATGTGCTCAGGCGTAGCTGACGCCGACGATCTCGTAGCGCTTGACACCACCAGGCGCCTGCACCTCGGCCACGTCGCCTTCTTCCTTGCCGATCAGGGCACGGGCGATGGGGCTGGAAATGTTGATCAGACCCTGCTTCAGGTCGGCCTCGTCCTCGCCGACGATCTGGTACTTGACGGTGTCACCGGTGGACTCTTCCTCGAGCTCGACCGTCGCGCCGAAGACGACCTTGCCACCGCCGTCGATTTCGGAAGGATCGATGACCTGCGCAGCAGACAGCTTGCCTTCGATCTCCTGGATGCGGCCTTCGATGAAGCCCTGTCGGTCCTTGGCAGCGTCGTAGTCGGCGTTCTCGCTCAGGTCGCCCTGGGCGCGCGCCTCGGCGATGGCGTTGATCACGGAGGGACGCTCCACCGTCTTCAGGCGATGGAGTTCTTCGCGCAGCTTTTCTGCGCCACGCTTGGTGATGGGAATGGTGGCCATGTCCGTCGTCGTTCTGGTCTGTCAAAGAAGCCCGGGCGGCCCATCCCAAGGAGGGGCTGCCCCACCGATGCGCGACGCGCACAGCGGCATGGGCCGGCGGCAAAAAAGAACGACACCGCCGGGCCGGAGCCGGGCGGTGTCGGTCATTCGATTATGCCGGCTGTTGCGGCCGGGTCAAAACCCGCACGGACGAGGCAGGCGATCCGGTGACATCAGTCGCGGCCCGCCTCCTCGATCTTCGCGGCGAGCAGGGACGGATTGGAAAAGCACAGCTCATGGCTGCCCGCGCACTCCACCAGCCGGAACAGCCCCAGCCGCTCGGACAGACGCGGATGCCACGGCAGGCTGTGCGGCAGCGCGGTGTCCTGCTGGGCATTGAGGTAGCTCTTGCCCACCTCCAGTGCAGCCAGCGGCTGCGGCAGGACGGCCGGTTCGGTGAACGTGCGGTAGGGGTGCGGATTGAGCAGCGCATAGGTGCTGCGCGCCAGAGCCTCGTCAGCGTCGTTGATGAAGGATTCGCGCCAGATCGGAAAAGGCAGCATCACCGCCTGACCATTGGCCGCCGCCACGCCGTCGAAGAGTTCTCGGTAGTGTGGCGGCACCATGTCGTTGAGGCATTGCCCATCCAGCGGCACGAAGGCGTTCCAGTAGACGAGGCGACGGATGCGCCCCGGAAGCCGGTGCGGCATGTGGCTGATGACCATGCCGCCGTAGCTGTGTCCTACGAGCCGGACGTCCTTCAGATCCTGCTGCTCGATGAAGGCCGCCAGGGAGTCGACGGCATCGGCCAGGCCGATGACGGATCGGTCGTCGCCCGGACGATTGCCGGCCAACGTGGGACAGTGGACGACGTGGCCGCGCTCACGAAGGAATTGCGCGGTCGCTTCCATCTCGGCGCCGGTGTGCCAAGCGCCATGCACGAGAACGTAGGTGTCTGCCATGGGGTTGCTCCATTCGATGATCAAGGCAGCCGGCCGCAGGAAAAAAACGGTGGCCGGCGCAGGGCTGACCTTAGAGGGCCGGTGGGGCCCGCGATGGCCTGCAAGAGCCACATGCATGGACGCCCCGTGCCATGACGACCGCTGTGCAGCACGACCGCCGCAACCCGGCTCAGCTGGCGCGACCCGATCCAGCCGCGCGACCGCGCGCGACGAAACGCCCGCAACTCAGCGCCTGCGACGCCAGGCCGCCGGCGTCGCCCCGACACTCCGCTGGAACTCACGCACGAAGTGCGACGCATCGGCGAAGCCGCAGCGCCGGCCGATTTCGCCAACGCCCAGATGGGCAAGCCGGGGCTGCGTCAACAGCGCCTGCGCCCGCTCGATGCGCAGGGACCGGAGCGTGCCCGCGAAGGTGCCGCCCGCCGCGGCAAAGGCGCGATGCAGCGTCCGCAGCGAAACGCCTGCCCCGTGGGCCAGCACCTCGGCCCGCAGGCCCGGCTGGTCGAGTTGCGCGCGCATCAGGGTCAGCAGCCGGCCGTGCAGGCTGACGCAGGCGCCCTCCTCCGCCCGCGGCGGCTCGAAGGCCGCGCCCATCAGTGCGCCCAGGTGCTGCGCGAACATGGGCGCGGGCATGGCGGCCGCGGTGTCCGGATCGCGCGCGAGCTGCACCAGCAGCGCCCCCAGGCTGCGGCCCCAGCCCTGGTCGTGCCATGCCACGCGGGGGCCATGCGCCTCCGGCCCGCTCAACCATTGCGCAACCCAGGCCCGTGGAAGCTGCACCGACACGCAATGCACGCCCTGCGGAAAGTGCAGCTCGTACGGCACCGCGGCATCGACCAGGGTCGCATCGCCAGGACGCAGATGCGCCACCTGGCCACCCTGGCGCACATGCCAGGGCCGGTCGGCCTGACCGATCAGGTAGAAATGGGAACGCCGGCTGCGGGCAATGCCGGCCGGCGTTCTGTAGACATCCTGCGTGGACGCGATGACCTGGTTGACCGAGATTTCCTCGACGTCACGGCTTGCGAGCTGCCCGCCGAAGGCCTCGGCCTCGCGCGAGCTGCAGTCCATCTCGAGGAAGGCCTCGCAGATCGCGCCGACCCAGTAGTCCAGCCGCTCGTTGCATTCGACGGCCTCCGTGCTCCAGAGGCGTCGGTGCTCGGCGATGGCATGCGGTGCGGGCGGCATGCGCGCACTCTAGCGAGCCGCCCGTGCCATGCAAGCGGGCGAGCCCCAGGGGATCGCTCGCCGCGGCGGTCAGGCGCCGGCCAGCTCCGCGTGCATCTCCTGCACCGAGATCACGCCCAGGTCCTGCAGGTGCTGCATGCCCTCGACAGCCGCTTCGGCGCCGAAGATCGTCGTGATGGTCGTCACACGGGCCAGCAGCGCCGAGGTGCGGATCAGGCGGGAATCGGTGATGGCGTTGCGGCGCTCTTCCACCGTGTTGATGACCAGGGCGATCTCGTTGTTCTTGATCATGTCCACGATGTGCGGACGGCCTTCGGTCACCTTGTTGACCACCGCGCAGTTGAGGCCCGCCGCCTGGATGGCCGCGGCCGTGCCCCTGGTGGCGATCAGCTCGAAGCCCAGCTTGGCCAGGCCGCGGGCGCATTCGACCGCACGGGCCTTGTCGTTGTTCTTCACCGAGATGAAGACCTTGCCCGACTTCGGCAGGATGGTGCCGGCGCCCAGCTGGCTCTTGACGAAGGCCTCGCCGAAGGTCTTGCCCACGCCCATCACCTCGCCGGTGGACTTCATCTCCGGCCCGAGGATCGGATCGACGCCCGGGAACTTGACGAAGGGGAACACCGCTTCCTTGACGCTGAAGTACGGCGGCGTGACTTCCTTGGTGACGCCCTGGCTGGCCAGCGACTGGCCGGCCATGCAGCGCGCCGCCACCTTGGCCAGCTGGATGCCCGTGGCCTTGCTCACATAGGGCACCGTGCGCGAGGCGCGCGGGTTCACTTCCAGCACGTAGATCACGTCCTGGCCATCTTTTTCCTGGATGGCGAACTGCACGTTCATCAGGCCGACCACGTTCAGCGCCTTGGCCATGGCGGCGCTCTGGCGCTTGAGCTCGGCGATGGTCTCGGCCTTGAGGCTGTACGGCGGCAGGGAGCAAGCGGAGTCACCCGAGTGCACGCCGGCCTGCTCGATGTGCTCCATCACGCCGCCGATGAGCGTTGCGCCCTCGGCATCGCGGATGCAGTCCACGTCGCATTCGACGGCGTCGTTCAGGAAGCGGTCCAGCAGCACCGGCGAGTCGTTGCTCACCTTGACGGCCTCGCGCATGTAGCGCTCCAGATCGCGTTGCTCGTGCACGATCTCCATCGCACGGCCGCCGAGCACGTAGCTGGGACGCACGACCAGCGGATAGCCCAGCGACGAGGCCTTTTCCAGCGCCTCGGCCTCGGTACGGGCGGTGGCGTTGGGCGGCTGCTTGAGATTCAGTTCGCGCAGCAGCGCCGAGAAGCGCTCGCGGTCTTCCGCAGCGTCGATCATGTCCGGCGTGGTGCCGATGATCGGCACGCCGTTGGCCTCCAGGTCGAGCGCGAGCTTCAGCGGCGTCTGGCCGCCGTACTGCACGATCACGCCGGTGGGCTTTTCCTTGTCGACGATCTCCAGCACGTCTTCCAGCGTCAGCGGCTCGAAGTACAGGCGGTCGGAGGTGTCGTAGTCGGTCGAGACGGTCTCGGGGTTGCAGTTGACCATGATGGTCTCATACCCGTCCTCGCGCATCGCCAGCGCCGCATGCACGCAGCAGTAGTCGAACTCGATGCCCTGGCCGATGCGGTTGGGACCGCCGCCGAGCACCATGATCTTCTTGTTGGTCGTCGGCTCGGCCTCGCACTCCTCGTCGTACGTGGAGTACATGTAGGCCGTGTCGGTGGCGAACTCGGCCGCGCAGGTGTCCACGCGCTTGTAGACCGGGCGGATGCCCAGGGCGCGGCGCTTGTCGCGGATGGCCTTGTCGGTGGTCTTGAGCTGGCGCGCCAGGCGGCGGTCCGAGAAGCCCTTCTGCTTGAGCACGCGCAGCGTGTCGGCGTCGATGTCGTCCAGCGTCTTGGTCTCCAGCTCGAGCTCGATCTTCACGATCTCCTCGATCTGCACCAGGAACCAGCGGTCGATCTTGGTCAGCTCGAACACCTCGTCCACGCTCAGGCCCTGGGCGAAGGCATCGCCCACATACCAGATGCGCTCGGGACCGGGCTCGCCCAGTTCCTTCTCGAGCACTTCGCGGTCCTGGGTCTTCTCGTTCATGCCGTCCACGCCCACTTCCAGGCCGCGCAGCGCCTTCTGGAAGGACTCCTGGAAGGTGCGGCCCATGGCCATCACCTCGCCCACGGACTTCATCTGCGTGGTCAGGCGCGAATCGGCCTGCGGGAACTTCTCGAAGGCGAAGCGCGGGATCTTGGTGACCACGTAGTCGATGCTGGGCTCGAAGGAGGCCGGCGTGGCGCCGCCCGTGATCTCGTTGCGCAGTTCATCGAGCGTGTAGCCCACGGCCAGCTTGGCCGCGACCTTGGCGATTGGAAAGCCCGTGGCCTTGGAGGCCAGCGCCGACGAGCGCGACACGCGCGGGTTCATCTCGATGACGATCATCCGGCCGTCCTTCGGATTGACCGAGAACTGCACGTTGGAGCCGCCGGTGTCGACGCCGATCTCGCGCAGCACCGCCAGGCTGGCGTTGCGCATGATCTGGTATTCCTTGTCGGTCAGCGTCTGCGCCGGCGCGACGGTGATGGAGTCGCCGGTGTGCACGCCCATCGGATCCAGGTTCTCGATGGAGCACACGATGATGCAGTTGTCCGCCTTGTCGCGGACCACTTCCATCTCGTACTCCTTCCAGCCGAGCAGCGACTCTTCGATCAACAGCTCGTTGGTGGGCGAGGCTTCCAGGCCGCGCTTGCAGATGGTCTCGAACTCTTCCGGGTTGTAGGCGATGCCGCCGCCGGTGCCGCCCAGTGTGAAGCTGGGCCGGATCACGGTCGGGAACCCGACGCTCTTCTGAACCGCCCAGGCTTCTTCCATGCTGTGGGCGATGCCCGAGCGCGCCGAGCCCAGGCCGATCTTGGTCATCGCGTCCTTGAACTTCAGGCGGTCTTCGGCCTTGTCGATGGCCTCGGGCGTGGCGCCGATCAGCTCGACCTTGTACTTGTCGAGCACGCCGTTGCGCCACAGGTCCAGCGCGCAGTTCAGCGCCGTCTGGCCGCCCATGGTGGGCAGGATCGCGTCGGGGCGCTCCTTGGCGATGATCTTCTCGACCGTGGGCCAGGTGATGGGCTCGATGTACGTGACGTCAGCCGTGGCCGGGTCGGTCATGATCGTCGCGGGGTTGCTGTTGATCAGGATGACCTTGTAGCCCTCCTCGCGCAGCGCCTTGCAGGCCTGTACGCCGGAGTAGTCGAACTCGCAGGCCTGGCCGATGACGATGGGGCCGGCGCCGATGATGAGGATGCTCTTGATGTCTGTGCGCTTAGGCATTCACCGCCTCCGCCTTGTGTTTTTCGATGAGGGCCGTGAAGCGGTCGAAGAGGTAGCCGATGTCGTGCGGGCCGGGCGATGCCTCAGGGTGCCCCTGGAAGCAGAAGGCCGGCTTGTCGGTGCGGGCCAGTCCCTGCAGCGTGTTGTCGAACAGGCTGATGTGCGTCGCACGCAGGTTGGCGGGCAGCGTCTTCTCGTCCACCGCGAAACCGTGGTTCTGGCTGGTGATGGAGACGCGGCCGGAGTCCAGGTCCTTCACCGGATGGTTGCCGCCATGGTGGCCGAACTTCATCTTGAAGGTCTTGGCCCCCGAGGCCAGCGCCATGATCTGGTGGCCCAGGCAGATGCCGAAGGTGGGGATGCCGGTCTCGATCAGCTCGCGCGTCGCCGTGATGGCGTAGTCGCAGGGCTCCGGATCGCCGGGGCCGTTGGCCAGGAAGACGCCATCGGGCTTGAGCTTGAGCACGTCGGCCGCAGGCGTCTGCGCCGGCACCACCGTGATGCGGGCGCCGCGCTGCGCCAGCATGCGCAGGATGTTCTTCTTGACGCCGAAGTCGAAGGCCACGACATGGAAGCGCGGCGTGATCTGCACGCCGTAGCCGGCGCCCAGCTTCCACTCGGTCTGCGTCCACTCGTAGGTCTGGCGGGTGGAGACCACCTTGGCCAGGTCCAGGCCGGCCATCGAAGGCGCCGCCTTGGCGGCGGCGATGGCGGCGTCGATGCGTTCCTGCGTGGGCGTCTCGCCGGCGACCAGGCCGACGATGGTGCCGTTCTGCGCACCGTGGGTGCGCAGGTGGCGGGTCAAGCGGCGGGTGTCGATGCCGGCAATGGCGACGGTGCCGTTGGCGGCGAGGTATTCGCTCAGGCTGCGCGTCTTGCGGAAGTTGGACGCCAGCAGCGGCAGGTCCTTGATGATGAGCCCGGCGGCCTGGATCTTGTCGGCTTCGATGTCTTCCTCGTTGACGCCGTAGTTGCCGATGTGCGGATACGTCAGGGTGACGATCTGCTGGCAGTAACTGGGGTCGGTGAGGATTTCCTGGTAGCCGGTGATGGCGGTGTTGAACACCACCTCGCCGACTGTGGTGCCCGGGGCACCGATCGACTTGCCGAGAAAGACCGTGCCGTCAGCGAGCGCCAGGATGGCGGGCGAAAAAGACCCTTGGAGGGACAAAAGCACTGGGTTCTCCGGATAAGACGGTCGCCCAAGGTTCGTGGCCGCGCTGGCTGCGAACGGTGCTAGGGAATTTTCTGGCGAAGAAAAGAATCGGGCGACGCGGTTTGCGAAAAGCCGCCTATTGTAGCCTCGCCGCCTCACCTTCCAGCCGGCTGGTGTATGCCGAGACATCGAAGTCCGCCATCTCGCAGCGGTTGCGCCCGGCCCGCTTCGCCCGGTAGAGGGCCTGGTCGGCGCGGCGCAGCAGTTCATGGGTGTGCAGCCTCGCGTTCTGGCGCGTGAGCGCCACGCCGAAGCTCGCAGTCACGGCCATGGTGCCGTGGTCCGGAATCGAGAACGGCCGCCCCAGGGCGCTGCGCAGGTGTTCCGCCAACGCCATCGCCTCGGCCGGGCGGGCCACGGCCTGGAACACCACGAACTCCTCGCCCCCGATACGTGCGGTCTGGTCGGGCCGGTGCAGGGTCGACCGCAGCCGGTCCGCCAGTTGTCGCAGCAACTGGTCGCCAACCTCATGCCCATGCTGGTCATTGATCTGCTTGAAGTGGTCGATGTCGAACATGATCAGCGCCAGCATCTGGCCGCCGCTTTCCGCGCTGGCCTGCAGAAGCCGCTGCTCGAAGGTGCGACGGTTGGGCAGGCCGGTCAGATGATCCGTCCCTGCAAGGACATGCAGGCGGGCGATCAGTGCATCGCGCTCCCGCCGCACATGGATCGAGCGCTGAAGCAGTTCCTCCAGGTGGCGCAGAGCAGCAAAGATGGTCCGCAGCTCACGCGCATACCCGCCGCGCCGCTGCGCCGGCGCCAGCGGCGTGAACGTGGTGTCTTCCTGGGTCAGGCCGATCAGCCGGTGCACGGTGTCGAGCAGGGGTGAGAGCAGCCGACGATTGAGCATCACGAGACCCACGGCCAGCAGCATCGTCAGCGACAGCGTGGCGACCACCACGCCCACCAGCACCCACCAGGCGCGATCGTGCAGACCGGAGAGATGGTTCTGCGCCAGCCGGGTCTCCAGGTCCCGCAGCGCCACGATCGGCGCCATGGTGGGGACATAGGCCTCCGCGAACTCGGCAGGCGTCGGACCGCGATGCTGGGCCATGCGCTCGAGCGTCGCGTCGAAATAGGGCATGCCCTGGCCGAAGTAGATGTCGGCCACGCGACCAAAGGCCCGGGCTTCTTCACCCTGGCCCTGCGCGGCAGGTATCGATGCCTGCAGCAGTTCGCTGAGCTGGCGGATCCGTCCCAGCAGCTCGGCGACCCCCTGCCGCTCAGGGACGGACAGCTCGCGCTGGGTGGCCAGGGCCACGGTCAACCGGGAGCCCAGGCGCCCTGCGTTCTCCCTCAGGCGGGCGGCCAGCCGGGCCCGGGTCACCGGGGCGGCAATCTCCGGCGCGAGCCGCTGGAGGTTCTGGCCGAGTTGGTCGATCAGTCGGAACTCGAGATCGACGACGCCGATCATGCGCTCGATAGTCAGGGCCATCTGCCCCGGGTCACGCTGCGCGAGCGTCTGCGTCAGCAAGGCCTGCACCTGCGTGCGGGCCTGCTGCAACTCGCTCTCGATGGCCGCGAATTCGTAGGGGCCCAGCTGGCAGGAACTGCAGGCCGACGCGGCACGTCGGAGGGCTTCGAGGGAAATGTCTGTCTTGCGGCGCGCCGCATCCAGCGTCGGCGCGAACTGGCCGGGGCGTCCGAGGGCTGCATTCATCGGCCCGCGCTCGGCGGACACCTGTTCGACCGCGCTCAGGGCGAGGCGATACACCTGCAGCTGGTCTTCGATCTCGTGCACCGCACGCACGCGCTGGACCGACCAGGTGAACACGAGTGCAGCAAACACCGCCGCCATCAGCAGCACGGCCGCTACCACCGCATTGACCAGCTGATTCAGCACCTGGGGCGCCGCACCGTTGCCACCGTGATGTTGCATGAACGAGCGCAAACACGATCCTGGCTGACGTCCCCGCCAACTCGGTCAATGTTTTTGACACGAAAGTTCACAATTCTGCCCCAACGGGCGCCACTTGCCCAGCAAGTTACGCACAAGTGTGAAAAATCGCACTCCCGGAAGCGCGTTGCACGCCCCAGGCGGTTCCCTCGTCAGGGCTGCGCGGACAGCTTCAAGGCGGCACTGGCATGAAGGCAGACGGCGGCTGCGGCTGCGACGTTGAGCGACTCCTCGCCGCCCGGCTGCGCAATGCGGATGTGCAGATCAGCCCGCGCATCGAGCCCTGCGCCCAACCCCTGCCCTTCGTGCCCCATCATCCAGGCGCAGGGCCAGGGCAACGGGGCCTGGTGCAGCCAGAGTCCTCGATGGGAGCTCGTGGCCAGCAGCGGCAGGCCAAGATCGCCCACGGCCTCGGGCTCCAGGCCTTCAACGAGCCGCAAGGCGAAGTGCGCCCCCATGCCCGCGCGCATCACCTTCGGCGACCATAGCGCCACCGTTCCCTTGAGTGCCAGGATCTGCCCGAACCCAAAGGCAGATGCACTGCGCAGGATGGAGCCGACGTTGCCGGGATCCTGAAGGCGGTCGAGCACGACCGACGCCAGTCCCGCCTGGACGGAATGCTGCTCAGGCAGATCCATCAGGAAGCCGACCGGCGCGGGTGACTCCAGTCCACTGGCCTCCGCCAGCAGCGCGTCCGGCAGCAGGAAGATCTTGGGCGCCGCCTCGGCGAGCTGCTTCGGCGCGTGGGCCCAGAAGGATTCCGCAAAGACCGCAGCCGCCGGCCGAAGGCCCCGATTCAGCGCCGCGCTGCAAAGGTGGTCCCCCTCCAGCCAGAGCCGTCCCAGGCGGCGGTAGGCGGCGCCATCGCGGGCCAGGCGACGCAAATCCTTCAGAAGCGGGTTGTCGCGCGAGCTGATGCGCACGGGCTCGGCCGCACGGTGCGCCATGGCCGGCGAGCGGGAACCGTCCGGGCCCGTCGAACCCGCACTCATGGCAGCAGCCGCTCCGGTGACGCGGCCATCTGCACCCGCACCGCGCTCTCCACCCGCACCACCACGGGCGGCACGCCGGCCACCTGCAGCGCCTGCGCTACAGGCGAGAACGAACGCCGGTGATGGACGCAGGCACCGTGCTGGCGCAACGCCGCCAGGTGCTCGGGGGTGCCATAGCCCTTGTGGGCGGCAAAGCCATACTGCGGAAACTCATCGTGCAGCGCCAGGCACAGCCGGTCCCGATGGACCTTGGCGAGGATCGAGGCGGCGGAAATGGCCTTCACCCGTGCGTCGCCCTTGACGATGGCTTCGGCCAGCACATCCAGGGGCGGCAGGCGGTTGCCGTCGACCATCACCTTGGAGGGTCGAAGGCGCAGGCCCTGCACGGCGCGGCGCATGGCCAGCATCGTCGCCTGCAGGATGTTGTGGGTGTCGATCTCTTCCACCGTGGCGGTGGCGATCGAGCAGCACAGTGCCTTGGCCAGGATCTCGTCGTGCAGTTTCTCGCGCCGCAGCGGCGTGAGCACCTTGGAATCGGCCAGGCCCTTGATGGGGTGCAGGTCGTCCAGGATCACCGCCGCCGCCACCACCGGTCCGGCCAGGGGGCCGCGCCCGGCCTCGTCCACGCCGGCCAGCAGGCCCGGGGCATCCCACGCGAGGGGCACCTGTTCAGGCTTGGAGGACTTTCTCGATCGCATCGGCACAGAGTGTGGGGGTGTCACGCAGCAACTCACCATGGAGTTGCGTAAACCGCTGGCGCAGTGCGGCAACGCGTTCCGGCGCGTCAAGCCACGCCAGCGTGGCATCCGCGAGTGCCTGCGGCGTGGCAGCTTCCTGCAGCAATTCCGGCACCACGAAATCGCTGCACAGGATGTTCGGCAGTCCCACCCAGGGCTGCAGCTGCTGTCGGTGCATGAGGTGCCAGGAGACGCGGTTCATGTTGTAGGCGATCACCATGGGCCGCTTGAAGAGCGCCGCCTCCAGCGTGGCCGTACCGCTGGCGATCAGCGTCACGTCGCAGCTGGCCAGCACCTGGTGCGAGCGGCCGTCGACGAGCCTGATCGCGCCGGCCATCTCGCTGGCTGCCAGCAAGGTCTCGGCCTCCCCGCGCAGACTGGGGATGATGGGCGCCACGAACTGGAGCTCCGGCCGGCTGCGCCGCATGCGCGCAGCGGCGGCAAAGAAACGTGTCGCCAGATACCGCAGTTCCGAACGCCGGCTGCCGGGCAGGAGGGCGACCACGGGCCGGTCTTCGTCCAGATCCAGGGCGCGGCGGGCCGCACGCTGATCCACCTCCATCGGGATCACATTCGCCAGCGGATGGCCCACGTAGCTGGCCGAGACGCCCTGCTCCGCCAGCAGCGCAGGCTCGAAGGGGAAGATGCACAGCACATGGTCAGCGGCGGCGCGGATCTTCTCGATGCGGTCTGCCCGCCATGCCCAGATGGAGGGGCAGACGAAGTGAACGGTGCGGATGCCGCGCCCGCGCAGGGCGGCCTCGAGATCGAGGTTGAAATCGGGGGCGTCGACACCGATGAACAGCTGTGGCCATTCGCGCAGCAAGCGGGCCCGCAAGTGCCTGCGGATGCCGGCGATCTCGGCATAGTGGCGCAGCACCTCGATGTAGCCGCGCACGGCGAGCTTTTCCTGGGGCCACCAGCTCTGGAATCCGCGGGCAAGCATCTGCGGCCCACCGATGCCCACCAGCGAGGCGTCGGGCCAACGGGGCTTGAGACCGTCGATGAGCAGGCTGGCCAGGAGATCGCCGGACGCCTCGCCCGCGACCATCGCGAACTGGCGCGAAGACACGGAAGTCCCCGCCATGTCAGCGTGCAATGCCGCGCGTGCTGTCCGCGAGAAAGGCGCTCATCAGCTGAACGTCGACTGCCGCATCGGGCATGTCGACGGCGAGTGCGTCGATGGCGGCGCGGGCGTCGTCGAGCGTGCGGCCCTGGCGATACAACAGGCGATGCATCTGCTTGATGGCCGCAAGACGCGCTGCCGAAAAATCCCGGCGCTTCAGGCCCACGATGTTGAAGCCGCGAACGGCCATGGGATTGCCATCGACCAGCATGAAGGGCGGGACGTCCTGGGAAACGGCGGTCGCGAAACCGACCATCGCATGCGCCCCCACCTTCACGAACTGGTGGATGCCCACCAGGCCGCCCACCGTCACCCAGTCGCCCAGTTCCACATGACCTGCCAGGGTGGTGTTGTTGGACAGTGTGGTGTGGTCGCCGACCCGACAGTCGTGCGCGATGTGGCTGTAGGCCATGATCCAGTTGTCGTGGCCCACGCGCGTGATACCACCGGCGCCTGGCACGCCCAGGTTGAAGGTGCAGAACTCCCGGATCGTGTTGCGGTCGCCAATCTCGAGCGCCGTATCCTCGCCGGCGTATTTCTTGTCCTGGGGGATCGCCCCGAGCGACGCGAATTGGAAGATCCGGTTGTCACGTCCGATGGTCGTGCGCCCTTCGATCACACAGTGCGGGCCGACGGAGGTGCCCGCCCCGATGCGGACCTTCGGCCCGATCACGGCGTAAGGGCCGACGCTGACCGACGCATCCAGCTCGGCGCCCGGGTCGACGATGGCGGTCGGATGGATCTGGGGCATGCCTCAGGCCTCGATGCGACGCATGGCACACATCAGCTCGGCCTCGCACGCGAGTTCTTCGCCCACCTTGGCGCGGCCCCGGAACTTGGAAATGCCCGCTTTCATGCGGTCGATCTCGACCTCGAGCGTCAGCTGGTCGCCCGGCTCCACCGGACGCTTGAAGCGTGCGCCGTCGATGGCGGCAAAGTAATAGACGGTGTTGTCGTCCGGCACGATGTCCAGCGAGCGGAAGGACAGCAGTGCCGCGGCCTGCGCCATGGCCTCCAGCATCAGCACGCCGGGCATGACCGGGCGATGCGGAAAGTGGCCGTTGAAGAACGGCTCGTTCATCGTCACGTTCTTCAGCGCCGTGATGCGCTTGCCCTTCTCCATGTCCAGCACCCGGTCGACCAGCAGGAAGGGGTAGCGATGGGGCAGGAGCTTGAGGATCTGGTGGATGTCGAGCGTGTTCGTCATGGTGTCAGGCCAGAGGCGGCTTGCTTCTCGAGCGCGCGCAGGCGCTCGCGCAACTGGTGCAGATGACGCAGCGTGGCGGCATTGCGCTCCCAGGCCGCGTTGTCATCGATGGGAAACACGCCAGTGTACTGCCCCGGCTTGAGGATCGAACGGGTGACCACGGTGGCGGCGGAGACATGAACGCCATCCGCCAGCTTGAGGTGACCGAGCACCACCGCGCCGCCGCCGATGGTGCACTGCGCGCCGATGTCGGCGCTCCCTGCCACGCCCACGCAACCGGCCATGGCCGTGTTGCGACCGACGCGCACGTTGTGGCCGATCTGGATGAGGTTGTCCAGCTTGACGCCGTCCTCGAGCACCGTGTCCTCCAGCGCGCCCCGGTCGATGCAGGTGTTGGCACCGATCTCCACGTCGTTGCCGATGCGTACCGCCCCCAGCTGCTCGATCTTGACCCAGGCACCTTCATGAGGCGCCAGTCCGAAGCCATCGGCGCCGATGACGACCCCAGGGTGGAGCAGGCAGCGATCACCGATGACGCAGTCCTCGCTGACGGTGACGCGCGACTTGAGGACGGTGCCAGCCCCGATGCGGGCACCGCGTTCGACCACGCACAGCGGACCGATGACCGCCGTCGCATCGACATGCGCACCCGCATCGACCACTGCCGAGGGATGGATGCCCGGTGGCTGCGCGGGCGAGTGCCGTGCCTTCCACAGCTGTGTCAGCCGGGCAAAGTAGAGATAGGGATCCGCGACGACCAGGCAGGCTCCGCGCGCCATCGCCTCGTCCCGCATGGACGGGGCCACGATGACGCAGCCCGCCCGGGAGGCCAACAGTTCCTTGCGATAACGAGGGTGGCTCAGGAAGCTGATGGCGGCCGGGCCGGCCGCGCTTAGCGGCTCCAGCCGCTCCACCACCATCGCTGCATCGCCGAGCAACTCGCCGCCGAGCACAGCGACGATCTCGCCCAGAAGCAGGCTCACGGCGCCGGCGTCACTTGCTGCCGCTGCCGTTCGGAGCGGCCGCGGCGTTCAGGGCCTTGATCACCTTGTCGGTGATGTCGTGCTTGGGATTGACGTAGACCGCATCCTGAAGGATCACGTCGTACTTCTCGGCCTCGGCGACCTGCTTGATCGCACGTTGCGCGCTTTCGTACACCTTCTGCAGTTCTTCGCTGCGACGCAGGTTGAGGTCCTCCTGGAACTCACGGCGCTTGCGCTGGAAATCGCGGTCCTGATCGACCAGTTGGCGCTGGCGCTGGGTCCGCTGCGTCTCGGACAGGGTCGGCGCATCGCGCTCCAGCTTGTCCGAAGCCGCCTTGAGTGCCGCTTCCTGGTCCTTGAGATCCTTCTCGCGCTTGAGGAACTCCTGTTCCAGGCGAGTCTGGGCGGCCTTGGCCGCAGGCGCCTCGCGCATCACGCGATCAGGATTGACCACGCCAAAACGGAACGCTTCCTGGGCGTGCGCCACGCCCGTCATCATCAGGCCTGCCAGCAGTGCGGCAGCAGACCAAGAGTACATCTTCTTCATTGACTGACTCAGAATGCCGTACCGATCTGGAACTGGACGCGCTGCGTGCGGTCCGCCGGCACCAGCGGGACGAGAGGATTGTTGGGGTCCGGCACTTCCTTCTGCTGCCGGATCGGCACTGCATAGGCGATGCGCAGGGGGCCGAGCGGCGAGATCCAGCTGATCCCCAGGCCGAAGGAGGCACGGATGCGCTGCTGCGCCTTCCACTGCTCATCGGTCTGGCCGTCGCGGCGGTCGGCAAACACGTTACCGGCGTCGAGGAAGGTATAGAGACGCAGCGTGCGGTCATTGCCCGCGCCCGGGAACGGCGTGCTCAGTTCGATGTTGAACACGGCCTTCTTCGTGCCACCCAGTGCCGCGGTCGTGACCGTGTCGCGCGGACCGAGCGAGTTCTGCTCGAAGCCACGGATGGAGCCCAGGCCACCGGCATAGAAGTTCTTGAAGATCGGGAAGTCCTTGCCGCCGAATGCCTTGGCGTATCCCAGTTCGGCGTTGAGGGCCAACGTGTACTGCTTGGACAGCGGGATGTACTGCTGGAACTGGTAGCTCGTCTTGCCGTAGCTGAAATCGCCGCCCACGCCGAACTCGAGGTTGGCGCGCTGCACGCGACCCTTGGTCGGAACCAGAGCGCTGTCTCGATCGTCACGGGCCCAGCCGACCGTCAGCGGCACGCCCCAGACCGAGTCGCGGTTGCAGTCCAGCGACGTGGCGTAGCCGCCCGCGCCATACTGGAAGCCGCACTGGAAGTAGTTCAGGTACGCCTGCGGGATCGACTTGCCGTACAGGTCGCGGTAGTAGGTCGCCAGCGCCGGGTTGACGAGCGCGAGCAGCGAATAGTCGGGCACATCGCCCGGCTTGAACTTGTAGCGCTCGATGCCCGCACCGAAGAAGACCGTGTCCACTTCGCTGAACGGCACGCCGAAACGGATCGAGCCGCCCTCAGCCACGAGCGAGTAGTCGCCGTCGGTGCTGTAGTAGGGCCGCGTGGTCTGATGGAAAACGCTGATCGTCCGGGAGATGCCGTCCTGCGTGAAGTACGGGTCCGTGGTGGTCAGCGAGATGGTGCGGTAGTACTTGCTGGTGTTGACGTTCAGACCGAGGTAGTTGCCCGATCCGAAGACGTTCTCCTGCGTGATACCGAAGTTCAGCGAGATCTTGTCCGAACTCGAGAAACCTGCGCCCAGTTGCAGCGAACCCGTCGGCTTCTCGACCACGTTGTAGGTCAGGTCGACCTGGTCTGGCGAACCCGGCACTTCCTGCGTATCGACGTTGACTTCGGTGAAATAGCCCAGACGGTCCACCCGCTCGCGCGACAGCTTGATGCGATCGCCGTCGTACCACGAAGCCTCGAATTGGCGGAACTCGCGGCGGATCACTTCGTCGCGCGTCTTGTTGTTGCCGGACACGTTGATCCGGCGCACATAGACGCGGCGCGACGGATCGGCCTGAAGCACCAGCGCGACGCGGTTGTTCTCGCGATCGATCTCGGGCTTGGCCTGCACACGGGCGAAGGCATAGCCGAAGCTGGCGAAGTAGTCGTTGAAGGCTTTGGTGGTCTCCGTCACCTGCTCACCGTTGTACGCCTCGCCGGGCTTGATGGTGATCAGCGATTTGAACTCGTCGTCACGCCCGAGGTAGTTGCCATCGAGGCGGACACCCGATACGACGTACTTCGGACCTTCGTGGATGTTGACGGTGATCGACAGATCCTGCCGGTTGGGCGAGATCGCCACCTGCGTGGAGTCGACGCGGAACTCCATGTAGCCACGCGTAATGTAGTACTGCTTGAGCGTCTCGAGGTCGGCGTTGAGCTTGGTGCGCGAGTACTGGTTCGACTTGGTGTACCACGACAACCAGCCGCCGGTGTCCTGGTCGAACAGCCCGAGCAGCGTGGACTCGCTGAAGGCATTGGCACCCACGATCCGGATGTCGCGGATGCGGGCGGGCGCCCCTTCGGTGACCGTGAACGTGAGGTTGACCCGGTTGCGCTCGATCGGCGTCACCGTGGTCACCACCTCGGCGTTGTAGAGGCTGCGGGAGATGTACTGGCGCTTGAGCTCCTGCTCTGCACGATCCGCCAGCGCCTTGTCGAAAGGACGGCCGTCGGTCAGGCCGACCTCGCGCAGCGCCTTCTTCAGCGCTTCCTTGTCGAACTCCTTGGCGCCCACGAAGTCGACATCGGCAATGGTGGGACGTTCCTCGACGATCACCACCACCACATTGCCATTCACGTCGATGCGTACGTCCTTGAACAGGCCCAGGTCGAACAGCGCACGGATGGCCGCGGAGCCGCGATCATCGGTGTAGGTCTCGCCGACGCGCAGGGGAATGGAAGCGAACACCGTGCCGGGCTCGACACGCTGCAGGCCCTCGATGCGGATGTCCCGGACGGTGAACGGCTCAATGGCCCAGGCGGCCGTCGCGGCCAACGCACTGGTGAGCACCGCTGCCACGCTGCGCAGGCGAAAGCGACTGATCTGTTGGTTCATGTGTGAAGAAGAAGGCCGGCGCCGCCAGGGGCCGGCTGAAGGTTAACCAAAGAGACGATTCACGTCGTTGAAGAGTGCAATCGACATCATCACCAGCAGCAGCGCGACACCCCCGCGCTGAAGACGTTCCATCCAGGCGTCGGACACGCCCCTGCCAGTCAGGCCCTCCCAAAGATAATACATCAGGTGCCCCCCATCGAGGACCGGCAGCGGCAGCAGGTTCAGTACGCCCAGACTCACACTAATGAGGGCCAGGAAGACGAGGTATTGGGTCAGCCCCAGGCTGGCGGACTTGCCCGCGTAATCGGCGATGGTGAGGGGCCCGCTGATGTTCTTGATCGACGCTTCCCCGATCACCATCTTGCCCATCATCTTGAGCGTCAGCGTCGACACCTCCCAGGTGCGCTGCACGCCCTTGACGAGGCCATCCAGCGGACCCTGCCGCACCGTCACCATCTCAGGCGCGGCCCCGACATAGGCGCCGATTCGTCCGATGGCGGTGCCCGACTCGTCGCGGACGTCGGGCCGCACCTCCAGCGTCAGCATCCGCCCATCCCGCTCGATATGCCAGGGTTGCGCGCGGCCTTCTCGCCCGTCCACCGAGCGGCGGATGAGTTCGCGCAGGTGCTGGCCGTCGATCACCATCGTGCTGCCGACCGATATGACCTGGTCGCCCGCCTTCAGGCCGGACCGGCTCGCAGCCCCGTCGGCCATGACCTCGCCGATGACCGGGCGGGTGAACGGCGCGGCCAGGCCGATCCTGGCGAACATCTGCGGATCGGCATCTCGCGCACCCATGCTGCTCAACGGCAGCACCACCTCGCGCGTTCCTCGGCCTGCGGCGCCTTCGATCTCGAGCCGGAGGTCGCGGCCGTCCAGGGCGGCTCGCGTCGCCTGCCATCGAAGATCCTCGAAAGAGGAGACGGGACTGAGCGAGTCGGCGCCATCATCCCCCACCCCCAACACGCGTTCGCCGCCCTGAAGCCCAGCCTCGGCAGCCAAGGAAGATTCGGCGGGCTTGCCGATCACGGCTGCAGGCTCCTGGACGCCGATCCATCCCACCACCGCGTAGAGAAGAACGGCCAGCAGCAGGTTGGCCACAGGGCCGGCAGCCACGATGGCGGCCCGGGACTTCAAGGGTTGCGTATTGAAAGCGCGATGGCGCTCTTCGGGCGCCACCGGTGCCTCGCGCTCGTCGAGCATGCGCACGTAACCGCCCAGCGGCAACGCGCCCACGACGAACTCCGTGTCCTGGCCGGGACGCTGCCGGCGAGGCTTCCACCGCAACAAGGCGGGACCGAAACCGATGGAGAAACGGATGACCCGCACATTGCAGGCCACGGCCACGCGGTAATGGCCGTATTCATGGACGGCGATCAGCAGCCCCAGCGCGACGACGAAGGCAACGAGGGTGAGCATGGCAGGCAGGGGGTTGCAGTCAGGATGCCATCCGGCCGACGGCAAGCTCGGCGGCACGCCGGGCCTGCGCATCCAGATCCAGCAGATCGGCCAGGGACTGCGCCTTCGAGGGCCGCACACGGTCCAAAGTTTCGACGTTGACGGCGTGGATCCTGTCGAAGCGCAGCCGCCCGTCCAGGAAGGCCGCCACCGCCACCTCGTTCGCCGCGTTGAGCACCGCCGGCGTGCCCGGCGCGGCCTCGAGTACCTGCCAGGCAAGCTTAAGCCCGGGGAAGCGCCGCTCGTCGGCCTCCTCGAAGGTCAGCGAAGCCAGCTGACGGAAGTCGAGCCGCTGCGAACCGCTCTCCACCCGTTCGGGCCAGGCCAGACCGCAGGCGATCGGCACGCGCATGTCGGGCGTCCCCAGTTGCGCGAGCACGGAGCCGTCGATGAACTCCACCATGGAGTGGATGACGCTCTGCGGATGGAGCGTCACCTCGATGCGCGACGGGGGCAGCCCGAACAGATGCCGGGCCTCGATCACCTCCAGCGCCTTGTTCATCATGGTGGCGGAATCCACCGAGATCTTGCGACCCATCACCCAGTTGGGATGCGCGCAGGCCTGGTCCGGCGTCACGTCTGAGAGAGTTGACGGGTCGCGCCCACGGAAGGGGCCGCCCGACGCGGTGAGGATCAGCCGCTCGACCCGCTGAGGCCAACTGGCCGGGTCTTCGGGCAGGCACTGGAAGATGGCCGAATGTTCGCTGTCGATCGGCAGCAGGGTCGCACCACCGCGGCGGACCGTCTCCATGAACAGCGCGCCACCCACCACCAGCGCCTCCTTGTTGGCCAGCAGCAACCGCTTGCCGGCCGCCGCGGCGGCAAGGCACGACGCCAGGCCGGCCGCGCCCACGATGGCTGCCATCACGGCATCGACGTCGGGATGCGCCGCCACCTCGTCCAGCGCCTGCGGGCCGCTCAGGACGCGGGTGGACAACTGGGCGGCCTCCAGGCGCGAGGCCAGATCGCGCGCCGCCAGCTCGTCAGCCATGACGGCGAAGCGGGGCCGGAAGCGCAGGCACTGTGCGGCCAGTTCGTCGACGCGGGTGGCGGCCGTCAGGGCGAAGACCTCGTAACGGTCCGGATGGCGGGCGATCACGTCCAGGGTGCTGGTGCCCACGGAGCCCGTCGCCCCGAGGATGGTCACGCGTTGTCTCACCGGAATCCCTTGAAGAAGATCAGGCCAGTGACGACAGCATCATCGCCAGTGGCAGTGTCGGGAGCAGCGCGTCGATGCGGTCGAGCACGCCACCGTGGCCCGGCAACAGTCCGCTGCTGTCCTTGGCGCCGGCGCTGCGCTTGATGAGCGACTCGACCAGGTCGCCCACCACGCTCATCGCGGCAAGGAACACAACGCCCAACAGCAGCAGCCACCAGCCGCGTGCAGCCAGGTGCGTGTACAGGCTGGGGACCACGGCAGCGGCCACCCGGTCCGCCCAGACCCAGCAAACTGCCAGCACGATCACGCCGACCACGCCGCCCCACACCCCTTCCCAGCTCTTGCCAGGGCTGATGGCTGGCGCCAGCTTGCGATGGGTGAAGCGAAGGCCGAAGGCGCGGCCCGCGAAGTACGCGAACACGTCGGCCACCCAGACCAGCACGAGAATCGACAGCAGGAAATTGATGCCGATGGTGCGCGCCTGCACCGCCGCGAGCCAAGCCGCCCACAGCGCCAGCAGCCCGCCAACGACACGGACGGCCTTTGGAACATGCGGCCAGCCCGGCACCGCCAGCTTCAGCAGTGCGGCGCCACCCAGCACCCACGCTGCACCGGCCACCGTCCACAGCAGAGGCAACGGCTTCGACAGCAGCCCCAGCCACCACGACAACGCGCACAGCAGCACCATCTCGCCGCCCAGCAGCAAGGCGATGCCCTGGTGGTAACCGTTGAGACGGCCCCATTCCCAACCTGCTGCGGCCACCAGCACCAACATGACGCAGGCGAAAGGCTCGGGCGATGGGTAGAACAGCGCCGGCAGCAGAACGGCCAGCAGGACGAGGGCGGTGATGATGCGCTGCTTCAGCATGGAGACCGTCGCTCAGGCCACCTGGCTTTGCAGCGGCTGCGGTTGGTGACCCGCCACCAGCTGCTCGGAGGTTTTGCCGAAGCGACGCTCGCGGCCACGGAAGGCCTCGATCGCGAGATCGAGCGCGGCCTCGTCGAACTCCGGCCACAGGCAGTCTGTGAAGTACAGCTCGGAGTAGGCGCTCTGCCAGAGCAGAAAGTTGGAGAAGCGCTGTTCGCCACCGGTGCGGATCACAAGGTCCGGATCAGGGCTGTGCGCCAGCGCCATGGCCCGGCCGAGGCTTTCCTCGGTGATGGGATGACCATGCCGGGCCAACTGGGCCGCCGCCTGGGCGATGTCCCAACGGCCGCCATAGTTGAAGCAGATGTTCAGCACCAGACGCGTGTTCTGCGCAGTGTCCGCCTCGGCCTTGGACAGGCCCGACACGAGCCGGGCCGACAAGGCGGTGCGATCACCCACGAAATGCAGTTGCACCCCGTCCGCCGCCAACCGTGGCACCTCGCGCTGCAACACCAGCAGCAGCAGGTCCATCAGGCCGGAGACTTCGTCCTTGGGCCGGTTCCAGTTCTCCGAAGAGAACGCAAAGACAGTCAGCACCTCGATGCCGCGGTCGGAGCAGGCACGGACGCAGCGACGCAGCGATTCGACGCCTTGACGGTGGCCGGCCACCCGAGGAAGGAACCGGCGCGTCGCCCAGCGGCCGTTGCCGTCCATCACGATGGCGACATGGCGCGGCACACGTTGGGCAGTCATGGACGGGTCGGCTCCTGGCTCCGGCGTTCCGGAAAAGACACGGGGAATGGGCGACGCGACAGGGCGGGCCTCAGACGGCCAGGATGTCGGCTTCCTTGGCCGCCACCAGCTTGTCGATCTCCGCGATGTAGCGGTCGGTCATCTTCTGGATCTCGGCCTCGGCGCGCTTCTGGTCGTCTTCCGACGCCGCCTTGTCCTTGACCAGCTTCTTGACCGACTCGTTGGCGTCGCGGCGAAGGTTGCGCGTGGCCACCTTGGCGTTCTCGCCCTCGTGGCGCGCCAACTTGGTCATCTCCTTGCGGCGCTCCTCGCTCATCGGCGGCATCGGCACGCGGATCAGCTCACCCATGCTGGCGGGATTGAGGCCCAGATCGCTTTCGCGGATGGCCTTCTCGATCTTGGCGCCCATGTTCTTTTCCCAGGGCTGGACGCTGATGGTGCGTGCGTCAAGTAGGGCCACATTGGCCACCTGCGACAGCGGCACCTGCGAGCCGTAGTACTCGACATGGATGCTGTCCAGCAAGGCCGGATTGGCGCGGCCCGTGCGGATCTTGGCGAGATGGCCCTGCAGCGCGGTCAGCGTCTGCTTCATCTTGGCTTCGGTCCCGCTGCGGATATCGGCAATGGTCATGATTTGTTCTCGTTGTCAGACATGCACCAAGGTGCCTTCGTCCTCACCCAGCACCACGCGCTTGAGGGCACCGGCCTTGAAGATGGAGAACACCTTGATGGGCAGTTTCTGATCGCGGCACAGCGCGAAGGCGGTCGCGTCCATGATGCCGAGGTTCTGGGAAATGGCCTCGTCGAAGGACAGCGATGAATAGCGCTGGGCCGACGGATCCTTCTTGGGATCGGCGCTGTACACGCCGTCGACCTTGGTGGCCTTGAGCACCAGCTCGGCGCCCACTTCAGCGCCGCGCAATGCAGCGGCGGTGTCCGTGGTGAAGAAGGGGTTGCCGGTGCCGGCGGCGAACACGACCACCTTGCCCTCTTCGAGGTACTGCAGCGCCTTGGGCCGCACGTACGGCTCCACCACCTGGTCGATGGCGATGGCCGACATGACGCGCGCGGTCAGGCCCTGCTTGTTCATGGCGTCGGCCAGGGCCAGCGAGTTCATGACCGTGGCCAGCATGCCCATGTAGTCGGCCGTCGCACGGTCCATGCCCACGGCACCGCCCGCGACGCCGCGGAAGATGTTGCCGCCGCCGATGACCACCGCCACCTCGACGCCCAGACGCACCACTTCAGCCACTTCCTCGACCATGCGCACGATGGTCGCCCGATTGATGCCGAAGGCGTCGTCGCCCATCAGCGCCTCACCCGACAGCTTGAGAAGAATACGCTTATGGGCGGGAGAGGCGTCTTGCATAGGCAATGGGAACAGAATGTTGAAGCGGGAGGGAGTGTACGTGGTGAGGCGCAAGAAAAAAGCGGTGGCACGCCCCGTTACAGGGCCCGCCACCGCTTGCGCGGGCAATCAGGCGCCGGCCTTGGCGGCAGCCACCTGTGCGGCGACTTCGGCCGCAAAGTCGTCGACCTTCTTCTCGATGCCTTCGCCGACGACGTACAGGGTGAAGCCCTTCACGGTCGTGGCCTTCTCCTTGAGCATCTGCTCGACAGTCTGCTTGTCGTTCTTGACGAAGGCCTGGTTGAACAGCGAGACCTCCTTGAGGTACTTCTGCACGCCGCCTTCGATGCGCTTGGCCACGATGTCGTCGGGCTGGGGCTTCTTGCCGGCAGCTTCAGCGGCCTTGCGGTCTTCCTCAGCCTTGCCGGCGGCCACGGCGCGTTCCTTCTCGATCAGCTCGGCGGGCACGTCGTTGGCCGACAGGGCGACCGGCTTCATGGCGGCCACGTGCATGGCCACATCCTTGGCGGCCGTGTCGTCACCTTCGTACTCGACAACCACGCCGATGCGGGTGCCGTGCAGGTAGGAAGCCAGCTTGGCGCCGTTGTCGAAGCGCTTGAAGCGGCGGATCGACATGTTCTCGCCGATCTTGCCGATCAGGCCCTTGCGCACGTCTTCCAGCGTGGGGCCGAAGCCGTCCTGGCTGTATTCCAGGGCGCCCAGGGCGGCCACGTCGGCCGGGTTGTGCTTGGCGACCAGTTGCGCCGCGGCCTGGGCCATGGCGATGAAGCTGTCGTTCTTGCTCACGAAGTCGGTTTCGCTGTTGACTTCGATCAGTGCGCCGACGGTACCTTCGATGCTGACGGCGACCACACCTTCCGCGGTGATGCGGGCGGCGGCCTTGCCGGCCTTGCTGCCCAGCTTGACGCGCAGCAGTTCTTCGGCCTTTTCCATGTTGCCTTCGGCCTCGGTCAGGGCCTTTTTGCACTCCATCATGGGGGCATCGGTCTTGGCGCGCAGCTCGGCGACCATGCTTGCAGTAATTGCTGCCATGTCTTAACTCCGTAGATCGTTTTCAGTAGCCAGAGGAACGAAAAAGGGGCCACGAAGCCCCTTCTCCGGACCGCCTTGGAAATCAGGCCGAGGCGGAAGCGTTGTCTTCGACTTCGACGTATTCGTCGCCTTCGCCTTCGGCGACGGCCTTGACCACGTCATTGACGGCATTGTTGCGGCCTTCGATGACAGCGTCGGCCATGCCACGTGCGTAGAGGGCGACGGCCTTGGAGGAGTCGTCGTTGCCGGGGATCACGTAGTCGATGCCTTCGGGCGAGTGGTTGGAGTCGACCACGCCGATCAGCGGGATGCCCAGCTTGCGGGCTTCGGACACGGCGATCTTGTGGAAGCCCACGTCGATCACGAAGATGGCGTCGGGCAGGGCGTTCATGTCCTGGATGCCGCCGATGTCCTTCTCGAGCTTCTCGATCTCGCGGGTGAAAGTCAGCTGTTCCTTCTTGGACATGCCTTCGAGGCCGGCTTCCTGCTGGGCCTTCATGTCCTTGAGGCGCTTGATGGAGGTCTTGACCGTCTTGAAGTTGGTCAGCATGCCGCCGAGCCAACGCGTCTCGACGAAAGGCATGCCGGCGCGGCGGGCTTCGTCGGAGACGATTTCACGGGCTTGGCGCTTGGTGCCGACAAACAGGATGGTGCCGCGATTGGCAGCCAGCTGCTTGGCGTACTTCTGCGCGTCCTGGAACATCGGCAACGACTTTTCCAGGTTGATGATGTGGATCTTGTTCCGGTGGCCGAAGATGAACGGCGCCATCTTGGGGTTCCAGAAACGGGTCTGGTGGCCGAAGTGGACGCCGGCTTCCAGCATCTCACGCATGGTGGTGGACATTGCAGTTCTCCAAAGGTTGGGTCTTGAATCCAGCCCGCATATCGCATCCGGCAGCAGGGCCGGGTGGCGAACACCTTGAATGGGCTGGTTCGCGGATGAATTCCGCCGGCGGACCAGACAGCCGTACCGCTGCGTTGGGCCCTGCCCGGCATGCAGAAAGACAGCCGGGACCGACGAAACCGTGGGAGTGTATCACGTGCCCTCCCCTCCTCGACGGCAGCGCCCCGCCACGTGGCCGCCCGGCCAGGCCTTGCCGATCGACGCATGACGGCAGCTGACTCGCTTCTCCGCAGATCCGGTCAGGCCCGCGTCCGCCAACAGCCGGCAACAAACGTTGCCTGAACTATGCTCCGCGCATCGGCTGACCGCGCGCGGCGTGCCCTGCCCTCCTCTGCTCTCCAATGAAAATCGCCATCGTGGGCGCCGGGATCATCGGCGTCACCACTGCCTGGGAACTGGCCTGCGACGGCCACGACGTCGCCGTCTTCGAACGCCGCCAGGCGGCCGCCGAGGAATCGAGCTTCGCCAACGCCGGAGTCGTCGCCCCCGGCTACGTCACACCGTGGGCCGCGCCGGGCATGCGCATGAAGGTGCTGCGCTCGCTGCTGTCGGCCCATGGCGCCATCAAGCTGCGCTGGCCGCTGCACCGCCGCGACCTCGCTTTCATGCGCGCCTGGCAGAAGGCCTGCCGGCTCGAGACCTACCTGGCCAACCGCGGCCGCATGCAGCGCCTGGCCTTCTACAGCCGGCAGCGCCTGCACGGAATCGTGGAAAGCCGCGAGCTGGCCTATGAGCGCAGCGATGGCTACCTCGTCCTGCTGCGCGGCGCGCGCGAACAGAAGCTAATCCAGCCCGGCCTGGACGTCCTGCGCGAAGCCGGCGCCGCCTTCGAAGTGGTCGACGCCGATGCCGCCCGCCGGATCGAGCCCGGCCTGGCCGAAGGCACGGCCCTGGCCGGTGCCATCCACCTGCCCCAGGACGAGGTCGGCAACTGCCGGCAGTTCGCGCTGCTACTCAAGCGCGAAGCCGAGGCCCTGGGCGCCGAGTTCCATTTCGGCTGCGACATCGCGCCGCTGTCGGCTGCGCATCCGCGTTCGCTCAGCCTGGCCTCCGGCTCCGAGTCGGTGGCATTCGATGCCATTGTCGTCTGCGCCGGCCTGGGCGCCGTCCCGCTTCTGGCGCCCCTCGGACTGCAGATCCCGCTTGCACCGGTGTACGGGCACTCGATCAGCGCACCGATACGCGAGCCCTTGAATGCACCGCGCAGCGCCGTGATGGACGAGCGCTTCAAGGTGGCCATCTCGCGGCAAGGCCAGCGGGTGCGCGTGGCGGGTGGCGCCGAACTCGGCGGCGAGCCCGGCCGCATCCATCCAGCGGCGCTGCCGACGCTCTTCAAAGTGCTGCAGGACTGGTTTCCGGGGGGCGTCAATCTGAGCGCAGGCATGCAGCAGTGGAAGGGCGCGCGCCCCATGCTGCCCGACGGACCGCCGATCATCGGCCCGAGCGGCGTTCCCGGCGTATGGCTGAACCTGGGCCATGGCTCCAGCGGCTGGGCGCTGTCATGCGGCAGCGCACGCGTGCTGGCCGATCTGGTGGCTCACCGCGAGCCCGAGGTGGACATCGACGGCCTGGGCATGGAGCGCCTGCTGCGGCGCTGACCCGCGCGGGTTCAGGCATGCTCGCGCCATGCACCGCCTGGACCTCACCCTGCCCCATCCGCTGCACGGCGTCGCCGCATCGCGGCACATCGAACGAGCCGCTGCCGCCCACCTTCCTGCGCACACGCTCATGCGGCGTGCCGGCGCGGCGACGGCACGCCTGGCCATGGCCCTGGCCCCGCACGCGCGCTGCATCTGGATCGCCTGCGGCCCCGGCAACAACGGCGGCGACGGCTTCGCGGCGGCGCTCGAACTGGTGCGGCGCGGTCGGCCGGTGACCGTCACCTTCGACGGGGATGCGCAGCGACTGCCCTCCGACGCGCGCGACGCCTTCGACCGTCTGTGCGCGGCCGGCATCCCCCTCGTCCCTGAGGCACCCGTGCACTTCGACCTGGCCATCGACGCGCTGCTCGGCCTGGGCGCCTCGCGAGCGCCGGGCGGCCGAATGCGCGATCACCTTCGCATCATGCAGACCAGCGGCGCGCCTGTGCTGGCGGTCGACCTGCCCAGCGGCCTGGACGCGGACACGGGACGGTCTGCGGCCGATCCGGGCATTGCAGGCCCGGGCCAACGCCACTGCCTGAGTCTGCTCACGCTCAAGCCCGGCCTGTTCACGGCGCAGGGCCGCGATGCGGCGGGCGTGGTGTGGTTCGACGACCTGGGGGCTGACCGAACCAGTGTCCCGCCGGATGCCCGACTGCCTGGGCGCCCGGCACGTGCCTCGCGCCCGCACGACAGCCACAAGGGCAGCTTCGGCGACGTCGCGGTCATCGGTGGCGCCCCGGGCATGACCGGCGCTGCGTGGCTCGCGGCCACCGCTGCGCTGCATGCGGGCGCAGGCCGTGTGTTCGTGGGGCTGCTGGACGACGAAGCGCCCTCGCCCGCGGCCGACGATGCGCTCATGCGCCGCAACCCTCGGTCACTGGCGCTTGACCGGATGACGGTGGTCTGCGGGTGCGGGGGCGGCGTGGCCGTGGACGCGCTCCTGCCCGAGGTGCTCGCCCACGCAAAGTCGCTGGTGCTCGATGCCGATGGCCTCAACGCCCTCGGGCGCCACCCGGGTTGGCGCGAACTGCTGCAGAAACGAGCGCAGGCCCATCGGGCCACCGTGCTCACGCCGCATCCGCTCGAAGCCGCAAGGCTGCTGAAGACCGACACCCAGGCCGTGCAGGCGGATCGTCTGACCGCGGCAAGCCAGCTTGCGCACGCCTTGGGCTGCACCGTCGTGCTCAAGGGCTCCGGCTCGGTGATCGCGAGCCCCGATGACTGCCCCCGCATCAACCCCACGGGCAACGCACGGCTGGCCACCGGCGGCACTGGCGACGTGCTGGCGGGCATGGTGGGCGCGGCCCTGGCATCCGGCCTCGATCCGCAAAGCGCCGCGACCCAGGCCGTGTGGTGGCACGGAGCGGCCGCGGACGGCTGGCTCGCCGACCGTCCGTTCAGCGCGTCGCAACTGGCGCGCCATGCCGGCCTCGGACTGGCGCTGCCCGCCTGACGCGCATGCTCGTCAGCCGCGACCGACGAACGGCATCTTGGTGGCCATCACCGTATGGAAGAGCACATTGGCCTCGAGCGGCAGATTGGCCATGTAGAGCACCGACTGGCCCACGACGTTGACGTCCATCGTCGGCTCGATCGCGATCTCTCCATTGGCCTGCGGCACGCCGCGCTGGAACTTGGCAGCCATCTCGGTGAGTGCATTGCCCACATCGACCTGGCCCACCGCGATGTCGTACTTGCGGCCATCCAGCGCAGCTGTCTTGGTCAGGCCGGCCACTGCATGCTTGGTGGCCGTGTAGGCCATGGAGTTGGGCCGCGGCGTGTGGGCCGAGATGGACCCGTTGTTGATGATGCGCCCGCCCCGCGGCGACTGGTCGCGCATGGCGCGGAAGGCGCGTTGCAGGCAATAGAACATGCCGTTGAGGTTGATGTCGACGACGCCCTTCCATTGCTCGGGCGTCCAGTCCTCGAAAGGACCGGGCGGGTTGCTCACGCCGGCATTGTTGAAGAGCAGGTCGACCCGGCCGTAACGCTGCAAGGTGGCGGCAAACAGCGCATCCACCGATTCGGGCTGGGTCACATCGGTCGGTACGGCGAAGACGCGCTCGCCCGCGCCAGACTCATCGGCCACGGCCTCCAGCGGCTCGGGACGGCGGCCTGCGAGCACGACGCTCCAGCCGTCGGCCAGCAGGGCCAGGGAGGCGGCGCGACCGATGCCGGAGCCGGCGCCAGTGACGATCGCGATGCGCGGCGCGCGGGCCGCAGGATTGGAACTCTTGTCGGTCATGGAAAGGAACCCGGCCACCGGCCGCATCGCCGGGACGATGCAGGAAGCCGATGGCCTTTCGGGTGGAGTCTCAGGGTGAAGGAAAAAGCTCAGGGACGCGGCGGACGGCGCTTCTTCTTGATCTTGCCAGCCGCCTTCTTGACGGCCGATTTCAGCGCCTGGATTGGCGACGCCGGCAGGTTGCCCTCGTGGCGCGACGAATTGGACGCCGCACGCTGGCGCGACTGCCGCTTTTCCGACGCCTTGACCGGCACGCCCTGCGCTGACACGCCCTTGTCGCGCATGGCGCGGGCCGTCAGGTCCTCGCCCTCGCGCACCAGGCGGAAGTCGATCTTGCGGCCGTCCAGGTCGACGCGGCTCACCTGCACCCGCACGCGGGTGCCGATGGAGTAGCGGATGCCGGTGCGCTCGCCGCGCAGTTCCTGCCGCGCCTCGTCGAACTTGAAGTACTCGCCGCCCAGCTCTGTGATGTGCACCAGGCCTTCGACATACATCGCGTCCAGCGTGACGAAGATGCCGAAGGTCGTGGCCGCGGTGACCACGCCGCCGAACTCCTCGCCCAGGTGCTCGCGCATGTACTTGCACTTGAGCCAGGCTTCGACGTCGCGGCTCGCCTCGTCGGCACGGCGCTCGTTGGCGCTGCAGTGCAGGCCGGCGGCCTGCCAGGCCTGCGTTTCCTTCGTCTGCGCCGCCGGCAGCTTGGCCGGCGCCTGCGTCGGCGCCTTCACGCGCGAGGCGAGCCGTTTGGCCAGCTTGGCATGGGCCTCGCCCGGCGTGGGCAGCACCGGCAACTGGTAGCGCGCGCCATCGAGGATCGCCTTGATCACGCGGTGCACCAGGAGGTCCGGATAGCGCCGGATCGGGCTGGTGAAGTGAGTGTAGGCGCCGTAGGCCAGACCGAAGTGGCCGCTGTTGATCGGCGTGTAGATCGCCTGCTGCATCGAGCGCAGCAGCATGGTGTGGATCTGCTGCGAATCCGGCCGCCCCTTGGTCGCCTCGGCGATGGCCTGGAACTCGGAGGGATGCGGCTCGTCGGTGATCGACATGCCCACGCCCATGGCCCGCAGGTAGTTGCGCAGGATCTCCTTCTTCTCGGGTGTCGGGCCTTCGTGCACACGGAACAGGCCGGGGTGCTTGCTCTGTGCGATGAAGTCGGCACTGCAGACGTTGGCGGCCAGCATGGCCTCTTCGATCAGCCGGTGGGCCTCGTTGCGCGTGCGCGGCACGATCTTCTCGATGCGTCCCGATTCGTCGCAGACGATCTGCGTCTCAGTGGTCTCGAAGTCCACGGCGCCGCGCTTGCTGCGCTGCGCCAGCAGGGCGCGGTACACGTCCGCCAGGTTCAGCAGGTCCTGCACGCGCTCCTTGCGGCGCGCCGCTTCGGGGCCGCGCGTATTGGCAAGGATCGCCGCCACCTCGGTGTAGGTGAATCGGGCGTGGCTGTGCATCACGGCCGGGTAGAACTGGTAGGCCTCGATCTCGCCTTCGGCCGTGATCACCATGTCGCACACCATGCACAGGCGGTCGACGTCCGGGTTGAGCGAGCACAGGCCGTTCGACAGCTTCTCCGGCAGCATCGGGATCACCCGCCGCGGGAAGTACACGCTGGTGGCGCGGTCGTAGGCGTCGATGTCGATGGGGGAGCCGGTCTTCACATAGGCGCTGACATCGGCAATGGCGACCAGCAGGCGCCAGCCGGTCTTCGCGGTCTTGCCACGGCCGATCTTCATGGGCTCGCAGTACACCGCGTCGTCGAAGTCGCGCGCGTCCTCGCCGTCGATGGTGCACAGGGGAATATCACGCAGGTCGATACGGTGGCGCCGGTCGGTGGGCCGCACCTTGTCGGGCAGCGCCTTGGCCTCGGCCAGGCACGCCTCGGAGAACACATGGGGCACACCATACTTGCGCACCGCGATCTCGATCTCCATGCCGGGGTCGTCGATCTCGCCCAGCACCTCGGCCACGCGACCCACAGGCTGACCGAACAGGGCTGGCGGCTCGGTGAGCTGCACCACGACCACCTGGCCCGTCTTGGCGGTGCCGGTGGCGCCCTTGGGGATCAGCACATCCTGGCCGTAGCGCTTGTCCTCAGGCGCTACCAGCCAGACGCCTCCTTCGTTCAGCAGCCGCCCGATGATCGGCTGCGCAGGGCGTTCCACGATCTCGACCACCCGCCCTTCCGGGCGGCCCCGCCGGTCGGTGCGCACGATGCGCGCTTTGACCCGGTCCTTGTGGAGCACCGCCCGCATCTCGTTCGGTGGCAGATACACATCGGCTTCCCCGTCGTCGCGCTGAACGAAACCATGGCCATCACGGTGACCTTGCACCGTTCCTTCGAACTCTTCCAACAAGGGGTTGGCAACTGCGGGATTTTTGATATGATCTCCTTCTTTCCTGAAACGCACACAAATTTTTGACGTTAACCCCTCTAGGGTACGACAGAAATTGGCCCAGGTGGCGGAATTGGTAGACGCACTAGTTTCAGGTACTAGCGAGTAACATCGTGGAGGTTCGAGTCCTCTCCTGGGCACCAACACAAAGCCGCCGGCAACCCCGGCGGCTTTCTTATTTGTGAGAGCCATTGCTGCTCCGCAGACGTCCAGCCTCCCCGCGCGACGCCAGTCGGAATGGATCAGCAAGGATTTTTTGGCAGTCAGTTGCACAACACATCTGATCGCTGATATGATCGCAGGCTTTCCTGAAACGGATATGTTCTTCGCGAAAGCGATGAATATTGAGCCCAGGTGGCGGAATTGGTAGACGCACTAGTTTCAGGTACTAGCGAGTAACATCGTGGAGGTTCGAGTCCTCTCCTGGGCACCAAGACACAGCAAAAAGGCCACCTCCGGGTGGCCTTTTTGTTTTGGCGCGCCGGGTAGAGGACAAGGAGGCTGCGCCTCCCGGTCCTGCTGCGGCCTCAGATGGGAAGCGCCACCAGGTCGTGCCCTTCGGCCGCCACGATGCGCGCCTTGGTGAACTCGCCCACCTTCATCGTCTTGCTGATCTTCTCCGGCGGCAGCAGCCGCACCACGCCGTCGATCTCGGGCGCATCGGCATAGCTGCGGCCTACCCCGCCCTTGCGGCCCAGGCCGGGCGCCGAGTCGACCAGCACTTGCATGGTGGCGCCGACGCGGCGCTGCAGGCGTTGGGCCGACACGACCTCGGCCACTTCCATGAAGCGCGCGCGGCGCGCCTCGCGCTCGGCTTCGGGCAGCATGCCGGGCAGCTCATTGGCCGTGGCGCCTTCCACGGGGCTGTAGGCGAAGCAGCCAGCACGGTCGATGCCCGCGGCGCGCACGAAGTCCAGCAGGTGCTCGAACTCCTCTTCCGTCTCGCCAGGAAAGCCGGCGATGAAGGTGCTGCGGATGACTAACTCCGGGCACATCCCGCGCCAGCGCGCAATGCGCTCCAGGTTTTTCTCGCCGCTGGCCGGACGCTTCATGCGCCGTAGCACGTCGGGATGGCTGTGCTGCAGCGGCACATCCAGGTAAGGCAGCACACGGCCTTGGGCCATCAGCGGCACGACCTCGTCGACGCTCGGATAGGGGTACACGTAGTGCAGCCGCACCCAGGCGCCGTACGGCTCGGCGATGTCACCCAGCGCAGCGACCAGGTCGAGCATGCGCGTGCGCACCGGCTTGCCATCCCAGAAACCAGTGCGGTACTTGATGTCCACGCCGTACGCCGAAGTGTCCTGGCTGATCACCAGCAGTTCCTTCACGCCGCCCTCGAAAAGGGCCTTGGCTTCCTTCAACACGTCGCCGATGGGCCTTGAGACGAGGTCGCCGCGCATCGAGGGGATGATGCAGAAGGTGCAACGGTGGTTGCAGCCCTCGCTGATCTTCAGGTAAGCGTAGTGGCGCGGCGTGAGCTTGATGCCCGCCGGCGGCACCAGATCGATGAATGGATCGTGCGGCTTGGGCAGGTTGGCGTGGACGGCGTCCATCACCTCCTGCGTGGCATGCGGGCCCGTGACGGCCAGCACCGAGGGATGCAGTTCGCGCACCATGTTGCCGCCGCTGCCGCCCGTCTTGGCGCCCAGGCACCCGGTGACGATCACGCGGCCGTTCTCAGCCAGCGCCTCGCCGATGGTGTCCAGGCTTTCCTTGACCGCGTCGTCGATGAAGCCGCAGGTATTGACGATCACCAGGTCAGCGCCCTGGAAGGTCTTGGAGGTCTGGTAGCCCTCGGCGCTGAGCTGGGTGAGGATCAGCTCGGAATCGGTCAGGGCCTTCGGGCAACCGAGGGAGACCATACCGATACTGGGTGCGCGCTTCGGCTCGTCGGTGATCGTTGGGGTGTTCATTGGCAGGACTGATATGTAGCTACGCGCGTGTTGTCGGACCCGCGCCCAACCAGAGGAATGGGCACGCAGCGGCATGCGGCCTACGCGACCCGCTGGGCCGCGGAGCACGGGCTGCGGCGAACGAATCGCTGACGTTGCAGGATGAAGGGCTGTTGGCCTGCCACCACTGGCACGTCAGGCCGGGCACGCAGGGGTGTTGCGGGGCCACCGTCGAGTCTGGGAGGTGCAGGCTGCGTCCCTGGCTTTGGCCGAAGGCCACACCGACTCTTGCGGATCGAGCCCTTCCAGGCCACGGCCCATAGGGCCCGAATTGTAGATGCCGGAACCACTTGGCACCGCCTTGGCAAGGAGCCCCACCCGCAGCACCCCGCCCCTCCACAGCCTGGCACCGACGCCTTGGGGGTCTTGGCCCGCGCCGCCCTACCATGTCATGCATATTGAAGCGAGCGCGCAGCGAATGCAGCCAATCCCACCCCGGCTAGTGGTCCGACATCTTCAATCGCCCCGCTCCGGCCCGCACGCGCTCCAGCTCGACCGCGGCGAATGTGTCGCGATAAGAGGGCGCTCCGGCTCCGGCAAATCAGTCCTGCTGCGTCTGATCGCCGACCTCGATCCCCCCAGCGGAGGCACGGTCGAGCTGGACGGCCGGCCGCGCGAGCAGTTCAGCGGCCCGCAGTGGCGCCGTCGGGTCATCTACCAGTCGGCGGAGCCTGCCTGGTGGGCGCCCACGGTGGGTGACCATTTCGACGCTGCTCAGCGCTTGCGCATTGTGCAGATGGTTGAGGCACTGGGTCTGCCGCAGACGTCGCTCGACGCCGAGGTTCTCCGCTTGTCCACCGGCGAAAGGCAGCGATTGGCTCTCCTGCGATCACTGGCCCGTGAACCTGCCGTGCTGCTGCTGGACGAGCCCACGGCCGCACTGGACGCCGAGTCGACACAGGCCTATGAGGACCTGCTGCGCCGGCAATGCGGGCAGGGGCTGGCGATCCTCTGGGTGACACACTCGGACGAACAGGCACGCCGGGTGGCGGCGCGCTCGCTTTTGATCGATGGCGACTGGACACCTTCTTCGACGGCATTGCCCTGCACCGGCCGGGCGTCGAGGCCCAGCTGGCGCTCGGCCTGCCCATGAAGACGGCACTGCAAGCGTTGGTCCGCCCGTCCATCCGACGCGGGATCATTCCGATCATCAACCAGATGTCTGCCGCCGGCATCATCACCCTGCCCGGCATCATGACCGGGCAGCTGCTTGCTGGGATGGATCCCATCGACGCGGCGAAGTACCAGATCGTTCTTCTGCTGCTGCTCACGGGAGCGGGCGGACTGGCCTGCGTGGGCGCTGTCCTCATGGCAGCCCGAATGATCTCGGACGACCGGCAACGGCTGCGCATCGACCGACTCAGTCCAGCCAAGCCCACACGATCAGTGCCGGCCGGAAAAGGCTGAGTTCTCCGTGTCGGCCGGTCCGCCTTGCCAGGCGCGCCTGCGCCGTGGCGCTCCTGATCAGCCGCGAAAGCGCACCCGCACCCGCAGCCCACCCAGCGCGGCCGAGCGGTCCAGCGCCAGTTCCGCGCCATGCAGCTGCGCCACCGAGCGCACGATGGCCAGGCCGAGGCCGCTGCCTGAAGCGCCCGCGTCAGGCGCCCGGTAGAAGCGGTCCCACACCCGCTCGCGGTCCGACTCGGCCAGGCCGGGCCCCGAGTCCTCGACCACCAGCACCACGCCGCCGCCCTCTTGCTGCACCGTCAGATCGACGCGCCCGCCTTCAGGCGTGTACTTGACGGCGTTGTCCACCAGGTTGCGCAGCAGGATGCGCAGCGCATCCACATGGCCTGCCACGCTGACGGCGTCGGCGCGCGCCAACCCAAGGTCGATGCGTCGGGATTCGGCGCCGGGCACGGCATCCGCAATGGCCTCGCGGGCCAGTGCCGCCAAGTCTACCGGCACGGTCTCGCCGCCCGCCGCGGCGTGCGCCTCGTTGCGCGCCAGGGTCAGCAACTGCTCGACCAGCCGCGTCGCCCGGTCGATGCCGGCGGCCAGGCGCTGCACGGCCTGCTCATGCGCCGCCGGATCGCTGGCGCGGCGCAGCAGCTGCACCTGCAGCTTGAGGGCCGCGAGTGGCGAGCGCAGCTCGTGCGCCGCATCGGCCACGAAATGCTTCTGCGCGTCGAAGGCCCGGCGCACCCGCTCGAAGAGCAGATTGAGTTCGGCCACCAGCGGCCGCACTTCCTCGGGCAGACCTTCCTCGCCCACGGGCGAGAGATCGTCGGGCTGCCGCGAGGCCACCTGGCTGCGTACCCGCGAGACCGGCGCCAGCGAGCCACTCACCACCCACCACACGACCAGCATCAGCAGCGGCGCCATCAGCGCCACGGGGGCGACGGTGCGCAGCGCCAGGCTGCCGGCCATCTGCCGCCGCGCCGCCATGTCCTGCGCCACCTGGATGACCAGGCCGCGCGTCTGCATCGACAGCACGCGGTAGGTGGTGCCCCGCGCATTCACCTCGGCGAAGCCCAGCACCGCCAGCTGCGGCAGCAGCGCCTCGTCGGCGGATTCGAAGATGCGCTGGCCGTCCTGCGTCCACACCTGCACGACGAAGTCGAAGTTCTGCTCCGAGGGACCGAGACCACTCACGGCCGCGCTGGGTGGCAGGCCGGAGCGCAGCGACAGCGCCATCTGCTGCATGTGATAGTCGAAGATGGCATCGGCCTCGCGCAGCACGGTGCGATAGGTCACGGCGGCCTGGATGCCACCGGCCAGCACGATGGCCGCCAGCAGGAAGGCCAACAACCGGGCCCGCAGCGAGCGCATCAGCCGCGGGCGATTCATTCCTTCGGGACCATGTAGCCCACCCCCCGCACGTTGCGGATCAGGTCCGCGCCCAGCTTCTTGCGCAGGCCGTGGATGTAGACCTCGACCGCATTGCTGCTGATCTCATCCTTCCAGCTGTAGAGCTTCTCTTCGAGCTGGGGCCGCGAGAGGATAAGGCCAGGCCGGGCGATCAGCGCCTCCAGCACCGCCCATTCGCGGGCCGAGAGCACCATCGGCTTGCCGTCGACCATCGCCTCGTGCGTGGCGGGGTTCAGGCTCACGCCCTTGTGTTCGTAGACCGGCTCGGCCCGGCCGGCGGCGCGGCGCAGCAATGCGCGGATGCGGGCCAGCAGCTCGTCCAGGTCGTAGGGCTTGAGCACGTAGTCGTCGGCGCCGGCGTCCAGGCCCTCGACGCGCTGCTGCACGGCGTCGCGCGCGGTGGTGATGAGCACCGGCATGCGCTGCTTGCGGGCCCGCAGGCCGCGCAGCACCTCCAGCCCGTCACGGCGCGGCACGCCCAGGTCCAGCAGCACCAGGTCGTAGTCCTGCGTGCGCAGGGCCGACTCGGCGGCCTCGCCGTCCTTGACCCAGTCGACGGCGTAATGCTCGGCGCGCAGCAGGTCGAGCACGGCCTCGCCGATCATGAGGTCGTCCTCCAGCAGGAGCAGTCGCATGGCGCAGGCTCAGCGGCGCTCGATGAGCTGGCCGCGCAGCTCGCCGTCGGGATAGCGGGCCGTGTGCAGGTTCACGTACCAGCGGCCGGCCAGCAGCTCGGCCTGCTGCGAGGGCGTGAGGTTGGCCCGGCCCTCGGGGGCGCGGTTGGGCGACGCGTCGATGGTGATGACCGGCGGCGCATTCATGCCGATCAGCGCCGGCCCGTGGAAATGTGCGGCAGTGACCGGGCCGCTGAGGTTGCTGTAGGCCAGACGCCAGCGCAGCAGTCCGGTGCTCTTGTCGAGCACGGCATCGAGCGTACCGGTGCCCATGCTGGCCACGGGCGGCACCTGGTTGCGGCCGTCCATGCGCGTGCTGAAGGCGGCCAGTTGCGGTTCGCGCGGCGGCTGGGGCCGGGGCGCCGGTGTCGGCACGTCCAGCGGCACAGAGGTACAGCCGGCCAGCACGGCGGCCATCAGGCCCAGGCCCAGGAGTCGACGGGAAAGGGGATGCGAGGTAACAGGCATGCGCGCGACCTTATCACTGCGATGCGGCGGGGCCAACGGGGGACGGCGGCATGTCGGCGGCCTCAGGCGGAAGGCGCCGTGTCCACCCCGGTGCCGGGCCGGCGAACACGCGCATGGTCGGGCCTGGCCAGGTCGTAGGTGGTGACGCCGCCGCCCTGCACCTGCCGCTGCAGCCATTCCGGATGCGCGAGCGAGTGGCGCATGTCGCGAAGGCCATCGGCCCAGTGCGCATCTATCGCCAGGCGGGAGAACTCGTAGTCCTTGGCGTCCTGCTCCCATTCGGCGGGCCGATGGATGAGGTGGACGATGTCGATGGGCGCGCTGCGCAGGTGCTGGCACAACGCGCGCAGTCCCGGCTCTTCCAGCATCTGGGGCGGCAGGCGCTCCAGCAGTCCGGCCAGCGCCTGCTGCAGGTTGACGTTGGCACCCAGCACATCGGTGTTGAGCCGGGTGCGGCTGGAGTACTGGATGTCCTTCTGCCGGGCCGTCACCTCGGCCAGCGTGGTCGGCATCGGGCCCACCGCGCTGAACAGGTCGACCTGCAGCACCAGCAGGCGGCGGTTGCGCTCGTGCTCGTCCAGCACGTACTGCAGCGGCGTGTTGGAGACGATGCCGCCGTCCCAGTAGTCCTCGCCATCGATGTGCACCGGCGGAAAGCCCGGCGGCAACGCGCCGCTGGCCATGATGTGTTCCGGCCCGATGCGCACGCGGTGGTTGTCGAAGTACACCGAGTTGCCGTTGCGCACGTTGACGGCACCGACCGACACGCGGATGCCGTCGTCGTTGAGGCGGTCGAAGTCCACCAGCCGCTCCAGCGTGGACTTGAGCGCGGACGTGTCGTAGTAGCTCAGCACGGGTGCCGCGCCGCCCAGCAGCAGCGTCGGATCGACGCGCGGCGAGAAGAAGCCCGGGATGCCCATCGCCACGGCCGCATTGGCGCTGAACTGGGCGAGCAGCCGACGTTCGCCCGCCCAGATGGGCAGTTGCTGGCCCGGCGCCGACGAGACCAGCTGCCAGAACTCGCGCAGCCGCTCGACACGCCGCTCGGGCGGGTTGCCCGCGATCAGCGCCGCATTGATGGCGCCGATGGAGACGCCCGCCACCCAGTCGAGTGCGTGGTGCTCGCTGGACAGGCCTTCATACACGCCGGCCTGGTAGGCGCCGAGTGCGCCGCCGCCCTGAAGCACCAGAGCGCGGACCGTCCGGCCGTCACTGGCCGCCTCGGCTGGCGTGCTGGCCGATGGCTCGGCCGATGTGGATGGAACGGAAGACGGGGTCGGGAGTCGTCGGGAAGCCATGGCCGCATTGGACACCAGCCGCTTGACTGCCAGCCGACCTGGGCCCATCGGTCCAGGCGGGTGGAAGGCGCATGCCACCCGCTGGCCGCGATGCGCCTTCGGCCCCGGCTTCCGGCTCAGTCCAGGCTGGCGCCGGACTCCTTCACCAGCGCCTCCCAGGCCGGCGCGTCGCGCCTGTAGGCAGCGGCAAAAGCCTCCGGCGTAGAGGCCGCCACCGAGAAGCCCATGGCCACGATGCGGGCCTTGACCTCGGGCTGCTCGCACAGCTGCTGCACCTCGCGCGACATGCGTTGCACGATCTCCGGCGGCGTGCGCGCCGGGGCCGCCATGCCGACGAAGCCGACGATGCGGTAGGCGTCCTCGCGCATGCCCTGCTCGGCCAGCGTGGGCAGCTGCGGCAGGATCTCCATGCGCTGCTCGCCCGTCACGCCGATCAGCCGCAGCCGGCCGGTGTCGGCATGCGGCTTGGCGCCCAGCGCGCTGGCGAAGGCCATCTGGATCTGGCCGCCGATCAGGTCCTGCAGCATCAGGGCCTCGCCCTTGTAGGCCACGTGGGCCATGTCGGCATTCTGGCTGCGGCTCATGAAGGCGCCGCCCAGGTGCGCATAGGAGCCGATGCCCCAGGACCCGTACGACACCTTGCTGCGGTTGGCGCGCACATAGGCCAGCAGCTCCTGCGCGTTCCTGGCCGGCACGCTGGGATGCACGGCCAGCACCACCGGCGCCACCGCGACCTGGGACACCAGCGCCAGGTCCTTCTGGGGGTTATAGGGCAGCTTGCTGTAGAGGAACTGGTTGATCAGCAGCGACGTGCTCAGCGCCACGGTGAAGGTGCTGCCATCCGGCGCGGCCTTGGCCACCATGTCGGTGCCCAGGATGCCGCCGGCGCCGCCACGGTTGTCGACCACGATGGGCTGGCCCAGCTTCGGCGCGAGCTTCTCCGACAGCAGGCGCGCCACGATGTCGGTGGCGCCGCCGGCGTTGAAGGGCACGACGAAGCGGATCGGCTTGTCGGGCCAGCTGGACTGGGCCTGCGCCAGGGGCAGCAGGCCGGCCGCACCCACTGCGGCGGTGGCGCGCAGCAGGTGGCGGCGGGTCAGGCCGAAGGGTTGGATCGAGGTCATGGTCTTGTCTCCTTTTCTTGCTTCCACTTGAAATCGCCGGGCAGCTCTCAGCCGTCCCGCAGGTGCACCTTCACGGGCACGGGCGCCAGGGCGGCCTGCAGCGCTTCGCGCGCGGTGTCGGTCCAGTCAGCGCCCAGGTGCACGGCCACGTCGGCCGCGCCCTCGGGCTCGATGCGCACGCGGCCCGCGTCTGCGACCTGCCCCGCCACGATCTGCCGCACCACCGCCACGGCGGCCATCTGCCTCAGCTCGGGCTTGTAGATCTTGCCGACGTTGGTGGTCGGCAAAGCCGGCAGCACTGCCACCCACTTCGGGCGCGCCGGCGGCTCGTCGACGCGGGCGCTGGCGAAGGCCAGCAGCTCGGCCTCCGTGGCCTCGGCGCCCGGCCGCAGCGTGGCGAAGAGCACCGGCAGTTCGCCGGCATAGGCGTCGGGCGCGCCCACGGCCGCGCAGGTCTGCACGGCGGGATGCGCGCCCAGGGCGTCTTCCAGCATGCCGGGGTCGATGTTGTGGCCGCCGCGGATGATCAGGTCCTTGGCACGGCCGGCCAGGTGCAGCAGGCCCTGTTCATCCAGCCGGCCCAGGTCACCCGTGGCCAGCCAGCCATCGGGCGTGAAGGCCTTGGCCGTGTCCCGCGGGTCCAGGTAGCCCGGCAAGACGTTGGGCGACTTGAACAGCACCATGCCGGTCTCGCCCGGCGCCACCTCGCGCTCGCTCGCGCCGCCCTGCGCATCGAGGGCCACGATGCGCACCTGTGCATGCGGCGGCACGAAGCCCACGCAGCCGGCCGGCGCATGCACGCCACGCGGCGTGACGCTGCTGATGCCGGCCATCTCCGTCATGCCGAAGCTCTCGTGCACATGCAGGCCGAACAGCCGCTCGAAGCGGGCGCCGAGTTCGGCCGGCAGCGGCGCCGCGCCGGTGCGGCAATAGGTGATCGAGGAGATGTCCGCGCCTTCCAGCGGCACATTGGCCAGCGCCGCCAGCATGGTGGGCACGGCCGCCAGCACGGTGGGGCGGTAGCGCTCCACCAGCTTCCAGTAGTTGCGCACCACCTCGCGGTTGCGCATCAGCAACGTGGTCGGGATCACGATCTCGGCGCCGGCCGAAAGCGAGGCCAGCGCGCCGGGCAGCACGCCCGCCACATGGAACAGCGGAAAGCCCGCGATGCCCACGTCCGCACTGTTCGTGCCCTGCGTGACCACGCTGGCCCAGGCGGTGAAAACCTGGTTGCCGTGCGTGTGCTGGGCGAGCTTGGGCGCACCCGTCGTGCCGCCGGTGTGGAAGCAGGCCGCCACGTCCTCGGCGGCGATCACGCGACCGCTCACCAGACGGTCGGCCGGCTGGGCCGCCAGCGCCTCATGGAAATGCAGCGCGCCGGGCGGCAGTGCGGGCGCATCCGCCGGCGCCTCGTCCTGCGGCGCCACGCGCAGCACATGCCGCAGGGTGGGCACGCGCGCCTGCAGCCGAATGGCCTTGTCCCAGTAGTCCGCATCCTCGGGCGCGCCGTAGGCGATCAGCGCCTTCGCGCCAGTGGCCTGCAGCAGCGCCACCACCTTGTCCTCGGTCAGCAGCGGATTGAGCGGCTGCACGATGCAGGCCGCCTGACCGCCCCAGTGGGCCAGGTGGTATTCCAGACAGCCGGGCAAAAGCGCCGCCACGGTGTCCGTGGGGCCCAGGCCGAGCGCATGCAGCGCATTGGCCGTCTGGTGCATGCGGGCCAGCAGCTCGGCATAGGTCCAGCGCACCGGCGGCGTGTCGGGGTTGCCGTCGCGCAGGAAGGTGAGCGCCGTCTTGTCGCCGAAGGCCAGTGCCGCGTTGCGGATCAGCTCGTAGGTGCTGCGCGCAGGCAGTGACTCGGCCAGCGGCGTGGCCGCCAGGCGCTCGATGTCGGCCCGGCTGCGCACCAGGAACGGCGCGGCGAGCGGCAGATGCTGCGGCGGCCAGGCCTGGGAGGAAGACGCGGCGGCAGCCATCAGTTCACCGCCACCTGCTTGTCGCGGATCACCTTGCCCCACTTGTCGAAGTCGGTGCGCATGCGGTTGGCCATCTGCGCAGGGGCCTGGTACTCGGCGATGGCGCCAGCCTGAATGAGGCGCTTCTGAATGTCGGGCTCCGCCAGGATCGCCTTGACCTCGCGGCTCACGCGGTCGATGACAGGCTGCGGCGTGCCGGCCGGCGCCAGCAGCCCGCCCCAGGACACGGCGTCGAAGCCCTTGAAGCCCTGCTCGGCCACCGTCTTGACATCCGGCAGTTGCGCGATGCGCTGCGACGAGCCGACGGCGATGGCGCGGAGCTTGCCCGCCTGGATGTGCGGCAGGGCCGCGACCAGGTCGGCATACATCACGGGCACCTGGCCACCCAGCAGGTCGGTCACGGCCGGCGTGCCGCCCTTGTAGGCGATGTGCTGCATGTCGAAGCCGCCCAGGTCCTTGAGCATCTCGGTCGTCAGGTGGCCGAAGCTGCCCGGGCCGGAGCTGGTGTAGTTGAGCTTGCCGCCTTCGGCCTTGGCCTTGGCGATCAGCTCGGGCAGCGTCTTCACGTCGGGCAGCACGGTGGGGTTGACCACCATCACGATGGGCAGGTCGTACACCGTGGCGACGGGCGCGAAGTCCTTGGCCATGTCGTAGCCGGCGCTCTTGTACAGATGCGGCGCCAGCAGCGTCGGCGTGGCCAGCATCATGAGCGTGTACCCGTCCGGCGCGCTCTTGGCGACGAACTGCGCGGCGATGGTGCCGGAGGCGCCGGCGCGGTTCTCCACCACCACCGGCTGCTTCAGGCGCTCGGCCAGCTTCTGGCCCACGAGGCGCGAAGCGGTGTCGGTGGGGCCGCCAGGCGGGAAGGGCACGATCAGCTTGATGGGCTTGTCGGGCCAGGCCTGGGCAACGGCCGGAAGTGCGGCCAGGCCGAGGGCGCCGGCCGCGGCGGCGAGAAGAAGGCGGCGGGCGATGGGTGCGCGGTGGGTCATGGGAATGTCTCCGGGTCCTCGTGGGACCGTGTCGTCAAGGCAGCAAAGGCCGGCGGCCAGCCGGGTGGGATGCCGCCGCGGGAAAGAAGTCAAAGGGCGCCGGACTGCCGCAGCGCCGCGATGCGGTCCGCGTCCAGGCCGAGCAACTCGCCCAGCACGTCGTCGGTATGCTGGGCCAGGCCTGGCGGCACACGGCGCACGGGCACGCGTGCACCGTCGAGGCGGTAAGGCGGTGAGAGCACGGGCACGTCCTGCGCACCGTCCTCGGAATAGCGGGTGAGCAGTCCCGCATCGGCGGTGCGCTGGGACTGCAGCGCCTCCAGCAGGCCCAGCACCTCGCCGCAGGGAATGCCGGCGGCGCGCATGCGGTCCAGCAGCAGCGCGCGCGGCCGCCTGGCGAGTTCGGCGCGCAGCTCGGGCAGCAGCGTGTGGCGGTTGCGCGAGCGCGCGAGGTTGGTGGCATAGCGCTCGTCGGTCGCCATCTCGGGCCGCTCGATCACGTCGGTGCAGAAGCGCTGGAACTGCGTGTTGTTGCCCACGGTGATCACCACCGGGCCGTCTTGCGCATCGAACACACCATAGGGCACGATGGACGGATGCGCATTGCCGTACTTGGGCGGGTCGCCGCCCTGCAGCAGCGCCTCCATGCCGTAGTAGGCGGTGATCATCAGGCCGCAGTCGTACAGCGCCATCTCCACATGGCGTCCCTGGCCGGTGCGCTGGCGGTCGAACAGCGCGGCCAGGATGGCCTGCGCCGAATACATGCCGGTGAACATGTCCACCGCCGCCACGCCGAACTTGAGCGGGCCCTGCCCTTCCTCGCCGTTCAGCGCCATCAAGCCGGCCTCGCCCTGCACCACCAGGTCGTAGCCAGGACGGGCCTTCTCGGCGCCGCCACGCTCGTAGCCGGTGATCGAGCAATACACCAGGCCCGGGTTCAGCACGCGCAGGTCGTCGTAGCCCAGGCCCATCTTCTCGATGCCGCCGAACTTGAAGTTCTGGATCAGCACGTCGCACTTGGCGGCCAGCTCGCGCGCGAGCTGCTGGCCCTCGGCCGTGCCAAGATCGATGCCGATGGAGCGCTTGTTGCGGTTGGCGCTGTTGAAGTAGCTGGTGTTGCGCGCGCCCACGCGCAGGCCCCAGTCGCGCGTGTCGTCGCCACGGCCGGGATGCTCGACCTTGATGACCTCGGCCCCCAGGTCGCCGAGGGCCTGGGCGCACATGGGGCCGGCCAGCACGCGCGAGAGATCCAGCACTCGCACGCCTTCGAGCGGCAGGCGCATCGTCATGCCGGCACCTCCGCGCTCAGCGCCATGTAGCGCGCCAGGTGGTGGTCCTCGTCGCCGAACTGGTGGCCGATCATGACCAGGCGCTTGGCGTAGTGCGACAGCGGCAGCTCCCACGTCATGCCAATGCCGCCATGCAACTGGATGCTCTCTTCGGCCACCAGGGTGCCGATGCGGCCGATGCTGTACTTGGCGGCCGACAGCGCCTTCTCGCGCGCCAGGCGGTCGCCGCCGTCGATGGCCGCGGCGGCATTGATGACGGCCGAGCGGGCCTGCTCCACTTCCAGCAGCAGGTCGGCCATGCGGTGCTGCAGGGCCTGGAAGCTGCCGATGGGCACGCCGAACTGTTTGCGGGTGCGCAGGTATTCGAGCGTGTCGCGCTTGGCGACTTCCATGGCGCCAAGGGCCTCGGCGCACAGGGCCAGCACGCCCCAGCCGGTGGCGCGCTCCAGAATGGCCGCGCCCTCGCCTTCTGCACCCAGCAGTGCATCGGCGGGCAACTGCACGCCGTCGAGCGTCAGCTCGGCCACGCGGCCGCCGTCGATGCGCGGGCAGTCGCGGCGCATCAGGCCGGGCGCATCGCCGGGCACCAGGAAGAGCGAGAGGCCTTGCGCATCGTCGATGGCACCGCCGGTGCGGGCCGAGACCAGCAGCAGGTCGGCCTGCGCGCCGAGCGCCACCACGGCCTTGGCGCCATCGAGGCGCCAGCCCTCGCCCTGCCGCACGGCGCGCGTCGCCACGCGGTGGGCGTCGTAGTGCGAGCCGGGCTCGTCATGCGCCAGCGCGGCGAGGGTGCTGCCATCGACCAGGTCGGCGACGCGGGCCTGCTGCGCCTCGCTGCCCGCGGCGGCCAGCGCCTGGCCCACCACCAACGCGCCGAGGAAGGGCTCGACCACCAGGCCCTTGCCCAGGCTCTCGAACACCACGGCCACATCGAAGCCGGTGCCGCCGAAGCCGCCCACGGCCTCGGGCAGCAACGCGCCGACGGCGCCGATCTCGGCCAGCTGCGCCCAGTGCGCGCGGCTGAAGCCCTCGTCGCTCTTTGCGATGCGGTCGCGCGCCTCGAAGCCGTACTGGTCGGCGATGAAGCGGTCCAGGGAATCCGCCAGCATGCGGCGGTCTTCGGTGTGCTCGAAGTTCATAGGCCGAGGATCATCTTGGAGATGATGTTCTTCTGGATCTCGTTGGAGCCGCCGAAGATCGACAGCTTGCGGTTGTTGAAGTACTGCGCGGCCAGCGGCGCAGCCTCCTCGGGGCCGACGGCGGGCTCGTCCCAGCCTGCGTGCAGCGCGGCCTCGATGAAGGGCTGCGCATAAGGGCCCATGGCGCGGCGCGCCAGCGAGGAGATTTCCTGCCGGATCTCGGTGCCGCGGATCTTGAGCATGGAGCTTTCCGCCCCCGGCACACCGCCACCGGCCACGGCGGCGATCACGCGCAGGTTGGTGGTCTTCATGTTCTCCAGATCGATCTCGACCTTGGCGAGGCGCGCGGCGAAGAGCGGGTCCTGCGCCAACGGCCGGCCGTTGCGCTGCACCTTGGCGGCGATGCGCTTGAGCTTCTCGAGCGCGGCCACCGAGAAGCCCACGCCCGCGATGTTGGTGCGCTCGTAGGTCAGCAGGTACTTGGCATAGGTCCAGCCCTTGTCCTGCTCGCCCACCAGGTTGGCAGCCGGCACGCGCACGTCGGTGAAGAAGACTTCGTTGACCTCGTGTTCGCCGTCCAGCGTGATGATGGGCCGCACCTCCACGCCGGGCGAATCCATGTCCACCAGCAGGAAGCTGATGCCCGACTGGGCCTTGGCCTCGCGGTTGGTGCGCACCAGGCAGAAGATCATGTTGGCGTGGTGGCCCAGCGTGGTCCAGGTCTTCTGACCATTGACCACGTAATGGTCGCCGTCCAGCACGGCCGTGGTCTTGACCGAGGCCAGGTCCGAGCCCGAGCCGGGTTCGGAATAGCCCTGGCACCACCAGTCTTCGCCGCTCAGGATGCGCGGCAGCCAGTACTGCTTCTGCGCCTCGCTGCCGTACTTGATGAGCACCGGCCCGAGCATGTTGACGCCGAAGGGCACGATGCGCGGCGCGCCGGCCAGGGCGCATTCGTTCTCGAAGATGAACTTCTGCACCGCGCCCCAGCCCGGGCCGCCGTACTGCTTGGGCCAGTGGTTGGCCAGCCAGCCGCGCTCGTTGAGGATGCCGTGCCACTCGGCCATGTCCTCGCGCGTCAGGCGCAGCCCGCGCCTGACCTTGTCGGCGATGCGCGCGGGCAGCTTCTCACGCAGGAACTGCAGCACCTCGCTGCGGAAGGCCTCTTCCTCGGCCGTGAATTTCAGGTCCATCGGTGGTCCTTTGGGATGAGCACGGCCCTGCGCCTGCCGGCGCATGAACGCATGCTCGAAAAAAGAAATGAAAGACCGGCTCAGCGCGCCTGGTTCAGGCTCGAGAAGTCGCGGCCCTCGGCCACCAGTTTCTCCAGCAGCGGCGCCGGCTTCCAGAAGAGCGGGTCTTCCTTGGCGAAGCTGCGGATGTCGTCCAGCACTTTCGGCAGGCCGACCATGTCGGCGTACTTCATCGGGCCGCCGCGGAAGCGCGGAAAGCCGTAGCCATAGAGGAAGGTCACGTCCACGTCCAGCGGCCGCAGGGCGATGCCCTCCTCGACCACCTTGGCGCCCTCATTGACCATGGCGGCCATGTAGCGGCGCATGATTTCCTCGGGCGTGAATTTGCGCGGCGTGATGCCCTTCTTCTGCCGTTCGGCGTCCACGATGGCCAGCACTTCGGCGTCCGGCTGGCCGGTGCGGGCGCCTTCGGGGTACAGGTAGAAGCCGCGGCCGGTCTTCTGGCCGAACCAGCCGCGTTCGCACACGCGGTCGGCCACTTCCACATAGCGGGCCTTGGGGTCGCGCGTGGCGGCGCGGCGCTTGCGCGTGGCCCAGCCGATGTCGCCGCCGGCCAGGTCGGTCACCTGGAAGGGGCCCATCGGATAGCCGAAGCCGCGCACCGCCTCGTCGATCTCATAGGGGCTGGCGCCGTCTTCCATGATGTAGTCGGCGGCCTGCTTGTAGACGGCCAGGATGCGGTTGCCGATGAAGCCGTCGCACACGCCCGCGCGCACCGGCACCTTCTTCATCTTCCTGGCCAGCGCGAAGGCGGTGGAGACCACGTCGGCGCTCACCTTGGCCGGCACCACGATCTCCAGCAGCTTCATGATGTTGGCCGGGCTGAAGAAGTGCAGGCCGATGACGTCCTGCGGCCGCGAGACGCTGGCAGCAATGGCATCGATGTCCAGGTACGAGGTGTTGGTGGCCAGCACGGCGCCGGGCTTGCAGACGCGGTCCAGCTCCTTGAAGACGGCCTTCTTGACCTCGATGTCCTCGAACACGGCCTCGATGACCAGGTCCACGTCGGCGAAGGCCGCGTAGTCGGTGCTGCCGCTGAAGCGGGCCATGACGGCCGTCTTGGCCTCGGGCGTCATGCGGCCCTTCTTGATCAGGCCGTCGTAGACCTTTTCGACGTTGGCCTGGCCGCGCGCAATGGACGCATCGTCGCGCTCGACCATCACCACCGGCAGGCCGGCGTCCAGCGCCGACACGGCGATGCCCGCGCCCATGGTGCCGCCGCCGACGATGCCCACCTTGTCCAGCTTGCGCGGCTGCGCGGCCTGGGCCTCGGGCACCTTGACCACTTCGCGTTCGGCGAAGAAGGCATGGATCAGGCCGGCGCGCTGTGGGCTGTCGATGCAGGCCATGAAGGCCTGGCGCTCCAGCGTCATGGCCTCGTCGAAGGGCTTGTCGAGTGCGGTCTGAACGGCCTCGACGATCTTGTGTGGCGAGAACAGGTTCTTCGACTTCTTGGCGGTGTCGGCGCGGGCCGCGTCGATGGCGGCCTGCGCAGCGGCCCGATCGGCCAGTCCCTGGGCGTCGCGGGTGCGGCGAACCGAGGCGTCGGCGGCCAGCAGCGCCTGGACATAGGCCAGACCCGCCGCCACGGCATCTTCACCTTCGGCAATGCGATCCACCAGGCCCAGCGACAGGGCCTCCTTGGCCTTGACGTGACGGCCGCTGAGCATCAGCTCCAACGCAGCCGCGGCACCGATGAGACGGGGCGCCCGCACCGTGCCGCCAGCACCGGGCATCAGGCCCAGTTGCACCTCGGGCAGGCCCAGCTTGGCATCGGGCAGGGCCACCCGGTAGTGAGCGGCGATGGCGATCTCCAGCCCCCCGCCCAGGGCTGCACCGCGCAGCGCGGCGACCACCGGCTTGCTGCAGGCCTCGATGCGGTTGCAGACCTCCGGCAGCGAGGGCGGCTGCGGCGTCTGGCCGAACTCGCGGATGTCGGCACCCGCGATGAAGTTGGCGCCCTGCCCCACGATCAGCACCGCCTTGACGCGCGGTTCGGCGTCCGCGGCCTCGATGGCGGCCAGCAGACCGCGCCGCACCGCGGCCGACAGCGCGTTGACGGGCGGGTTGTCGACGGTGATCTGCAGGATCTCGCCCTGGATCTGGTGGCGGACGGCGTCGGCGGGGGTGGCGGGGGTCGATGTCATGAGGCGGCTGTCTCCGGGAAAGGCACAAGCCGGCATTGCGCCGGCACCTGCGCATTCTTGTCCCGCTCGTCGTGGATGACAATCCGCCGCTTGCTTGACAGACTGTCAAATGGGATTTGACGATGGACCTGAACATGCTCTCCCTGCTGGTGGAGATCATCGAAGCCGGCAACCTGAGCGAGGCAGCACGGCGCCTGCGCATGAGCCGCGCCAACGTGAGCTACAGGCTGGCCCAGTTCGAACGGACCCTGGGCCAGCAGCTGTTGCGCCGCACCACCCGCCGCATCGAGCCCACCGAGATCGGCCAGCGGCTCTACGAGCACGGCCGCGCCATCCGCGACGAATTGCTTGCAGCGCGCGAATCGGTGCAGATGCTGGGCCAGAGCCTGCAGGGCCGCATCCGGCTGTCCGTGCCCAGCGGCTACGGCCAGCAGGTGATGGCCGCCTGGCTGATCGACTTCAAGCGGCAGTACCCCGGCATCGTGCTGGACGTGGTGTTCGAGAACCGGGTGGAAGACCTGCTGCAGGGCGAGGTGGACATCGCCGTGCGCGTGATGTCCGAGCCACCGCAGAACCTGGTGGCGCGCGACCTGGGCCGCGTGCGCTACGTGGCCTGCGCCTCGCCGGCCTATGCGCACGCGCACGGACTGCCACAGTCGCTGGAGGCGCTGCGGCAGTCGCCGCTGATCACCGCCATGGTGATCGGCCGGCAGCTGCGCGTGGCGGCCTACCTGGGCGCCGAGCGGCACGAGGTGCTGCTCGAGCCGACGCTGATCTCGGAGAACTTCGAATTCCTGCGCCAGGCCATCGAGGCCGGCCTGGGCGTGGGCATCGTGCCCGACTACGTGGTGCGCCATGCCGTCGACCGCGGCGAGGTGCTGACCACGCTGGACGAATGGCGCCTGTCGATCTTCGGCAACCACATGTACATGCTGTACATGCCCAACCGCCACCACACCCGGGCGACCACGTTGTTCATCGATTTCCTGCTCGAACGCGTGAAGGAGACGGGCCGGCGCTGATGAGGCGGCCCGTCCGGGCCAGGAATCAGAGACCTTCGGGCCGCATGGGAATGTCGCCCATGGCTTCGTCGTTGCGCACGTCGCCGGCCACCTTGAGCGTGTCGATGGAGAGACCATCGCCCCGGCCGGCGAAGCCCTGGGCGATGCCTTCGAGCGCCGAGGCCAGCGGCTGATTGCCGTCTTCGCGCGCATTCATGCTGATGTTGAGCACGCGCGCTGCCATCTGGCGGTAGCTGACGACGCCGTTGCGCTCCAGCAGCGCCACCAGGTCGAGGTACAGCGCCAGGTTGAGGTCGAACGCCAGCTTGGCGGACGGCTCGAAGCCGGCACCACCCGGCAGGTTGTCGTTGTCGTTGTTGTCGTTCATGGCTTCTTGCTCTTTCTTCATCAGGATGCGGCCGCCGCCTGGCGCTGGCGCATGGCCTCGTACAGGCAGACGCCACTGGCCACGGACACGTTCAGGCTCTCGACCGCGCCAGCCATCGGAATGCTGACCAGCTCATCGCAGGTCTTGCGGGTGAGCTGGCGCATGCCGGCGCCCTCGGCGCCCAGCACCAGGGCCGTGGGGCGGCGCATGTCGCACTGGTAGAGGGTGCCGGGCGCGTCGTCGCTGGTGCCCACGACCCAGATGTCGCGTTCCTTCAGCTCGTTGAGCGTGCGCGCCAGGTTGGTCACCATGAAATAGGGCACCGTCTCGGCCGCGCCGCTGGCCACCTTGGCCACCGTGGCATTGATGCCGGCGGCATGGTCCTTGGGCGCGATCACGGCCTGGGCACCGGCACCGTCGGCCACGCGAAGGCATGCGCCCAGGTTGTGCGGATCGGTCACGCCGTCGAGCACCAGCAGCAGCGGCACGGTGCCCGCGGCGTCGAGCTGGTCGAGCAGCTCGTCGAGGGAATGGGTCTGGGCGACAGGCTCGACGCGGGCGGCGACACCCTGGTGCCCATGGCCGCCGGTCAGGCGGGCCAGCCGCACGCCGTCGGCTTCGATGAGGCGCACGCCGCTTTCCTGGGCGCGGGCGATGAACTGCTTCATGCGGGCATCGCGCCGCGTGGGATCGAACAGCACCTCGAGGACGGAACCCGGCGAGGTCTTCAGCCGCACGCCCACGGCGTGGAAGCCGAAGATCACTTTGGGGGAGGAAGACATATCGCGCGGGATTATCGGCGGCCACCGGCGAGCCGCCCTCCTCCGCATGCCCGGGCCTTGTCGGCCGGCGCCGCATGGGCCTGACGGCCAAGGGCGCCCCCACCCGCGCCCCGCGCCCCGCGGCGCCCATGCGGCGTGCCGGCGCCCCGCGGGGACCGCCTACCGCGCGCCGCTCAGGCGGCGGTGGCCCTGCTGCCCTTTATCGCGTCCATCACCTGCGGCGCCTGCGCGGGGCTTGCAAGGCCGTCGCCGGCCCAGGCGACGAACTGGTCCGGCCGGACCAGCACGAGCGCGGCACCGTAGCGCTGGCGCTCGCCGTCCGCCGTGTCGCGGACCACGGTCAGGGGCAGCTTCACCGCTGCCGCAGCTTCGACCAGGGCTGCGACGTCCGCATCGCTTGCGCCGAAGGCCAGCAGCGTGTAGCCCTCGCCCAGCGCCTCGAAAACGTTGCGGCCGTCGCGCAGGCCGGCCGGCGCCAGGTGATGGCCCGCGCGGGCCCGGAAGCTGTGGCTGCCCACCGCGCTGCATGGTCCGGCCTGGGCGCCGGGAGCGTGCAGCACGACCGGAGATCCTTCGTAATGGGGTTCGAAGGACTGCACCTCGCCCACCGCGCCGCTGCTGCGCGCGTTCCACGCCTGCTCGAAGGCCGCGGGGTCGCGGGCCGGGTCGTGGGCACGCAGGAAGTCGCGGTCGATCTCGATGGAGCGCGCGATGAAGTCGCGCGAGGTGGAGGCGAACACCGGCCGGCGCTCGGCGTCGTAGGAATCGAGCAGCGCCTCGCCGCCCCAGCCCTGCAGCGTGGCAGCGAGCTTCCAGCCCAGGTTGCGCGCATCCTCGAAGCCGGTGTTGACGCCATAGCCGCCATAGGGCGGATGGCTGTGGGCCGCGTCGCCCGCGATGAACACCGGGCCGGCGCGGTAACTGTCGGCGATGGCGAAGCGCAGGTCCCAGAAGCCGATGTGCTGGAAGTCCACCTCGAACTCGGCGCCGACCGCCTCGTGCAGATAGCGCTTGAAGTCGAAGTTGTCGCGCGTGGTGCCGGGCGGCACCGGCGCATGGAAGAACCAGGTGCTGCCCAGGTCGACACGGCCGAAGAACTTCCAGTAGCCGTCCAGCTCGGGCTGCAGCACGTTGTAATAGGACTTCCCGGGGTAACGAGACAGCAGCTGGTGCAGGCCTTCGGAGCGGAAGACCAGCAGCACCATCATGCGGTCGTGGTCCGACAGCGTCTGCGTGATGCCGGCCTGGGCGCGCACCCTGGAGCGGCTGCCATCGCAGCCCACCAGGTAGCGGCCTTCGATGATGCGGTGGCCCTCGCCCCCGGTCTCCGCCCCCTCGGCGTAGACGGTGTCGTTGTCCACACGCACGTCCTCGGCCGTCCAGCCGTAGAGCACGCGCACGGTGGGCAACTGGGCGGCGCGGGCACGCAACACCGCCTCGGTGGCGTACTGCGGCAGACGTTCGTTGGCGGTGAAGTAGTAGGGCCGCACCAGTTCGCGCTGCAGCCAGTCGTAGTGGTAGGGGCTCAGCAGCGTGCCATGCGCCGTCAGGCCGCCGATGCCGTATTCCGGCGGAATGGTGCGGGCCGCACGCAGGGCCGCCTCGGCGCCCCAGAAATGGAAGTGCTCCATCGTGCGCTGCGTCAGGTTCTGGCCCTTGGGGATGGGCTGCGGCTCGCGGTGGCGTTCCACCAGCGTGCAATGGATGCCGCGCTGGCCCAGCTCGATGGCCAGGCCGATGCCCACCGGGCCGCCGCCGACGATGACGACCTGTGTCTTCTCGTGCGGAATGCCGGTGCTTGCGTTGTCTGCGGTCATGGTGTGCGGTCTCGATGTTGTGTAGGCGATGGCGGTATTGGGCCGCAGGCCCAGGCATCAGACAAGTTTAGGTATGACATGCACTCATAAAATCGGCATATGAACCTGACCATGCGGCAGATCCGCGCCTTCCTGAGCGTCGCCCAGGCCGGCAGCTTCACCCGGGCGGCCGAGCGGGTGCACATGACCCAGGCCGGTCTCAGCATCCTGGTGCGCGAGGTCGAGAAGCAGCTGGGCGCGCGCCTCTTCGACCGCACCACGCGCGCCGTGCAGCTCACCGAGGCGGGTCGGCGCTTCGCCGCGGTGGCCGAGAACGTGCTGCAGCAGCTGGACGACGCCGGCACCGAGGTCGGCGCGCTGGGCCAGCGCACGCGCCAGCAGCTGCGCATCGCGGCGACGCCGCTGGTGTCGTCGCACCTGCTGCCGCAGATGCTGGCGCGCTTCAGCCAGGCGCAGCCCGAGGTGCGCATCCAGCTCCTGGACAGCGACCTGCAGGGCGTGCAGGCGCTGGTGGAGTCGGGCGCGGCGGACATCGGGCTGGGCTTCTTCTTCAAGGTGACCTCGGGCCTTGTGCGGCGGCAGATTGCCGAATTCGCATTGATGAAGGTCTCGCCTGCGGCCGAGGCGCCCACGGCCGTCGGCCGGACGGGCTGGACCTCGCTGCGCGGCACGCGCCTGATCACCCTGCCGGCCGAGAACCCGATCCAGCGCAGCATCGACACCCATCTGCATCGCCTGGGCGTGACGCCCGAGGAGACACAACCGGTCAGCTTCATCGCCACCATGATCTCCATGGTGGAAGCCGGCTTCGGCAGCGCCGTGATCCCCACCTTCGCCGTGGCCGCCTGCCGGCGCCACCGTGTGGCCATCGACGTGCTGGGCAGCCCGCAGGTCAAGCTGGGCTTCTACCGGGTCTCGCGGCGCGGTGCGGCGCAGACGGCGGCGATGCAGGCCTTCGACGAAGTGCTGGTCGAACTACTTCCGACGATGTCGCGTTGAGCCTCGACAGGACGGGGGCCATTCATTGCCATGGCTAATCAATGCATGTGATTCCTGAATTTCACTTCATGGCCGCCCGCTGGCCCAATAGCACGCATCCCGACGCGCCGCCTTGCGCTGGCGCAAACTGAGATTCGACCGCCGCATGAAGCGGCAGGAGTGGAGACATGAAGATGAAGTGGATGCGCTGGCTGCCCCTGGTGGCCGCCGCAATGACGAGTGCGGCCCCCGCCTGGGCCTGGCCCGACCGCCCCATCACGCTGGTCGTGCCCTACACGCCCGGCACGGGCATCGACATCGTGGCCCGCCAGCTGTCGGCCCGCCTGCCGAAGACCCTGGGCCAGCCGGTGGTGGTGGACAACGTGCCCGGCGCCAGCGGCAACATCGGCAGCGAGCGCGTGGCGCGCGCCGCGCCCGACGGCTACACGCTGCTGGTGCAGGTCAACACGCTGGTGATGAACAAGAGCCTGTACAAGTCGCTGCCCTATGACCCCGTCAACGACTTCGCGCCCGTGGCCCTCACGTCGTGGGGCACGCTGCTGCTGGTGACCAACCCGCAGGTGCAGAAGGCGCACACGGCCGCCGAACTGGTGGCCCAGGCCAAGGCCAAGCCCGGCCAGCTCACCTACGGCACGCCCGGCGTGGGCACGCCGCACCATCTGTCGATGGCGCTGCTGACGCAGACCTCGGGCGTCGACATGCTGCATGTGCCCTACAAGGGCACAGCCGGCGCCGTGACCGACCTGCTGGGCGGCCGGCTCGACGCCATGTTCCTGCCGGTGCATGTGGCCCTGCCGCACATCAAGGCCGGCAAGCTGCAGGCACTGGCGGTGGGCAGCGACAAGCGCGTGCCGCAACTGCCGCAGACGCCCACGCTGACCGAGGCCGGTCTCAAGATGGGCAGTGTGGACATGTGGTACGGCGTATTGGCGCCCAAGGGCACGCCGCAGCCGGTGATCGATCGCCTCAACCGGGAGATCGCCGACGTGCTCAAGCAGCCCGAGGTGGCGACCATCTTCGAGGCGCAGGGCATGGTGCCCGCCCAATCGACGCCCGCCGACTTCGGCAAGCTGATTGCCAAGGACGCGACGCGCTGGGCCGAGGTGGTCCGTACCGGCAACATCACCGCCGACTAAGCGTCGGTGCGGCGGGTGGCGCCGTGATGCAGCCTCCGTCTTGCGCAGCCCCTGGCACGAAGGCTGGCCGACGGGCACCGCCCGCCAGCCGGCAGGCTGCAGATCAGGCGCCCTTGAGCGCCGCAGCGTGGTGCGCCACGTGGTCGCCGATGAAGCTGGCGATGAAGTAGTAGCTGTGGTCGTAGCTCGGCTGCATGCGCAGCGTGAGCGGATGGCCGGCAGCCTCGCAGGCCTTCTGCAGCAGCTCGGGCCGCAGCTGGCCGGCCAGGAATTCATCGCCCTCGCCCTGGTCCACCAGCAGCGGCAGGCGCTCGGTGGCGGTGCCGATCAGCTCGACCGCGTCATGGGCTGCCCACGCACTGCGGTCCTCGCCCAGGTAGGCCGCGAAGGCCTTCTGACCCCACGGCACCTGCGTCGGCGCCACGATGGGCGAGAAGGCCGACACGCTCGCGTAGCGACCCGGATGGCGCAGGGCCAGCGTCAGCGCGCCATGGCCGCCCATCGAATGGCCGGCGATGCCTCGCCGCGCGGTGGCGGCGAAGTGCTGCTCCACCAGCGCAGGCAGCTCCTGCACCACGTAGTCCTCCATGCGGAAATGCGGCGCCCAGGGCGCCTGCGTGGCATTGAGGTAGAAGCCGGCGCCCTGCCCCAGGTCGTAGGCCGGGTCGTTGGCGATGGCATCCCCGCGCGGGCTGGTGTCGGGCGCCACCAGAATCAGCCCATGCTGCGCCGCATGCTGCTGCGCCCCGGCCTTGGTGATGAAGTTCTGTTCGCTGCAGGTCAGGCCCGACAGCCAGTACAGCACCGGGCAGGCCTCGCCGGCCAGTGCGGCGGGCGGCAGGTAGACGCCCAGCTTCATCTCGCAGCCCAGCACTGCGGAGGCGTGCTTCCACACCTCCTGGCGGCCGCCGAAACTGGCGTGGTATTCGACGCGTTCCATCGTGTTTTGCGCGCTCAGGCGTAGTGCACGACGGAGCGGATCGACTTGCCCTCGTGCATCAGGTCGAAGGCCTCGTTGATGTCCGTCAGCGGCATGGTGTGCGTGACGAAGGGCTCGAGCTGGATGCGGCCGGCCATCGCGTCCTCCACCATGCCCGGCAGTTGCGAGCGGCCCTTGACGCCGCCGAAGGCCGTGCCCAGCCAGCGGCGGCCCGTCACCAGCTGGAATGGCCGGGTCGAGATCTCCTGCCCCGCGCCCGCCACGCCGATGATCACCGACTGGCCCCAGCCCCGGTGCGCGCATTCCAGCGCGGCGCGCATGACATTGACGTTGCCGATGCATTCGAAGCTGTGGTCCACGCCCCAAGTCGTCATCTCGACGATCACCTGCTGGATCGGCTTGTCGAAATCCTTGGGGTTGATGCAGTCCGTGGCGCCGAAGGTCTTCGCCAGTTCGAACTTGGACGGATTGGTGTCGATGGCGATGATGCGGCCGGCCTTGGCCAGCTTGGCCCCCTGGATCACCGCCAGGCCGATGCCGCCCAGGCCGAAGACCGCGACGGAATCGCCCTCCTGCACCTTGGCCGTGTTCTTGACGGCGCCCAGGCCCGTTGTCACGCCGCAGCCCAGCAGGCAGACCTGCTCGGGGTTGGCGTCGGGGCTGATCTTGGCCAGCGACACCTCGGCCACCACGGTGTACTCGCTGAAGGTCGAGCAGCCCATGTAGTGGTAGACCGGCTGGCCGTTGTAGCTGAAGCGGGTGGTGCCGTCGGGCATCACGCCCTTGCCCTGGGTGGCGCGCACGGCCACGCACAGGTTGGTCTTGCCGCTCTTGCAGAACAGGCATTCGCCGCATTCGGCGGTGTAGAGCGGAATGACATGGTCGCCCGGCTTGACGCTGGTGACGCCCTCGCCTACCTCGACCACGATGCCGGCGCCTTCATGGCCCAGCACGGCGGGGAACAGGCCTTCCGGATCGTCGCCGCTCAGGGTGAAGGCGTCGGTGTGGCAGACGCCCGTGTGGGTGATCTTGACCAGCACTTCGCCCTTCTTCGGCGGGGCCACGTCGAGCTCAACGATCTGCAGGGGTTCTCCGGCCTTGAAGGCAACGGCGGCGCGGGATTTCATGGTCGGTTCTCCTGATGAGGGATGGGTAGGGAAACGAAGAAGGTCTCAGCGCAGGTAGCTGCGCACGATGCGCATCACCTGCTCGATCTCTGCCTGGGTATCGGCCGGCTTTTCGCCGGCGGTGCCGAAGGTTTCGCGAAGGTGGCTGTCGAGCACCTCGGCCATCAGGCCGGTGGCGGCGCCACGCAGCGCCGACAGCTGCTGCAGCAATGCGCCGCAGTCGGTGCCGGCCTCCACCGCACGCTCCAGCGCCTCCGTCTGGCCACGGATGCGGCGCAAGCGGGTGATGACGCGCTTCTTCTCTTCGGCGGAATGGGGCAAAGGCGCTCCTCGGATACTCCCGGGGAGTATAAGAGTAGCGTCGTGCCGCGTCGAGTGGCGACGCGCTCGACAGTCGTCGTCCGGGTCAGGCGGCCAATGGCGCCGACGTCGATTCGTCCTGCGCGACCCGGCCGGCGGCAATGGTGATACGCCGCTCGCAGCGTTGCGCAATGGCGCGGTCGTGCGTCACCAGCAGCAGCGTCGTGCCCAACTCGCGGTTGAGATCAAACATGAGTTGCATCACCTGCTCGCCGGTGGCGAAGTCCAGGCTGCCAGTGGGCTCGTCGGCCAGCAGCAGCCGCGGCTGCACCACGAAGGCGCGGGCCAACGCCACCCGCTGCTGCTCGCCCCCGGACAGCAGCTTGGGATAGTGGCCCAGGCGCTGCCCCAGTCCGACGCGGCCCAGCATCTCGGTGGCGGCGGCGCGGGCATCGCTGCGGCCGGCGAGTTCGAGCGGCAGCATCACGTTCTCCAGCGCCGTCAGGTTGCCCAGCAACTGGAAGCTCTGGAACACGAAGCCGACCTGGCGTGCGCGCAGTGCGGCGCGGTCGTCCTCGTCCACCGCGAAGAGGTCCTCGCCCGCCAGCCTGACCGTGCCGCGGGTGGGAACGTCCAGCCCCGCGATGATGGACAGCAAGGTGCTCTTGCCGGAGCCCGACGCACCGACGATGGCGGCGGTCTCCCGCGCGCCGAGGGTGAAATGGATGTCTTGCAGAATGTCCAGCGTGCCTGTGGAATCGGCGACGGACTTGTAGACGTGTTCGACGGCGACGATGGCTTCCACGGTGTTGGACATGAATTGGAAAGGACTCGCGTGCTGATTCGACGTCACTTTATCCTGCGCACCGCGCTGGCCCTGTCGGCGGCGGGCCCGTGGGGTCTTTCGGCCCTGGCGCAGCCGGCGCCGGCCAAGACACCCGTGATCCTGGTGGTCGGCGACTCGCTGTCGGCCGAGTACGGCCTCAAGCGCGGCGAAGGCTGGGTGGCGCTGATGGAGAAGCGGCTCGCCGAGCAGAAGATCGCCGCCAAGGTCATCAACGCCAGCATCAGCGGCGACACGACCTCCGGCGGCCGGGCGAGATTGCCCGCCCTGCTGGCCCAGCACAAGCCCACGCACGTCATCCTGGAACTGGGCGCCAACGACGCCCTGCGGGGCCTGCCGCTGGCATCGACCGAGGACAACCTGATGCAGATGGCAAAGGCCAGCCAGGCGGCCGGTGCCAAGGTGCTGGTGGTGGGGATACAGGTGCCGCCCAACTACGGGACGGACTACACGCGGCGCTTCGGGGAGATCTTCGGCCGCGTGGGAAAGGCGACCCAGTCCGACGTGGTGCCCTTCCTGCTGAAGAACGTGGCAGACGGGCCGGATGCGGCTTCGATGTTCCAGGCGGACCGAATTCATCCGCTGGCCATCGCGCATCCCCGCATTCTCGAGAACGTCTGGCCCGCCGTGCGCAGGATGCTGCGCTGAAGGGGCGAGCCTGGCCGGCGGAGGGGCTCAGCCGTCCTTGGTGGGCGTGTCGGGCACGGTGGGCGCGTCGTGCTCGAGCGAGGCGACATCCGTTTCGGGATCGCCAGGCGCGAGGCCCGGGCTGCTCGGGGGGATCTTGCGCTCCGCCTTGGCCCGCAGCTTCTCTTCCTTCTTCTGCCTCTTGGCCAGTTCCCGCTGCCTTTTCTCGTAACCGTAATTGGGTGTGGCCACGCGCACGCCTCCTTGTCGATGCCGCCGCCCCGGGGCTCGGGGCAGCCTCCGCCCCAATGTAAGCGATATCGCAGGACGTGCCTACGGCGCGCCAGGCGCTAGCAAGTCCGGCGCGAAGCCGAAGCCGCGCTCAGAGCCGGGCGAGCGCCTGCGCCAGGTCAGCCTGCAGGTCCTCCACCCGCTCCAGCCCCACCGAGAAGCGCACCAGCGTGCCCTTGTGGGGCCAGCGGCTCACGGAAGGGTCGCGCATCAGGCCGATGTCGTAGGGCACGACGAGGCTGATGGGTCCGCCCCACGAGTAGCCCAGCTTGAACAGCTTCAGACTGTCGCAGAAGCGGTCGATGGCCTCGACGGCAAAGCGGCCATCGAAAACCACCGAGAAGAGCCCGGCCGCCAGGTCGCTGGCGCCGCACAACGTCTGCCAGTGCGCATGACCGGGCGAGCCGGGCAGCGCCGGGTGCAACACCTGCGCAATTTCCTCCCGCTCGCCCAGCCAAGTGGCCAGGGTGCGCGCCGCGCGGTCGTGCGCGGCATAGCGCAGATGCACGCTGGGCAGCGCCCGCAGCAGCGTCTCGGCGTCGTTGGCACCGACACCGATGCCCAGGCGCATGTGCGTGAGCTTGAGCTTGAGGTGCAGGGCCTCATCGCGGGTGACCACGCTGCCCATCAGCACATCGCCACCGCCGCTCGGGTACTTGGTGAGCGCATGGACGGAGATGTCCACGCCCTGCCCGTCGCCCACGAGGTCGAAGGGATTGAAGGCCAGCCCTGCGCCCCAGGTGTTGTCGAGTGCGCTGACCACGCTCCGCGCGCGGCAGGCCGCGACCAGCGCGGGCAGGTCGGGAAACTCCATCGTGACCGAGCCCGGCGCCTCGATCCAGACAAGTCGGGTGCGCTCGGAAATCTTGGCGGCGAGGTCCGCGGGGTCCATCGCGTCGTACAACCGGTGGGTGATGCCATAGTTGGCGAGCTCACCGGTGGCCAGGGCCTTGTTGGGGCCGTAGGCGTTGTCGGGGATCAGCACCTCGTCGCCACGGCTGAGCAGCGAGAGCGCCACCAGCGAGATGGCGGCCAACCCGCTCGGCGCCAGCAGGCACTGGCTGCCGCCTTCGAGGGCTGCCAGCCGTTCCTCGAGCAGGAAGGTGGTGGGGGTGCCGTGAAGGCCGTAGGTGTAGCCGGCCTTGCTCTTCCAGTCGCGCGCACGCATCGCGGCGACGTTGGGGAAGAAGACCGTCGAGGCCTTGAAGATGCCCGGCTGTGGGGCTTCGAAACTCGACGGGGGAAGGTAGGGGTGGTGGATCAGGTCGGTGGCAGATGCGCTCATGCCACCGATGCTAGCCCCTCTTCAGACGGACCACTTCTTAAGCAGCTTCTCCGGTCGCATCGTGTCGTAGCCCTCGAAGGGCTGGTGGATCCAGGGATTGGTCTCCAGGTACTCCACCGAGTAGTCGGGCGTGAACACCGACAGCTGCTTGGTCCAGAGCACCGCGCTGCGCAACTCGGTGATGGGGGCGTACTTGGTGCGCAGCAGTTCCACCACGGCCTGCAGCGTGTGTCCGGAATCGGCCAGATCGTCCACCAGCAACACGCGGCCGGCGATCTCGCCTTTGGGTGTGGTGATGTAGTGGGCGATGTCCAGGTGGCCCTGGATAGTGCCGCCCTCGGAGCGGTACGAGCTGGTGGACATGATGGCCAGCGGCTTGTCGAAGATGCGCGACAGCACATCGCCGGGCCGCATACCGCCGCGGGCCAGGCACAGGATGTTGTCGAACTCCCAGCCGGACTGGTGGATCTTGAGCGCGAGCTTCTCGATGAGGTTGTGGTACTCGTCGTAGCTGACGTACAGGTGCTTGCCGTCTTCGGTCAACATGGGTCGTGGGCTCCTGGCGTGTTCAATCGGCGAGGTAGGGATGGCGCATCATGATCGTGTGGTCACGATCCGGGCTGGTCGAGATCATGGCGATGGGCACGCCCGTCACCTGCTCGATGCGCTGCAGGTACAGCCGGGCATTGACCGGCAGCTTGTCGTACTGCGTCACACCCACGGTGCTGTCGGACCAGCCTTCCATCGTCTCGTACACCGGCACGCAGCGCTCGATCTCGTCGGCACCCAGCGGCAGGATGTCGATGTGCTCGCCGTCCAGCTCGTAGCCGGTGCACAGCTTGAGTTCCTCGATGCCGTCCAGCACGTCGAGCTTGGTGATGCACAGCCCCGACAGGCCGTTGACCTGGGCCGAGCGCTTGAGCAGCGCGGCGTCGAACCAGCCGCAGCGGCGCGAACGGCCGGTGGTCACGCCCTTCTCGGCACCCACGGTCGACAGGTGGTAGCCCACGGTGCCGGGCTTCTCCCAGTCCAGCTCGGTGGGGAACGGGCCGCCGCCCACGCGGGTGCAGTAGGCCTTGGTGATGCCGAGCACGTAGTGCAGCATGCCCGGGCCCACGCCCGAGCCGGCGGCCGCATTGCCGGCCACGCAGTTGCTGGAGGTGACGTACGGATAGGTGCCGTGGTCGACATCAAGCAGCGTGCCCTGCGCGCCTTCGAACAGCAGGTTGGCGCCGTTGCGGTGGGCCTCGTTCAGTTCACGTGACACGTCGGCGATCATGGGCTTGAGCACCTCGGCGTGCTTCATCGCCTCGCTGTAGACAGCATCGAAGTCGATGGGCTCGGCACCCAGCACCTGCGTCAGCACATGGTTGTGCAGGTCGAGCAGCACGCGCAGCTTCTGCGCGAAGCGCTCGGGGTGCTTCAAGTCCTGCACGCGCAGCGCGCGGCGGGCGATCTTGTCTTCGTAGGCCGGGCCGATGCCGCGGCCGGTGGTCCCGATCTTCTCGATGCCGCCCTTTTCGCGATAAGCCTCGCGCGCCACGTCCAGCGCGGCGTGGAAGGGCAGGATCAGCGGGCAGGCCTCGGACACGCGCAGGCGCGAACGCACCTCCACCCCCGCTTTCTCCAGCCCTTCGATCTCTTCGAACAGTTTGGCGCACGACAGCACCACGCCGTTGCCGATGTAGCAGGTCACGCCCGGGCGCATGATGCCGCTGGGAATGAGGTGCAGCGCCGTCTTGACGCCGTTGATGACCAGCGTGTGGCCCGCGTTGTGGCCGCCCTGGAAGCGCACCACACCCTGGGCGCTTTCCGTCAGCCAATCGACCAGCTTGCCCTTGCCCTCGTCGCCCCACTGGGTGCCGACGACGACCACGTTACGTCCGGTTGTCACGCTCATGAATGTTCTCGTTGATCAGATGGCTTGCACTTCCCACCGGCCGCCGACGCAGTTCAGCGTGCGGTCGCAGTGGAATTCGTCGATTTCGCTCTCATGGCCCGGCAGCACGCAGACCACCGTCTCGCCGCCGGCGCGCAGCGCCGCAATGGCACTGCGCAGGCCAGCGTCGGTGTCGCTCCAGGGTGCACGGATGGCCGCGCGCAGGGGCGGCCGCGGCACCACGGCCACCAGGCTGCGTACGTCCAGGCTGAAGCCCACGGCTGGCCGGTTGCGGCCGAAGACCGCACCCACCTCGTCATAACGGCCGCCCCGCGCCAGCGAGTCGTTGGCACCCTCAGCGTAGATCGCAAACCGGGCACCGCTGTAGTAGGCATAGCCCTGAAGGTCGGCCAGGTCGAAGCTCACGCGGGCGGTGCCCAGTTCGGCCAACTGGGCCGACAGCCAGCGCAGGCCCGCCACGGCCGACAGGGCGTCAGGGAAGGCAGCCAAGACGCGTTCGGCTTCGTCCAGCACCAAGCGGTCGCCGTACAGCTCGGGCAGGACGCGCAGCGCATCGCGCACAGGCGCCGGGAATCCGCGTGTGAGTTCAACCAGCGTGCTCGCATCCTTGGCGGCCAGGGCCGCATGCACGCGCTCCAGGATGTCGCGGGGCGCCTGGGCGCCGGCCAGCAGGGCACGCACGATGCGCACGTCCGCCAGATCCACGAGCGCATCGCGCACATCCGCGGCACGCAGCGCGGCGAGAGCGAGTTCGAGCGCTTCGAGGTCCGCCTCGCGGCCGGCATGGCCGTAGATCTCGGCACCGAACTGCAGCGGCTCGCGGGTGGCGTTGGGACCGTCGGGCCGCGCATGCAGCACGGGCCCGCAGTAGCACAAGCGTGCCACGCCTTCGCGATTGAGCAGGTGCGCATCGATACGGGCGACCTGCGGCGTGGTGTCGGCACGCAGGCCCATGCTGCGGCCGGAGAGTTGGTCGACGAGCTTGAAGGTCTGCAGGTCCAGCGCCTCGCCGGTGCCCGAGAGCAGCGATTCCAGATGCTCGATGAGCGGCGGCATCACCAGCTCGTAGCCGTAGCTGCGGGCGGTGTCGAGGAGTTGGCGTCGGAGTTCTTCGATGTGGCGCGCCTCGGAGGGCAGCACATCGGCAATGTGATCCGGGAGGACCCAGGCGGACATGGCGTGTAGGCCGTGGTTAAAACGGGATTCTAACGGCCCTCGACAACGCCCCGGAGACGGCCGCGGCGGGCCGTCGCCTCAAGGACGCACGTGGAAGGCCTTCGGCAAGACGAAGGGATTCAGCTCGCCAGCCAGAAGAGCAGCACGCCGACGGCCACGCTGCACAGGGCAAAGAAGCGCAGTTGGCCGTCGCGCAGCTGGAGCAGCTGGCTGAACGCACGACGCCAGCCACCCGGCGAGAGCAGCGGAAACAGCCCCTCGATCACCAGCACGAGCGCCAGCGCCTGCCAGAGGCTGTCGCCGCTCATCAGCGCTGGGGCGAGGTGGTACTGCCGCTGCTGCGCATCGCGCGGAAGAAGTCGGTGGCGGCAGGATCCACCACCAGCACGTCGCTCTTCTTGTTGAAGCTTTGCTTGTAGGCCTCGAGGCTGCGGTAGAACTGCGCGAACTGCGGATCGCGGCCGAAGGCATCGGCATAGGCGGACGCCGCCTGCGCATCGCCCTCGCCCTTGATCTTCTGGGCGTCGCGGTAGGCGTTGGCCACCGTGACCTCGCGCTGACGGTCGGCGTCGGCGCGGATCTTCTCGCCCTCGGCCTGGCCGGTCGAACGCAACTCGTTGGCCACACGCTTGCGCTCGGCCTCCATGCGACGGTAGACCGACTCGGTGATGGCCTCGACATAGTCGATGCGCGTCACACGGACATCCACGATGTCGATGCCCCAGGCGTTGCCGCCCTGCACCACACTCAGCACCTCGCGGCGGACGTCGTTCATCACGTCCTCGCGGCGCGCGGAGATCAGGTCGCGCACGGTGCGCTTGTTGATGTTCTCCTGGAAGGCATTGCGGACCACGCGGTTGAGCTGCACAGCACCGGCGCTCTCATCGAGGCCGACGTTGCGGATGTAGGCCGACGGATCCACGATGCGCCAGCGCACGTACCAGTCGATCACAACGCGCTGTTTCTCGGCCGTCAGCATGGGTTCGGTGTCCATGCTCGACAGCGTCAGCAGGCGCTTGTCGATGTACGAGACGTTCTGCACGGGCGGGGGCAACTTGAACTTGAGGCCCGGCTCGGTGATGACTTCCTTGATCTGGCCTAGCTGGTAGACCACGCCGAACTGGCGCTGGTCCACCACGAAAAGCATGGAGCTGGCGAGCACCAGCAGGATGAGCAGCGAGGCGCCGATGAATCCGATTCTGTTCATGTTCTTGTTCTCCCCGGTTTCAGCGGACGTCACGCTCGCGCGAGCGAGCGTCGCGGGCGCGCGAATCACCCGAAGGAGCGACCGGGATGGCCGAGGATTGCGGCACGGCGGTGCCCGCCACCGCCGGCGGTGCGCCGTCGGCCGGCGCGGGCGTATTCTGCGATCCGCTCTGCTGCATCAACTTGTCCAGCGGCAGGTACAGCAGGTTCGAGCCCTGACGGCTTTCGACCAGCACCTTGCTGGTGTTGGCATAGATCTGCTGCATGGTGTCGGTGTACATGCGGTCACGCGTGACCTGCGGCGCCTTCTGGTACTCGGCCAGCACCTGGCCGAAGCGCTGCGCATCACCCTGGGCCTGCGCCGCCACACGGGCCTTGTACGCCTCGGCCTCTTCCTTCAGGCGCGAAGCCGTACCCACGGCACGCGGCACCACGTCATTGGCATAGGCCTGGGCCTCGTTCTTCGCGCGCTCGCGCTCCTGGCCGGCCTTGAGCACATCATCGAAGGCGGACTGCACCTGCTCGGGCGGACGCACGCCGCCCTGCTGCAGGTTGATGCCGACGACTTCCACGCCCACCTTGTAGCGGTCGAGGATGGTCTGCATCAGCTGGCGCACCCGCGGAGAGATCTGGTCGCGCTCCTCGGCGAGTGCGGCGTCCATCTTCATCTTGCCCACGACCTCGCGCACGGCGGTCTCGGCCACCTGCACCACGGTCTCGGACGGGCTCTTGCTTTCGAACAGCCAGGCCCGTGCGTCGGACAAGCGGTACTGCACCGCAAACTTGATCTCGACGATGTTCTCGTCCTCGGTCAGCATGGCCGACTCGCGCAGGCCAGTCGAACGCACGATGGCGTCACGACCGACATCGGCCGAACGGATCTGCGTGACCACCACGATCTCGTGGCGCTGGATCGGATAGGGAAGGCGCCAGTTGAAGCCGGCACCCACGGTCTGCTTGTAGCGACCGAACTGGGTGATCACCGCCTGCTGGCCTTCGTTGACGATGAAAAAGCCGGTGCCCAGCCAGATCAGCAACGCGACGCCGATGACGGCACCGATGCCGAAGCCCGCATTCTTCATGTCAGGCTTGCCGCCGCCGAAATTGGGCGGACGCGGACCACCGCCATTGCCACCGCGACCGCCGAACAGGCCGCCGAGCTTGCGATTGAAGTCGCGCCAGAGTTCGTCGAGATCCGGCGGCCCCTGGTTGGGACCCGGATTCCTCGGACGGGGGTTGGAAGGCGGCACGGGCGGCTCGCCCTCCGGCCGGCTCGTGGACGGGCGGTCGCCCTCGGAGGAGGACGACGCATCGTCGCCCCGACCCCAACGGCCATCGTTCAGGTTGAACATTCCCTGAACCCGTCTCCACACAGGCATTGACTTCATTCGGTGATTAGGTGTGATTGGCGCGGGCTATTGTGCCCAATCAGTGCTCGGCACTCTGCAATTCGGACTGCGACCATGGGGTGATCGCGGCCGCTTCGGCACGCTGGGCCAGCGCCCCACGCAGCGCGGGCAGGCCCTCGCCCGTGTGGGCACTCACGAAGAGGCGCGGGACGGCCTGGCCATCCAGCTCCATCTCATCGGCGAGCTTGAGCGGACGCCGCTCCTCGGGCAGGGCGTCCAGCTTGTTGAAGACCAGCAGTTGCGGCACGTCGGTCGCGCCGATGTCGGCCAGCACCTGCTGCACCTCCGCGATCTGCTCGGGATGGTGAGGATTGGCGGCATCCACCACGTGCAGCAGCAGGTCGGCATCCACCGCCTCCTGCAGCGTGGCCTTGAAGGCATCCACCAGGCCGTGGGGCAGTTCGCGAATGAAACCGACCGTGTCCGAGATCGACACGCGCCGACCCACATCGCCGAGGTAGAGATGGCGGGTGGTGGTGTCCAGCGTGGCAAAGAGCTGGTCGGCCGCATAGGCACGCGCCTTGACCAGCGCGTTGAACAGCGAGGACTTGCCGGCGTTGGTGTAGCCGACCAGCGAGATGTTGAAGGTGTCGCGCCGCTCGCGCTGCCGCCGCTGCGTACCACGCTGCTTCTGCACCTTGGCCAGACGCTCGCGGGTGCGCTTGATCGACGAATCGATCATCCGGCGGTCGAGTTCGATCTGCTTCTCACCTGGGCCGCCCCGCACACCGGCACCGCCCGTCTGGCGCTCCAGGTGGGACCAGCGCCGCACGAGGCGCGTGCTGAGGTATTGCAGCCGGGCCAGCTCAACCTGAAGCTTGCCCTCGTGGCTGCGCGCCCGCTGGGCAAAGATCTCGAGAATGAGGAAGGTGCGGTCGTACACGGCCACGCCCAACTCGCGTTCGAGGTTGCGCTGCTGGGCGGGCGACAGAGCCTGATCGAAGATCACCTCGCTGGCGCGGTGCATCAGCGCCAGTTCGCGGATCTCCTCCGCCTTGCCGCTGCCGACGAACAGCGCCGCGTCGGGTGCCTTGCGTTTGCAGCTCAGGCGGGCGACCGGGTCGAGCCCGGCAGTCTGGGCGAGAAGGCCGAGTTCTTCGAGCTCGCCATCGAAATGGGGAAGGCCAAAGTCGACGCCGACCAGAACGGCCGCGCCTTCTTGGCGGGGGATGGATTCAGACAAATGCGGGGGAGCCTGATGCATGTTGGACGGGTTGACGGTTCGCCAACCCGTCCCATGCCACTCAGGCGCTGGCGTCGCTCTCGGTGACCGAGAAATTGACGGCCCGGCCGGGCACGATGGTCGAGATGGCGTGCTTGTAGACCATTTGCGTCACCGTGTTGCGAAGCAGCACGACGTACTGGTCGAAAGACTCGATCTGGCCCTGCAGCTTGATGCCGTTGACCAGATAGATCGAGACAGGAACATGCTCGCGGCGCAGCGTGTTCAGGAACGGGTCTTGTAGAAGTTGCCCTTTGTTGCTCACGATATTCTCCGTGTTCAGAAGAAGAGTTGTTGGACCGGGCACCTTAACACAGGGTTTCCGCACTGCAACATTCGCGTGCGAAAGCCGTCGTAAAAAGAGCGGCTACTGCCCGGAGGGGACGCCATGATGACGGATCACGATCCGTCCTTGTCGGCAAAGGGGTTATGCGAAGTCTTGAACTCGATGCGCAGCGGCGTGCCGATCAGGTCGAACTCCTTGCGGAAGCGCGTCTCCAGGAATCGGCGATAGCTGTCGCTCACATGTTCCAGCGAATTCCCGTGGATGACGATCACCGGTGGATTCATGCCGCCCTGGTGCGCATAGCGCAACTTGGGCCGGTACATGCCGCTCTTCTTGGGCGCCTGGAACTGCACCGACTCCAGCAGCACGCGCGTGAGCACGGGCGTCGCCATCTTGCGCGTGGCCGAACGGTGGGCCTGGATGATCGACTGCCACACCGGCCCCACGCCCAGCCGCTTCTTCGCCGAGATGAAGTGCAGCGCGGCGAACTTGAGAAAGGGCAGCCGGTTCTCGATCTGCCGCTGCAGTTGCTCGCGCTGGTAGCTGTCGACGGCATCCCATTTGTTGACGGCGATGACCACCGCCCGGCCCGCCTCCAGGATGAAGCCGGCGATGTGCGCGTCCTGGTCGGTGACGCCCTGCGTGGCATCGATCAGCAGCAGCACGACGTTGGCCGACTCGATGGCCTGCAGCGTCTTGACCACCGAGAACTTCTCGATGGCCTCGAACACGCGCCCCTTGCGGCGCAGACCGGCGGTATCGATCAGCTCGAAGCGCTGCCCATTGCGCTCCAGCGGGACCGAGATGGCGTCGCGCGTGGTGCCAGGCATGTCGAAGGCCACCAGTCGCTCTTCGCCGAGCCAGGTGTTGATCAGCGTCGACTTGCCCACGTTGGGGCGACCGGCCACCGCCAGACGGATAGGGCGCACGCCCTCCTCGTCCTGCGCATCGGCGTCGTCCTCCTCGACGGGCGGCAGCATGTCGAGGGCCAGATCGACCAGCGTGCGCACGCCCTGGCCGTGTGCCGACGAGACGGCATGCACGTCTCCGAGCCCCAGCTCGTAGAACTCGGCCAGGCGTCCGCTGTCCTTCATGCCCTCGGCCTTGTTGGCAGCGAGGACGCAGGGCTTGCCGAGCCGGCGCAGTTCGCCGGCGATGTCGTGATCCTGGGCCGACAGGCCCTCGCGCGCATCCACGACGAAGACGATCACATCGGCCTCGGCCACGGCCTGCCGCGTCTGCTTGGCCATCTCCTGGTAGATGCCGCTGCCGGCATCGGGCTCGAAGCCGCCGGTGTCGATGACGATGAACTCGCGCGGCCCCGCCCGGCCGCTGCCGTAGTGCCGGTCACGGGTCAGGCCGGCAAAGTCGGCCACGATGGCGTCGCGCGTGCCCGTCAGGCGGTTGAACAGGGTCGACTTGCCGACGTTGGGGCGCCCTACGAGCGCGAGAACCGGCTTCATGCAAACCTTCGTTCAGAGCGGATCATTGAAAAAACGGCCGGCAGGCGCCGGCCATGCAGGAATCAGTCGGGCCGGTAGCCGAACACGCCGCCGTTGCGGGTGACGATCACGACCGTGTCGGCAGCGACCGTCGGCGCGGCAGCCACGGCAGAACCGTCGGGCACCAGGCGGTTGAGCACGGCGCCATCCTGGCGCGAGAGGAAGTGCACGGTGCCCGTGTCCTCGCCGATGACCAGGGTGCGGCCCACGGCCAGCGGTGCCGTCAGATTGCGCAGGCGCAGGCGCTCCATGCTCCAGGCGCGCTGGCCGTCGGCACGACGCCAGGCCTGGACGGTGCCGTTGCTTTCCACGCCGTACACCAGGGTGTCGTCGCCGGAGACGCCTTCAGAGCCGACGGCCGGCTGGGTCCACGTCAGCGCGCCACGCTGGGCATCCACACAGCCGACGGCCGCGTAGTAGGCCCGCGCACAGATGCTGTCGCCCACACGGCTGACGGTGCCGGTCAGGTCGACCAGCCGTTCCACATCGTTCGTCCCACGCGGGGACGCGACGGGCACCTCCCAACGCGAGTTGCCATTGGCCGGGTTCATGCCCACCAGACGTGCCCCGATGCCGGTGACCAGCGTGTCACCGAAAGGCAGCAGCACGCCCGGCTTGCGCAGCACCAGGGAATCGGCGCCAGCCCGGCTCTGCTGCCAGAGCCGACGGCCGCTCTGGCCATCGAAGGCTGCCGTGGTGCGATCGGCCGTCTGCACGAAGACCCGGCGGCCAGCCACCAGCGGCGGCGTGAAGGTCTCGGCGGGAAGGCGCTCCTTCCAGATGACCTTGCCAGCCTCGATCGCGACGAGTTCGTTGTTGCGGGTCACGACCGCGGCGAGCTGGCCGTCGCTGCCCACGCCTGCCGACAGCGGCGCGCCCACCTGGGTGCGCCACAGCTCGCGGCCCTGACGGGCGTCGATGGCCACCACGGTGCCGTCCGAAGCTGCCACGGTCACGCGGTCGCCGCTGACCGCCGCGCGCAGCGGAAAGCTCACCGACGGCATCTTGACGCTCCAGGCCTGGCTCACGCCGAGCGTGGCCGGATTCGCCGGCAGCTCCTCCGGCTTCAGCTTGGGCGCGCCTGAGCAGGCGGCCAGCGCTGCCACGAGGAGGCCGGCACAGGTGGCCCGCAGGGCGGAGACAGTGGACGTGGAAAGCTTCGACAGGGTCATGAATCGGATCCGTTTCAGGAAGTGGCCTTGGCCGAGAGCGAAGCCGGGTCGACGCCCACGGCGTTGAGCTTGACCTCCACCAGCCTGCGATAAGCCGCGTCCTGGGCCAGGGCGGCCCATGCCTTCTTGTATTCGGCCTGCGCCTCGTTGCGCTTGCCCTGCGCCAGCAGCACATCGCCACGGCGGTCGGCCACCAGGCCCTTGAATTCCTCAGGGAAGCTGCCGTCGAGCTGCTTGAGGGCCTCGTCGTAGGCCTTGGTCTCCATCAGCGCCGCAGCCAGGCGCAGCCGCGCGACAGCGCGATAGCCGGGATCGCTGCCCTTGTCCGCCACCCAGGTCAGCGCCGCGCGGCTGGCATCGGCCTGGCCCTTGTCGGCCAGCGTCTTGCTGGCCAGCAGGCCCGCCTGCTGGGCATAGACCGTGCCGCCGAAGCGGCTGGTCATGTCGTCGAAAGCCCGCTGGACCTTGGCCGGATCGCCCGCCTGCGCCGCACGATCGAGCTCGTCGTAAAGCGCGGCGGCTTGCGTGGACTGGCGCTGCTGCCAGTACTGCCAGCCGTTCCAGCCCAGCACTGCCACCGCGGCCAGGATCACGACACCGGTGATCAGATTGCCGTAGAGATTCCAGAAGTGCTTGAGGCGGTCGAGCTGTTCCTGCTCTTCGAGATCGAGATGGGTCGCCATACGGAGGGTCAGTCTTGGGAAGCGGCGGATTGTAGGCTGGGGGCCCAGGCGGCCACGTCGTCGAGCGGACGCGCGATCTGGGCGCCCGTGCCGTCGCGCAAGGATTTCACGGTGACCTCGCCACGGGCCAGTTCATCGGCGCCGAAGATGAGCGCAAACCGCGCGCCGCTGGCGTCGGCCCGCTTGAACTGCGACTTGAAACTGCCCTGGCCATCGGGCCCGGCCGCGTGCATCTGCACCTGCACGCCCTGCGCCCGCAACTGGGTCAGGGTGCGCAACACGACCGGCATGGCCGCGGCGTCGGGCACCACGGCGAACACGTCTGCAGCCGGCGTCGGGAATTCGGCGCCCTGCTCTTCCAGCAGCGCCAGCACGCGCTCCACGCCCATCGCCCAGCCCACGGCCGGCGCGGGCTTCCCGCCAATCTGAGCGATGAGATCGTCATAGCGGCCGCCGGCGCACACCGTGCCCTGGGCACCCAGACGATCGGTGACGAACTCGAACACCGACAGGTTGTAGTAGTCCAGGCCGCGGACCAGCCGCGGGTTGATGGTGTAAGCAATGCCGTTGGCATCGAGGATGGCGCGCAGGCCATCGAAGTGCGCCAGCGAGTCCTCGCCCAGGAAGTCGAGCAGCTTCGGCGCCGCCTCGACCACGTCCTTCATCGCCGGGTTCTTGGTATCGAGGATGCGCAGCGGATTGCTGTGCAGGCGGCGCTTGCCGTCCTCGTCCAGCTTGTCGGCATGCTGCTCGAAGTGGGCAATGAGCTGGGCGCGGTGTGCGGCGCGCTCGGCCGGCTGGCCCAGGCTGTTGATCTCCAGCCGCACGTCGGTCAGGCCCAGCGCCTTCCATAGCGAAGCGGCCAGCAAGATGAGTTCCGCATCGACATCGGGGCCGGCAAAGCCCAGTGCCTCGGCGCCGATCTGGTGGAACTGCCGGTAGCGTCCGCGCTGCGGCCGCTCGTGGCGGAACATGGGGCCGGTGTACCAGAGCCGCTTGGGCCCGTCATAGAGAAATGAATGCTCCGTCACCGCTCGCACCACGCTGGCGGTGTTCTCCGGGCGCAGCGTCAGATGCTCGCCATTGAGGCGGTCCTCGAAGGAGTACATCTCCTTCTCGACGATGTCGGTCACCTCGCCGATGCCGCGCACGAACAGCGCGGTGTGCTCCAGGATCGGGGTGCGGATGTTGCGGTAGGCATGGCGCGCCATCTGTTCGCGCACGATGCCTTCGAGCCATTCCCAGCGCGCCGATTCCGGCGGCAGGATGTCGTTCATGCCTTTGACGGCACTGATCTTTTCAGCCATGGGTGACGGGGGGTCGATCAGGCGCCTGCGGTGGCCGTGGCCTGGCCGAAGCGCTTCTCAATGTAGTTTTCGACGATCTGGTGGAATTCGGCGGCGATGTTCTCGCCGCGCAGGGTCAGCGCCTTCTCGCCGTCGATGAAGACGGGCGCGGCCGGCGCCTCCCCGGTGCCGGGCAGGCTGATGCCGATGTCCGCATGTTTGCTCTCGCCCGGGCCGTTGACGATGCAGCCCATGACGGCCACCTTCAGCGCCTCCACGCCCGGGTACCGATTGCGCCAGACGGGCATCTGCATGCGCAGGTAGTCGTCGATCTGCTTGGCCAGCTCCTGGAAGGTGGTGCTGGTGGTGCGGCCGCAGCCGGGGCACGCCGTGACGCTGGGCACGAACACACGCAGGCCCAGAGCCTGCAGGATCTCGGCGGCAATCACCACCTCCTGCGTGCGGGCCTCGCCGGGCTGGGGCGTCAGGCTCACGCGGATGGTGTCGCCGATGCCTTCCTGCAGCAGGATCGACAGCGCGGTGGCCGAGGCGACCGTGCCCTTGGTCGCCATGCCGGCCTCGGTCAGGCCCAGGTGCAGCGCGTAGTCGCAGCGGCGGGCCAGTTCGCGGTAGACGGAGATCAGGTCCTGCACACCGCTCACCTTGCAGCTGAGGATGATCTGGTCGCCGTTCATGCCCATCGATTCGGCCAGGCGGGCGGAGTCGATGGCCGAGCTCACCAGCGCCTCGTACATCACGGCCTTGGCGTCCCAGGGCTGGGCGCGGCGGCTGTTGGCGTCCATCAGGCCGGCCAGCAGTTCCTGGTCCAGGCTGCCCCAGTTCACGCCGATGCGCACCACCTTGTTCCAGCGCATGGCGGCTTCGATCATCTGGCCGAACTGGCGGTCCTTCTTGTCGCCCTTGCCGACGTTGCCGGGGTTGATGCGGTACTTGGACAGCGCCTCGGCACAGGCCGGAAAGTCGGTCAGCAGCCGGTGGCCGTTGTAGTGGAAGTCGCCCACCAGCGGCACGTCCACCCCCATACGGTCGAGTTGCTCGCGGATGTAGGGCACCTGGGCCGCCGCCTCGGGCGTGTTGACGGTGATGCGGACCATCTCGGAGCCGGCCTGCGCCAGCTCCTTGACCTGGATGGCGGTGCCGATGGCGTCCACCGTGTCGGTGTTGGTCATGGACTGCACGCGCACCGGCGCGTCGCCGCCCACCGTGACCACGCGCGGGCCCCAGACCACGCGGGCCTGGCGCGAGCGGCGCCCTGCCGGTGAGGCCGCCGCAATGGGCAAGGCGGCGGGGTCGAGGATGCGGTCGAAGCTCATCGTGCGGACTCCTGCGCGAAGACAGCCCGGAGGCTGCCGCGCGAACGGCGCAGGCGCCGGTTCACGGCGCCTCCGCCTTGACTTCGAAGCGGGCGACGCCGCCGCCCCGGGCGATGGGCGTCAGGTCGAAAGGCTTGCCGTGCACCAATACGTCCACCGCGGACGCGCGGCCGATGATCACCGCCAGCGGCAGCTTGCCGGAGAGCGCCAGCGTCTCGCCATTGGCCAGCGTGCGCTGCTGCAGCAACCGGCCGCCCGCCTCGGACACCGACACCCAGGCCTCGCCCTTGGCCGTGATCTGGATCGCCTCCGACGACGCAGGCGCGGCCGCTGGAGCGGCGGCCGGCGCTTCGGCGACCGCAGGCTGCGACGCCGCGGTCGCTGGCACAGGCGCCGCCGGCGTGGCTTGACCGATGGCCGCAGCCTCAGGCGTCCCGCTGGTCGGTGCGTCGGCCGTGGTCGTGGATTCGCCCTGCGCGGATGGCGAGCGCCCGCCCTGCGGAGCCAGGGCTGCCGTCACCTTGTCGATGGCGCTCTGCGGCACCCAGAACAGCAAGGCCGCCGCACCCAGCAGCAGCGCCACCACAGCGATCAATGGGCGCGACAGGCCCTGCGTCGTCCGCCCGAGTCCCGCGTTGCGATGCGAAGTGGATTTGATGGCGCCGCCGACCGCACGGTCGGATTCGGCCAGGGAGGCCCGGGGCGCACCCGGCAGCCGCGCCAGCACCGGTGCAGGATCGACGCGCAAGGCGCGGCAGACACTGGCCGCCAGCGCGCGCGCGAACACGGGATCGGGCAGGAGCGCCAGATCGTCGGCCTCCAGCGCGGCGAGCTTCTGGACGGGCACCTTCAGCGCCGCGGCGACAACCTCGAGATGGAGGCCGTGCATCTCGCGCGCCTCCCGCAGCAATTGCCCTGCAGTCGGCTGGGCAGGGTTGGATGCCGGGGCGCCGCCCTGGACGGCCGCGTCGCTCGCCTGATCAGTCATTGAAATTTCCACGCTCATAGGCCAGCGTCTCGCGCGCGTCCGGGAAGCGGCGACGCAGCTGAATTCCCAGTTGGGAGACCGCCTCCGCATTGCCGAGCCGGCGCTCGATGCGCATGCCGAGCCAGAGCGACTCTGCATTCGCGGACGGGCCGTTGTTCACGCGCCGGATGTAGAACTGGGCGCGCACGTCGTCGCGGCGCTGGTAGAGCAACAGCGCCAGGTTGTAGCCGACCACCGGGTTGGCACTGTCGAGCTCGTAGGCCTGCATCAGCGAGCGCTGCGCCCCTGCGCTGTCGCCGGCCTGCATCTGGCACACGCCCTGGGTCATCCAGGTGCGTGCCGCATCGCGGTAGCCCGGCACGGCCAGGGCAGCGCCAAAACGCTGGACGGCATCGGCATAGCGCTTCTGCTGGCACATCAGCCAGCCGTAGTTGTGCAGCGCGTCGCCGTCCCGCGGATTGAGCGCCACCGCCCGGCGGAAGCTGTCCTCGGCCTGCGCCGGATCGTCCAGGCGCATGTAGACCAGACCGCGCAGGTTGTACGCCGCCCCCAGCGACGGATCGGCCGCCAGGGCATTGCCGATCTCCTCGAGCGCGACCTGGTTCTGGCCCTGCTCGAAGTAGCCCAGCGCCAGTTGCAGGCGCAGTTGCGCCCTGCGCTTGGCCTGCACGGCCGGATCGACCGGCTCCACCTGCAGCGGCGCATTGCCCGCCGGCGGCGGCGGCGTCACCACCGCCGGCGCCGTGCTCTTGCACGCCGAAACCAGTGCCGCCATGCAGAGCACCGGAACGAGCGCCAGAAGACGCCCCTGGGCGGAATGGAAGCGCGGCCAGCGCAGGCTCATCGTGCGGCTTCTCCAACAGGCTGGCGATCCGGCGGCGGAGACTCGGCCTTGCGCATCATCACGACGCGCCGCTCGGCCATACGCTCGGCGGCCCGCGTGCGATCCTTGACGTCACCGGCCAACTGACCGCAGGCGGCGTCGATGTCGTCACCCCGCGTCTTGCGCACCGTGGTGACAATGCCCGCGTCGGCCAGCAGGCGCGCAAAGGCCTGCACGCGCGGCGCGGGCGAACGCAGCAGGCCGGAAGCCGGGAAGGGATTGAAGGGGATCAGGTTGAACTTGCAGGAGACGCCACTCGTGCGCACCAGCTCAATCAGCTGACGGGCATGCTCGGGCTGGTCGTTGACGCCATCCAGCATGCAGTATTCGAAGGTGATGAAGTCGCGCGGGGCGGGCTCCAGGTAGCGCTTGCAGGCGCTCATGAGCTCGGCCAGCGGGTACTTGCGGTTCAGCGGCACCAGGTCGTCGCGCAAGGCATCGTTGGGTGCATGCAGCGACACCGCCAGGGCCACGGGGCAGTCGGCACCGAGGCGATCCATCATCGGCACGACGCCCGAGGTGGACACCGTCACGCGCCGGCGCGAGAGGCCGTAGGCGTTGTCGTCCAGCATGGTCCGAAGCGCCGGCACCAGCGCGCCGTAGTTCTGCAGCGGCTCGCCCATGCCCATCATCACCACGTTGGAGATGACGCGCTCGTCGCGCCCCAGATGGCGGCGCAGGAAATGTTCGGCAAACCAGAGCTGCGCGACGATCTCGCCGGTGCTCAGGTTGCGGCTGAAACCCTGGTGCCCTGTGGAGCAGAAGCGGCAGCCCACGGCGCAACCCGCCTGCGAGGACACGCACAGCGTGCCGCGGTCGTCTTCAGGAATGAACACGGCTTCGACCGCATCGCCGTTGCCGACGTCGAACAGCCATTTGATGGTGCCGTCGGCCGACTCCTGCTGCGTCAGCACCGGTAGGCCGGTGACGGTGGCGCAGCCGGCCAGCTTGCCGCGCAGCGACTTCGCCAGATCGCTCATCTGCTCGAAATCGCTGGCGCCACGCTGGTGGATCCAGCGGAACAGTTGCGTGGCGCGAAAACGCTTTTCGCCCAGGCCCTCGCAGAACGCGGCCAGCCCTTCCAGATCGAGATCGAGCAGGTTGGTGGCAGTCATGGCGCGGGCTCGGGCTGGTTCAGCCTCAGCGGCTGTAGACGTTCATCGAGGGGAAGAAGAAGGCGACTTCGTTGGCCGCCGTCTCGGGGGCGTCGGAGCCGTGCACGGCGTTGGCGTCAATGCTCTCGGCGAAGTCGGCGCGGATGGTGCCGGCAGCGGCCTTCTTGGGGTCGGTGGCGCCCATCAGGTCGCGGTTCTTGGCGATGGCGTCTTCGCCTTCGAGGACCTGCACGAACACGGGGCCGGAGATCATGAAGTCGACCAGGTCCTTGAAGAAAGGACGCTCCTTGTGCACGCCGTAGAACTGCTCGGCTTCGGCGCGCGAGAGGTGCACCAGCTTGGCGGCAGCGATCTTCAGGCCGGCGGCCTCGAAACGGGAGACGATCTTGCCGATCACGTTCTTGGCGACGGCGTCAGGCTTGATGATGGACAGGGTGCGTTCGATGGCCATGGGCTTTTTTCTCTGAGGTTGAATGGAGGAAACACGTTTGCCAGAGGTTCCCGCGCAGTGCGGACGGGAGACCACACTCCCGGCCACGATGGGCGCCTCTCGGCAAAGCTCTCGATTTTATCCGCGCGTCAGGGTTGCCACGCAGTGTTCGAAGGTATTACTTCAACAAAGCCGGGCGACAGCCTTGTGAAAAGAGGCCGGCGCGGCACCTGGAAGGCGCCTGCGCCGGCCCGCGATGCGTCAGCGGCCCCGCTTGCGGCCAAAGCCTCCGCCGCCGCCGCCACCACCGCCCGGCCCGCCATTGCCGCGCCGCGCATCCTTGCGCTGGCGGGTGAAGCTGTCGGCGCCGATGTAGCCGAGCGAGGTCTTCATCGGATCGGGCTGGCTGCCACCGGTATTCTTGCCACCGCCGTCCTTGCGGCCGCCGCCCTGCCCGCCCTTGTTGCCCTTGCCGGGCCCGTTGCCTTCCTTGCCGAAGGACGACGGAGCCGGACCGCGCGGGCCACCGTTGCGGCTGACGCCATTGCGCTTGCCGCCGCCATTGCGTCCCGGTCCTCCGCCCCGCCGATCGTCGGCCTGAGGCCGCGGCATCTCGGCGCCGGCGGCACGCGTGAGCGCACGGATGTCCTGCTCGTCAAGCTCCATCCAGGCGCCGCGCTTGAGGCCGCGCGGCAGCACCATCGCACCGTAGCGGATGCGGATCAGCCGGCTCACGGCATGGCCGACAGCCTCGAACAGCCGGCGCACTTCGCGGTTGCGGCCCTCGGAGATCGTGACGCGGTACCAGCAGTTGGAGCCTTCGCCCCCGCCGTCCTCGATGGTGCCGAACTGGGCGACACCATCGTCCAGGCGAACACCGTCGAGCAGCTTCTGCTTCTCTTCGTTCGACAGCGCGCCCAGCACGCGGACCGCATATTCGCGCTCCAGGCCGAAACGCGGATGCATCAGGCGGTTGGCCAGCTCGCCCGAACTGGTGAACAGCAGCAGGCCTTCGGTGTTCAGGTCCAGCCGTCCCACGGACTGCCACTTGCCCTGGTGCAGCCGCGGCAGCTTGCGAAACACCGTCGGCCGGTTCTGCGGATCGTCGTGCGTGACGACCTCGCCCACCGGCTTGTGGTAGGCGATGACACGGGCGGGCGGCGGCGCAATGCGGTAGCGGATCGGCTTGCCGTTGACCTTGACCTGGTCGCCGTACTGGATGCGCTGGCCGATGTGGGCCGGCTCGTTGTTGACCGAGATGCGGCCCTCCAGGATCAGCCGCTCCATCTCCAGCCGCGAGCCGAGGCCGGCCTGGGCCAGCACCTTGTGCAGCTTGGGAGCGTCCGCCTGGGGCAGCAGCACCCGCTTGGCGACGGCGCCGGCCGCCTCTTCTTCTTCCTGCGCGTCGAAGTCGCCGGAGATCACATCCGCGAACTGGATCGGCTGCGCCGCCGGCGCACGCTCGCGGGCACCCTCGGAGGAATCGTCCACCTCGTCCGCCTCGTCGTCATCGACGGGGTCGTCCCCAGCGCCCTCGCCTTCGCGCTCGGCCGCATCTGCGGGCCCGGCCACGGTGGCCGGCACCGGCTCTGCCGCGTCCGCCGTGCCTGGCTCCCGCTCGGCGGTCATCGGGGCCGTGGTCTGGGTCTCGGAGGGTTCGGCGGCAAGCTCGCGCTTCCCACGCGGACGGCGCGTGCGAGCGGGCGTGCTGACGCCCTCCTCGCCGCCGGCCGGCTGCGGCACCGCCACCGACTCGGCATCGGCAGCAACGGGAGCGCCGGCGGGCAGGCCCTGTTCGGGATCGGATTCAGTCATGAGGGGCTTCCGGGAAAGTGTTCGTGTCGGGGGATGCCGCAGCGGGCGGCGGGGGAGCGGGCGCTGTCGGCTCGGCGTCGGGCGTGATGGCCGACCCCGTGGCGCCGGCCTCGGCGGAAGGCGCCTGCGGCTCGGGCACCGGCACCGTCTCCATCGGCAAGGCGGGCTGCCCGGCTTCCGGCGGCAAGCCGCGGCCCGCCAGGGCCTGGGCCATGTCGCCGGGCTGGTGCGGCGCCTCGATGGCCGGCAGTTGGTCAAGCGAGGCCAGGCCCAGGTCGTCCAGGAACTGCCGCGTGGTGGCGTAGAGGGCCGGACGGCCCACGGTCTCGCGGTGACCGATCACCTCGACCCAGCCGCGGTCCTCAAGCTGCTTGAGGATCAGCGAGTTGATCGTGACGCCGCGGATGTCCTCCATGTCGCCGCGGGTGACCGGCTGGCGATAGGCAATGATGGCCAGCGTCTCGAGCGCAGCGCGGGTGTAGCGCGGCGGCTTCTCGGGATGGAGGCGGTCGAGGAAGTCGCGCATCTCGGGCCGGCTCTGGAAGCGCCAGCCGCTGGCAACGCCCACCAGCTCCATGCCCCGCTGCGCCCACTCGTCCTGCATCTGGGCGAGCAGCGACTTGAGCGTGTCGGTGCCCACCTCTTCATCGAAGAGCACACGCATGTCGCGCAGCGTCAGCGGCTGCGACGAACACATCAGGGCGGTTTCGAGAATGCGCTTGGCATCCGCCGTATTCATGGTGGCGAGGTTTCAGGCAAGGAGCGCGCGGAGCGCGCCGGGACAGAAGAGCCGAGAGAGAAGAAGGCGCCGACGTCTGCGGCTGTGCGCCAGGACGGGCCGCCGTCCTGAAGGCGCGAACGGCCAGTCGAGAAGATGGCCGCCGGAGGTCGCGCCGCGAGGCGCTCAGCCGCGATTGTAGTCGAGCCCCCAGGCCCGGGCGGCGTCGGCAATGTCGGACGGCAGGGCCGAGCGCAGGTCCAGCGCCTGGCCGGTCATCGGGTGCGCGAAGGCCAGCCGGAAGGCATGCAGCGCCTGACGGTGCAGGCCGGCCGCCGGTGCGCCGCCGTAGGTCTCGTCGCCCACCAGCGGATGGCCGATGGAGGCCATGTGCACGCGGATCTGGTGCGTGCGGCCGGTGTCCAGCGTGCAGCGCACCAGGCAACCGCGGTCGTGGCCGTCGAGGAACTCGAAGCGAGTGCGGGCCGGCTTGCCGGGATGCTGCCCCAGGTCGACCACGGCCATGCGCAGGCGGTTGCGCGGGTCGCGGCCGATGGCACCTTCCACCGAACGGCTGGCGGGACCGGACCACGCGCGATGGCCCATGGCCAGGTACTGCCGGGAAACCTCCCGCGCCGCGATCATGCGTACGAGCGCGTCCATGGTCTGGCGTGTGCGGGCCACCACCATCAGGCCGCTGGTGTCGCGGTCCAGCCGGTGCACGATGCCGGCCCGCGGCAGGGTGGCCGCCCTGGCGTCGCGCGCCAGCAGGCCATTGAGCAGGGTGCCGCTCCAGTGCCCGGGCGCCGGGTGGACCACCAGGCCCGCGGGCTTGTCGATGACGACGAGGTGCTCATCCTCGTGCACCACCTGCAGCGGCATGGCCTCGGGCCGGAAGGCCTGGCTTTGCGGCGTGGGGCGCAATTCGATCTCGCCAGCCTGGCCGGCCTGGACCGCCGTCGCCGACTTGCGGATCGCGCGGCCCTGCAGTTGGACCGCGCCCTCCTCCACCAGTTGCTGCAGGTAGCTGCGGGAGAACTCGGGGATCAGTTGCGCCAGGGCCCGGTCCAGGCGCTGGCCATGCAGGGCCTTGGGAATGGAAAAGGCCCGTCGCTCGCTCTCGTCGAGGTGGTCCGAGGGTTCGTCGGCCTCGGCATCGGGCCCGGGCTGGGCCAAGGGGGGGGTCGATATAATCCCGGGGGTTTGACTCACGAAAGCTTGCCTGTGACGTTTCGCACCCGATTATCGGCGGTCCCCTCGTGGCTCGCCCTCTGCGCCGCCGGGTTCCTGCTGGCGGGCTGCTCCTCCACCAAGACCGATCCGACGGCCAACTGGAGCCCGAACAAGATCTACTCCGAGGCGAAGGACGAAGCCGATGGCGGCGCCTACGACAAGGCAGTGCCGCTGTTCGAGAAGCTGGAAGGCCGGGCTGCAGGCACGCCGCTGGCCCAGCAGGCCCAGATCGACAAGGCCTACGCCCAGTACCGCGCCGGCGACAAGGCCCAGGCCCTCGCCACGCTGGACCGGTTCATGAAGCTGCATCCGGCCAGCCCCGCCATCGACTACGCCCTCTACCTCAAGGGCACGATCAACTTCAACGACGACCTGGGCATGTTCGCCTGGCTGACGCGGCAGGACCTGTCCGAGCGCGACCAGAAGGCCGCCAAGGAATCCTTCGAATCCTTCCGCGAACTCGTCACGCGCTTCCCCGATTCGCGCTATGCCAACGATGCGCGCCAGCGCATGAACTACATCGTGAACTCGCTCGCACAGTACGAGGTTCACGTGGCCCGCTACTACTACAAGCGCGGCGCCTACCTGGCCGCGATCAACCGCGCCCAGATCGCCCTGGCCGACTACCGCGAGGTGCCGGCGCTCGAAGAGGCGCTCTACATCATGGTGCTGTCGTACGACGCCCTGGGCATGAACGACCTGCGCGACGACACCAAGCGCGTGCTCACCACCAACTACCCGCAGAGCCGCTATCTGGCCCAGGGCTTCAAGACCAAGGACGATCCGTGGTGGAAGCTGTGGTGAGCGGCACCTGAGCCTGCATCGCCCTGCGTCGAAGGCCGCCATGTGCGGCCTTCTTCTTTGGGGCGCCAGTTCCGCGCTGCGGGGCAGGTCAGGATGCCCAGGCCCTCATGGCTCGGAAGCCGCGGCGCTGCATCCTCAGGGCTTCTTCGCGCCGGCCGAAGCCGGCACCGCCGTCGCCACCTGCGTCCGCAGTTCGCGCAGCTTGGCCTTCAGCCGCCGCTCGTTGACCAGCCCCACCCGCACCATGAGCTTCTGGCCCGCCGACAGCGACTGCAGGCGCTCGTCGGCGTATTCGTAGCGCACCCAGGGCCGGTCGCCGGGCGTGTCGCCCTTGACCTCCACCACGCGGATCTGCAAGGGCCCGGCGGGTTCGGGCGCGGCCAGCAGATGGTCGATCACCGCGACCAACCTGTCGTTGAAGTAGCGGCCGGGATAGCCCAGTTCCTCGTACGCCTGCTGGAAGAGCGGATAGAGCCGCGCATACACGCCCGCGACCCGCGCCGCGTCCAGGCTTTCGGCCAGCAGCACGAAGGGCGTGTAGCGCGCGGCGTTGTGGGGGGCGACGGTGCGCAGCTCGCCCTGTCCCTGGAGCTGGAAGCGGCCGTCGGTGGGCCGCACGGGCCAGCGCTGCACCGGGGCATGTTCGCGCGGGAGGTTGTCGATGGTGGCGACGCCACGGCGGACGAAGTCGTCCATCTGCAGGAACTGGCCCACGGCCTTGCTGCCCAGCAATTCGACCAGCGCCGACCGCATGCGGGCATCGGACTCGCCCAGCGCCGGCAGGTTCTTGTCGGGCTCGGCGATGGCCACCACCTGGTTCTGCGGCGTCGTGGGCGCAGGCGGCGTGGCGGCCAGCGGTGGCGGCGCATCGGGCGGCGTGGGCGGGCTGGCCACGGGCGCCGTGGGCGGCGGTGGCATCTGCCGTTGCTGCCACCACTGCCAGCCGAACCAGCCGGCGGCGGCCAGCGCGATGACGAGGGCGATGATCAGGCCGACAGGACGGTCGGCACGGGGACGGAAATCGGGCTCGGACATGCGGGTCTCTCCTGGACTTCGGCGACAGGCCCATTGTGGGCGGCGCCCTGCCCGGGCCGGAGACGGCGCGGTAAGCCGTTGTGACAGGGCAGGTCGCTGATGGCGCGCTGGCGGTGCGAATCGCGCCGGGGCACGAGGTTCCCCGCGATCAGCGGACGCCCAGGCCTTCGGCGAGGGTGCGCGTGAGCTCGCCGGCCGGCACCGGACGGCAGCCCGCGGCGTTCTGCCCGGACCACAGGGGCGTGAAGTCGCCACGGCCTGCCGCCTCGGCCTTTGCGCGCAGGGGTGCGATGGCCGCCGTGGCTAGCGGGAAGGCAGGCGCATCCGGACTCATCGGCCCAAGTTCGCGCATGACCCGGTTGACGATGCCGCGGGCCGGCCGGCCGGTGAACAGCCGCGTGAGCGCCGTGTGCCGCGCCGCCTCGGACTGCAGCGCCGCCCGGTGCAAGGCACTGGTCGTGGCCTCCGGGCACAGCAGATAGGCCGTGCCCACCTGCACGCCCGCGGCACCCAGCGCCATGGCCGCCGACACGCCGGCTGCATCGGCGATGCCGCCGGCGGCGATCACCGGCACCTCCAGCGCGGTCACCAGCTGCGGCAGCAGCGCGAACAGGCCGCTCTGCCGGCTCAGGTCGTCCGACAGGAAGTGGCCGCGGTGGCCGCCGGCCTCCAGCCCCTGCGCGATCACGGCATCGGCGCCCTGGGCCTGCAGCCGCAGGCCTTCCTCCACGGTCGTGGCGCTGGCCAGCACACGGGCGCCCCAGCCCTTGACGCGGGCCAGCAACTCTGGCGACGGCAGGCCGAAATGGAAGCTCATCACCGGCGGACGCAGCGGCTCCACCAGGTCGCACAGCGCGGCGCTGAAGGGCTGGCGGCCGGCACCCGCACCGATGCCGGCCGGGTCGATGCCGTACTCCGCGTAGTACGGGGCCAGCCGCTCGCGCCAGCACGCCTCGTGGGCGGCGTCCGGCTCGGGCGGCACGTGGCAGAAGAAGTTGAGGTTGAAGGGCCGGTCGGTCGCGGCGCGGATGGCGGCCACCTCGCCCGCGATCGCGTCGGGCGCCAGCATGGCACAGGGCAGCGAGCCCAGCCCGCCGGCCTGCGACACCGCGATGGCCAGGGCACTGCCCTGCACGCCCGCCATGGGGGCCTGGATGATGGGAAGCGCGGTGCCCAGCAGGGCGGCGAGGTCGAGGCGCATGCGTCGGTGTCCTGGGGATGCGGAACCGCCGATTGTGCGCAAGGTGCCTCAGACCAGCTTCAAGTCGCGCGCCGCCACGCCCGGAAAGACCCGCGCCACCTGCTGGGGCGACAGCCCGTACATGCGCTGGAACAGCCCGCCGAGCACCGCGCGGTATTCGTTGAGCACCGGCCAGTCGCGGTTCTGGAACAGCGTCTGCGCCGTCAGCGCCTGCTGCGTGCCGACGATGTGCCCACCCGCCGAAGCCGCCAGTCCGCCACCGAGCACCCAGTAGACCGTGCCGTGGCCATGGTCCGTGCCCTTGTTGCCGTTCTCGCGGAAGGTGCGGCCGAATTGGCTGATGACCACCACCACGGTCTCGCGCCAGGCGTCCTCGCCGAGTTCCTCGGCAAAGCCATTCACGCCCCGGCCCAGTTCCTCCAGCCGGTTGGCCAGGTAGCCCGTGCTGCCGCCCTGGTTGACGTGCGTGTCCCAGCCGCCCACATCCACGAAGCCCAGGTCGAAGCGCTCGCGCATCAGACGCGCCATGCGGCGCGCGACCAGCTCGAAACCCTTGGCGCTGATGGCATTGCGGCTGGCCTGGTCCATCTCGGCCTGGATGCTGCGGCGCAACTCGGCCTGCAGCGCGAAGCCCTCGGAGACCGCACTCTGCAGCGGGCTTTTCGCATACATGCCGGCGATGTCCTCGACCTGCCGCGCACCCAGGCCCTGCCCGCCCGGGTTGCCCATGCCGATGTTGCCCACGCGCACCGTGCCGCGCAGCGAAAGCGGCAACTGGTCGGTGAAGGCGATGGGCGTGACCTCCTGGAGCGGTCCGCCGCCCAGCACCTGCGCCAGCCGGTTGAGAAAGCCGGAGCCGTAGTCGCGCCGCCCCGTCAGGGCCTGGCCCAGCTCGATGCCGTCCTGCGTCTCGAAATGGCTGCGCGTCAGGTCGTCGGTGCCGGCAAAGGGGATGAAGGCGGCCTGGCCACGCTGGAACAACGGCATCAGGCTGCCCGCCAGGGCCGGGTGCAGGCCCCAGTCCGCATCGAGCGCCAGGGCGCCGCCCGCCTGCCCCGGCCGGGGCACGGCGATGGACGGCCGGCTCTGGTAGTAGAAGTCGCTGCCCGTGGGCACGAGGAAGTTGCAGCAGTCGTAGGCCCCGCGCAGGAACACCACCAGCAGGCGAGTGCCTTCAGCAGCGGGTGCGGCGAGCAGACGGCCGACGGGTGCTGCCAGGGAGAGCGCGGCCCCCGCCTGCAGCAGGCGTCGGCGGGACGGCGATGAGGGTGCGGAGATGGGCATTGAAGGACTCCTTCTTCAGGCTGGGACAGGCCGCGGTACTCTCGCCCCGCAGGGCGTCCGGGCGGCGGCCAGACGCGGCCCGGCTTGCGGTGCCGGGCAGTTCATCGGTACATCCGTTCCGGCGACGCGAGCAGGTAGGTGTTCCAGTCCTGCGCGGACGCCGCCTTCGCCAGCGCCTGCCGGGTGGTGGCACCCAGCGTGGGTTCGATGCGGCGCACGGCCTCGGCCTGCGCCATGGCGGGATAGGGCGGCTTCTCCAGCGGCGCGCGCGGCTCGGCGCGGAACAGCACCGCGCCATTGCTGCCCAGCGAACGGGCAACGTCGAAGCGCGCATTCATCTGGCCGGCGCTGGCCCAATCCTGCTGCCGGAGGGGATAGCCATCGGGCGTGTCGTGCGCGTGGGGCGCCTCGCCCAGGCGATTGACCCAGCCCATGAGCGGCCCGATGTCGCTGGCCACCCGATCACCGTAGGCCAGCCGCACGCTGCCGATGGCGTACTGCAGCGGATCGCGGAACTTGCGGCCCAGCGAAGCCGTGAATTCGGGTGAGCCCAGCATGGTGCGCATGACGGCGGCGATGTCGCCATCGGTGCGCTCGAAGGTCCGGGTCATGCGCTCGACCAGGGCGGGCGGCGGATCGTCCGCGACGAAGTAGGTGGCCAGCTTGCGGGAGATGTGCCGGGCGGTGGCAGGCGCGCGGGCCAGCCGGTCCAGCGCCTCGTCGACCTCCGCCAGGCCGCTGGCGTGAAGCGGCGCGCCCAGCAGCGTCTTGGGGTTGCGGTCATGGCGGGCGGGGTTGAACTCGAAGACGCCGCGGCGCACCCACTGCCCGGCCAGCGCCGGCGGCAGGCGCGGCGGCGGCGCGTCCAGCGGCTGCAGGTTGGTGCCCAGCCCAGTGAGCACGCGCGCCATCTCCTGTACATCGCCCTGGGTGTAGCCGCCATCCACGCCCAGCGTGTGCAGCTCCATCATCTCGCGCGCCAGGTTCTCGTTGATGCGGCCGGCGGCGTTCTGCGGGTTGTCCAGGTACACCAGCATGGCCGGGTGCAGCTCGACCGCACCGAGCAGGTCGCGGAAGCGACCCAGCGCATGCGGCCGGATGGCGCTGTCCTCGTAGTCGGCGAGCAGCGCCCGCGTCTTCTGCACGCTGACATAGAAGTGGTTGGCCCAGAACCAGCTCATCACCTCGCGCAGCTGGTCGGGGCTGTAGAGGGCGCGCAGCAGGAAGCGCTGCTGCGTCTCGCGTCCCGCCTGGCCCAGGGCCTGCTGCCACGCCTGGCGCGCCGCGAGGCGCTCGCCCTCCTCCGGCAGCGCGTCGGCGGCGCGGCGCTGGGCGTCCAGCCTCAGCGCCAGGGCACCGCCCGGCTCGGCGCTGATGCTCATGGCGTCGATCTTCTGCTGGGCCGCGGGCGGCAGCGGCGCACCTGCGACATCCGGACGCAGCTGGTCATCGATCCAGCGGGCCAGGCCCAGGCGGTCGACCCGGGCCACGGTGTCGCTGCTGACGCCCCAGCTCAGGCGATCGATCCAGGCCAGTTGGGCGACAGGCGCAGACGGCACCGGCAGGGAGCGGCCGGGCGACGCGCAGCCCCACAGCAGCACGGCCGCACACAGCGCCGCGCCACAGGCACGAAGACGGGAAAAGCGCTGCATGGGATCTCCTGACGAGGTGGCCTGCACGATGCCGGATCAACCCGCGCGATGCCGCTGGCGTTGACGCGCCGCCACCGCAACAAATGTAAAGATCTGGGAACAGGCGAACCTGACCGGCCGGCACTCCTCACACACAGGCAGGCCCGGCACGGCGAGCGGTGGCGCGCGCCCCATGTCCTACACCGGCCGGGGGCCCCGGCGCACCGCGGCCCGACCCGGGCCTTGCGATGCTCGCCGCCTTTCAACCGGATCCACCATGCGCCGCCTCTGGGAAATCGACGCGCTGCGCGGGCTGATGCTCGTGCTGATGACCGTCACGCACCTGCCGTCGCGGCTCACCGACCCGTTGGGCCAGCCCTTCGGCTTCGTCTCGGCGGCCGAGGGTTTCGTGCTGCTGTCGGCCTTCGTGTGCGGCCTGGTGTACGGTGGCATCGGCCACCAGAAGGGCGTGGCGGCCATGCGGCAGGCCTTCTGGCGGCGCGCGGTGACGGTCTATCTGTGCCAGGCGGCGCTGCTGCTGTTCCTCTTTTTCGTGATCGCAGGGCTGGGCCTGCGGGCCGATCAGCCGGCGGTGCACGAACGGGTGCGCTACTTCATCGCCTATCCGCACCAGGCCTTCGTCTGGGCACTGGCGTTGGTGCACGAGCCGGCCCTTCTCGACATCCTGCCCATGTACATCCTGTTCATGCTGGCCAGCCCCTGGGTCATGGCCTACGGCATGCGCCATGGCTGGAAGCGGCCGCTGATGGTGAGCGCCGGCCTTTGGCTGCTGGCGCAATTCGGCTTCACCAACCTTCTGTACCGCGCGGCGCAGGCACTGCTCGGCATTCCAGTGCCCATCGACGAGACGGGCTCCTTCGATTCGCTGGCCTGGCAGTTCCTGTGGTTCGCCGGGCTATGGTTGGGCTGCAGCCGGCACGATGCGCTGCCCCCGAAGCTCGAATTCCCGGCGGGCGTCGTGCGCGCGGCCGTGGTCACGGTCATCGTGGTGATGCTGTGGCGCCATCTGGGCCCCACCGGCCAGGCGCCCTTCGGCAGCCACGATACGCTCAACGAGTGGTTCGACAAGTGGCGACTGGCGCCGCTGCGCCTGCTGAACCTGGTGGCCATCGGCATCGTGGTCCTGCGCTACGGACCCACCTGGCTGAAGCACCTGCCCCGCCCGCGCGTGCTGGAGACGCTGGGCAGTGCCTCCCTCTCCGTGTTCTGCGCCCACCTGGTCGCCGTGTTCGTGGTCCTGGTGGTCTGGGGTGGCGACTTCCACGTCCGGCCCTGGTGGGGCGATGCGCTGATGCTGGGCGTGGTCTTCGGCGCCCTCTATGGGGTGGCCATCGGCGTGGCCCGATGGGAGGCGCGGGTCAAGCCTCCATCACGGAAGAAGGCTGCGCGCCCGCAATCTGCCTGAGCGCCCGCTCGAACACCTCGGGCGGCTGGCCGCCGGAGATCAGGTGCTGCCGGTTGAGGATGATGGCCGGCACCGAATGGATGCCCGCCTGTGTGAACATGCGTTCGGTCGCACGCACCTCGTCGGTGAACTCGTCGCTGGCCAGGAGGGCCCGGGCACGCTCGGCGTCGAGGCCCGCCTCGGCCGCCAGCCGCACCAGCAGTTCATGATCGGCCGGGCTCAGGCCGTCGAGGAAGTAGGCCTTGAACAGCGCCTTCTTCAAGGCCAGCTGCTTGTCCGAGCCTTCCAGCTCGGCCCAGTGCAGCAGGCGATGGGCATCGAAGGTGTTCCACACCCGCTTGCGCATGTCGAGGTTGAAGGGAAAGCCCACCGCCTCGCCGCGCTGGCGCAGCACCTCGCCGTTGGCACGCACCTGGGTCTCGTCGATGCCGTACTTGCGCATCAGGTGCTCGATGGAATCCTCGCCCTCGGCCACCATGTCCGGATTGAGTTCGAAAGGCTGGAAATGCAGGTCGACCTGGACGTCCGGCGCCACGCGCGCCATGGCGGTCTGGAGCGAAGCCAGGCCGACGGCGCACCAGGGGCAGGACACATCGGAGACGAAATCAATGCGCAGGGTGTTCATGCGCGCCATTCTGCGTTCGGCCGGCCACACCTGCACCGTCCAGGCCTTTGGGTCATCCTGCCTGAGGACGCGGCCAGGCCAGGCGTTCAGCTGCGCCGGGTGCGCTGCAGGCGAGGCAGCCAGCCATAGGCGATGCCGACCAGCGCCGCCCCCGCCAGCAGCAGTGGCAGCACCATCGGCCAGGCTCCCGCCGAATAGCGCGCATCCACGAACAGCGCCGCCGTCTGCCCGGCGCAGAAGGCCACCAGCATCATCAGGAAGCCCGACCACGACACGGCCCGTCCCGCCAGGTGCGGCAGGTCGCCCACCGCGCCCGCCTGGCCGCAGGGCTGGTGGATGCCATGGCCCATCACATACACCGCATGTCCGGCCAGCAGCGGCAAGGGCGAATGCGGCAGCAGCAGGCAGCCGAGCGCCTGGATGCTCGCACCGGTCAGGCTGAGCACCGAGCCGATCTGCACCGTGCGCACCGGCCCCACCCGGGACAGCAGCCGCCGGCACAGCAGCGTGCTGCTGATGTAGACGACGGAACCGCCCGCCGGCACCCAGCCGTACATGACTGGCGACATGCCGAGGTAGCCGATGTAGACCATGGGCGACAGCAGCAGGAAGCAGAACAGCCCGCCATAGGTGCAGGCCGCCAGCGAGGCCCAGGCGCGGAAAGGCCGGTTGCGCCAGACCTCCCGCGCGCTGCCACGGGGCGCGGAGGCATCGGGTGCGTCCAGGGCGCCGGCCAGCATCGGCCGGTGCGTCTCGGCGAAGGAATGCCAGCACAGCCCCAGCAGCACCAGCGCGTAGATCGCCATGCCCACCAGCACCCAGCGCCAGCCCAGGGCCTCCACGCCCCAGGCGCCCAGCAGCGGTGACATCAGCGCCACCACGCCAAGGCCCGTCAGCCCGCGGGCCATCACCTGCGGCCCCTGGTGGGCGGGGTACAGGTCGCGCACCGCGGCCCGCGAGCACACCAGGATGGCGGCCATGGCAAAGCCCTGCACCGCCCGGCCGGCCGCCAGCAGCAGCACGCTGCCCGCCAGCGCGCAGCCCAGGGCCGCGACGGCATAGGCGCCCAGGCCCGCCAGCAGCACCGGCCGCCGGCCGAAGCGGTCGGCCAGCGGGCCGCACAGCAATTGCGCCACGCCGAAGGCCAGGATGAAGACCGTCAGGCTGCTGCTGGCCGAGCCCAGGTCGCGCGCGATCTCGGGCAGCGCGGGCAGGTAGCTGTCGGTGGCCACCGGCTGCGCGGCCAGCAGCAGCGGCAGCAGCATGGCGAAGGCGAGGCCCCGGCGCGGCTGGACGGGCAGTGCGCCGCTCATGCCCGGCGCTCCATCGCCACTGCACGCCACGCGCACAGGGTGCCGACCACGGCCAGGGCCGTCGCGGCCCAGAACATGACCACATAACCCATCTGCTGCGCCACCGCCCCGCCGGCCAGCATGCCCAGCACGCCACCCAGGCCGTAGCCGATCACGGTGAACAGCGCCTGCCCCCGCCCGCGCAGCCGCCCCGGAAAGTGCTCCGTCACCATCGCGATGCAGGTGGTGTGGTGCGCCGCGAAGCTCAGGGCATGCAGCATCTGCCCCAGCACCAGCGCCCAGACCCACTGGCCCAGCCCGGCGGTCAGGCCCATGCGCAGCACGGCGGCCACGCCGCACAGCAGCAGCCACTGCGGCATGCGCAGCCGCCGCACCACTCGGCCCTGCAGCCCGAACCAGGCCACTTCGGCCGCCACCGACAGCGCCCAGAGCGCGCCGATGGCCGCCTTGTCGTAGCCGATCGAATCGAGGTAGAGCGAGAAGAAGCCGTAGATGGCGAAGTGCGCCGTGACATGAAAGAACAGCGAGGCGAAGAACCAGCGCACCACCGGCCGCTGCAGCACCGGCCCGACCGGCTCGTGCACTCCGCCGCGGGCAGCCACGGGCTCGCGGTGATCGGGCAGCCTGAGCGTGGCGAAGAGCACCAGCCCCAGCGTGACCAGCGCCCAGCCCGGGAAGTGCCCCATGCCGAAGCGGTCGAACCAGGCCCCGGCCAGGAACACGGTCACCAGAAAGCCCGCCGAACCGCACAGCCGGATGCGTCCATAGCGGCCCCAGTCCCCCGCCACCAGGTGCGCCAGCGCCGCCTCGGTGAGCGACATCATCGAGCTGGTGTGGGTGAACATGACCAGCAGCACCAGCGCGATCCACCAGTGCCCGCCACTCCACCAGAGCCCCAGCGATGCCGCCATGGCGACCGCCGCACTGATGCGCAGCAGCTTCACGCGCTCGCCCGTGCGGTCCGACAGCGTGCCCCAGGCATAGGGCGCGAACACCCGGGTGAAGGACTGCACCGAGGTCAGCAGGCTGATGGTGAAGATCGGCAGCCCCAGGCTCTGCAGCCACAGCGGCAGGTAGGGGTTGAAGAAACCGATGTGGGCGAAATAGCTGGCCGACAGCCCCGCGAAGGCGAGCAGCGGACGCCGGCTGGCGGCGGCAGAGGGCGTGGTGGCCGGGTCGGCCACTACAGGAAGGAGGCCTGCAGGCCCTCCGGTCGGTCGGCCTGGGCCTTGTCGCCTCGCACCACAGGAAAGGCCGCGCCCGGCTCGCCGCACTGGGCGCGCTGGCGCAAGGCGTGTTCCATCACCACCAGCGCCAGCATGGCCTCGGCGATGGGCGTGGCGCGGATGCCCACGCACGGATCGTGGCGGCCCTTGGTCACCACCTCGACCGGCCGGCCGTCCACGTCCACGGAAGTACGGGGCGTGGTGATCGAGCTGGTCGGCTTGATGGCGATGGCCACCTCCAGGTCCTGCCCCGTGCTGATGCCGCCCAGCACGCCGCCCGCATTGTTGCTGTCGAAGCCGTCGGGCCGCATGGCGTCGCCGTGCATGCTGCCGCGCTGCGTCACGCTGGCGAAACCGGCGCCGATCTCCACGCCCTTGACGGCGTTGATGCCCATCATGGCGTAGGCGATGTCGGCATCGAGCTTGTCGAACAGCGGCTGGCCCAGGCCGGCAGGCATGCCGGTGGCCACCACGCGCAGGCGGGCGCCGCAGGAGTCCTGCGCCTTGCGCAGCGCGTCCATGTAGGCCTCCAGGGCCGACACGTCGGCCACGGGCGCGAAGAAGGGGTTGTTGGGCACGTGGTCCCAGCTCTCGAAGCCGATCACCTGCTCGCCGATCTGCGTCATGCAGCCGCGGAACTCGGTGCCGTACTGCTCGCGCAGCCACTTCTTGGCCACCGCGCCGGCCGCCACCATCGGCGCCGTGAGGCGGGCCGACGAACGGCCGCCCCCGCGCGGATCGCGGATGCCGTACTTCTTGAAGTAGCTGAAGTCGGCATGGCCGGGGCGGAACTGGCGCGCGATCTCGCCGTAGTCCTTGCTGCGCTGGTCGGTGTTCTGGATCAGCAGCGCAATGGGTGTGCCGGTGGTCTTGCCTTCGTACACGCCGGAGAGTATCTGCACCGCATCGGGCTCGTTGCGCTGCGTGACGTGCCGGCTGGTGCCGGGCCGCCGGCGGTCCAGGTCGGGCTGGATGTCTGCCTCCGAAAGGGCCATGCCGGGGGGGCAGCCGTCGATGACGCAGCCGATCGCGGGGCCGTGGGATTCGCCGAAGTTGGTCACCGCGAACAGGGTGCCGAAGGTGTTGCCGCTCATAGGCGCGCGATTATCGGTGCGTGTCGATACCGGGGCGTCCTGCTGCGGGAACGCTTTATGCATGTTGCGGCGCAGCACCCACCCAGGAAGGAGCGCGCCCCATGTTGGATCGGACCACCACGGAGTTCTCGCACGTCAAGCCCGGCGACACCGACTACCAGTCGGGCGGGCTGCGGGACTTTTTCCTCTACCGGGACCTCGGCATCGCCGAGGCCACCCATGGCAAGGTGATCGCGCACCTGGTCAAGGCCAACATGGCGCCCGAAACGGGCACCGGCTGGCACCGGCACGAGGCGGACTTCCAGATCGTCATCATGGTCAAGGGCTGGGCCCGCTTCATGTACGAGGACAAGGAAACGCTGGTGGAGGCCGGCGACGTGGTGCACCAGCGCCCGGGCATCCGCCACTACCTGTTCGACTACTCGCCCGACATGGAGTATCTGGAGATCGTCTCGCCGGCCGACTTCAAGAGCGTGGACGTCGAGCCCGTCTGCGAGGTGCCGGCGCCCACGCCCTGGAAGTAGCCATCTGCCGGCACGTCGTCGGTGACCACGGGCACGAGCCCCAGGGCCAGCCCATTCACGCGCCGCGCTGCCCCAGGCCCAGGTAGGTGTCGATGATGCGGCGGTCATGCAGCAGCGCGTCGGCCGGGCCTTGCAGCGCCACGCGGCCGGTCTCCAGCACATAGCCGCGGTCGGCCACCTGCAGGGCGGCGCGCGCGTTCTGCTCCACCAGCAGCACCGACACGCCCTGCGACCGCAACGCCCCCACCACCTGCAGCACCTCGCACACGATCAGCGGCGCCAGGCCCAGGGAGGGCTCGTCCAGCATCAGCAGTCGGGGGCGCGCCATCAGGGCACGGCCGATGGCGAGCATCTGGCGCTCGCCGCCCGAGAGCGTGCTGGCCCACTGGGTCCGCCGCTCCTGAAGCCGCGGAAAGATGGCGAACACCTCGGCCATGCGGGCGCGCTGGTCCCGGCGGCCCGTGCGCCAGCGGTAGAAGCCGCCGAGCAGCAGGTTGTCCTCGACCGACATCTCGCCGAAGAGCTCGCGCCGCTCGGGCACCAGCGCCACGCCGCGCGCCACCATGGCCTCGACGCTGGGCCGCGGGATCAGCTCGCCGGCCAGCCGCAGCCGGCCGCGCGAAGGCAGCAGCCCCATGGCCGCCGCCAGCAGCGTGGTCTTGCCCGCGCCGTTGGGCCCGATGACGGTGACGATCTCGCCCTCGTCGATGTGCAGGGCCACGCCGTGCACGGCCTCGACGGAGCCGTAGGCGACGTGAAAGTCCTCCAGCGCCAGCACGGGCCGGGCGGTGCCGGGCCGCGCCTCAACCTCGGCGGCGTCGCCGGCGGCAGCCAGACGGGCGCTCATGCGGCCGGCTCCAGCACCGCGGAGTCCGCGGGGGCCGAGGTCGGAGGCGCGGCCGGTTCCGCACTGCCCAGGTAGGCATCCAGTACGCGCGGATTGCGCTGCACCTCGGCCGGCGTTCCCTCGGCGATGACGGTGCCGAACTCCAGCACCGTCACGCGGTCGGCCAGGTTCATCACGAACTCCATGTCATGTTCCACCACCAGGATGCCCAGGCCCTCGTCGCGCAGTTGCGCCAGCAGGCCGGCCAGTGCCTGTTTCTCCAGGTGGCGCAGGCCGGCGGCGGGCTCGTCCAGCAGCAGCGCCACCGGGTTGCCCGCCAGGGCGCGTGCGATCTCGACCACCCGCTGCTGGCCCAGCGCCAGCGAGGCCGCCGGCCGGTCGGCGAAGGCCCCCAGGCCGCAGCGCTCGATCTGCCGGCGGGCCTCGGCCAGCAGGGCCGCCTCTTCGGCCCGGTCCAGCCGCAGCATCGCAGCCCACCAGCCGCGCCGGCCGCGCAGGTGGGCGCCCAGCGCCACGTTCTCTAGCACGCTGCGCTCGCCCAGCAGGCGCACATGCTGGAAGGTGCGGCCCAGCCCGCGGGCCGCGAACTCGCGCGAGGGCCGGCCCTGCATGGGCGCGTCCAGCAGGCGCACCTCGCCCTCGCTCGGGTCGTCCACGCCCGACACCATGTTGAAGAAGGTGCTCTTGCCCGCGCCATTGGGGCCGATCAGCGCATGCACCTCCCCGGCCCGCAGCGTCAGGTCGACGGCGCTGTTGGCCACCAGGCCGCCGAAGCGCTTGGTGACGGCACGCGCCTCCAGCAGCAGCGCGCCCGCCGGCTGCATGGCCCGCGCCGGCAATGCGCGAGCCGGCGCCGCGGCGGGCCCTTCGCGTTCGGGCCGGAGCCAGCGTCCGCCCCACCGCGCCAGCGTGGGCCACAGGCCCTCGGCGAAGCGCTGCAGCACCAGCACCATCAGCAGGCCGAAGACGATCTGCTCGAAGTTGCCGCTGGCGCCGAGCAGCCGGGGCAGCCAGTCCTGCAACTGCTCCTTGAGCAGCGTGATGAGCATGGCGCCCAGCACAGCGCCCCACAGATGACCCGCGCCGCCGACCACGGCCATGAACAGGTATTCGATGCCCACGTTCAGGCCGAAAGGCGTCGGATTGACGAAGCGCTGCATGTGCGCATAGAGCCAGCCCGAGAGCGCCGCGAGCAGCGCTGCCAGGACGAAGACGCGGGCACGCTGCCGCGCCGTGTCCACGCCCATCGACTCCGCCATCAGCCGGCCCGACTTGAGCGCCCGGATGGCCCGCCCCTCCCGCGAATCCAGCAGGTTGTGCAGCGCCCACAGGGCCAGCAGCAGCACCAGCCAGATCACCGGCCCCAGCACCCGCGGCGAGGCCAGCGAGATACCGAAGACGCTGAGCGCCGGCAGACCGGTGATGCCCGTCTGCCCGCCCAGCGCCTGCAGGTTGCCGAACAGGTAGTACAGCCCCAGCCCCCAGGCGATGGTGCACAGCGGCAGGTAATGGCCCGAGAGCTTGACGGTGATGCCGCCCAGCGCCCAGGCCAGCACGAAGGTGAGCGCCAGCCCGAGCGCCAGCCCCACCCAGGGCCACAGCGGCGGCGGCAGCGCCGAGAGCGCCGCGGCGGCCGTGGGCGATGTGCAGACCCAGGCCGTGGCATAGGCGCCGATGGCCACGAAGGCCGCCTGCCCGAAGGAGGTCATGCCGCCCACGCCGGTGAGCATGACCAGCCCGGCCGCCACCAGGGCGTACAGCCCGATGTAGCTGAACACCGTGGCGGTGAACTCGGGCAGCAGCGGCCAGGCCGCGGCCAGCGCCGCCACGAACAGCAGCGTAAGGTGCCGGCGGGTCATTCCTCGTCCTCCACATGGCGGCTGCGCAGCGAACGCCACCACAGCACCGGAATGATCAGCGTGAACACCAGCACCTCCTTGAAGGCGCTGGCCCAGAAGGAGGAGAAGGCCTCCAGCTGGCCCACGATGAGCGCGCCCGCCAGCGCCACCGGATAGCTCGCGAGCCCGCCCACGATGGCGGCCACGAAGCCCTTGAGGCCGATCAGGAAGCCGGTGTCGTAGTAGACGGTCGTCAGCGGTGCCACCAGCAGGCCGCCCACGGCGCCGATCAGCGCCGCCAGCGCAAAGCTCAGGTCGCCCGACAGATCGGCCGGAATGCCCATGAGCCGCGCGCCCACGCGGTTCATGGCCACGGCGCGCAGCGCCTTGCCCACGATGGAGCGTTCGAAGAACATGAACATCAGCACCACCAGCAGCACCGCCACCCCCACCACCACGAGCGACTGCCCGGCCACGGTCACGCCGCCCCAGTCGAATCGGGCCTCGGAGAAGGCCGGCGTTCGCGAGCCCTCGGCGCCGAAGAACAGCAGGCCCAGCCCCACCAGCACGCCATGCAGTGCCACGGACACGATCAGCAGGATCAGCACGCTCGCCCGCGCCAGCGGACGGTAGGCCAGGCGGTAGAGCAGCGGGCCCAGCGGCGCCACCACCAGCAGCGTCGCCAGCGACTGGCCCCACAGCGAGGCCGGCCGCCACAGCAGCACCACGGCACAGGCCAGCAGCGGCAGCACCACCGTCCAGGCCAGCGTCGCCCGCCATTCCACGACCGCGCCGCGCCGGGCACGCCAGAGCTCCAGCAGCAGCACCGCCACGGCCAGCACCAGCAGCAGCCACAGGGTGCCCGGCACCTTGCCGGTGCCGAGCGCCGCCATCGACAGCGCGCCGAAGGCCACCAGTTCGCCCTGCGGAATGAAGATGACGCGCGTGACCGAGAACACCAGCACCAGCGCGAGCGCCATCAGCGCATAGATGGCGCCGTTGACGATCCCGTCCTGGCCCAGCAGCAGGGCGATCTGGAGGTCCATGCCGTTCAGGGCACGTACTTCCAGGTGCCGTTCTGGATGGTCACCATCACCCGGGCGCGGTTGTCGAGGCCGAGGTGGTCGGTGGGCGCCATGCTGAAGACGCCATGCGCGCCGGGCACTTCCTTGATCTGCTCCAGCGCGTCGCGCAGCGCGGCGCGGAACTCGGGCGTGCCCGGCTGCGCCTTCTTGAGCGCCTCGGGCACGGCGGCCTGCAGCATCAGGCCGGCATCCCACGCATGGCCGCCGAAGGCCGCGGTACTGCCCTTGCCGTGGGCCGCCTCGTAGGCGGACACATAGGCCATGGCCGACTTCTTGACCGGGTTGCTGTCGGGCAGTTGCTCGGCCACCAGCATGGGCCCCGCGGGAAGGATGGTGCCTTCCACGTCCTTGCCGCCCACGCGCAGGAAGTCGGCATTCGCCACGCCATGCGTCTGGTAGACCTTGCCCTTGTAGCCGCGCTCGGCCAGCGTCTTCTGCGGCAGCGCAGCCGGCGTGCCCGAGCCGGCGATCAGCACGGCCTCCGGATTGGCGGACATGAGCTTGAGCGCCTGGCCCGTCACCGAGGTGTCGGTGCGCGCATAGCGCTCGTTGGCCGCCAGCTTGATGCCCTTGGCCGCGGCGGCCTTGGAGAAGACCTCGTACCAGCCCTCGCCATAGGCGTCGGAGAAGCCGATGAAGCCGACCGACTTCACGCCCCGGGCCGCCATGTGGTCGACGATGGCCTGCGCCATCATGTCGTCGTTCTGCGGGGTCTTGAAGACCCACTTCTTCTTGTCGTCCATGGGCGAGATGATCCGGGCCGATGCGGCCAAGCTGATCATCGGCACGCGCGCCTCGGCGGCCACGTCGATCATGGCCAGCGAGTTGGGCGTGACGCTGGAGCCGACGATCACGTCGGCCTTGTTGTCGGCGATCAGCTTGCGGGTGTTGTTGACCGCGGTGGTGGTGTCGCTGGCATCGTCGAGCACCACGTAGTTGACCTTCTGCCCGCCGATGGTCTTGGGCATGAGGGCGATGGTGTTCTTCTGCGGAATGCCCAACGAGGCCGCCGGGCCCGTGGTCGACAGCGTGACGCCCACCGTCAGGTCGGCCCACGACAGGCTGGCCGCGCAGGCCAGCGCGGCGGCGGCGAGCGCCTGGATCTTGAACTTCATGGCTTGTCTCCTTCTGTACTTTCTCGGTCTGGCAGAAAACGCCGGGGCGCGTCGCCCCGCGGCGTGCGAAAGGTGCCGCCGGTCAGCCGGTCGGCGCCGGATCGGTGTCGGAATCGGAAGCGGCAATGGGAACGTCCACCGGCCGACGCGCAGCGTCGGGCAGGCGCACCGCCGGCAGCCCGCCCAGGAACAGGTCGGCCACCACGGGCGCCATGTCCTCGTAGTCCAGCGGGCCGTCGGGCTTCATCCAGGTGAACATCCAGTTGATCATCCCGAACAGCAGCATGGTCAGCGGCATGCCCATCAGCGTGTCCTGCAGGTCGGGCCGCAGGGCCGCCACGGCCCGCGCGAAACCGCGCACCACGGCGCGCTCCTTGTCGAGCACGCGCTGGCGGTCTTCGGGCTCCAGGAAGCGCACGTCCTCGGTGAGCACGCGGTGGGCGCTCTGCGCAGTGGCGTACTCGCGCACCAGCCGCAGGATCAGCTCGCGCATGCGGGCCTCGGGCGGCATCTCGCCGGCCCACACCTCCGAGACGATGGCATCGAGCCGGCTCACATGGGCCTCGGCGATGCTCACGAGCAGCGTGTACTTGTCCTTGTAGTAGTGGTAGAGCGTGGGCTTGGACAGGCCGCAGGCCTCGGCCACCTGGTTCATCGAGGTGGCGGGATAGCCCCGCCGCGCGAACAGCAGCCCGGCCTGCGCCAGGATGGTCTCGCGTTGTTCGTCGTAGCCTGCTGCGCGTCCTCGTGCCATCCCTGCGTTCCCGTCAACGTTCGTCGAACGAGAGTACCACCCGGTCCGTGGTGGGATGGGCCTGGCAGGTGAGCACGAAGCCGGCCTGCACCTCCGCCTTGTCGAGGGCGAAATTGCGCCCCATGCGCACCGCGCCTTCGAGCACCTTGGCGCGGCAGGTGCCGCACACGCCCGAGGTGCACGAATACGGCACCTCCACACCGGCCGCCGCCGCGCAGTCGAGGATGCTGGGCTGGTCACGGCGGAACTCGATCTCGCGCGAGAGCCCATCGCGCACGATGACCACCCTTGCCTGCTCGGCATCGCCCGGCAGTGCCTCGTGCATCACGGCGCCGACGGCTCCGGGGGCGGTGGCCGGCTGGGCGATGCCGAAGCGCTCCACATGGATCGCCGACCCCGGCACGCCGGCCGCGCGCAATGCCGCCTCGGCCTCGTCGTTCATCTGGTAGGGCCCGCAGATGTAGGCATGGTCGATGGACCAGGCCGGCACCAGCGTGCGCAGGAAGTCGCCCACCTTCTCGCGGTCGAGCACGCCGCTGTTGATGGGCGCGTCGGTGTGCTCGTTCGAGAACACATGGTGCAGGACCAGCCGGCTCAGGTAGCGGTTCTTGAGGTCCTCCAGCTCCTCCTTGAACATGGTGGAACGCAACTGCCGGTTGCCGTAGATCAGCGTGAAGCGGCTGCCGGGCTCGCGCGCCAGCACGGTCTTCATGATCGACAGGATGGGCGTGATGCCGCTGCCGCCAGCGACGCCCAGGTGGTGCCGGCGCTCCTCGGGCGCCAACGGCACGAAGAAGCGGCCCTGCGGCGCCATGACGGCGATCTCGTCGCCGGGCCGCAGCTGGGCGTTGATCCAGTTGGAGAACACGCCGCCGCGCACCTTGCGCACGCCCACGCGCAGCACGCCATCGTCCACGCCGGCACAGATCGAATACGAGCGGCGCAGGTCCTGCCCGTCGATCTGCTTGCGCAGGGTGAGGTACTGGCCCTGGGTGAAGCCGAAGGTCTGGCGCAGCTCGGGCGGCACGTCGAAGCTGACGATCACCGCCTCGGCGGTATCGGGCTCCACGGTCCGCACGCGCAGGGAATGGAACAGGGGCGTCATAGCGGCTTGAAATGCTCGAAGGGTTCGCGACAGGCAATGCAGCGGTAGAGCGCCTTGCAGGCGGTGGCACCGAAGGCGGACAGCCGCTCGGTCTCGGGGCTGCTGCAGCGCGGACAGGCGACCATGGGCGTGGCGCCGCGGCGCCCCACCAGCCGCACCGGCACGCCCTGGCCCGCCGCCACCGGGCCCGGGGGCGCGATGCCGTACTCGCGCAGCTTGCGGCGGCCGTCCTCGCTGATCCAGTCCGTGGTCCAGGCCGGCGCGCGGAGCAACACGGTCTGCACCGGGCCCAGGCCGGCGGCCTCGATCGCATCGCGCACGCTCTGCGCGATCACCTCCGTGGCAGGACAGCCGGAATAGGTCGGCGTCAGCACCACGGTCAGGCCGCCGGCGTCGACGCGAATTTCGCGCACCAGGCCCAGGTCGCACACCGACAGCGCCGGTACCTCCGGGTCGGGCACGTCGGCCAGCACAGCCCAGGCACGCGCCATGCGCGCGGCCTGTTGCGGCACCGAAGCCGGCGTGGGCACGGCCGCCGTCGTGCTCACCACACGCCTCCGGGGTACGCCCGCTGCAACTGCTGCATCTCGGCCAGGATGTAGCCCATGTGCTCGCTGTGCACGCCGCGCTTGCCGGTGCTGAGGAAGGCCGTGTGCGCAGGCATGGGCAGCGAGGCCTCGGCCAGCACCTCGGCCATTGCGGCCTCCCAGTCGGGGCGCAGCGCGCTCCAGCGCGGGCCCAGGCCGCTGGCGGCGGCGGCCTCGTCCACCGCGTCGTCGGCGAAGAGTTCGGCGGCATAGGGCCACAGCCGCTCCAGCGCGGCCACCATGCGCCGGCGCGACTCCGCCGTGCCGTCGCCCAGGCGCACCACCCAGTCGGCGGCATGCTGCTGGTGGTAGCGCGCCTCCTTCACGGCCTTGCCGGCGATGGCCGCCAGCTCGGCGTCGGTGGAGTCCTGCAGCCGCGTCCACAGCAGGTGGAAGAAGGTGGCGGCCATGGTGTTGCGCAACACGGCGAGCGCGAAGTCGCCGGGCCGGCCCGGGCCATTGGGCAGCTCCACCAGCGTCACGTTGCGGTAGTCGCGCTCGTCGCGCAGGAAGGCGAGCTGGTCCTCGTCATGGCCGCGGCCCTCGACGGCGCCGGCATGGCTCAGCACCGCGCGGGCCTGGCCGATCAGGTCCAGCGCCATGTTGGCCAGCGCGATGTCCTCTTCCAGCACCGGCGCGTGACCGGCCCATTCGCCCAGCCGCTGGCCGAGGATGAGGGCGGTGTCGCCGATGCGCAGCAGGTACTGCAGCGGCGCGTCCTGGGCGATCTCGATGGAGGCTTGCATGTGGTGTCTCCCGTCGGTGCTCACATGTGGTCCACCGCGCCGGGCAGCGTGTAGAAGGTGGGATGGCGGTAGACCTTGTCCTCCATCGGGTCGAAGTACATGTCCTTGTCGCCGGGATCGCTGGCGACGATCTGGTCGGCCCGCACCACCCACACGCTGGTGCCCTCCTGCCGGCGCGTGTACACGTCGCGCGCCAGCTGGATGGCCATGCGCGCGTCGGCAGCATGCAGGCTGCCGCAGTGCTTGTGGTCCAGGCCGGCCTTGGTGCGCACGAAGACCTCCCACAGCGGCCACTCGGCGCGGGGCGGTTGCGCCCGGCTTGCGTTGCCCACGGGTCTGGCTTCGGCCTCGCCTGCGATGCGGTCGCCCTTCGCGTCGGGGGTGTGCTCGCTCATGCGGCCTCCTTGAATTGCTCTTCCTGCTTGCGGGCATGGGCCAGGGCGGCTTCGCGCACCCAGGCGCCCTCCTCCCAGGCCTTCACGCGGGCGGCCAGGCGCTCGCGGTTGCAGGGGCCGTCGCCGGCGATGACGCGCCAGAACTCGGCCCAGTCGATGGCACCGAAGTCGTGGTGCTGGCGCGCCTCGTTCCACTTCAGCGCGGGGTCGGGCAGGGTCACGCCCAGCACGCGGGCCTGCTCGACGGCGGCGTCGACGAACTTCTGCCGCAGCTCGTCGTTGGACACGCGCTTGATGCCCCAGCGCATGGACTGCGCCGTGTTGGGGCTCTGGTCGTCGGGCGGGCCGAACATCATCACCGAGGGCCACCACCAGCGATCGACGGCGTCCTGCACCATGGCCTTCTGCGCCTCGGTGCCCTGCTGCATCATGGTCAGCAGGCTTTCGAAGCCCTGGCGCTGATGGAAGCTCTCCTCCCGGCAGATGCGCACCATGGCGCGGGCATAGGGCGCATAGGAGCAGCGGCAGATGGGCACCTGGTTCATGATGGCCGCGCCGTCCACCAGCCAGCCGATGGCGCCCACGTCGGCCCAGGTGAGCGTGGGGTAGTTGAAGATCGAGCTGTACTTGGCCTTGCCGCTGTGCAGGGCCTCCAGCATCTGGTCGCGCGAGGTGCCCAGCGTCTCGGCCGCGGCATACAGGTACAGGCCGTGGCCGCCCTCGTCCTGCACCTTGGCCAGCAGGATGGCCTTGCGCTTGAGCGTCGGTGCGCGGGTGATCCAGTTGCCCTCGGGCAGCATGCCGACGATCTCGGAATGCGCATGCTGGCTGATCTGGCGCACCAGCGTCCGGCGGTAGTGCTCCGGCATCCAGTCCTTGGCCTCGATGAAGGCGCCGTCGTCGATGCGCGCATCGAAGCGGGCCTCCAACAGGGCCTCCTGGGCGGAGCGCACGGGCTTGCGGGCGTCGGCGTCCTTGCCGGCGGTGTCCATGGCCTGGGTGTACATGGGGCGGTCCTTCCTGTGGTTTGCGTGGGGGCGGACGAAGGCCGGTCAGCGGGCCTTGGCGCGTTCGTCGAAGACCCGGCGTGCCTTGCCGGTGAGCGTGCGCTCGATGCCATCGGGCGGCAGCACGTTGACGGTGGTGCTGATGCCGATCAGCGTCTTGATGCGGTGCTGCACCCAGCCGGCCACCTCCGCCGCACTCGCGGCGGCCGCGGCCTCGGGCTGCAGCTCGCAGCGCACCTCCACCGTGTCCAGGTGGCCATCCCGGCGCACCACCAGCTGGTACTGGCCGGAGAGCTGCGGGTGCTGCAGCACGATCTCCTCCACCTGCGTGGGAAAGACATTGACGCCACGGATGATCAGCATGTCGTCGCTGCGGCCGACGATCTTGCCCATGCGCCGGAAGGCGCGGGCGGTGGGCGGCAGCAGCCGCGTGAGGTCGCGCGTGCGGTAGCGCACGATGGGCAGGGCCTCCTTGGTGAGCGTGGTGAAGACCAGCTCGCCCTCCTCTCCGTCGGGCAGCACCTCACCGGTCTCGGGGTCGATGATCTCGGGATAGAAGTGGTCTTCCCAGATCACCGGGCCGTCCTTCGACTCGATGCATTCGCTGGCCACACCCGGGCCCATGACCTCGGACAGGCCATAGATGTCCACCGCATCGATGCCGGCACGGCCCTCGATCTCGCGGCGCATGGCCTCGGTCCAGGGCTCGGCGCCGAAGATGCCGACCCTGAGCGAGCAGTCGCGCGCGTCCAGGCCCTGGCGCGCGAACTCCTCGACGATCACCTGCATGTAGCTGGGCGTGACCATGATGATCGACGGCTTCAGGTCGCGGATCATCTGCACCTGCTTCTCGGTCTGCCCGCCCGACATGGGAATGGCGGTGCAGCCCAGCCGCTCCACCCCGTAGTGCGCCCCCAGGCCGCCGGTGAACAGGCCGTAGCCGTAGGCCACGTGGATCAGGTCGCCGGCCCGGCCGCCCGCGGCGCGGATGGAGCGGGCCACCAGGTCGGCCCAGCGGTCGATGTCGCCGGCGGTGTAGCCCACCACCGTGGGCTTGCCCGTGGTGCCCGACGAGGCATGGATGCGCGCCAGCCGCTCGCGCGGCACGGCCAGCATGCCGAAGGGATAGTGGTCGCGCAGGTCGCTCTTGACGGTGAAGGGGAACTTCGCCAGGTCCGACAACTGCCGCAGGTCCGACGGATGCACGCCCCGCTCGTCGAAGGCGCGGCGGTAGTGCGGCACGTTCTCGTAGACGTTCTCCAGCGTGGCGCGCAGGCGCTGCAACTGCAGCGCGGCGATCTCGTCGCGGCTGGCGGTCTCGATGGGTTCCAGGTCGCCGGGGGCCGGCTGCTTGACGGGCATGGGTCGTCTCCTTGCGGGCAAATCGGTCAGCGCGGTACCGCGGGCCGGCCGCGGGCGGTGTAGGAGCGGCCGCGGAACACCGCCATGCGCTCGCCGCGCTGGTTGGTCACGACCACGTCGTACACGCCGGTGCGCCCGGTCTTCGAGACCTCGGTGCACCGCGCTTCCAGACGGTCGCCCAGACGGGCCGGCGCGACGAAGTCCACGCCGAAGCCCGAGGCCACGGTGAGTTCGTCGTAGGCATTGCAGGCGTAGGCGAAGGCGGTGTCGGCCAGCGTCGCGATCAGGCCGCCGTGGCAGATGTCGTGGCCGTTGAGCATGTCCTCGCGCACGCTCATGGCGGCCGTGGCTGCACCGGGCGAAATGGCGGCGATGGCGATGCCCAGCGCATGCAGGGCCCGGTCGTTGGCGGCCATGCCGTCGCGCACGGCGTCGGCGATCTGCTGGGGCGTAGGGGATGCGGCCATGGCGGCTTCAGCGGTCGGTGAACTGCGGGGCACGGCGGGCGCCGAAGGCGGCCACGCCTTCCTGGTAGTCGCGGGCACGCCCGAGCTCGCCCTGCAGGCGGGCCTCCTGGGCCAGGGCGGCCTCCAGATCCAGCGCCTGCGCCGCATCGAAGGCCGTGCGCGTGGCGACCAGGGCCTTCACCGGCATGGCGGCCAGCCGGCGGGCCAGTTGCTGCGCCTCCTCCGCCAAAGCGGCATCGTCGACCACGCGCCAGATCAGGCCGATACGCTCGGCTTCCTCGGCCGGCAGCTTGTCGCCCAGCAGGCCCAGGCCCAGCGCGCGCGCACGGCCCACCAGCCTCGGCAGCAGCCAGGTGCCACCCGCGTCGGGCACCAGGCCGATCTTGGCAAAGGCCTGGATGAAGCTGGCCGAGCGCCCCGCCAGGACAAGGTCCGCACACAGCGCGAGGTTGGCGCCGGCGCCCGCGGCCACGCCGTTGACGGCCGCCACCACCGGCACCGGCATGCTGCGCAGGCGCAGCACCAGCGGACGGTAGAAGCGGTCGATGACCTCGCCCAGGTCCTTGGGCGCGCCGCCAGGCTCGGGGGCCACGGCGGGATCGGCCAGATCCTGGCCGGCGCAGAAGCCGCGGCCGGCGCCGGTGAGCACCAGCGCGCGCACGCCGACATCCGCCGCAGCGCGCTCCAGCGCGTCCATGAGCGCGTGGTGCATGGCCTGGGTGAAGCTGTTGAGCGCAGAGGGGCGGTTGAGCGTCAGGGTGCGCACGGCATCGGCCGTGCTCTCGATCACCAGGGCGTCGGACATGGGGCGTCTCCGGGATTGTTCGGGGGTCGCTTCGCCGAATTACTTTCGACCGACCGGTCGGCTTATCTTAAGATTGCTACGCTGTTTGACGCAAGTCAGCACACCCCGAGAAAACCCGTGTCAGCGCCGTGCCGTTCGGTGCTGCGCCCGAAGGAGACCTTGCGCAATGCCCTGCTATGCCATCGAAGGCGTGGTGCCCGTCGTGGACCCGAGCGCCTATGTGCATCCCACCGCCGTGCTGATCGGCGACGTCCACGTCGGCCCGGGCTGCTATGTCGGGCCCGCGGCCTGCCTGCGTGGCGACTTCGGCCGTGTGGTGCTGGAGGCCGGCTCCAACGTGCAGGACACCTGCGTGATCCACGGCTTTCCCGAGCGCGACACGGTGGTGCGCGAGAACGGCCACATCGGCCACGGCGCCGTGCTGCACAGCTGCGTGGTCGGCCGCGATGCGCTGGTGGGCATGAATGCCGTGGTGATGGACGAGGCCGTGGTCGGCGAGCGCACCATCGTGGCCGCCTGCGCATTCGTGCCCGCGGGCATGCAGATCCCCGATGCCAGCCTGGTGGCCGGCGTGCCCGCACGCGTCAAGCGACCGCTGACCGAGCAGGAGATCGCGTGGAAGCGCGAAGGTACCCTCACCTACCAGGACCTCACCCGCCGCTGCCTGGCCACGATGGAAGAGGTCGCGCCGCTGGCCCGGGCCGAGGCCGACCGGCCCCGCCTGAAAGCACCCGACGTGCAGCCGCTCATCGCCACCCGCCGCGGCTGAAGCGCAGCATCCATCCACCCGTTCGCAACCACTCCAGGAGACCCCCCATGATCCGTGTCAGCGTCCTCTACCCCTTCACCGAAGGCGCCCGCTTCGACCACGACTACTACCGCGACAAGCACATGCCCATGATCCAGGCCCGCATGGGTGCGGCCTGCCTGGGCTACCGCATCGACCGCGGCCTGTCGGGGCCGGCGCCCGGCTCCAAGCCGGCCTTCGAGGCCATGTGCCACATCGACTGCGAATCGATCGAAGCCTTCCAGGCCGCCTTCGGCCCGCATGCCAAGGAGATCAACGGCGACGTGAAGAACTACACCGACATCCGGCCGACGATGCAGATCAGCCAGGCGGGCTGAACGCCATCGCCCCACCGGATTCAAGGCATTCCTGGGATTTCGGCTTTTCCTGAAATGCCAGCACGCACAATCGGCGAATGCCCCACAGCCGCCCTGCCGACCCGCGCCCTGCCCTGCCCGAACTCCACCGCCAGTTCGTCGACCACTTCGGCGAGATGGGCAGCCGCTGGGGCATCAACCGCACGGTGGGCCAGATCTATGCCCTGCTCTTCCTGTCGCAGCGGCCCCTCAATGCCGAGGAGATCAGCGAGACGCTGTCCTTCTCGCGCTCCAACGTGAGCATGGGGCTCAAGGAACTCCAGGCCTGGCGGCTGGTGCAGCTGCGGCATCTGGCAGGCGACCGGCGCGAGTATTTCGAGACGCCGGGCGAGGTGTGGGACATCTTCCGCGTGCTGGCCGAGGAACGCCGCCGCCGCGAGATCGAGCCCACGCTCTCGATGCTGCGCAACGCCCTGTTGCAGGAGCCGGCCACCGAGGAGGAGCGCCATGCCCAGCAGCGCATGCGCGAGATGCACGACCTGATCGACCGGCTGGTGCGCTGGTTCGACGACGTGCAGCGCCTGTCGCCCGACACGGCCATGCGGCTCATGGGCATGGGCGCCGCGGTGACGCGGGTGCTGGACCTCACCGGGCGGCTGACCAGCGGCGGCCGAGGGCGCAAGGACGCCGACGGCGAATAGGCGAGACCACCGGTCGCAAGCAGAAAGGGCTGCATCGCTGCAGCCCTTTTGCTCGGTTGGCCAGATGCCGCCGCGTGTCGCCGCGGGCGGCCCTTGTGGTTGGACTCAGTCCTTGCCCTTGAGCGCGTCCTTGGCCTTGTCGGCCGAGTTCTTGGAGCGGTTCTTGTGGTACTCCGACTTGACGTTGTTGACCGCCTTGCCCACCGGCCCGCTCTTCTTGGCGTCGCTCTCGGCGCGCTTCTGGTCGATCTTGTGCTCGGCGGCGTCCGACGCCTCCGATGCGGCCTTGCCGAGCTGGGCATGGCTGGCGCCGGCAAAGGCGATCAGGGACAGGGCGGTGGCTATACCGAAAAAGGTTTGACGCATGGTGTTCTCCGAATCTGTGAGCGATGCACCAAGCGTGCCTGCCGCGGGCCAGGCCGGGCTGTCGGCCATCGCGCCATCGTCGTGACCGAAGCGGCAGTGCGCGCTCGCAGGCCATCGGGCGATCACGGGGCGCGCCATCCGTCTATGTGAACGGACTCCATGCGCGAGCCAGCGCGTCCTGGCTGGCCGGGGGCAGCACACCCAGTCGCACCCAGCCCGGCATGCCGAAGCTGCCGCAGTCGCGCAGCTTCATGCCCTGCGCACGCAGGTCCCGCAACGCCTCGTCGAGGGACGGCGCGCCTGGCCTGGCACAGAAGAAGTTGGCGACGCCGGGCGCCACCTGCCAGCCCATCGCTTCGCAGTGCGCGATCTGGCGCTGCTTCCATTGCCGAAGGCGCGGCAGGCATTGCGTCGAAAGCCAGTCCTGGACGGCCGGCTCGGTCCAGGCCCGGAGCATGGCCTCGGCATGGGCGCCCAGAGGCCACGACGGTGCCAGGGCGTGCAGGTCCTGGACCAGCCGGTCGGGCGCCTCGGCCGGTGCGATGGCATAGGCGCCACGCACCCCCGTCAGCCCCAGGGCCTTGTTGGGCGTCCACAGCTGCCAGCACCGGTCGCGCTGCGCCGCGCTCAACGCCGAGGCGCCCTCCAGCCGCAGAGGGACGTAGGCGCAGTCCAGGACCAACGCCGTGCCCGGTGGCAGGGCATCGAGCCGGGCTGGCAGATCCGCCACGGCGTCGCCGCGCGGGGAGGACGGCTCGCAGGCCCAGGCCAGGACCGGCGGCCGATCGTCACCGAGCGCCAGCGACTCGCCGACAACCTGTACCGGCAGTCCATGGGCTTCGGCCGCCCGCCGGTAGTCGCCATAGGCGGCCGCTGGCACCTGCACCGGCCCTTCGCCCCGACGGCGCAGGGCCACGGCCGCCGTGATGCGCACGATGAACTCGCTCGCGCTGGCGGCCACCAGCACCCGTTCGGGAGCGACGCCGTGCCACGCGGCCAGCCGGGCGCGCAGTGCCGTGGCCGCCGGGTCCGGATAGCGCGTGGGATCGGCCTGCCGCAGCGCCTGCATCACCGCCGCGCAGGGTCCGCAGGCGTTGGCGTTGGTGGAGAAGTCGTGCACCGGCACGCCCTGCGCGTCCGGCCCCCCGTGGACCATGGGCCTCATCGCGCCTGCCCCAGCCAGACGAGCGCCAGCGTGGCCAGCGCGCCTGCCATCGGCACGGCACGCCCTGCCAGGAGGAGTGCCCGCTGCGTGTCCCGCGCCTGCGGCGCGCGGCCGCCCGCGTGGAGCACGTAGACCCCGGGCTTGCGCAGATGCACGCCCAGCAGCAGCGCCATTGCGCCCATGGGCCAGCCCCCATTGGGCGACGGCGTGCGCGCCGCTTCCCGCCGCAGCCCGGCGAGCCAGCGCCCGGCGGCCAGCATCAGCAGCAGGGCCGTGAGCCGGGCCGGCAGCCAGGACAGGGCGTCGTCCGCCCGCGCCGCCCATGTGCCGGCCCAGGTCCAGTCCCGGCCGCCGCGCTCGCCGCGGTAGCCCCACATGGCGTCCGCCGTGTTGGCGAAGCGGTAGAGCGCGGCGCCCGGCAGGCCGGCGATGGCGAACCAGAACAGCGGCGCCACCACCGAATCGTTGAGGTTCTCGGCCAGCGACTCGATGGCGCTCTCGCGCACCTCGCCGGCATCCAGCCGCTGCACATCGCGGCTCACCAGGCGGGCGAGGCGTTCACGGCCTTCGGGGAGCGAACGCCCCAGCGCCGCCTCCACCGCCGCCACCTCGTCACGCAGCATGCGCCAGGCCAGCAGCGGCTTGAGGCACAGCGCGAGCGCCACCGTGGCCAGCACCGCGGGCAAGGCGCCGGCGGCCCGTTGCAGGGCCCAGCCCAGCACCGTCGCCACGAAGGCGCCCACGAGCCACGCCAGCGCGCCGCGCACCAAGGGCCCGGCACGCCGCGCGTCGCCCGGCAGCGGCGCCACATGGCGTCCGGCCCAGCCCAGCCAGCGGCCCATGCCCACCACCGGATGCATGCGCGCCGGCGGCTCGCCCAGCCAGCGGTCGACGGCGAGCGCCAGCCAGAGCGCGGCGGCGAGCACGACCAGGCCGTCCGTCACGGGGGACTAATCCTCGATGCCGCGCTGCGCCGGGATGCCCGCATCGAAGGCATGCTTGACCTTGCGCATTTCGGTCACGGTGTCGGCGATGTCGATCAGCTCCTGCGGGCAGCGCCGGCCGGTGAGCACCACGCTCACCGACGAGGGCCGCTGCGTCAGTACCTCGATCACCGGCTCCAGCGGCAGCCAGCCGTAGATCAGCGGATAGGTGATCTCGTCCAGCACCACCAGGAAGTGCTCGCCCGAGCTGATGGCCGCCGCCGCCCGGCTCCAGCCATCGCGCGCCAGCTGGGCGGAGCGCTCCAGGTCCTGGCTCTTCCAGCTGAAGCCGTCGCCCAGGCCTTCGATGGGCAGGCCCAGTTGCTCGAACACGCGGTGCTCGCCGAAGCGCGCGCTGGGCACCTTCATGAACTGGAAGATGCGCACCGGCTTGCCGCGGCCGTGGGCCCGGATGGCCAGGCCGAAGGCGGCGGTGCTCTTGCCCTTCCCATCGCCGGTGTTGACGATCAGCAGCCCGCGGCGCTCGCCTTCGGGCTTCTCGTAGGGCTTGGACTGGGGCGGGGTTTCGGTCTGCATGATGGGTTCTCGGATGAAGGTTCAGCGGTGCAGCGCCACCCACTGGTCGTCGACGCGGCGGATGCGGATGCGGTGGTCGAACACGGCCTCGACCGCCGCATGGGTCGCGCTGTCGCCACAGGGGCCGTGGTGGATCAGCCGGCCACCGGCCATCACGGCCAGGTCGTCGGCGGCCAAGGCGGCATGCAACTCGTGCAGCACGGTGACCACGGTGCGGCCGGCATCGGCCAGGGTGCGGGCCAGCGCCAGGCAGTCGGCCTGGTGCGGCGGGTCGAGGTTGGCCAGCGGCTCGTCCATCAGCAGCACGCCCGCCTCGACGGCCAGCGCGCGGGCCAGCAGCACCCGCTGCCGCTCGCCGCCGGAAAGCTGCGACAGCGCGCGGGCTCGCCAGTCCCAGGCCTGCGTCCGGCGCAGGGCCTGCTCCACGGCGGCATGGTCGGCATCGGACGGCGCGGCCAGCCAGCGTTGATGCGGCAGCCGGCCGAGCATGGCGACGTCGTAGGCCGTGAGGTCGTCGGCGGCCGGATCGGCCGCGCCGCCCTGCGCCAGCCAGGCGAGGCGGCGGGCGCGCGCCCGGTGAGGCCAGGTCGAAAGCACCTCGCCATCGAGCAGAACCTCGCCGCCCGAGGGTGCAAGCAGTCCGGCCATGGCCTTGAGCAGCGTGGACTTGCCCGCGCCGTTGGGGCCGACGATGCTGGTCCAGCGGCCGGCGTTCAGGGCCAGCGTCACGCCGTGCAGCACGGGCGCACCGCCCAGGCGCGCATGGAGGCCATCGACCTGCAGTACCGGCGCCGCGTCGAATGCGGCGCGGCCGGCCTGCCCTGCGTCGGCTTCCTGGCCTGGGAGGGGTTCACCGCGGCCCTGTCTGCCGCGCGTCATGGTGCCGCTCATCGGCCGCTCCCGCGCGAGCGTCGGTGCATCAGGAAGAGCAGGTAGCCGCCGCCGAGCACGGCGGTGAGCACGCCCACCGGCAGCTCCTGCGGCGCGATCAGCCAGCGCGCCAGCAGGTCGGCCGCCATCAGCAGCGCGCCGCCCATGAAGGCCGACAGCATCAGCAGCCCCGCATGCGTGGTCTTGATGATCGAGCGCACCAGGTGCGGCGCCGCCAGGCCGACGAAGGCGATCAGCCCCGTCTGCGCCACGGCGGCGCCGGTGGCCAGCGACAGCACCGCCACCAGCGCGGCCCGCATGGCCGGCAGCGGCAGGCCCAGGCTGGCGGCCGTGGCCTCGCCCAGGGCCAGGCCATCGAGCACAGGCGCCAGCAGCCGCGCCGCGATCAGGCATCCCACCAGGGCGACCGCCATGATGGCGCAGGCATTCCAGCCCACCAGCGCGGTGTTGCCCAGCATGAAGACCACCAGCGCCTGCAGGATGTCGGCCGAGGACAGCGTGAACAGGTCCTTGATGGCGCCCAGCACCATGCCCACGATCACGCCGGCCAGCAGCAGGCGCAGCGTGTGCTGGGCGCCGCGGGCCAGGGTCAGCGTGAGCAGCACGGCCGCCACGGCGCCCGCGAAGGCCGCCCCGGTGAGACCCAGCCGCACGCCCCAGGCCGCCGCGGCGGGCGATCCGCCGATGGCGCCCAGCGCCAGCGCCACGCCCAGGCCGGCGCCCGAGGCGCTGCCCAGCAGCCAGGGATCGGCCAGCGGGTTGCGGAACAGGCCCTGTGCCACGGCACCCGCCAGGCCCAGCAGCGCGCCCGCCAGCCAGGCGCCGGTGGTGCGCGGCAGGCGGATGTCGCGCACGATCTGCCAGGCGATGGGATCTTCGGCCAGTTGCCACAGGCGCTCGACACCGGTGCTGCCCACGGCCGCGCCCAGCGCACCCAGCAGCAGGGCCGCCAGCAGCAAGGCCAGGGTCAGCACCCGGGCGCGGCGGCCCTGCTGCAGGTGGAGGGCCATCACTCGGCCAGGGGCCGACCGGCCAGGCAGTCGGCCATCAGGCGCGCGGCCTCGCCCATGCGTGGGCCGGGGCGCACCAGCACGTCGGCCTGCGCGGCACTGAAGCGGCAGATGCGTCCGTCGCGCACGGCGCGGATTCCGGCCCAGCCAGGGCGCTGCTCCATGCCAGTGGCACTGCGCACGCCGACCATGATCAGCTCCGGATCGGCCCGCACCACGAACTCGGGGTTGAGCTTGGGAAAAGGCCCCATCGCCGCCGGTACGATGTTGCGCGCGCCCAGGCGAGTCAGCGTCTCGCCCATGAAGGAGCTCTCGCCCGCCGCATAGGGGCCGTTGTTGACCTCGAAGTAGACACGCTGGGCGCGGCGCGCGGGCGGCACGGACTGCGCGGCGGCGTCCAACTCTCCCTGCAGGCGCTGCCACAGCGCGGGCGCGCCCGGCTGGCCCAGCAGCGTGCCGACCTTGGCCATCACGCGCTCGACGTCGGCCTGGGTCTTGGGCTCCAGCACCGCGACCTTCAGGCCCAGGGCCTCCAGCCGTTCGACCACGCGCGAGGACTTGGCCAGCAGCACGAGGTCGGGCTTCAGGGCCACGACCGCCTCGACATTGGGATCGATGCCGCCGCCGACCTGCGGCAGGTTGCGCACCGGCGCCGGCCAGTTGGAATAGCGGTCCACGCCCACCAGGCGCTCGCAGGCGCCAAGCACGCAGACGGTTTCGGTGAGCGAGGGCAGCAGCGTCACGATGCGCTGCGGCGGCTGGGCGAGGCGCACGGTGGCGCCGCGTTCGTCCACCACCTCCACCGGGGCGGCGAGCAGGGCGGGCGCGGCGGCGGCGAGCAGCAACGCGGCAAAGGCCGCGCGCAGGGCGCGGCCGGTGCGCAGGAGGGGCCAGGTCGTCATCCGTTGTCCTTCACGGTCAGGGGCAGGCCGGCCACCATCAGGGTGACGCGGCGGCAGGCGGCGGCCACATGCTGGTTGAGCTGGCCCAGCGCGTCGACGAAAGCCCGGGTTTCTTCGCCCAACGGGATCACGCCCAGGCCGATCTCGTTGCCGACCAGCACCACGGGCCCGGGCGCCCGCGACAGCGCCTCCACCAGCAGCAGGGCCTCGGTGCGCCAGTCGGGCAGCGCGGCGCGCTGCGGGTCCAGCTCAGGCGGCATCAGCAGGTTGGTCAGCCACAACGTGAGGCAGTCGACCACCAGCAGCGTGTCCGGGCGGCTCAGCGCGCCGATCAGCTCGGGCAGGCGCAGCGGCTCTTCCACGGTCTCGAGGCCGGGCACGCGCTCGGCCCGCTCCTGGCGATGGCGGGCGATGCGCTGCGTCATCTCGGCGTCCCAGGCCTGGGCGGTGGCGATGAGCACGGCCCGCCGCCCGGGCGCGCCGGCCAGCCAGTCGCCGGCCGCGGATTCGGCGCGGCGCGACTTGCCGCTCTTCTGGCCGCCGAGGATGAATTCGTGGGCGTTGTCGGTCATCGGGAGGCCGATGTTCGCAGCAGGGGCCGGCCGTCGAAGAGGCGGGCCGCAGCCACGGGGTCGGAGGGAAACCAGGCGTGGAAGTAGCTGGCCCGCACCGGCCCCTGCGCATACAGCGCCTCGCCAGCATAGGCCTTGGGCTCGGCACCGGGCCGCGCGCTGCGCGCCAGGGGCGCCAGCGCCGTCTCGCAGCGCGAGTAATGGAAGGTGTGGCCGCGCAGCAGCCCGCCGTCGATGGCGAGCCATTGCGAGCCCAGGCCCGCCAGACGCGGCTGCATCACGGTGCGGCCGGGCAGCAGGCCCCACAGGCGATGACTGCGGCCTTCCTTGTCCACCAGTTCGTCGAACAGGCTCATCATGCCGCCGCATTCGGCCCAGATCGCACGGCCCTGCGCCACATGCGCGTGCAGGGCTTCGCGCAGGTCGGTGCGCGCGGCCAGGCGCTGGGCATGCAACTCGGGATAGCCGCCCGGCAGCCACAGCGCATCGCAGTCGGGCAAGGCGTCGCCCGCCAGCGGCGAGAAGAAGGCCAGCCGCGCGCCGAGCTGCGCCAGCAGGTCGAGGTTGGCGGCGTACAGGAAGCAGAAGGCCGCATCGCGGGCGACGGCGATGGTGCGACCCGCCAGCAGCGCCGGCACGGGCGCGGCTGCAGGCGGCGCCGCGAAGTCGACCTGCGGCAAGGCCGCGAGGCCGCCCTGCCCCATCGGCGTGGCGGCCAGTGCGTCCGCTGCGGCATCAAGCCGGGCCAGGCCGTCGTCCAGCTCGGCGCTGGCCACCAGGCCCAGGTGCCGCTCGGGCAGGCCGAAGTCGGCGCTGCGCGGCAGCCCACCCAGCCAGTGCGCCGGATCGCGCAATGAGCCACGCAGCATCTCGCCGTGGCGCTCGCCGGCCACGCGGTTGGCCAGCACGCCGGCCCAGGGCAGGCCCGGGTGGTAGCTCTGCAGCCCATGCGCCAGCGCGCCGAAGGTGCCGGCCATGGCGCCAACATCGATCACGGCCAGCACCGGCAGGCCCAGGCGCTGGGCCAGGTCGGCCGCGCTGGGTTCGCCATCGAACAGACCCATCACGCCCTCGACCACGATCAGGTCGGCCTCGCACGCCGCGGCGTGCAGCCGGGCGCGGGCATCGGCCTCGCCCGTGATCCACAGGTCCAGCGAATGCACGGGCGCGCCGCTGGCCAGTGCCAGCCATTGCGGATCGAGGAAATCGGGCCCGCACTTGAAGGCCCGCACGCGCCGGCCCTGCCGCGCGTGGAGCCGCGCCAGGGCCGAGGCCACGGTGGTCTTGCCCTGGCCCGAGGCCGGGGCCGCCACCAGCACCGCGGCGCAGGTGGCGGGCCCACGGGCGCCGTCGGTCAGCGCGGCGTCCACTTCAGGCCCACGTAGGCCGTGCGGCCGGCCGTCGCGTAGTTGTTGGCCAGCACGTAGTTCTTGTCGGTGGCGTTGTCCAGCCGCGCGACCAGGCGCAGGTCGGGGCGCAGTTGCACGCTGCCGTACAGGTTGAGCAGGCCGTAGCCGGCCAGCACGATCTTGTTGGCCGTGTCGTCGAAGCGGCGCGAGGCCAGTTGCACCTCGGCCCCCACGGTCCAGATGCCCTGCGTCCAGTCGCCGCCGAAGGTGGCATAGCGCTTGGCACGGCGGGGCAGTTGGCGGCCGGTCTCGGAATCCTTCGGGTCCTGCACGTCGATGGAGCCGCGCAGGGTGAAGTGGTCGCCGAAGCGGTGGTCGGCGGCCAGCGTGGCGCCCTGGTACACCGCGCGTCCCACGCTGGCGTAGCAGCCGAAGAGCGAGGCGCAGCTCGTGCTGGTGCTGCTGAACACGATCAGGTTGCGCACCCGGTTCTCGTAGACCACCAGGCTGGCGTTGGTGCGGCCATCGCCGTAGCGCAGGCCCACCTCGGCATTGCGGCCGGTCTCGGGCTTGAGGCTGGCGTCGCCGTATTCGCTGAAGCGCTGGTACAGCGTGGGCGCACGGAAGGCCGTGCCGGCCGCCGCCGTGACGCGCCAGTTGCGCACGAACTCGTAGCCATAGGACGCGCTGCCGGTGGTCTTGCCGCCGAACTCGCTGTCGTCGTCGTGGCGCACGTTCAGTTGAACCGTGTGCGCACCCTGGTGGAAGCCGTAGCCCAGGGCCACGGCGTCCTGCGCGCGGTCGCGGTTCAGGGTCTTGCGCCAGTCGGTGAGCGAGGGATTGAGCAGTTCGTCCTCGCGGCGCTCCAGCGCGGCCGTGAAGCGGTGCGGGCCGTACTTGCCCTCGGCCTGCAGCAGGTAGCCGCGTAGCTGGGTGTCGGTGATGTAGGTGGTGCTCGGGTAGCCGGCATAGCCCGCCGCGATGCGGGCCGAGGTGGTCTCGTAGCGGCTGTTGCTGTCGGTCACCTGCAGCAGCGTCTTCCAGTGCTCGGTCCACTGGGCCGTCCAGCTGAGGCCCGCCGTGCGCAGGTGGTAGAGGTTGCGGTCGTCGGTGGCCGTGGCCAGGCGGTAGCCGGTGCCGGAGGTGGCGTCGTAGCCCGACGTGGTCTCGCTCTCCAATACAGTGGCCTCGATGCGGTGCTGCGCGTTGATCTGCCAGCCCAGCCGCACATTGCCCGAGGTCGCACGGTAGAGGTCGTCGTCGGGGTTGTGGTTGATGTTGGGCGTGCGCACGTCGAAGCCGCGCGTGGTCGTGTAGCCGGCGCCCAGCGAGTAATCGAAGGCGCCGGACTTGCCCGACAGGCCCACCTGCGCATCGCGCAGGCCGCGGCTGCCCGCACCCACGCTCACGCTGGGCGAGAAGCCGTCTTCGCCGCGGCGGGTGAACAGCTGCACCACACCGCCGATGGCGTCCGAGCCGTAGACGGCCGCGGCCGGGCCGCGCAGCACTTCGATGCGGTCGATCTGTCCGAGCGGCAGCGACTCCCAGGCGGCGCCGCCGGTGGATTGGGAGTCGATGCGCACGCCATCGAGGTAGACGGCGGTGAAGCGCGTCTCGGCGCCACGCAGGAACACGCTGGTGGTGTTGCCGATGCCGCCGTTGCGCGAGATCTGCACGCCGGGCAGGCGTGCCAGCAGGTCGGCCACGCCGGTGGCGCCGCTGTTCTCGATGGCCTGGCGATCGATCACCGACACATCGGAGACCAGCTCGGACAGCGGCTGCTCGACACGGGTGGCGGTGACCACGGTTTCCTGGAGGGTTGCCGTCTGGGCCAGCGCGCCCAGCGGCGCGAGAAGGGTCATGGCTGCAGCCACGGAAGACAGGGGACAGGTGCGCGACAAGGCGCGCGCGGAAGAACCAACGCGGACGATCATGGTGTGGAAGCCGAAGCTCCGTGAAGCATGTCCCTGGCCGGCCTCCCCGCCGGCGATGGGACGTCATGGCGGCCGCGCTCCTGTGGAGGGCGCGCGGCCGCCGCCTGTGTTGGCCGGTATCCGGGCTGGCAGCACGCGCCGGCCGCCTTCCCAGGGATCGCGTGTCGACGATCTCCAGTGGCTTGCTTGGACGACGTGGCGCATGGACGAGACATGCGCCGGCTGCTTCACCGTTGCGGGGGCAGCGCAGGCTTGCCGGTGGCCGGCGTCGGTCCGATCCTGCTTCCTGCCGAGGGGCGAAAGGGTTCGATCCCGGTGCCGGCCTTGCGCGCTGGCATGCGCGCGGGCTCCTGCTTCCCGTTGAACTGCGACGCGCGAACCGCGTCGCGAGCACCAACAACGGCGCGCATTGTAGGCAGACGCCGACAGGCCGGCCCCTACAATCGCCGACCATGTCTGCACCGAGCCCCATCGATCAGATCGCCGAGCGCGTGGAACGGCTGCTCGTCCGCCACGAGGAAATGCGGCGCACCAATGCGCTGCTTGTGCAGCAGGTCGATGCACTCACACGCGAGCGCGACGCGCTGCGGGCCCGGCTGACAACGGCCCGCACCCGCATCGACGCCATGCTGGAACGGCTGCCGGCCGAGCCGGCCTCCGACGCCGACGCATCCACATCCACCTCCGCCGCGCCATGAATCAGATCGAAGTCCGGATCATGGGCCAGAGCTACCTGCTGGCCAACCCCGACGATGGCGAGCACGCCCTGCGCGAGGCCGTGGCGCGGGTGGACGAGGCGATGTGCAGCATCCGCGACGCCGGCAAGGTGAAGGCGCGCGAGCGCATCGCCGTGCTGGTCGCCCTCAACCTGGCGTACGACCTGATCCAGCACGAATCGGCGCCTGCGCCTACACCCGCACCGGCTGCGATGGACGAAGGCGATCCCGAGCGCGCAGCGCAGCTCATCCGCCGCCTCGACCAGGCCCTGGCCGGCGACGGATTGCTGCTGTAGCGCGGCGGCGTTTACGCACGTCTCGGGCTGCCTTGCAAGCCCCGCGCAACAAGGCCAACACGGCGCATGGGACACTGCAGACCGGTCGCAACCGACGCATAGAATGGCCTCGTCTGCGGTGCCGCCGGGCTTTATATTTCCTTGAACCAATGCTCTATGGAGCCCGGGCTTGGTACATCGCCTGGCAAGCGTGATCATCTCGCGTCAGATGAACCCAATGCCTTGCTGCCCTCGCCCACCTGAACCCTGCGTTCAGGATGACGGTCCGGTCGCATTCGCAGACACCTATTCCTTCAACGGCCCCTCCACGGGGCCGTTGTCATGTGTGCCCTTCCCCGAAGCACACGCGGGCCCTGCACCGCACGCATCACGACACCCGGAGACTCCATGAGCATCGAACCCCTGCTGATCGTCGAACTCGGCCTGCTCGGGCTGGGCGCCGGCTTCCTGGCCGGCCTGCTGGGCATTGGCGGCGGCATGCTGATGGTGCCCTTCCTCACCTACATCATGAGCACGCGCGGCGCCTCGGCCGACCTGGCGGTCAAGATGGCCATCGCCACCTCGATGGCGACCATCATGTTCACCTCCATCAGCAGCGTGCGCGCGCACCACAAGCGCGGCGCGGTGCGCTGGGACATCGTGCGGCACTTGGCGCCCGGCATCGTCATCGGCAGCCTGGTGGGCAGCCTCGGTGTGTTCGCGCTGCTCAAGGGCTCGGTGCTGGCCATCTTCTTCGCGCTCTTCGTCGGCTTCTCGGCCACGCAGATGTTCCTGGACAAGAAGCCGGCCCCCAGCCGGCAGATGCCCGGCACTGGCGGCCAGCTGGCGGCGGGCGGGCTGATCGGCTTCATCTCGGGCCTGGTCGGCGCGGGCGGCGGCTTCATCAGCGTGCCTTTCATGACCTGGTGCAACGTGGCGATCCATGCGGCGGTGGCGACGAGCGCGGCGCTGGGCTTTCCCATCGCCGTGGCCAACGTGGTGGGCTACATCGCCAGCGGCTGGTCGGTGCAGGGACTGCCGCAGGGCGCCTTCGGCTACATCTGGCTGCCGGCGCTGGTGGTCATTGCCGTGTGCAGCGTGCTGATGGCACCCCTGGGCGCGCGCGCCGCCCATGCACTGCCCGTGAGGAAGCTCAAGCGCGTCTTCGCCAGCGTGCTGTATGTGCTGGCGGCCTACATGCTGTGGAAGGGGCTGAGCGCCTGAGGCCGCGCCTCAGGGAACGCTGGCGGTGAACCCGAGCTGTCCGCTGTAGGTGCCGGCGGCCGGCATGCCCGGCATGCCCAGACTGAAGGTCCAGTTGGCGCTGCGCTGCGTGACGAGGTTGCCGAATGCCGTGCCCGCCACCGTGACGGCCGCACCCGATCCCGACGCGGGGACAGGCGGTGCCGGCAATCCGGCATTGTCGGAAGCGATGGCGATCCCGTTCATGCTGATGCTGGCGCTGCCGCTGCTCAGCGCCGAGATGACGGAGGCCTGCAGGCTCACCGTGCCGGCATTGCTGGCCACCTCGACCGGCAGCACGTTGTTGCTGGCCGTCACGCCGTAGCCGGGCGCCGCCCCGCTCCACGACACGCTCTTGTTGTTGCCGTTGGTGGCGGCCGCGGAACCCGCCGGGATCGTCGCGCCGAGGCTGAAGGCCACCGTCGCCAATCCCGCGCCGGCCGGGCCGACGCGCAGGTAGACGAACTTGCCGACGTCGATGCGGAAATCCAGGCGCGCGGACGCGCTGTAGGGGCTCGTGGCATCGCTGACCTGCTCGGCGCGGGCGGCACCCGCGCCAGCCGCGCAGGCGGCCAGCAGCACAAGGCAGGCCGCGCCGCGTCGCGGACTCACCGGAACTCCGCCTCCACGCGGAAGCTCCCCTCCTCCCAATCGAGCAGGCCGGTGGTCCTGACCGGCAAGGGAAGCGACTTGGGCACGAGGCCTTCCTCCGGCCGCGGGCTCAGCAGCAACTGCCGCGTCTGGCCGGGCATCACCGGCGTGCCCTCGGCCAGCCATTCCTGCTGGCGCCCGTCCGCGCCGCGCGCGTCGAGCGAGCCGCTCAGGCGACCATGGGCATCGCCGTCGTTGCGCACCACCACCACCGGCTGACGCCGGCCCTGCTGCTCTCGCATGCCAGCGCTCTCCAGCACCAGCCGGGGCGCGGCCCCGCCCACTGCGACATAGACGGCCACGGCGATCCGCCCGCTCACGGGCAGGCGCAGGTTCAGGCCCTGTTCGCGCACGAGGGCCTGGTAGGCGGGCTCGACGCCCTCGATGGCGATCATGAAGCGGCACTCCTGGCGCGGCGCGTCCGGCGGCACGTCGATCTGGAAGCGGAACCTGCGCTTTTCCATCGGCCCGAGCTTCAGACTCCGGCGCTCCAGCGTGACCCAGGGCCGGCAACTGCCGGGCAGCAGTTCGTCGTGGTAGCCGATCTGGCCTTCGGCCGTGTAGGTCCAGTCGAGCGTGCGCAACGTGAGGTCGGTCGTCGCATTGCCCATGTTCTGCAGGTCGAGGACCTGGCCCACGCGGTCGCCGGGCTTGGACGCCAGCTCGTAGCGGGAGGGCGCCGCACCCAGCTCGAAGGGCGCGGCAAACACGGGCATGGCCACGGCGCCCGCGACCAGCAGCGCGGCACGAAGCAGGGTCCGCACGGCGGCCACCGGCGCCATCCGCGGCGCGGCGGGGCGTGCGCGCGCCCTGGAAAGACTTGTCATGGCATCACCTCGATGTCGAAATAACTCTCCACGTCGAAGGGCCGTCCCGCGACGGGCCGCCATTCGCGCAGGTCCAGCCTCAGCCGGAGGTCGAGCCGCTCGACCATCCATGGGCCCGGCACCACCCCCGCCCAGACCAGTCGCCGGTCGCCGGCCATTGCCGAGCCGCTGGCGAAGGCGCCACCACCCGACCATTCGACGAGCAGGCCGGCGGGCGAACGCAGTCCGCTGACGAACGCCGGGATCACGTGGTGGATCCGTGCGCGCCGGCCGACGTAGGCGGCAGTCGCCAGGCGGTACTCGACACCGCGGAACGTGACCCAGGTATAGGGTGCGCCGGGCTCGCGGGCGCCCAGGTCCAGCGTGGCCTGCACGCGCGCACGGGGCGAACTCGAATCGTCCAGACGCTCCGCCCGGACCGGCGAAGTCCCAGCCAGCAACAGGCACGTCAGCAGCAGAAGCCGGCCCGCTCGGCCGAAGGGTGCACGCCCCATGGTCAGTTCATCGTCGCCGTGAACGTGACGCGACCGCGGTAGCTGCCCGCCGGATACAGGGTGCCGTTGACATAGCTGAAGCTCAGCGTATTGGTCATCTGCGTGCGGCTGCTTCCCAGGAACAGGGTCTGCAACAGGCCCGGCAGCGCGAACTGCGCCAGTTGCTGGCTCGCGGAGCCGTCGAAGCTTCCGTTCTGGATGTCGTTGCCCGCATTGGTGCCGGTGTCGAGGTTGGCCGACACCCAGCTGATGGCGGAGAACGGGATCACCGTCGATCCGCAGCTTGCCGGCGTGATGCAGGGCAGCCCCGCCGACGAGGACGCGGTGAGCGTCGCCACGGTGGGGCCGAAAAGGCTGCCCTTGTCCGCCGACACCGTGATGGCGATGGCCCCCGCGCCTGCGCCGGCAATGACGCCGGGGCTGGGCGCCACGTTGGCATTGCTGACATCGAATCGGACCTCGTCGATCGTCCCGCCCGCCGAGCCCACCCTCAGCGTGATGCCCTCCGAGACCGAGAGGTAGGTCGTCAGCACCACGGCGCCCGCCGGCGACGGGCAAGCCACCAGCGCAAGCCATCCCAGCAGGACGGCGCCGATGCGCACGCGCACCGGCCCGCCTGCCCTGCTCTGCCGCACGAGCCGCACCGCGGGGCCCTCAGACGCCGGAGGCGGTATAGGTCACGGTCGCGCTGTAGCTGCCCGCATTCCAGCTGGCCGGCGTGCCGCCCAGCACATAGGCCCAGGTGCCGCTGGCCAGTGCATTGCTGCCGAAGGAGGTCGAGGCGCAGGCGCCCAGGTTGGCCCCCGGGTGCGACAGCGAGCCGGTCGCCGTGACCGTGAAGCTCGAATTGGGTGGCCCGCCCGTCGCCGGCACCCACGTGCTGACGGCGCAGTTGATGGTGCCGGCGCCAGCGTTGGTCCAGGCCGCCACGGTCAAGCTACCCGGTTGGTTGCCGGCCGCGACCGTCGGCGCGGCGCCATCCCAGGGCACGGCCGTGTTGTTGCCGGTGGCGGGCGTGGTCGGCGCCGCGGGAATGCTGATCGACGGCGTCCAGCCCAGGTTGGCCTGCACGGTACTGGCGGCGCCGACGCGCAGCAGGATGAGCTTGGGCACGGTCACCGAGAGGTTGACCCGGCCCGTGGCCGTGAGCGTGCCCGTGCCGGCGCTGTTGTAGCCATAGGTCGATTCGGCCGCCGCCGGGAAGGCGGTGGCGACCGTGGCAGCCAGGACGGCGCAGAGCCGGACGGCAGGAAGAAGGACGCCGTCGCGGGCCTTCTGCGTGCCCGATGAGCGGATCGGGAGGTCCTGTGGGCAACGCGCGTGGCGCGTGGTGCGGTGGTGCGTGGAGATTCGCATGCTGGTCACACCCCCGTGGCGGTGTACGTCACCGTGGTGGTGTACGCGCCAGCCGTCCAACTGGACGCCGTGCCGCCCAGCGCATAGGCCCAGGTGCCCGTGGCCAGCGTGTTGCTCGTGAAGCTGGTCGACGCGCAGGCGCCCAGCGTCGCGCCGGGATGCGGCAGGGTCCCCGTGGCCGTGACGGCGAAGTTGGCATTGGCCGGCCCGCCCGTGGCGGGGCTCCAGGCGGCGACGGAGCAGTTGATGGTGCCGGCCCCGGCATTGGTCCAGGCGCTGACCGTGAGCGCGCCGGGGTTGGTGCCTGCCGTGACCGTCGGCGCATTGGCGTCCCAGGCCACGGCCGTGTTGTTGCCTGCCACAGGGACCGTGGGCGTCGCCGGAATGCTGTAGGTCGACGTCCATGACAGGGTGTCGACCGTCGTGTTGGCGCTGCCGATGCGCAGCAGGATCAACTTGGGCACGGTCACCGACAGGTTGACGCGCGCCGTGGCCGTGACGGTGCCGCTGCCCGCCGCGTTGTAGCCATAGGTGGACTCGGCCAGCGCCGTGCCGCTCACCAGCGCCAGGCCGGCGAGCGCGCCGACCAGCAGGTGGCGCAAGGACAAATGCTTCGATGTCATGGGGATCCTCTCTGTTGTGGTGAAGGGGCTGCCGGGCCGGCGCTCATGGCGCCTCCCTGGCCAGGGGAATACGGAGATGGGCCGTGCCCCGCAAGGGCACGTCCACGGCCTGGGCGGCACCCGCGTCCGACCAGGGCAGCGGCACGCTCTCGGTCGCCACGCTGATCTGGTGCCGACCGACGGCGACCGTGGGAAAGGCGAAGCGGCCGTCGCCATCGGTGGTGGTCCGGTAGCGTCCATCGAGGACGACCTCCACGCCGCGGGCGCCCCGTTCGCCCGCGCCCGGCAGGCCGTCGCCATCGGCATCGAGGAACACGCGGCCCTCGATGTCGCCGCTGCCGGCGCCCCCGGGGCCGCGCTCGCCCAAAGGCGCATAGGCCTGTCCGGCCTGACCTTGCCAGCGGACATAGAGGTAGACCGACTTGTCGTTGCTGCGATAGACCTGCGGTGCATCGAATGCCGCGGGCACCAGCGCCGAACGCGCCTGGTTGAGGCTCAGCATCGCGCCGATGCGCCAGCCGGCGGCCAGGGCCTTGTCGAGCGACACGCTGCCCGACAGCCCGCGGCTGGCCGACAGGTTGCTGCTGCGGGAGGTGTAGCGCAGGCTTCCCTGCAGATCGAGTGTGCCGCCCAGGCTCTGCCGGAACTGGACACCGGCCGTGGGATAGCGCTGGGTGGCCGCCCGGCCCTCGTCGCGGGCGTAGCCCAGCGTCGTGGTCAGTTGCATCGCACGGCCGGCGTTGCGGGCGTCGAACCAGTCCTGCTCCCAGGACAGCTCCTGCCCAGTGGCGGCATCGCTCTGCGCCGCCACATAGCGGTTGCGCTGCACCGTCAGGGCGAGGCGACTGCGCGGCAGGTTGGCGAAGCGTGTCTGGGCGAAGACCGTGGCCGCCATGCTGCGCTGGGTGAGGGCCGGGTCGGAAGCGCCAGCCAGGCCTACGCCCGACGGGTCGGCCTCGCTCAGGCTGCGGACCCGGGTGGCCTGGATGTTGCCGCCGAGCAGCGTGTCCCGGGCCGCCACGTATTGCGCGTTGGCGGTGTAGGCCCATCGTGAGCGGTCTGCACCGGCGCGCGTTGGGTCGAGCGGCGAGCGGTCGGCATCGACGCCCGCGCCCCAGCTCAGCCTGGCGCTGCTGCTGTCGATCCGCCAGTGACCGCCGCGGGTGCCGGTCCACAGCAGCGCATCGCCGAAATGCAGGTTGGGCTGTGCCGCATAGGCGCTGAAGCTGTGCCGGACGCCGCCGAGCCGCACGGCACCCTCGCCGAAGAGGCCAGCCGCGCTGCCCTGTGCGACGCCGGCCGTGCGCGTGCCGACGCTGCTGGCGACCAGGGTGGCGCGCAATCGCAGGTCGCCCTCGCGCAGTGGCCACGGATTGCGCCCGACCGATGCGGCCATGCTGCGCACATCCTTGCTGCCCGTGCCCTGGCCGGTCAGCCTGTCGGTGTAGTAGGCAGGAACATCGCTGGCCTGCTCGACCTGCAGGGCGGCGAAGAGGTCGCCATCGAGCTTGCGGGTCGTCCCCAGCCAGCTGCGGCTGCCCTGGCTGCGCTCGAAGGCGGGGTAAGGTCCGCCCACCATCCAGCCGCGCTGGCCGCTGCCCATGCGCCACTCGCCCCCGTCGTCGATGAGCCGCACGGACGCGCCCCGCAACGGGGTGGTGCCGAAGGCCAGCCGATCGTGACGGAGCAGGCCGTCGGTGCGTTCGGCATGGAAGTCGCCCACCGTGACATCGGCGAAGCGCCGGGGCGTCAGCGGCAGTCCCAGCACCCGCAGGGTGAACCGGCCGCCGCTGGGCTCGCTCGACATGCCCAGCGTGCCGGCGCCGTACAGGCTCGCCTCGGGATCGCCGCGGTAGGCGCGGCCGTCGAACTGCAGGGACCAATCCCCCAGATTGAGGGTCTCGCGCCGGTATTCGGCGCGGATGCCAGCCTCGGCGCCCCGCGAGGTGCCCGACCCCGTGGCCGCCGACCGGCCCCAGCCCGCGCGGGATTCCAGCAACCAGGCGCGCACGCCCTCGGGTGCCTCGGCGGCCGACGAGTTCTCCGCGTCGCCGGCCCCCGGCGGGGTGTCGTCCATGACCCGGTCGATGTAGGTGGGTGGCCCCTGCTCCAGTTGGCTGCGCAGCCGCGCCTGTTCCGCCTCGAAGCGGCTCATCGGCTGCACCCGGAGCTCTCCGCCCGCGATCGTCTGGGCAGCGCTCGGCACGAGGCCCGCGACGTAGACGCATGCCACAGCGGCCAGATGGATGGGGAGAAGGCGCAGCTGCACATGGAAGGGCTTCAACCCAGAACGCCCGGGTTGTGCGGACCGGCGCGGCGGCCCACGTCACGCGCTCGCAGCCAGCCGTGTGCGAGCGGATCGGAGGAGATGGAAGGGGTTGTCGAAGGAGGCGTCGACATGGCGGGCGCGTGGACTCCTGAAGCCTGGATGGTGGGGTGGCAGGGCGGGTCCCGCGCTGCACCAGCACCGGCCACCCCTGACTTGAAAACTCCTTCCGAAGGTATTCCGAAGTGCTTTGGCGCCCAAGAAACTTCTTGACAGGCGGTCTCGTCAGCAGCCCATAGCCGACAAAAGGTGATGAACCGTGAAGATTTGACTCAGCGTCCGGACCACGGCGGCTGGCCGATGCCGGTTGGCCGGTTCAGGCGCACCAGCGCGCGATGTCGTGCTGGAGGTCTGTCCACAGCGCGTAGGCCGCGACGGCCATGAGCAGGACCCCGGCGATGCGGCTGGCCCAGGCGGGCTGGGCGCCATCCGGTCCGCGCCGCAGCAGATGCCAGAGCCAGGGCACGCCGCTGAGTGCCGCCGCGCCCCCCAGCGCGAACAGGCCCATCACGAGGGCGCCCTGCAGCGGCTGCGACGCCAAGGCGGCGAGCATGAGGGCCGAATAGAGCATGCCGCAGGGCATGAGGACCCAGGCCGCGCCGAGCAGCAATCGGCGCGCCGGGCTGGCCGCGAGCGGCCGCAGCCGGCGCAACGTGGCCGCCCCGACCCGCGATGCCCACAGCGGTTGCCGCCCGGCGATGGCCAGCACCATGCCCCAGGCCAGGATGCCCGCGTGCAGCAGCACCCAGACCGGCCGCAACAGAGAGATGCCATCCCGGAGCCATGCCAACGTGTCGAACGCCGCGGCCACGACCGCGCCGGCGGCGGCATAGCCGAGCAGCCGCCCCAGCTGAAACGCCACGGATGGCGCGGCCGGGCGATGCGCCGCAGCAAGGCCTGGCCCGGAGGCATCCACGCGCACCAGCGGCACAGCCTCGCGCTGCACGGGACGCGGCGGCACGAGCGCAGCGCAGGCCGGCCCGCACATGACGGCGCAGTGGGGCGCGCCCGTCAAGCCCAGCAACAGGGCCGACACCGCGAGCGCACCGGAGGCGTCCATCACCCGCGTCAGATGATGCGCGAGAAGCGCGTGCGTGCGCGGTCGGCCTGCAGGTAGCGGTCGAACACCATGGCGATGGCGCGCACCACGTACCAGCCGGCCGGCGTGACCTCGAGTTCGCGCGCATCCAGGCGCACCAGCCCCTGTTCCGCCAGGGGCTGCAACGCCTGCAGCTCGGCCGCGAAGTACTGGCGGAAGTCCACCAGATTGGCGGCGCCCATGGCCTCGAAGTCGATGCGGCCCTGGCACATGATGGCCATGATGACCGCGCGGCGCACCACGTCGTCGCGGCCCAGGGCCAGGCCGCGCACCACGGGCAGTTGGCCCTGCTGCAGGCGGTCGCGGTAGTCCTCCAGCGTCTTGGCGTTCTGGCTGTAGCTGGCACCGACGCGGCCGATGGCCGAGACGCCCAGGCCGATGATGTCGCAGTCGGGCTGGGTGCTGTAGCCCTGGAAGTTGCGGTGCAGCCGGCCCTGGCGCTTGGCGATGGCCAGGGCATCCTCGGGCACCGCGAAATGGTCCATGCCGATGTAGACATAGCCCGCCTCGCCGAACACGCCGATGGCACGCGACAGCATGTCGATCTTCGTGGCAGCGTCGGGCAGCTCCTGCGACAGGATCCGCCGCTGCGGCTTGAAGCGCTCGGGCAGATGGGCGTAGGCGTACAGGGCGATGCGGTCGGGCCGCAGCTCCACCACCTGCGCCAGCGTGCGCTCGAAGGACGTGCTGTTCTGCCGCGGCAGACCGTAGATCAGGTCGGCGTTGATCGAGGTGAAACCCAGCCGTCGTGCCGCTGCCATCAGCGCGAAGACCTCGGACGCGGGCTGGATGCGGTGCACCGCCTTCTGGACCTGCGCATCGAAGTCCTGGATACCGAAGCTCAGGCGGTTGAAGCCCAGCGCCGCCAGGTGCGCAAGCCGGGCCTCATCGACCGTGCGCGGGTCGACCTCGATGGAGCATTCGGCGCCGGGCAGGAAGTCGAAGGACTCGCGCAGCGCCGTCATCAGGGTGGACAGCTCCTCGTCGCTGAAGAAGGTGGGCGTGCCACCACCCAGGTGCAGCTGGCTCACCGGCTCGCCCCGGCCGAGTTCGGCCACCTGCAGCCGCAGCTCGCACAACAGGTCCTGCAGGTATTCCGCCGCGCGCTCGTGGTGGCGCGTGATGATCTTGTTGCAGGCGCAGTAGTAGCAGAGCGACTCGCAGAACGGGATGTGCACGTACAGCGACAGCGGCAGCGCACGGGCGCCGGCCGCTTCGCGGCGCTGGACCAGGGCCTGGGCATACTCAGCGGGGCCGAAGGCCTCCACGAAGCGGTCGGCGGTCGGGTAGGAGGTGTAGCGCGGGCCCGGCACGTCGAAACGGCGCAGCAGCGACGTCGACAGCACCGCGGGCTCGGCCGCGCAGGAGGACGGGATGGGCAGGGAACTCATCGCAGCAGGAGGGCACAGCAGCGCCAGGGTTGTTGCCTCTAATGTGCGTTCGAAGCCATGATCGGCGCTTGATCCACATCAAACAGAAAGTTGATCGCTGTCGGAGAATGACTGACACGGGAGCTTTCGGACGCCACAGACCCCACGAGCGAGGCGTCGGGCCGTCCCCCACCCTACAGAGTCGGACACACCATGACCCCAGAATCCATCAAAGTCGCTTGTTCCAACTGCAACCTGCGCGAGTTGTGCATGCCCGTGGGCCTGTCGCCGGAGGAACTGCAGCGACTGGATTCGCTGGTCGCCACGCGCCGCAAGGTGCGCCGCAAGGAACTGCTGTTCCACAACGGCGAGCAGTTCGTCTCGCTCTACGCCATCCGCACCGGCGTGTTCAAGACCCGCATCACCTCGGAGGACGGCCGCGACCAGGTCACCGGTTTCCAGATGGCCGGCGAGATCATCGGCCTGGACGGCATCGTCAACGACCGCCACACCTGCGACGCCGTGGCGCTGGAGGATTCCGAGGTCTGCGTGATGCCCTTCGACCGCATCGAGGAACTGTCGCGCGAGGTGTCGGCGCTGCAGCGCCATGTGCACCAGATCATGAGCCGCGAGATCGTGCGCGAGCATGGCGTGATGCTGCTGCTGGGCAGCATGCGGGCCGAGGAGCGCCTGGCCGCCTTCCTGCTGAACCTGGTGCAGCGCCTGCATGCGCGCGGCTTCTCGGCCTCCGAGCTGGTGCTGCGCATGACCCGCGAGGAAATCGGCAGCTACCTGGGCCTCAAGCTCGAGACGGTGAGCCGCACCCTGTCCAAGTTCGTCGACGACGGCATCGTGGAGGTGAACCAGCGGCATGTGCGCATCCTCGATGCGGAGGCGCTACGGCGGATGGTGAACCCCACGGTCTGCGCCTGAGGCGCGAACGGCGGCCGGCTCGCGCAAGTCGACCGCCGCATCGGCAGACGAGAGGGACGCCACGGCGTCCCTTTTTCATTGCTGGGATCTTCAGGCCGGCCCGCCCGGCCCCGGCTGCGCATTGACCTGGGCCGGCGTGCGCATCAGCAGTGCCGTGGTCGCGCTGCACACCATGGTCACGACCCAGAAGCCGAAAAAGCCCAGCGCGTAGATGGCCTGCCGCGGCATCTCCAGCACATGGCCGAACCAGCGCAATTCCGCCGGATCGACGAAGCCGAAGACCAGGAACTCCATCAGGCAGGCGGCCAGGAAGGCCGGCCAGGCGATGGCCATCAGGCAGTGAGGCTGGCGCAGCATGCGAGGAGTCTCCGTCTTCTGGTTTGCGGGGCGCCGACGTCCCCGCGGGCGGCCGCGCAACGGGGCCTGCCTGGGCGTGGAGGGCCGTGCCGGTGAGCGACGCGCCATGTCAAGGCTGCGCGGGAGGCAGGTTCCGCGTGGGGGTCGTCACGTGGTTGCGGGCCTGCTGCGCCGGCGTCAGCGCACGCTGGGCCTCCAGGGTGCGGTTGATCTCGATGCCCCGGCGGTAGTAGTCCGCCTCGATCACCGGATCGGGGCTGTGCACCGCCAGCCACAGCGTGGCAAAGCCGGCCACCACCACCACCGCCGGACCGCCCACCACCATCCACATCAGCGGATGGCGCCACCAGGGACCGCTGGAGGGCTCGACCAGGGAGGCGGAAGCAAGCGTCGTCGGGTTCGTCATGGGGTCCTCGTCGTGATGGATGCGAAGTCGATGCGTCGGGCAGTCAGCGCGGCACCAGGAAGGCGGCCTTCTCGGCCACATGGGCGCCGCCGCCCTCCTCGCCCACCTCGATGCGCACGCTGTGCGAACCGGGGGCGGCACTGCCGTAGGGAATGCTCAGCCGCACGGCCACCCAGCGGGCCTCGGCCGGGCCGACTTCCACCGGCGTGTCGGGCGAGACGGCGATGCCATCGAGCCCCTGCGCCGCCAGGCGGTACTTCTGTGGGCGCTCGGTGGCATTCATGATCTGCAGGCGGTAGACGTTCTCCAGCCGGCCGCCTTCGGCGATGCGGGCCAGCGACGCCCGGTCGCGCACCACGTCCACCTTCAGCGGCGTGCGGGCCACCAGGCTGACGAGCATGCCCACCACCAGCAGCATCAGCACCGAGGCATAGATGAGCACGCGCGGCCGCAGCACGCGGCGCCACAGCTGCGCGCGGCTCCAGTGGCCGGCCATGCCGTTGACCGTGTCGTAGCGGATGAGGCCCTTCGGGTAGTTCATTTTCTCCATCACGGTGTTGCAGGCGTCCACGCACTGGCCGCAGCCGATGCATTCGTACTGCAGGCCCTGGCGGATGTCGATGCCCGTGGGGCAGACCTGCACGCACAGGTCGCAGTCGATGCATTCGCCCAGGCCGCGGGCCTTGTAGTCCACGCTGCGGCCCCGCGGCGCCCGCGGCTCGCCGCGGCCAGGGTCGTAGGTGACGATCAGCGTGTCGCGGTCGAACATGGCGCTCTGGAAGCGCGCATAGGGGCACATGTACTTGCACACCTGCTCGCGCATGAAGCCGGCGTTGCCGTAGGTGGCGAAGGCATAGAAGAAGACCCAGAACACCTCCCAGGAGCCCATCTGCGTCTGCAGGAAGGCCAGGCCCAGCTCACGCACCGGCGTGAAGTAGCCCACGAAGGTGAAGCCGGTCCACATGGCGATGGCGATCCACACGATGTGCTTGTAGGCCTTCTTGACCAGCTTCTCCATCGAGAGCGATTCGCCGTCCAGCCGCATGCGCGCCGTGCGGCTGCCTTCGATCTTCTGCTCCACCCACATGAAGATCTCGGAGTACACCGTCTGCGGGCAGGCATAGCCGCACCACAGCCGCCCCGCCACTGCGGTGAAAAGGAAAAGCGACAGCGCCGAGATGACCAGCAGGCCCGACAGGTAGATCAGGTCCTGCGGATACAGCACCAGCCCGAACAGGTAGAAGCGCCGCGATGCCAGGTCGAACAGCACCGCCTGCCGCTCGCCCCAACTCAGCCACGGCAGGCCGTAGAACACCAGCTGCGTGGCGAACACCATGGCCCAGCGCCAGCGCGCGAACAGGCCCTGCACCGCGCGCGGGTAGATCTTCTTGCTCGCGGCGTACAGCGACACGGCCTCCTCGGCCGGCGGCTCGGCGGCAATGGGGATGACGCGCCGAGGGTTGGGCGTGGGCGCGTTGGAGGATGCGGACATGGCGTTGGGGCGCCCGCGGGCGCCTTCGTTCGTGGGGATCAGGCTCGGAGGGTCATGAAGCCACTCAAGGCTTGGCCGACGCCGTGGTGGCGTTGTGGGACAGGCCCCAGACGTAACTCGCGAGCACGCGGATTTGCGCCTCGGTCAGCCGCTCGTTCTGCGCCGGCATCACGTTCTGCTTGCCGTTGTTGACCATGGCCATGATGGCGGCCTCGCCGTAGCCGTGCAGCCAGATGTTGTCGTTGAGCCGCGGGGCGCCCAGCGCCTGGTTGCCGCCGCCGTCGGCGCCATGGCAGGCCGCACAGACCGCGAACTTGGCCTTGCCCAGGCCGGCGCGCACCGAGTCGTGCGGGCTGCCCGACAGGCTGAGCACGTAGTTGGCCACGTTCTTCACGTCGTCCGCGCTGCCCACGGCCGCGGCCATGGGCGGCATGACGCCGACGCGGCCCATCGTGATGGTCTCGATGATCTTGTCGGGCGTGCCGCCGTGCAGCCAGTCGTTGTCGGTCAGGTTGGGAAAGCCCTTGCTGCCCCGCGCGTCCGAGCCGTGGCACTGGGCGCAGTTGTTCATGAACAGCCGCTCGCCGATGGCGCGCGCTGCGGGGTCGGCGGCCACCTGCTCCACCGGCGCACTGGCGAAGCGCGCATAGACGGGGGCCAGCTCCGCATTGGCCTTCTCGACCTCGGCCTTGTACTCGCCGGCCGAGCTCCAGCCCAGCTTGCCCTGCACACTGCCCAGGCCGGGGAAGAAGGCCAGGTAGCCCACCGCGAAGACGATGGTGATGATGAACAGGCCCACCCACCACAGCGGCAGCGGGTTGTTGGCCTCGCGCAGGTCCTCGTCCCAGACGTGGCCGGTGGTGTTGTCCTTGTCGGCGACGACGCGCTTGCGCGCCGTCATCCACAGCAGGATCGCGCAGCCCAGGATGCTCAGCACCGTGGCGGCGATGACGTAGTTCGACCAGAAGTTGTTGATGAAGTCGCTCATCGTGATCTCTCTCGTTCGATGCGTTGGCGCGGTGCGCTCAGTCCTGCTCGAAGGGCAGGCGTGCTGCCTCCTCGAAGCCGGCACGGTTGCGCCGCGCATAGGCCCAGGCCACGATGCCCAGGAAGAGCACGAAGCACACGACAGTGGCGATGGAACGCAGGGTGGTCAGGTCCATGATGTGGGTACTCCTCGTTCGCTTACTTCAGGGCACGGCCCAGCGACTGCAGGTAGGCGATGGTGGCTTCCATTTCGGTCTTGCCTTCGACGGCAGCCTGCGCGCCGGCGATGTCCTCGTCGGTGTAGGGCACGCCCACCTTGCGCAGGGCCCGCATGTGGGACGGCAGGGCCGCGGCGTCCACGGTGTTCTTCTCCAGCCAGCTGTAGGCGGGCATGTTGGACTCGGGCACCACGTCACGCGGGTTGTTCAGGTGGATGCGGTGCCACTCGTCGCTGTACTTGCCGCCCACGCGCTGCAGGTCGGGGCCGGTGCGCTTGCTGCCCCACTGGAAGGGGTGGTCGTACACGAACTCGCCGGCCACCGAGTAGTGGCCATAGCGCAGCGTCTCGGCGCGGAAGGGGCGGATCATCTGCGAGTGGCAGTTGTAGCAACCCTCGCGCAGGTAGATGTCGCGGCCGGCCAGCTGCAGCGCCGTGTAGGGCTTGAGGCCGGCGATGGGCTCGGTGGTGGACTTCTGGAAGAACAGCGGCACGATCTCCACCAGGCCGCCGACGGCGACGACCAGCAGGATCAGCACGATCATCAGGAAGTTGTTCGTCTCGACCTTCTCATGCGAGAAGCCGGTGGACGTGGAGGGCGTCGTCTGGCTCATGTTCTTGTGCTCCGTTCGTTCAGGCATGCGCCGCTTGCGGGGCCGGGATGGTGGCGCGCACCGCACGGCCCGAGATCACGGTCATCCACACGTTCCAGGCCATGACCAGCATGCCGCCCAGGTACAGCAGGCCGCCCAGCAGGCGCACCACGTAGAAGGGGAAGGTGGCCTTCACGCCTTCGGCGAAGGTGTAGGTGAGCGTGCCGTCGGGGTTGATCGCGCGCCACATCAGGCCCTGCATCACGCCGGCGATCCACATGGCGGCGATGTAGAGCACGATGCCGATGGTGGCCATCCAGAAGTGCAGCTCGATGGCCTTGATGCTGTGCATCGTGGTGCGGCCCCACATGCGCGGGATCAGGTAGTAGAGCGAGCCCATCGAGATCAGGCCCACCCAGCCGAGGGCGCCGGAGTGCACGTGGCCGATGGTCCAGTCGGTGTAGTGGCTGAGGGCGTTGACCGTCTTGATGGACATCATCGGGCCCTCGAAGGTGGACATGCCGTAGAAGGACAGGGCCACGATCAGGAAGCGCAGGATCGGATCGGTGCGCAGCTTGTGCCAGGCACCCGACAGGGTCATGATGCCGTTGATCATCCCGCCCCAGCTGGGCGCCAGCAGGATCAGCGAGAACAGCATGCCCAGCGACTGCGTCCAGTCCGGCAGCGCGGTGTAGTGCAGGTGGTGCGGACCCGCCCACATGTAGGTGAAGATCAGCGCCCAGAAGTGCACGATCGACAGGCGGTAGCTGTAGACCGGGCGCTCGGCCTGCTTGGGGATGTAGTAGTACATCATCCCCAGGAAGCCGGCGGTGAGAAAGAAGCCCACCGCGTTATGGCCGTACCACCACTGCACCATGGCGTCCTGCACGCCGGCATAGGCCGAGTAGCTCTTCATCCAGCCCGCGGGCACCTCGGCGCTGTTGACCACATGCAGCAGGGCCACCGCGATGATGAAGGCACCGTAGAACCAGTTGGCCACATAGATGTGCTTGACCTTGCGCGTGCCCACCGTGCCGAAGAACACGATGGCATACGACACCCAGACCAGCGTGATCAGGATGTCGATGGGCCATTCGAGCTCGGCGTATTCCTTGCCGGTGGTGTAGCCCAGCGGCAGGCTGATGGCCGCAGCCACGATGACGGCCTGCCAGCCCCAGAAGGTGAAGGCCGCCAGGCCAGGCGCGAACAGCCGCGTCTGGCAGGTGCGCTGCACCACGTGGTAGCTGGTGGCAAAGAGCGCGCAACCGCCGAAGGCGAAGATGACCGCGTTGGTGTGCAGCGGCCGCAGGCGTCCGTAGCTCAGCCAGGGAATGCCGAGGTTGAGATCGGGCCAGGTCAGCTGGGCGGCGATGATCACGCCGACGAGCATGCCGACCACGCCCCAGGCCACGGCCATCAGCGAGAACTGGCGCACGACCGTGTCGTTGTAGAGCGCCGCAGGTGAGTGGGAGGACTGCATCTTGGGAACCAGGTTGAGGAACTTGTAGGCAGTGTCCGACTCGGTTCCCGCCGGTCGATTGACGGAGATCAATCGCTTTGCAGAATGCGCGCGCCTTCCTGTTCCACGTCATCGAACTGGCCGCGCTCCACGGCCCACCACAGGCCCGCGATGATCAGCAGCACCAGCAGCACCGACAGCGGCACGAGCACGAAGAGGATGTCCATGGCCCTTCCCCCTCAGCCTTGCGGCACCAGCGTGGCATCCGCAGGCATGCGCTCCGCCGAGGCCACTGTCGGTTGGATTCCGCCGGCATCCATGCGCGACAGGCGTGCACTGTTGAGCACCACCACCAGCGAGCTGAGCGCCATGCCCAGGCCAGCCAGCCAGGCCGGCAGCCAGCCTGCCAGCGCCAGGGGCACGCACAGCGCGTTGTAGGCCGCGGACCCGACCAGGTTCTGTCGCACGATGCGCAACGTGCGCCGCGCCTGTGCCACGGTGTCGGGCACCGCCTGCAGCGAATCGGCCAGCACCACGAAGTCGGCGCGCGCCTGCGTGAGCGGCACGGCATTGCCGAAGGCGAAGGAGGCGTCGGCCTGCGCGATCACCGGCCCGTCGTTGAGACCGTCGCCCACCATGGCGACCGCCCTGCCCTGCGCCTGCAGGCGGCGCACCTCGTGCAGCTTGTCCTCGGGGCTGCAGCCGCCGCGTGCCGTGTCGATGCCGGCGCTGGCCGCCAGCCGCTGCGCGGCGGCCTCGCGGTCGCCGGAAAGCAGGCGTGGCACCAAGCCCTGGGCCTTGAGCCGCGCGATCGCCTCCGGCGCTTCGGGCCGCAGGTCTTCGGCGAGCGCGAAGCTGGCCACCCACCCCTCGTCGTCGCGCAGGTGGACCTGCATGGCGTCGGTCTGCAGCGCACGGGCCTCGCAGAAGGCCGCACTGCCCAGCCGCACATGGCGCGCGGGCGCATCGCCCTGCTGCGGCCGCAGGAGGCCCTGCACGCCCTGCCCGTGCAGTTCCTGCATTGCCTCGGCACGCCACGCGGGCGGAACGCGACGCTGCGCGTCCCAGGCCTGGCGCAACGCCCGTGCGGCCGGGTGCAGCGAACCTTCGGCCAGTGCCACCGCGAGTTCGAGTGCGTCGCCGGGCAGCGTGCCGCGGCGGCTGTAGACCCGGTCCAGCCGCGGCGTGCCGCGCGTGAGTGTTCCGGTCTTGTCGAAGACCACCGTCTGCGCCGTGGCCAGCGATTCCAGCGCCTGCATGTGGGCCACCAGCACGCCACGCCGTGCCAGCGCGCCTGCGCTGGCCAGCATGGCCGCGGGCGTCGCCAGCGAGAGCGCGCAGGGACAGGTCACGATCAGCACCGAGACCGCGACCATCAGCGCATGACCCGGGTCCACCGGCCACCACCACAGCGCCGCACCGCCCGCCGCGAGCACCACCGCCAGCAGGAAGGGCCGCGCGATGCGGTCGGCCATCGCGGCCAGCCGCGGGCGCTGCATGGCTGCGCTTTCCATGAGCGCCACGATCTGCGCGAAGCGCGTGCCGCTGCCCACCTGCCGCACGAGCACCAGCACGGGCGCCGACAGGTTGTGGCTGCCGGCATGCACCGTCTCGCCATAGGGCTTGGCCACGGGGCGCGACTCGCCGGTCAGCAGCGCCTCGTCGGCCAGCGTGTCGCCGTCGACCACGATGCCGTCGACGGGAAAGGCCTCGCCCGGCCGCACGCGCAGCACGTCGCCCACCTGCACGCGGCGCAACGGCACGCGCTCGAAGCCGCCGTGGATCTGCCGCCGCTCGGCCGTCTCCGGCAGGCGGCCGGCCAGCGCATCGAGCGCACCCGCCGTGCGGTCGCGCAGCCGAGACTCCAGCCAGCGGCCGGTGAGCAGGAAGAACACGAACATGGTGAGCGAGTCGAAGTACACCTCGTGGCCCAGCGCACCGTCGGGGTCGAAGGTGCCCGCCGTGCTGACCACGAAGGCGATGGCCATGCCCAGCGCCACGGGCACGTCCATGCCGATGCGGCCGTGGCGCAGATCGCGCCAGGCGCTGCCGAAGAAGGGACCGCAGGCGAAGGCCATGACGGGCAGCGTGAGCACCCACGAGGCCCAGCGCAGCAGGCGCTCGATGTCGGGCGTCATCTCGCCCGGGCCGGCCACGTAGGCCGGCAGCGCATACATCATCACCTGCATCATGCACAGGCCGGCCACCAGCCAGCGGAAGAGCGCGCGCCTTGCTTCCTTCTGCCGTGCAATGCGCAGCGAGGCATCGGCGGCGGGCGCGAAGCGGTAGCCCGCCTCGGCCACCGCGGCGAACCAGCGCGAGGGCTGCACCTGCGAGGGTGACCACACCACGCGCGCACGGCGGCTCGCGGCATTGACCGTCACCTTGCGCACGCCGGGCAGGCGCAGCAGGGCGTCCTCGATGGTGAAGGCGCAGGCTGCGCAGTGGATGCCTTCCACGCAGACCTGCGACTCCCAGTCACCGCCCGCGCGCAGTTCGTGGCCGAAGGCCGGCCATTCGGCCGGGTCGTCGAGGGCCGTGCGGGCCTGAACGTCGGCTTCCGTCGGTGCGCTGGCGGAGCCTAGAGGAAGGGCAGGTTGCATGGTCCGATGCTGCGCGCACGCACCCTCGCAGGCCTTGACCCTGGTCAAGTTTCGGCAGTGCCGGGCTGCCTATGCTGGAGCCACATCAACACGGAGCCTCAGACCATGTACCAGCGCATCCTCGTCCCCACCGACAGCTCGAGCCTGTCGAAGAAAGCCGTCCAGCACGCCACCGCGCTCGCCCAGACCTGCGGCGCCGAGATCGTGGTGCTGAACGTGGTGCCGCGCTACCCGGTGAGCTATCTCGAAGGCGCCGTGGTGTTCGAGACGCAGGACGTCGCGCGCATCGAGAAGCAATGGTCCGAGCAGGCCCGCGAGCTGGTGGACAAGGTGGTGGCCCAGGTGCAGGCCAAGGGCGTGAAGGCGCGGGCCGCGGTGGTCAAGTCCGACCTGGTGGCCGAGTCGATCATCAGCGCCGCGCGCAAGCACAAGGCCGATCTGATCGTGATGGCCTCGCACGGCCGCAAGGGCATCAAGCGGCTGCTGCTGGGCAGCGAGACCCAGCACGTGCTCACCCATTCCACATTGCCCGTGCTGGTATTGCGCTGAGCGCGGTCCCCAACAGCCACACTGGGCTGCGCCCTCGTGGCGCATGTCCTCACCCCAGAAAAGGAGCAAGAGCAATGAAGATCGTCGTCGCCGTGGATGGCAGTGAGTTCACCCGCAAGGCACTGGACTACATCGCCGCCCAGCGAAGCATGTTCGTCGATGGCCATGAGCTGGTGCTGGTGCATGTGTGCCCGGCCATCCCGCCGCATGCCAGCCGCCACATCGCGAAGGACACCCTGGCCGAGTACTACAAGGAAGAAGGCGCCAAGGTGATCGATCCGGTGAAGCAGCAGCTGCAGGGCCTGGGCATCGCCAACGCCTCGGTGCAGACCCGCCATGGGCAGGCCGCCGAGGAGATCGTGCGTGCCGCAGAGGAATGCGGCGCGGGCCTGGTCGTCATGGGCACGCACGGCCATGGCACCCTGGGCCGCGCGCTGATGGGCTCGGTGGCCACCAAGGTGATCGCCGAGAGCGACCTGCCGGTGCTGCTCGTGCAGTGAACCTGCGCCACCCCCCATGCCGCTTCGCGGCTCCCCCCTCTCTGGCGCCTTCGGCTTGGAGGGGGGCGCACCCGGAGGCCTGGCAAAGCCAGTTCCTCGGGTGCTCTCGCATGGCCTGCTCCGCGGCCCTTCGATCAATCGGGCTGCGCCGGTTTCATGCTGGGCGGGCCGCTTGCCGAATCAGGTGAATAGTGTCTTGTGCTGGTCGCGAAGCAAGGCCTTCTGCACCTTGCCCATCTGGTTGCGCGGCAGTTCGTCGACGACGAAGCAGCGCTTGGGGATCTTGAAGTTGGCCAGCTTGGACTTGAGCTCGGCCACGATGGCGTCGGCGTCGGGCGAGGCGCCCGGCTTGCCCACCACCACCGCCACGCCCACCTCGCCGAAGTCGGGATGCGGCACCCCCACCACCGCGCTCTCGGCCACGCCGGGCATCTCGTTGATGTAGCCCTCGATCTCGGCCGGGTACACGTTGTAGCCGCCGCTGATGATCAGGTCCTTGCTGCGGCCCACGATGGTCACATAGCCCAGCGTGTCGACCTTGCCCACGTCGCCGGTCTTGAAGAAGCCGTCGGGCGTGAACTCTTCCTTGGTCTTCTCGGGCATGCGCCAGTAGCCGGCGAACACATTCGGGCCGGCCACCTCGATGTTGCCGATCTCGTCGCGATCGCAGTCGCGCGGCGGCTTGCCGTCTTCATAGGCCCGCACCCGCAGCTTGACGCCCGGCAGCGGAAAGCCCACCGTGCCGCCGCGCCGCGCGCCCTGCACCGAGGTGTAGGGATTGGAGGTCAGCATGATGGTTTCGCTCATGCCGTAGCGCTCCAGGATGGTGTGGCCGGTGCGGGTCTGCCAGTCATTGAAGGTCTCGATGAGCAGCGGCGCCGAGCCGCTGATGAACAGGCGCATGTTGTCGCAGGCCGCCAGGCTCAGCGTGGGCTCGGCCAGCATGCGCACATAGAGCGTGGGTACGCCCATGAAGACGGTCGCCTCGGGCAGCTTGGCGATGACGCGCTTGGGGTCGAACTTGCCGAACCAGAGCATCTTGCTGCCATTGAGCAGCGCGCCATGGATGGCCACGAACAGCCCGTGGACGTGGAAGATGGGCAGCGCGTGCAGCAACACGTCGCCGTGCGTCCAGCCCCAGTAGGTCTTGAGCACCTCGGCATTGCTGCGCAGGTTGCGGTGCGACAGCATCGCGCCCTTGCTGCGGCCGGTGGTGCCGCTGGTGTAGAGGATGGCCGCCAGATCGTCGTCGGCCTTGCGCACGATCTCGTGCTCGGCACTGCAGGTGGCGGCGTGGCCCAGCAGGGTGCCGGTGCGGTTGTCGTCCAGCGTGAACACCCAGCGCGTGCCGGCCGCCTTGGCGACGGGCTCCACCCAGCCGAGGTTGGCGCTGGTGCACACCACCACCTCGGGCTCGGCATTGCCGATGAAGTACTCCATCTCGGCGCGCTGATAGGCGGTGTTCAGCGGCAGGAAGACGTAGCCGGCCCGCAGCGTGGCCAGGTACAGCAGCATGGCCTCCACCGACTTCTCGACCTGCACCGCCACCCGCGCCCCCGGCTCCAGGCCCAGGCTGCCCAGCAGATTGGCGATCATGGCGCTGGCCCGCTCCAGGTCGCGCCAGGAATAGGCCAGGCCGTCGTCGGTCTCGACGGCGATCTCGTCCAGGTCGTGCGGGAAGGCGGCGCGCAGCGCGGCAAAGAGGTTGGCGTTGGGCGTGGAGCTCATGAAGGGCGGAAGACGAAGGGGCGGTTGGATGGGGAGGGGTTCTTGGACAGGGGCCGAGTATTCACGGATTCAGCCGAAGCGGGGCGGCCTTTTCGCGAGAAAGGCATCGATGCCCTCGCGGTGCTCGGCCGTGTCTGCGTAGTCGTAGGCGCCCGACAGCAGTTGCTGCATCTCGCCCGCGGCCAGGGCGCGGAAGGTGGCCTTGTGCAGCCGGGCGGCCTGCGGCGCCAGGCTGGCGATGCGCTGGGCATGGCGCCAGGCCGCATCGGCCACCTCCGCGTCGGGCAGCACGTCGAGCAGGAAGCCCGCCGCCAGCAGCCTCGGCGCCGGATGCAGGCCGGCGGCCAGCAGCATGTCGCGCGCCAGGGCGTCACCGATCTGGCTGCGCACCAGCGCGGCCTCGCGCGGCGCCATCGGGAAGCCCAGCTTGGCGATGGGCGCGCCGAAGCGGGCCGAGGCGCCGGCCAGGCGGATGTCGCAGCAGCTGGCAATCTCCAGCCCGGCCCCCATGCAGGCACCCTCGATCTGCGCCACCAGCGGCACCGGGCAGGCCAGCAGCGCCGCCAGGGCGCCCCAAACCTCCTCCTCGTGGAAGTGCCGCAGGCTCGCCACGTCGTAGCGGAAGGCCGGGTATTCGGAGATGTCGCCGCCGGCGCAGAAGGCACCGCCCTCCCCGCGCACGACCACACAGCGAAGGCTGGCATCGGCCGCCAACCCCTCGGCAGCGGCCCGCAGGCCGTGCCACATGCCGCGGGTCATGGCGTTGAGCCGGCCGGGGTTGCGCAGCGTCAGGGTGGCGATGGCGCCGTCGCGCGCCAGGTCGATCGCATCGTTCTTGTCGCTCATGGAAGCCAAATCTATTCGAGTTTGGCTCCCGAGGCCTTGACCACCGCCGCCCAGCGCTTGACCTCGGCCGAGACGAACTGGCCATAGGCCGCGCCGGTCAGGTTCGGGATCTCGGAGCCGTTGTTGGCCCAGATGGTCTTGAGCTCGTCGGCGGCCAGCGTCCGGCGCATGTCCTCGGTGATGCGCGCCGCCAGCTCGGGCGGCGTGCCCTTGGGCGCCCACAGGCCGTACCAGGTGGTGACGGTGTAGTCGGGCAGGCCCGACTCGCTGGCGCTGGGCACATCGGGAAAGGCGGCGTTGCGCTGCGCGCCCGAGACCATCAGCGCCTTGATGCGGCCGGCCTTGATGTGCTGCGCCGACGAGCCCAGCCCGTCGAAGCCACAGTCCACGTTGCCGGCGATCAGGTCCTGCAGCATGGGGCCGGCGCCGCGGTAGGGGATGTGCGTGATGAAGGTGCCGGTCTGCAGCTTGAAGAGTTCGCCCGCCAGGTGGTGCGAGGTTCCCGCCCCGGCCGAGGCGTAGTTGAGCTTGCCGGGGTTCTGCCTGGCAAAGGCGATGAATTCCTTGATGCCGGGCTGGGTGACGCGCCGCGGGTTGACCACCACCACCTGCGGCACGTTGGCCAGCAGCATCAACGGCACGAAGTCACGCTCGATGTCGTAGTCCAGCTTGGGGTAGATGGCCGGCGCGATGGCATGGTGCACGGCCCCCATGAACAGCGTGTGGCCGTCGGGCGCGCCTTTGGCCGCGATGCTGGCGCCCACGGTGCCGCCCGCGCCCCCGCGGTTGTCAATCACCAGCGTGTGGCCGGTCGCCTTGGTGAACTGCGCCGCCAGCGGCCGCGCGAAGGCGTCGGTGCCGCCGCCGGCGGGAAAGGGCACGACCAGCGTCACGGGCCGGCTGGGCCAGGTGCTCTGCGCGCGCACGCCGGCGCAGGCGGCAGCGGCGCCGGCCGCGGCCAGGCGCAGCAGGCTGCGCCGATGGATCGGTGGGGGGGTCATGGCTTGTCTCCGTCTCTCGTCTTGGATGCGCCGGGGCCGGCGGCGCTTGTGGGATGGAATCGGCCCGGGGATTCAGCAGGGGCTCAGAGCAGCAGCCCCTCGATGTCGCCCGACACCGGCACCTTGCCGTCGGCGAGCAGGGCGCGGTGCTTGTCCAGGCGCTTGAGGTCGTACAGGTAGTTGACCATCAGGCCCCAGGACTGCTTGATGCCCTTGGGCGACAGGTCGGCGGCCCAGTTGAGCCGCTCGACCCGCGCGCCGTTGCCGAGGTGGAAGCGTGCCACCGGGTCGGCGGGCTTGCCATCCTGGCCGACCCGACCCAGGTACTCGGCCGCCAGGTGCAGCAGCGTCTGACGCAGCGGCGAGCGCTCGCCCAGCGAAGGCGCATCGTCCAGCGCCGCCAGCAGCCGGTCGGCCGTGGGCGGCAGGCTGCCCAAGTGACGGCCCAGCGCCTGGGCCTGCTTGTCGGGCAGGCGTGGCAGCAGGGCCGCGGCCTGGCCGCCCAGCCACTGGCGCAGCCCGGGGATGGGCGAGAGCGTCGCGAAGTTCTTGAGCTTGGGGAATTCCTCGCGCAGCGTCTCCACCACCCGCTTGATCAGCGAATCGCCGAAGCTCACGCCCCGCAGGCCGGTCTGGGTGTTGCTGATGGAGTAGAAGATCGCGGTCGAAGCCTTGTGCGCCGGGGTGGCGGTGGCCGCCTCGTCCAGCAGCGGCGCGATGGCATCGCTGATGGCGTCGGTCAGCGCCACCTCCACGAAGATCAGCGGCACGCCGGGCAGGCGGGGATGGAAGAAGCCGTAGCAGCGGCGGTCGGTGTCGTCCAGCCGGTTCTTGACGTCGGACCAGCTCTTGATGTCGTGCACGGCCTCGTACTCGATCAGCTTCTCGATCAGCGAGGCGGGCGAATCCCAGCTGATGCGCTTGAGGTCGAGGAAGGCAACGTCGAACCAGGTCGAGAACAGCTGCTCCAGCTCGGCGTCCAGCGCGGCGAGGCGACGGTCCTTGCGCACCACCGGCAGCAGCTCGGCCCGCAGGCCGACCAGGAAGCGCAGCCCTTCCTCGGGGATGGCGAAACGTTGCAGCAGACGAGCCCGGGGCGAGGCCGAGGCGCGACGCAACTTGGCCTCGGCCTGGGCCTGCTCGGGCGAGCCGGGTTCGGCGGCTTCGTATTGCTCGCGCGCGGTCTTCAGCTTGGCGCCGTCGGGGGCGAAGCATTCGGCCATCAGGAGCCAGACGTCACGGCGCTCGTCGGCGGTCAGCGCCTGGTAGGCCGTCATCACGGCATGGGCGCGGCGGCCGGCCTCGACCTCGCTGGTGCGGCTGTCGGTCACGCCCTGCAGGTCTTCGAGCATGCGGCGCAGCGCGCGGGGCGGCAGGGCCTCGCCATGGCGGCGCAGCGTGGCGGCCATGCGTTCGGTCAGGGTGCGGGTCGGGCGCGCATCGCCGGTGGCGGCGGGGGCCGGCCTGGCGGCGCCCGCGGCGTCTGCCGGCGCGCCCGGGCGCAGCAGCGAGACGCCCTTGGACAACCAGTCGGGGGGAGTTTTGCTCATGGAATCAACAAAATTTCGGGACCGGGCCAACGCGGCGGCCGGGCCCTGCGTTGTGGCTTGAGGCCGTCGGCGCATGCCGGCAGGCCCCCTCTTTGTACACCGTGACCGAGCTTTCCCACCCTTCCCCCGACTCCGCCTCGACGGGGACGCGCCCTGTTCCTACAGAAGCCGTCGCCCTCGGCTGGCAGCGCCTCAAACCCTGGCTGATCGCCGCCGCAGCACTGCTGCTGTGCCTGCTGCTCGCCGCCGCCCTGCACGGCCTGGCCGGCGAGGTGCGCTACGACGACGTGATGCGGGCCATCGCCGGCACGCACGAGATGGACATCGTGCTGGCGCTGATGGCCACCGCCGCCAGCTACCTGATCCTCTCGGGCTACGACTTCTCCGCCCTCGCCTACGCCCACGCCCGGGTGAACCGGGGCACGGTGCTGCTGACCTCCTTCACGGCCTATGCGCTGTCCAACACCATCGGCCTCGGCCCGCTGACCGGCGGCGCGGTGCGCACCCGGCTGTACACGGCGGCCGGGCTCAAGGCGCACCAGGTGGCGCAGGTGGTGGTGTTCAATGCGGCGGCCTTCGGCCTGGGCATCACGGCCTTCGGCGCGGTGGCACTGTTGTGGGGCGCGCCCGACGTGGCGGGGCTGGTCGGCCTGCCGCCAGAACTGCTCCAGTTGGGCTCGGGCCTGCTGCTGATGGGCGTGGGCGTGTTCCTGGCGCTGTGCCGGCGCCAGCGCAACCTGCAGATCGCCGGCCGCTGGCGCCTGCGGCTGCCGCCGGCGGGCCTGGCGGTACGGCAGCTGGTCATCTCGGCCTTCGAGCTGACGGCCTCGGCCGCAGCCCTGTGGTTCCTGCTGCCGGGCGAGCGCATCGACCTGCCGGCCTTCACCGCCTTCTATGCCATCGCCATCGTGGCCGGCATCATCAGCCATGTGCCCGGCGGCGTGGGCGTGTTCGAGGCGGTGATGCTGATGGCCACCCGCAACGACGTGCCGGCCGACTCGATGCTGGCCGCGCTGGTGCTCTACCGCGGCATCTACTACATCGTGCCGCTGGTGGCGGCCACCGCCCTGGTGCTGGGCTGGGAGCTGAAGAGCGGCGTGGGCACGCCCATCGCCCGGGCCGCCACGCGCCTCAGCCCGCGGCTGCTGGCGGCGCTGACGCTGGTGGCGGGGCTGTGGCTCATCGCCTCGGGCGTCACGCCCTTCACCGAGGACGCCCGCGAGATGCTGGCCACGCTCAACGTGCCGCTGCCGCTGGTGGAGGCCTCGCACTTCCTGGGCAGCGTGGCCGGGCTGGGCCTGCTGCTGGTGGCGCGCGGGCTGTTCCACCGGCTCGATGCGGCCTGGTGGGCGGCGCTGGTGCTGGCCGTGGTCTCGGCCGTGCTGGCCCTGCCCAAGGGCATCGCGCTGCACGAGGCCGGCCTGCTGGCCACGCTGGCGGTGCTGCTGGTCGTCTCGCGCAAGCAGTTCGACCGCCGCTCCTCGCTGCTGTCGATGCGGCTGGAGCCCGGCTGGCTGATCGGCCTGGGCGCGGTGCTGGCGGGCTCGCTGTGGCTGCTGTTCTTCGCCTACCAGGAAGTGGCCTACACCCACCGGCTGTGGTGGCAGTTCGAGTTGGACGCGCAGGCACCGCGCTCGCTGCGCGCGCTGCTGGGCGTGGCGCTGGCCGGCATGGCCTACGGCCTGTGGCAGCTGCTGCGCCCGCCTGTGGGCCAGGCGGCGGCGCCCACCACCGAGGACCTGGACCGCGCCGCCGCCATCGTGGCCGCCAACCCGCGTGCCGACGCCTGCTTCGCGCTCACCGGCGACAAGCACCTGCTGTTCTCGCCCTCGGGCCGCAGCTTCCTCATGTACGGCAAGCAGAACCGCTCCTGGATCGCGCTGTACGGCCCCGCGGGCGACAAGGCCGAATGGGCCGAGCTGGCGTGGCGCTTCGTCGAGATGGCACGCACCCATGGCGGCCGGCCGGCCTTCTACCAGGTGCGCCCGGCCAGCCTGCCGCTGTACCTGGACTGCGGCCTGCAGGCCTTCAAGCTGGGCGAGCATGCGCACATCGAGCTGCCCGGGTTCGACCTCAAGGGCGCCAAGCGGGCCAACCTGCGCTCGGGCATGAACCGCGGCGAGCGCGAGGGCCTGGTGTTCGAGGTGATCGAGGGCGAGGCGCTGGAAGCCGCCCTGCCCGAGCTGCACGCCGTGTCGGACGCCTGGCTTTCGCGTCAGAAGACGCGCGAGAAAGGCTTCTCGGTCGGCCGCTTCGACGAGGACTACCTGCGCCGCCTGCCGGTGGCCGTGGCCCGGCGCGAGGGCCGCATCCTGGCCTTCGCCAACCTGCTGGTCACCGCGCCGGCCGAAGAGGCGGCCGTCGACCTGATGCGCCACCTGCCCGATGCGCCGCCCGGCACCATGGACTTCCTCTTTGCCAAGGTGCTGCTGCACCTGAAGGACCGCGGCTTCCAGCGCTTTGCGCTGGGCATGGCGCCCATGGCCGGCATGGCCGAGCGCCGCCATGCGCCGCGCTGGCAGCGGCTGGGCCGTCTGCTCTACGAGCATGGCGAACGCTTCTACAACTTCCGCGGGCTGCGCAGCTTCAAGGACAAGTTCGAGCCCGTCTGGGAGCCGCGCTATCTGGCCGCGCCCGGCGGCGTGGCACCGCTGTGGGTGCTGCTGGACCTGGCCGCGCTGATCGGCGGCGGCACCAAGGGCGTGATCGGCAAGTGACGCCGCGCTGCCCGCTTTCGATTTCCCTCGCATGACATTGCCGACTTCCTTCCTGCGCCGCACCCTGGCTGCCGGCGCCTCGGGCCTGCTGCTCGCCTGCGCCGCCCTTGCCCAGTCGCCGGCACCTGCGGGCGCCGGCCTGCCCCAACCCGCCAAGCGCATCACCCGCGAGATCTTCAAGGACGTGCCGCTGTACCGCCCTGCCGGCGCGGTGCAGCAGTTCGTGGTGCTGCTGACCGGCAGCGACGCGCCCACACCGCGCGACCTGCATCTGGTGCAGGCCATGACCGCCCAGGGCGCCATGGTGATCGCCGTGCCGGGCCTCGGCTTCTACCGCAGCCTGGCGGCGGTCAGCCAGCAATGCGTGCACGGCCCGGGCGCGCTGGAGAACTTCGCCCGCTTCGTGCAGGCGGGCGAGAAGCTGCCCACCTACATCGAGCCGATCCTGGTCGGCACAGGCCCAGCCGGTGCGCTGGCCTACGGACTGCTCGCCCAGTCGCCTGCCGACACCTACACCGGCGCCCTGTCGCTGGACTTCTGTCCGCGGCTCGCCCTGCCGCTGCCGATGTGCGGCGACGAGAACTTCCGCAGCAAACCCGTGGCCGGCGAGCCTGCGCGGCCCGGCCCGGCCGCGCAGACCTTGCGGCCGCTGGAGCCCGCCTTCGACCTGCAACCCGCCAAGCGCCTGGCCGGCGCCTGGACGGCCATGGGCGCCGATCCGCGCGCGGCCGCCTGCAGTGCAGGCCCGACCGCACCGGCCGCCTTCGCGACCCAGGTCCCGAACGCGCGCTGGGTGCCACCCGCCGCCGCCGAGGCGACCGACGCGCCACCGCCCGGCTTCGACGCCGCCTTCGCGCAGATGGCCGCGAAGCGTGCCGGACTGGCCCTGCCGCCCAGCCAGCTGTCGGACCTGCCCGTGACCGAGGTGCCCGTGCAGGGCGCCGGCAAGCGCTTCGCCGTGCTGGTGTCGGGCGACGGCGGCTGGGCCAGCATCGACAAGCGCCTGGCCGCGGCCCTGGCCAAGGACGGCATTCCCGTCGCCGGCCTGGATTCGCTGCGCTACTTCTGGACCCGCCGCACGCCCGAGGGCGTCGCCGCGGACCTGGACCGGCTGATCCGCTACTACGCCGCCCGCTGGGGCCGCAGCGAGGTGCTGCTGCTGGGCTACTCGCAGGGCGCCGACGTGCTGCCCTTCGCCTACAACCGCCTGCCCGAGCGCACCCGCGCCAGCGTCAAGCTGCTGGGCCTGCTGGGCCCCGGCGAAAAGGCGGCCTTCGAATTCCACGTCAGCAACTGGATCGGCAAGAGCGGCGACCAGCCGATCGCGCCCGAGGCCAAGCGCCTGCCAGCGGGCCTCACGCTGTGCGTGTACGGGACCGAGGAGAAGGCCGACTCGCTCTGCCCGCGCCTGGATGCGACACAGGCGAAGGTGCTGCCGATGCCGGGCGGCCACCATCTGGGCGAGAACTACGAGGACCTGGCGGCCAAGGTGCTGCAGGCGGCCCCGCCCTTGCGCTGACAGCGGCCAGTCCAGGCCCTGAGGGCCGCTGCCAGGCCGCATGCGCCTCGGCCGCGGCGACGGGGGGCGCTTCGGCCGTCTGGTCGTCGCGACGCCGGACCGGCCTGCATCACGACAATCGCCGCCCATGTCCGACCGCCCCGCCCGCAAATCCGGCAGCGCCCGCCGAGCCGCCCAGCCCCGCCCGCTGCCGGTGGACGGCGGCCTGGGCCCGAGCTGCGTGGCGCTGCCGCCCGGCGGCTGGGCCACGGTGCTGGACTTCCTGGCCGAGCGCTTTCCGATGGTGTCGTGCGGCGACTGGCAGGCCCGCATGGCCGCCGGCCGCGTGGTGGCGGGCGACGGCAGCCGGCTCGACGCGCACACGGCCTACCGCAAGGACCTGCGTGTCTGGTATTACCGCGAATGGGCCGACGAGGCGCCCGTGCCCTTCCAGGAGACGGTGCTCTTCCAGGACGAGCAGTTGGTGGTGGCCGACAAGCCGCACTTCCTGCCCGTGATGCCCAGCGGCCGCCATGTGCGCGAGACGCTGCTGGTGCGCCTGAAGCAGCGCCTGGGCCTGGAGACGCTGGTGCCCATCCACCGCATCGACCGCGAGACCGCCGGCCTGGTCGTCTTCAGCGTGCAGCCGGCCACGCGCGGTGCCTATCAGCGGCTGTTCGCCGAACGGGCCGTGCGCAAGCAGTATGAAGCCATGGTGCACTGGCCGCCGCCCCATCCGCTGCCGGCGGTGTACCGCAGCCGGCTGGCAGACGTGTTCATGCGCAGCGAGACGGTGCCCGGCGAACCCAATTCGGAGACGGCCATCGCCGTGCGCGAGGTGCGCGGCGATGTCGCGCTGCTCGACCTGGCACCGCACACCGGCCGCAAGCATCAGCTGCGCGCGCACTGCGAGGCGCTGGGCGTGCCGATCGTGGGAGACGGCATCTATCCCGTGCTGCGGCCGCAAGGGGCGGACGACTGGCAGGACCCGCTGAGGCTGCTGGCGCGCGGTATCGCCTTCGATGATCCGGTGACGGGGCAGCCAAGGCAGTTCCGAAGTACGCTGGCGCTGGCCTGGCCGACCGGCGCCGATTGAAGATCGCACGCGCCTGTTGCGCCAAGTGGCCAGATCCGTGGGCCAATTGTCCTTGTGGCCATTCGCGTCACGGCCCACACTCCCGCCATGCCCGCCGCCGCCCCGCCCCGCACCATCGCCTGCCTGCTCTACGCCGACTGCATGAGCCTGGACGTCACCGGGCCGATGCAGGTCTTCGCCACCGCCAACGACGTGGCGCAGCATGGCCATCGGAGGGCGGCGCCGTACCGGCTGCGGTTGCTCGCCGAGACGTTTGCGCCCGTCGCCACGTCCGCCGGAATGCGCCTTGTGCCCGATGACGCCTGGCCCGCTGTTGCGGCGGGCGCCATCGACACCCTGCTCGTGCCCGGCGGCGATGGCGTGATTGCCCAACGCGTCAGCGCGGCGCTGCTGGATTGGCTGCGCCGCGCCGAGCCCGAGGTGCGACGCCTGGGCTCGGTGTGCTCCGGCGCCCTGCTACTGGCCGAGGCCGGCCTGCTCGACGGCCGCCGCGCCACCTCGCACTGGTCGCGGCTGGACCAGCTGCGCGAGCGGCATCCGGCCGTGCAGGTGGAGCCCGACTGCCTGCACACCTTCGACCCCGGCAGCGCGCAGGACGGCCATGTCTTCACCTCGGCCGGTGTCACGGCGGGCATCGACCTTGCGCTGGCGCTGGTGGAGGCCGACCTGGGCCGGCCGATGGCGCTGGCCGTGGCGCGTCAACTGGTGATGTTCCTGCGCCGGCCGGGCGGGCAGGCGCAGTTCAGCGCCCTGCTCGCGCCCGAGCCGCGCCGCACGCCCCGGCTGGCCGCGCTGCTCGACTGGCTGCCGGGCCAGCTCGGCGGCGACCTGTCGCTGGAGCGGCTCGCGGCCCAGGCCTGCCTGCCGCCCCGCACGCTCACCCGCGCCTTCCAGAAGGAGCTGGGCACCTCGCCCGCCCGCTACATCGAGCGGCTGCGGGTGGAGACGGCCAGCGCCCTGATGGCCCAGGGCCAGGCCTCGGTCGCCACCGTGGCCCGGCTGTGTGGCTTCGGCCATCCGGAGAACCTGCGGCGCAGCTTCCACAAGCACTACGGCGTGGGGCCGCAGGCCTGGGCGGAGCGCTTCGGCGGCGGCGCCATCGATCCGGCGCAATCCAGCGCCTGACCCGCCTCTCGGCCTTGCCGGCTGTGTCCCCTCCCCCTCTGGGGGAGGCTGGGTGGGGGCCGCGCGCGCTCGCGACGGTCTGCAGCCAAGCAAGCGCCCAGGCCCTCACCCCAGCCCTCTCCCAGAGGAGGGGACCAGACACCCGCCACGCACCTTGCATCGCTCCCGCAGTCCACTACCCACCACCCACTGCCCACCATGCTCATCCTCCTCCGCACCCACGCCAGCCTGCGCCTGCTCTTCCTCGGTCAGGCGCTGTACTGGTCCTGCTCCATCATCGGCATCGCCCTGACCGCGCTGGTCGGCGCCAGGCTGGCGCCGCTGCCCTGGCTGGCGACGCTGCCGCTGGCGCTGCTGGTGGCCGGCAACCTGGTCGCTGTGCGACCGTTGGCGGCGGCCATGCAGCGCCACGGCCGGCGGCGGGTGCTGGTGGCCGGTGCGCTGGTCGGCGTGGCGGGCGGCCTCACGGCCTGCCTGGCCATCGTGGCGGACAGCTTCGCGCTCTTCGGCCTGGGCATTGCGGGCGTGGGCGTGTACCAGGCATCGTCGGCCTACTACCGCTATGTGGCGCTGGAGGCCGTCGAGGCCCAATGGCGCGGCCGTGCCGCCGCCTGCGTGCTGGCCGGCGGCGTGTGCGCGGCGCTGTTCGCGCCCTCGCTGGCGCTGGCCGCGCGGCAGTGGCTGATCACGCCCTTCGCCGGCGCCTACCTGGCCATCGCCGGCCTGGCCGCCGTCGCCGCCCTGCTGCTGACCCGGCTGCCCGAAGGCGCATCGGCCACCCCCGCGGCTGGCCATGCGCCCACCACCCGCTGGCGCACGCTGCTGTCACGACCCGCGCTGCGCGCCGCCATCGTCATGACCGGCGTCGGCCACGGGCTGATGATCCTGGTGATGAATGCCACGCCGCTGGCCATGGCGGACTGCGGCTTCGCCATCGAATCGTCGGCGCGGGTGATCCAGTGGCATGTGCTGGGCATGTTCCTGCCCGCCTTCTTTGCCGGCGGCCTGGTGGACCGGCATGGCAGCCGCCGGGTGGCGGCCGTGGGCATCGGCGTGCTGGTGGCCAGTGCGGCGCTGGCCCTGTCGGGCGTGGCCCTGGCGCAGTTCGCGGCCAGCTCGCTGCTGCTGGGCATCGGCTGGAGCCTGATGATCGTGGCCGGCACCACGCTGTTGACCGAGGCGCATGCGCCGGCAGAGCGGGCCGGCGCCCAGTCGCTGATGGAATTCGCCAACGGCGGCACGGCGGCGGCGATGTCCTTCGCCTCAGGTGCGCTGCAGGCGGGCATCGGCTGGACGGCGATCAACGCCGCGATGCTGCCGATGCTGGTGCTGGCGGCCTGGCTGCTGTGGACGACGCAGGCGCCGCGGATGCGCCCCGCCTGACCGTGCTCAGGCTGTCGCCACGCGCGGCTGCTTCGGTGCCGTGGCGTACAGCACGATGCCGGCCAGGATCATCGGCACGCACAGCCACTGGCCCATGCTCATGTTGAGCGCCAGCAGGCCCAGGAAGTCGTCCGGCTCGCGGAAGTACTCGGCCACGAAGCGCATCACGCCATAGCCCATGAGGAAGACGGCCGACACGCGCCGCTCCAGCCGCGGCTTGCGCGCATACAGCCACAGGATGACGAACAGCAGCAGCCCTTCGAGCAGGAACTGGTAGACCTGCGACGGGTGTCGCGGCAGCATCGAGCCGCTCTGCGGAAACACCATGCCCCAGGGCAGATCCGGCGACGCGAAGCGGCCCCACAGCTCGCCGTTGATGAAATTGCCCACACGGCCCGCCGCCAGGCCCGTCGGCACGCAGGGCGCCACGAAGTCCATCAGTTGCCAGAAGCGCCGTCCGCGCGCCCGCGCGAACCAGGCCATGGCCGCGATCACGCCGATCAGCCCGCCATGGAAGCTCATGCCGCCGCGCCAGACCATGAAGATCTCCAGCGGGTTCGACAGGTAGTAGCCCGGCTTGTAGAACAGGCAGTAGCCCAGCCGGCCGCCCACGATCACGCCCAGCACGCCGAAGAAGAGGATGTCCTCCACGTCCTTGCGCGTCCAGGCCGCGCTGCCCGTCATCGAGGCGAAGGGCTCATGCCGCAGCCGGCGCGTGCCCAGGAAGAAGAACAGGCCGAATGCCGCGAGGTAGGTCAGGCCGTACCAGTGCACGGCAAGCGGGCCGATCTGCAGGGCCACTGGGTCGATATGGGGGTACATCAGCATGGCGCGCATTGTGCCCGCCGCCCCATGGCGAGGCGGTGACGCGCCGTTGCGAATGCGTCTGATCGGCTGCCGCATCCGCATGCAGAACGCGGCGTGGGGGGCATTGCCCGCGGGCGTTTCGCCAAAGCGGGGGCCGGGCGGATACTCGCGGCGTTTTTGTCTTCGAAGAATCACACATCATGCAGGGCAACCCCCAAGTCATCGACTACCTGAAGGACCTGCTGCGCGGCGAGCTCGCCGCCCGCGACCAGTACTTCATCCACTCCCGCAACTACGAAGACCAGGGGTTCGGCCGCCTCTACGAGCGCATCGACCACGAGATGCAGGAAGAGACCGAGCATGCCGACGCGCTGATGCGCCGCATCCTGATGCTCGGCGGCAAGCCCGACATGAGCCCCAAGGCCTTCACCCCCGGTCTGACCGTCGAGGAAATGCTGCGCAAGGACCTCGACACCGAGTACGAGGTGCGCGACGCGCTGCGCAAGGGCGCGGCCCTGTGCGAGAGCGTGGGCGACTACGTGAGCCGCGACATCCTGGTCTCGCAGCTGCACGACACCGAGGAAGACCATGCGTACTGGCTCGAAAAGCAGCTGGGCCTGATCGCCAAGATCGGCCTGCCCAACTACCTGCAATCGCAGATGGGCGAAGGCGACTCCGCCACCTCGGCCGGCTGATCAGCCCGCCCCGCCGGCCTCGGCCCGCGTCCGCAGGAAGCGGACGAAGCGCGCCAGGGCCGGCGGCTGCCGCTCCGCCAGCCACACCAGGCTGGTTTCGCAGGACGGCAGCCTCACCTTCTTCCCACCCCGTTCCTTCAGTTCCTCCGCCCGCCGGTAGACCACGCCGGCGCGGCTGAAGGCCGTCACGCTGGCCGGCACCCAGGCCACGCCCAGGCCGCCGGAGACCAGGTTGACGATGGTCTGCATCTGGATCGCCTCCTGCGCCACGCGCGGGCGGCGGCCATGGGCGGCGTAGAGCTGCATCACCGCGTCGTGCACGCCGGGCAGGATGCGGCGTGGGTACAGCACCAGCGGCTCGTCCATCACCTCGGCCAGGGCCGGGCGCACCTGCTGCGCCAGCGCATGCACGGCTGGCAGCGCCAGCACCAGCGGCTCCTGCGCCACCGCCAGCCGCGCGAGGCCGGCCGGTGCCGCACCCGGCGGATGCAGCAGCAGGCCGGCATCGATGTCGCCACGAGCCAGCGCCTCCAGCTGCACGTCGCCGGTGGCCTCGACCAGTTCCAGCGCCACCTGCGGGCTGTGCTCGCGAAAGTCGCGCACCCAGCCGGGCAGCCGGTCGAAACCGATGGTGGAGACAAAGGCCAGGCGCACCCGTCCAGCCTCGCCCGAGTCCGCCGCACGCGCCCGTGCGGGCAACGACCGCGCCTGGGCCAGCAGGGCCCGCACCTCGGGCACCAGCGCCTCGCCCGCGGACGTGAGCGCCACGCGCCGACGCGTGCGGTCGAAGAGCTGCACGCCCAGCGTGCGCTCCAGCTGGGCGATGGCCTGGGTGACGGGGGGCTGGGTCATGTGCAGCCGCTGCGCCGCGCGGCCGAAGTGCAGTTCGTCGGCCACGGCCAGGAACTGCCGCCAGGCGCGCAACTCGATCGGAGCCTCTTCCTTCATTCGGCCAGCATATCAATCTGCTCGCCAAATAGGATTGGAAGCAATCAGACGCCCGGTCGAGAATCGCCGCCACCCACGAACCGCGGAGACACGCCCCATGGCCACCCAACCGATCAAGATCAACCGTCGCAGCGCCAACATCACCGAAGGCAAGAGCCGCGCGCCCAACCGCTCGATGTACTACGCCATCGGCTACGAGGCCGACGACTTCGCCAAGCCCATGGTCGGCGTGGCCAACGGCCACAGCACCATCACGCCCTGCAATGCCGGCCTGCAGAAGCTGGCCGACGCGGCGGTGGCCGGCATCGAGGAAGCCGGCGGCAACGCCCAGATCTTCGGCACGCCCACCATCTCCGACGGCATGGCCATGGGCACCGAGGGCATGAAGTACTCGCTGGTCAGCCGCGAGGTCATCAGCGACTGCATCGAGACCTGCGTGCAGGGCCAGTGGATGGACGGTGTGCTGGTGGTCGGCGGCTGCGACAAGAACATGCCCGGCGGCATGATGGGCATGCTGCGCGCCAACGTGCCGGCGATCTATGTGTATGGCGGCACCATCCTGCCCGGCCACTACAAGGGCCAGGACCTGAACATCGTCAGCGTGTTCGAGGCCGTCGGCCAGAACGCCGCCGGCAACCTGAGCGACGAAGACCTTCTGCAGATCGAGCGCCGCGCCATCCCCGGCACCGGCTCCTGCGGCGGCATGTACACGGCCAACACCATGAGCTCGTCCTTCGAGGCGCTGGGCATGAGCCTGCCCTATTCCTCGACCATGGCCAACCCGCACGACGAGACGCAGAACTCGGCCAAGGAATCGGCCAAGGTGCTGATCGAGGCCATCAAGCGCGACCTCAAGCCGCGCGACATCGTCACCCGCAAGGCCATCGAGAACGCCGTGTCGGTCATCATGGCCACGGGCGGCTCGACCAACGCGGTGCTGCACTTCCTGGCCATCGCGCATGCGGCCGGCGTGGAATGGACCATCGACGACTTCGAGCGCATCCGCCAGCGCGTGCCGGTCATCTGCGACCTCAAGCCCAGCGGCCGCTGGCTGGCCGTCGACCTGCACCGCGCGGGCGGCATTCCGCAGGTCATGAAGCTGCTGCTCAACGCCGGCCTGCTGCATGGCGACTGCATCACCATCACCGGCAAGACCATCGCCGAGACCCTCAAGGACGTGCCCGATGTGCCGCCCAACCCCGAGGTGATCCGGCCCATCGACCAGCCGCTGTATGCGCAGGGCCACCTGGCCATCCTGAAGGGCAACCTGAGCCCCGAGGGCGCTGTCGCCAAGATCACCGGCCTCAAGAACCCCGCCATCACCGGCCCGGCCCGCGTATTCGAGGACGAGCAGTCGGCGCTGCAGGCCATCCTGGCCGGCAAGATCCAGGCCGGCGACGTGATGGTGCTGCGCTACCTGGGCCCCAAGGGCGGCCCCGGCATGCCCGAGATGCTGGCGCCCACGGGCGCGCTGATCGGCGCCGGCCTGGGCGAGAGCGTGGGCCTGATCACCGACGGCCGCTTCTCCGGCGGCACCTGGGGCATGGTGGTGGGCCACGTGGCGCCCGAGGCGGCCGCGGGCGGCACCATCGCGCTGGTGCACGAGGGCGACTCGATCACCATCGACGCCACCACGCTGAGCCTGGAACTGAACGTGCCGGAAGAAGAGATCGCCCGCCGCCGCGCGGCCTGGAAAGCGCCCGCCCCGCGCTACACCCGCGGCGTGCAGGCCAAGTTCGCCTTCAACGCGTCTAGCGCGAGCCTGGGCGCGGTGCTCGACCGGTTCTGACCACGCCCCTGCGCCCGCGCCGGAGAGGCGCCGCGGGACGGGCATCCTCCATATGAGGGATGGCACCGCATGGGATGGCTGCAAAGCTTCGGGCACCTCGAAGCACCGCGCGGCCCACTCCCATGCCAGCCTCCGCCACCCATTGCCCCGACACCGGCACGGCCGATGCGCTGTCGCCTGCGGCCCAGATCGAACTGATCGCCCTGCTCTACGAGGGCGCCATCTCGGCCAGGGGCTGGACCGACGCGCTGCGGCGGCTCGCCCAGCTCACGGGCTCGGCCCAGTCGCACCTGCTGGTCTGGGACCACCGGGACAACCGCTTCCGCATCTGCGAGGGCTTCTGCGACGACCCCGATGCCCGGCTGCGGTTCCTGACGGAATACAACGCCGAGTTCCAGACCATCGACCCGTCCAAGCTGGTGGCGGACCGCGTCGCGCAAGGCACGGTCTACCAGGACCACCGCAACCTCGGCCGCTTCGTCATCGACAAATCACCCTTCTACGGCGACTTCTTCCACCGCTATGGCCTGCACGCAAACATGGCGTCGCGGCTGGCCAAGCATGACGACATCGAATACGTGCTCTCGTTCCAGCGGGAACGCCTGCACGGCCACTACCGGCCGCGCGACGAGGCCGTGCTGCTCGAGGTGATGCCGCACCTGATCCGCGCGGCCCGGCTGCGGCTGGAGTTCAGCCGCCTGGACGACCAGGCCCGCCTGAGCGCCGCCGCGCTGGACCGGCTGAGCTTTCCGGTACTGGTGGTGGACGCGGCCGGCGCACCGGCGCTGTGCAACAGCCTGGGCCGAACCTGGCTGGAGACGCCGGAGTGCGCACTGCGAAAGAGCACCCAGTCACCCGACCGACAGCGCCTGGTCAAGGTGCTGCGCAGCGCCTGCGGGGTGGAGGGGCGGCGGCGCCCATCGGGCGTCGTGCTGGGCCGGCGCGGACCCGATGGCACCGGACCCGACCATGCGCTGGCCATTCCGCTGCAGGAGCGCGATGGCGCGGGCACCACGCCGCTGTGCCTGCTGGTCATCCAGGGACCGCGCTGGGCGACGGTCCACCTCGACGGCGTGCTGCGCGACCTCTTCGGCCTCTCGCCGGCGGAAAGCCGGCTGGCGCGACTGCTGTTCGAGGAGCATTCGATGCAGGACGCCGCGGAGCGCGTGTGCATCTCCATCGCCACGGCCCGCACCCAGCTCAAGTCGATCTTCGCCAAGACCCAGTTGCGGCGGCAGACCGAACTGATCCGGCTGCTCTCCCGCCTGTCGGTGGTGGGCCAGGGCGACCCCGCGGGACGGTGATGGCGCCGCGGCGCGCGTGCACCCCGCGGCAGGCCTGTGCCCCATCCTTTCACGGCGTGTGGACAAACCCGACGTAGCCCGGCAGCCAGGATCGGGCCATCAAGGCCTCCTCAGGGCTTGCGGCGCGCGGCGCTCCGGGCGCGCGTCGTGAGACCCAGCACATCGCGCTGGCGGTCGATCCGCGCCTGCTTGCGCGCGTCGTCACGTTCCATCGCCCGGCGTGCGGTGTAGCCCGACCAATCCGCGAAAGCCCACCACAGCATCGCGGCCGGAAAGGGCAACAGTACGATCCACCACGCGAGCCCGGCGAAGAAGCCGACCGCGAAGTACTTCAACCCGATTGCCACCAATCCCACGACCAACAGCCACATGTTCCGCTCCTCGTTCCAACAGCCCGCCGCGCGACGCACGAGCCACATTGCAAACGACTGTAACGCCGTCACTGGGCGAATGGCAGCTTCCGCGTCCGCGCTGCGCGCCGGGCTGATCGCCACCGCGGCGCTGGCCGGCCTGCTGCCTGCGGCCCATGCCGACCTGGCCCTGGCCACCAGCAAGGCCTGCATGGCCTGCCACACGGTGGACCGCAAGGTGATCGGCCCCGCCTTCAAGGACGTGGCCGCCCGCTACAAGGACCAGAAGGGCGCCGCGGACATGCTGGCCGCCAAGATCCTCAAGGGCGGCTCGGGCGCCTGGGGGCCGGTGCCCATGCCGGCCAACACGCAGGTCAGCGAGGCCGATGCGAAGAAGCTGGCCGCCTGGGTGCTGACGCTGAAGTAAGCCGCTCCCAGCCACACCGGCCGAGCGTGCTCAGCCCAGCGGCCGCGTGAGGTAGACCGCCTCGCGCCCCACGATGGCGTCGCGCGTGGGCATGAAGACGGTGCAGCCGTCGCAGGGCGAGACGATGCGCCGCTCGCCGTCGGTGGCGATCAGCTCGTCCTTGGCGAAGGTCTCGAAGCCGACCAGGGGCCGCTCGAAGCGGAATTCCGGCGTGTGCACCATGTGCGTCTGCAGCAACTCGAAGCGGCGCTGCGGCGCAGGCGGCTGGCGCCCCTCGCGGGGCGCGATCAGGCCGAAATGGGCGATGAAGTCGTGCGCCACCTTCGTGGCCAGGTCCGCCGCGGACTGCGCGAAGTGCTGGCCGCACTCCACCACCAGCGCCGTCTGCGGCCCGTCACCGTCCACGCCATGGCGGCCGTACTGGATCAGCGGCGTGCCCGACCCCAGGCCCTGCGGCATGACCAGGTGCACCGGCGGCAGGCCCAGCGCCACGGCCACGGCCGCATTGCGCGCATAGGCCGGGTAGACCCAGAAGGGCTGCACGTCCTGGCTGGTGGAGTGGATGTCCAGCACATGGTCTGCCGCGTCGACCACGGCGCGCAGTTCGCGGGCGCGGCGCAGCTCGGGGCTGTCCTCGCTGCCGTCGAGCATCTCCGCGGACCAGATGCGGTTCATGTTGTGCACCAGCTGGCGACTGTCGAAGGGCCGCTCGATGTCGAAGCTCTCGTAGGCCGCGACGTTGGAGAAGCTGATGGTCAGCGTGCCCTTGACGGGCCGCACGCCGCTGTCGAGCAGATGGGTGGCGGCCACCATGCCGCAGATCTCGTTGCCGTGGGTCAGGGCATTGACCAGCACATGCGGCCCGGGCTGGCCCGAGTCGAAGCGGTGCACATAGTCGATGCCGGTGTTGCCCTGCCGATAGGCGGAGAGGTCGCGCGGCAGGACCTCGAAGGTGGGATGTGGGGCGGTCATCGGGGCATTGTGGGCGAGCCGGCCGAAGCCTGCTCGGCGCCGCGGGGCCCGTGGCCGCTCACTCGATGGCCAGATCCATCCGCGAGACCAGGGCGCGGGTCTGCGCGTTCATGCCCACCACCTCCACCGCGCTGCCATGCTTGCGCAGGCGCTGGCAGACCTTGTCCAGGGCGTTGACGGCGGTGATGTCCCAGAAATGCGCGCCAGTCAGGTCGACGCGCACCGGCCGGCCCTCGATGTCGCGGATGTCGAAGGCCTCCACCAGCATGTCGGCCGAGGCGAAGAAGACCTGGCCCGAGACGCGGTAAACCAGCGCCCCGCCCTCCTCCGCCGGCTCGACCGCGATCAGCCGCGCCACCTTGAAGGTGAAGAACACGCCGCTCAGCAGCACGCCCACCGCCACGCCCGCGGCCAGGTTGTCGGTGAGCACCGTGACCACCACCGTCGCCAGCATCACGACACTGGAGAGCTTGGGATGCCGCCACAGCGCCCGGGCCGAGCCCCAGTCGAAGGTAGAGGCCGACACCATCACCATCACGGCCACCAGCGCCGCCACCGGCACCTTGGACACCCAGGGCTTGAGCAACACCATCAGCACCAGCAGGAAGGCGCCCGCGAACAGCGTCGACAGCCGGCCGCGCCCGCCGTAACGCACGTTGCTGACGGTCTGGCCGATCATCCCGCAGCCGGCGATGCCGCCGAAGAAACTGGCCGCGACGTTGGCCAGGCCCAGGCCGGTGGCCTCGCGGTTCTTGGCGCTGGGCGTGTCGGTCAGCTCGTCCACCACGCTGGCGGTCATGAGCGACTCCAGCAGGCCCACCATGGCGATGGCCAGCGCCGGCAGCGCGATCAGCTGCAGCGTCTGCCACGACAGCGGCACCTGCGGCACGCCGAAGCTCGGCAGGCCGTCGGGCAGCAGGCCCAGGTCGGCCACGGTCTTGAGCGGCAGGTTCAGCCACTGGGCCGCCAGCGTGAGCACCACGATGCTCACCAGCGGCGAGGGCACCACCGTCGTGAGCCGCGGCAGGCCGTAGATGATGACCAGGCCTGCGCCCACCGCGGCCCAGGTCGGCAGGTTGGCGCCCACCAGGTGCGGCATCTGTGCCGAGAAGATCAGGATGGCCAGTGCATTGACGAAGCCGGTGCGCACCGAGCCCGACACGTAGCGCATCAGCGTGCCCAGCCGCAGCCAGCCGAAGAGCATCTGAACCAGCCCCGCCAGCACGCCAGCCGCGAACAGGTACTGCACGCCGTGCGAATGCACCAGCGGCGCGGCCACCAGCGCCACCGAGCCGGCAGCCGCCGACACCATGGCCGGCCGCCCGCCGGCGAAGGCGATCACGATGCTGATGACGAAGGAGGCGAACAGGCCCACGGCCGGATCGACGCCCGCCACGAAGGAGAAGGCGATGACCTCCGGGATCAGCGCGAAGGTGGCCACGGCACCGGCCATGAGCTCGCGCGGAATGCTGGGCGCCCATTCGGCGCGGAAGGGATGGGGGTGTCGGGACATGGGGTATCTGGCGAGGAAAGGCGGGGCGCCGCTGGCATCGAACGGCGAGGGCCGCGGCGGAGGGACAGGCGTTCAGCCCTCTTCTTCGGAAGGACCGCCCCAGTTCTCGTCCTGCTCGATGGCATCCGCATCGCGCCCGCGGCCCCGTGCGCGCAGGGCCGCGGCGCGCTGGCGCTTGAGTTCGGCCTCGGCCTTGCGGCCCGCCGCCAGCCAGCCCAGGAACTGGTTGACCGTCTCCAGCGTGATGCGGCCGATCACGCCGCCTCGCAGGTCGGTGAGCACCGCCTCGGCGGCCTTCTGCATGTCGATGCGACCGCCTCCCAGGAGCGCGCCGCGCTTGCGGCCGATGGCGCCCAGGATGTCCTCGTCGGGCTGGGTGCACAGCGCCAGCTGGGCGTTGTCGGCCGGCAGCTTGTAGCGGGCCCGCAGCAGCTCGGTGTACTGGGCCTTGAGGTAGGCCAGCACGTCCAGCGCCACCGATTCATCGTCGTAGGCATTGCGGCCCACGGCGCCGGTGGCGGCCAGGCGCACGCCGCTCTCGGGCACGATGATCTTGGGCCACAGCATGCCGGGCGTGTCGTACAGGTAGAAGTCGTCGGCCAGCAGGATGCGCTGCTCCTGCTTGGTCACGCCGGCCTCGTCGGCGGCCTTGGCCTGCCGCTTGAGGCTCAGGGTGTTGATCAGCGTGGACTTGCCGACGTTGGGCACGCCGCAGATCAGCACCCGCATCGGCTTGGCCAGCCCGCCTCGGTTGGGCGACAGGCGGTGGCAGGCCTCGATGATGGCCGCGCGCTGGGCCGGCGGCGTCTGGCTGGCGTCCAGCGCGATGGCGCCGGTGGCCTCCTGCGCCTGGTAGTGGGCCAGCCATTCGGCGGTGCGGGCCGGGTCGGCCAGGTCCTGCTTGTTGAGGATCTTCAGGCGCGGCTTCTTGGCCGTGATGGCGGCGATGGCCGGGTTGGCGCTGGAGCCGGGCAGGCGCGCATCCAGCAGCTCGATCACGACGTCGGTGGTCTTCATCCGCTCGGTGATGGCCTTGCGGGTGGCATGCATGTGGCCGGGAAACCATTGGATCGTCATGGCAGCAGTCGGGGCGAGGAGACAGGGGAAGGAAAGCGCGCGGCAAGGGCGCGTCGGCCCGCCGCGGGGGCGGGGCCGTGGGGCATGGCGCGGCAGCGCACCACGGCAGCGAAGGGGCCGGATTGTCGCCGCTCACCGCCGGCCTCGCCTGCAACCACGCATTGGCCTTGGCCTACGCCGGCCCGCCCTGGGCTGGGGCACAGTGCAAGCTCGTCCCCATGGCCGGCACGGCAGCCCTGCCGACCGGCCCTCACCGACAAAGGAGCCCATTTCATGCAGATCCAGGTCAACACCGGCAACGGCATCGAGAACAAGGAGTCGCTGGAGCGCTGGGCCGACGCCGAACTGCGTCAGCAACTGCACCGTTTCGCCGAGGAAGTCACCCGCGTCGAGGTGCACCTGAGCGACGAGAACGCCGCCCGCGGCGGCCAGGCCGACAAGCGCTGCACCATGGAAGCCCGGCTCGCAGGCCATGCGCCGATCGCCACCTCGCAGGACGCGCCCACCCAGGACGAGGCCTTTCGCGGCGCCCTGGACAAGCTCAAGCGCGCGCTGGACACCGCCATCGGCAAGCGCACCGACCACCGCGACCGCACCACCATCCGCACGGCCGGCATCGACACCGGCCTGGGCGATTGAGCGCTGATGCGCCGGACGTGGCCGCCCCCGGGCGCCATGTCTGGGAATTCGCCCGCACCGGCGGCGTCGACCAGGTCCTGATCCGCCGGGGCGAGGACATCGCCCACATCGGCCAGCTGGACCGCAAGCTGTGGGTCGCCCTGGCCTGCCCGGTCCAGGGCCTCGAATTCGACAGCCGCACCCTCGCCCTCATCGACACCAACAACGACGGGCGCATCCGTCCGCCCGAGCTGATCGCCGCCTGCGAATGGGCCTGCGGCGAACTGCGCGACGCGCAGCGGCTCATCACGGGCGGCGACACCCTCTCCCCCGACGACATTGCCGACCACAGCACGCTGCAGGCCGAGGCCCGGCGCATCCTGCGCATCGTCGGGAAGGACGAAGCCGCGGCGCTCACGCTGGAAGACGTGACAGGGCGCAGCGAATTGCTGGCGTCCCTGCGGTTCAACGGCGACGGCGTCATCACCCCTGCGACGGCGGAGGACGACAGCGTCCGCACCGTCATCGAGCGGATCATCCAGACCCAGGGCGGCGTCGCGGACCGCAGCGGCGCCATGGGCATCCAGCGGGCCCAGGCCGAGGCCTTCTTCCAGCAGGCGCACGCGCTGGCGGACTGGCAGGCCAGGGCCGTGAGCGACGACGCCACCATGCCGCTGGGCGAGGCCACGCTGGCGGCCGCGGCGGCGCTCGATGCCGTCGAAGCCAAGGTGGACGACTTCTTCGCCCGCTGCAGCGTGGCGGCCTTCGATCCGCAGGCCGTCCCGGCCCTCAACCCGGCCGCCGCAGCCTACGACGCGCTGGCGGGCAGCGCCATCGACACGCATTCGCCGGCACTGGCCGCCCTGCCGCTGGCACCGGTGGCGCCCGGCCGTACGTTGCCGATGGCCGGCCGGGTCAATCCAGCCTGGGCCGGGGCGCTGACCCAGCTGCGTGAGCGCGCCGTCGCGCCGCTGCTGGGCGAGGCACTCGAAGCCATCGACGAGGGGCAGTGGGCGTTGCTGCGCGAGCGGCTGGCGCCCTGCCGCCGCTGGCTGGCCAGCCGCCCCCCGACCCGGCTGGGCAGCGCGGCCGACACACCGCCCGACAAACTCGAAACCTGGCTCGCGGCCGAAGCCGCCGTGCTGGCCCTGCTCACCCAGGACGAAGCGGAAGAGGCCCACAACCAACGCCTGGTGGACCTGGAGCGGCTGCTGCGCTTCAAGCGCGACCTGTACCGGCTGCTGCGCAACTTCGTCTCGTTCGAGGACTTCTACGCGCGGCGGGGCGCGATCTTCCAGGCCGGGCGCCTGTACCTGGACGGCCGCAGCTGCGACCTGGTGGTGCGGGTCGCCGATGCCAAGAAGCACGCCATGCTGGCCGGCCTGGCCAAGACCTGCCTGGCCTACTGCGAATGCACCCGCGGCAAGGACAAGCAGACCATCGTGGCCGCCTTCACGGCGGGCGATACAGACTTCCTCTTCGTCGGACGCAACGGCGTGTTCTACGACCGCGAGGGCAAGGACTGGGACGCCACCATCACCCAGCTGATCGACAACCCGACCAGCGTGGCGCAGGCCTTCGTGGCGCCCTACAAGAAGTTCATCCGACTGGTCGAGGAGCAGGTGGCCAAGCGGGCCGCCGCCAGCGAGGCCACGGCCCAGGCCAGCCTGAGCAGCGTGGCGACCACCGTGGCCACGGCCGACAAGGCCGTGCCGCCGGTCACCGCCGGCCAGCCGGCCGCGCTGCCCAAGCTGCCCGGCCGCATCGACGTGGGCACCGTGGCCGCGCTGGGCGTGGCCATGGGCAGCATCAGCGCGGTGCTCGTGGCCATGTTCACCAAATTCGTCGACCTGGGGCCGTGGATTCCCATCGCGCTGGTCGGCGTGGTGGTGGCCATCTCGGGGCCGAGCATGCTGATCGCGTGGATCAAGCTGCGCCAGCGCAGCCTGGGCCCGATCCTGGATGCGAGCGGCTGGGCCATCAACGGCCGGATGAAGGTGAGCGTGCGGCTTGGCGGATCGTTGTCGCGGATGGCCAAGCTGCCGCCGGGCGCCAAGCGTGTGCTGCAGGACCCATATGCCGACCGCAGCAGCGGCTGGCTGGTCGGGCTGGGCGTGCTGGTGGTCGCCGGCGCGCTGACGGTCTGGGCCTGGCGCACGGGCTGGCTCGAGCGGCATCTGCCGCAGGCCGTGCAGCCGCCGGCGACAGTACCCTCGGGCGCGGCGCCCGCCGCAGTGCAGACGCCAGGGGGGTGATGCGCCGCGGCGCGCGCGGCTCGTCAAGAGGCTGGGGAGGCGCTGCGACAAGCTCAGCGCAAACGGTGCGGAGCGCCCGCGGGCCTCAGCGCTGTGCCGCCATCGCCTGGCTGACCTCGTTGGTGCCCTGGGCCGAGCCGCTCTGGGGCACCTGCTCGCCGTTGCGGTCGGTCACCTCGGCCAGGCGCGCGGCGAGTTGCTCGGGCACCGTCTCGCCCAGGCCCAGGTGCACGCCTTGCGTCAGCGTGATGTGGGCGGCGTCGAAGGTGCCTGCACCGGCGCACAGCACCGTGCGCGTGGGCGCCGATTCGTGCGCCAGCACCAGCATGGCCGGCACCACGGCCTCGGGCTTGAGGGCGTCCAGCACCTCCTGCGGCATCAGGCCCTCGGTCATGCGCGTGGCGGCCGTGGGCGCCAGGCAGTTGACGTGGATGTTGTTCTTGGCGCCTTCCAGGCTCAGCGTCTGCATCAGGCCGACCAGCGCCATCTTGGCGGCGCCGTAGTTGCTCTGGCCGAAGTTGCCGTACAGGCCCGAAGAGGAACTGGTCATGACGATGCGGCCGTACTTCTGCGCATTCATGATCGGCCACACGGCCTTGGTGCAGTGCACGGCGCCCATCAGGTGCACGTCCACCACCAGGCGGAAGTCGTCGAGCTCCATCTTGCTGAAGCTCTTGTCGCGCAGGATGCCGGCGTTGTTGACCAGCACGTCGACGCGGCCCCAGGCGTCCACCGCCTGCTGCACCATCGCCTCCACGGCGGCGAAGTCGGTCACCGAAGCGCCATTGGCCAGCGCCTCGCCGCCCATGTCGCGGATCTCCTGCGCCACGCGCTCCGCGGCCGTGGCCGAGCCGCCCTGCCCGTCCACCGCGCCGCCCAGGTCGTTGATCAGCACCTTGGCGCCACGACGCGCCAGGGCCAGCGCATGCTGGCGGCCCAGGCCGCCGCCGGCGCCGGTCACGATGGCCACGCGGCCGTTGAAGTCGAGGGAGGGGGTGGTCATTGCGGGCGTCCTTTCGGGGCTGTCTCGTCGGAAATGCGAAACGAGCACTGTACCGGCCCCTCTGGTCCGCCCCTGTCTCCGAGGCGGTCGCCGCGGCCCGCCTGCACGCCCTCAGGGACGCGGGTCGAAGGCCACCGGCGCCGGCGCGGCGCTGAGCGGCGTCACGGCCACGGGCGTCGATGCGGTGGCGGCAGCGGCCCGCCGATCCAGCCTGTCTTCGAGCTGGCCGATGTGCGCGGCCAGCGTGTTGTCCGCCTGCTCCGCGCGCTGGCGCAGGGCGGCTTCGAGCTGTTCGATGCGGGCCAGCAGGGCCGCGTGGCGCTCGCCGTTGCGGGCCATGTGGGCGTTTTCCTGCGATTCGAGGAAGGTGCGCAGCTCGGTGAAGCGGCTGGCCTCGGCCTTGTCGGCCAGCTCGCGCTGGGCCTGCAGTTCCTTGGTGTGCCGGCGGGCGTCCAGCAGCACTGTGCCCTGCAGCCACAGCACATAGGCCAGGAAGAAGGCGGCCAGCAGCACGGTCAGGCCGAGCATGACCAGACCCAGCGGCGCCGTGACCGTCGTGACACCCAGCGACATGGCGGTGGGCGCCGACAGCGTGCCCCAGTTCAGCGCGGCAAGGGCCGCGATGACGATGGCAATGACGAACAGGACGATGGAGCGCACACCCATGGGGCTTCCTCTCTTTTTCGATGTGGAAAGCCCCGGGTTGTACATCGGCCGGGCCGCGCGGCCGTGTCGGCCACGGGCGCCGCCCGGTGTGGGCCGGCCGCGCAACAGGCGGCCGCAGTCGGCGAAGGCGGCCCCGCTCAGCCCACGCGGCCGTAGCGGTCGGAGAAGCGGACGATGTCGTCCTCGCCCAGGTAGGCGCCGGACTGCACCTCGATCAGCTCCAGCGGGATCTTGCCGGGGTTCTCCAGCGCGTGGATCACGCCCAGCGGGATGTAGGTGGACTGGTTTTCGGAGAGCAGGATCTCCTTGTCGCCGATCTGCACCTTGGCCGTGCCCGACACCACGATCCAGTGCTCGGCGCGGTGGTGGTGCATCTGCACCGACAGCTTCTCGCCGGGCTTCACCGTGATGCACTTGACCTGGTAGCGGTCGCCATGGTCGATGGAGTCGTAGGCGCCCCAGGGCCGGTAGACCTTGCGGTGGGCCGAGGCCTCGGAGCGGCCGTCGGCCTTGAGCTTCTCGACGATCTTCTTGACGTCCTGCACTCTGGACTTGCTGGCCACCAGCACGGCGTCGGCGGTCTCGACGACCACCACGTCCTGGATGCCCAGCACCGACACCAGGCGGTGCTCGGCATGCACATGGCTGTTGCGCACCTCGTGGGCCACCACGTCGCCGCGGAAGGCGTTGCCCTGGGCGTCCTTGGCGCTGACTTCCCACACGGCGTTCCAGGCGCCCACGTCGCTCCAGCCGGCGCGCAGCGGCACGACCACGGCCTTGTCGGTCTTTTCCATCACGGCGTAGTCGATGGAGTCCTCGGGCGAGGTGGCGAAGGCCTCGGCGTCCAGGCGCACGAAGTCCAGGTCCTTCTTGCCCTTCTCGACGGCCTCGCGTGCGGCCTTGGCGATGGCGGGCGCAAAGCGCTCCAGCTCCTGCAGGTAGGCCGAGGCCTTGAACAGGAACATGCCGCTGTTCCACAGGTGCCGACCACCCTCCAGGTAGCCCTGGGCGGTCTGCAGGTCGGGCTTCTCGACAAAGGCTTGCACGGCCATGGGCGCCACCGGCGCCGCGGCGTCGATGCGGTTGGCGACGCTGATGTAGCCGTAACCGGTCTCGGGCGCCGTCGGCACGATGCCGAAGGTGACCAGCTTGCCCGCCTCGGCCGCGGACAGGCCGGCGCGCACGGTCTCGTGGAAGGCGGCGGTGTCGGGAATGGCATGGTCGGCGGCCAGCACCAGCAGCACCGGGTCCTGGCCATCGGCCATCGCGGTCACGGCGGCGGCAGCAATGGCCGGCGCCGTATTGCGCGCCACGGGCTCCAGCACGATGGCATGGGCGCTCAGGCCCTTCTCGCGCAGCTGCTCGGCCACGATGAAGCGGTGGCCTTCATTGCACACCACCAGCGGCCGCACCGGCGCGTTGCCGTTCAGGCCCGCCAGGCGCGCCGCGGTGAGCTGGAACAGCGTCTGCTCTTCAGTGAGACCCAGGAACTGCTTGGGGTAGCCCGCGCGCGACAGAGGCCAGAGTCGCGTGCCGGAGCCGCCGGAGAGGATGACTGGAATCATGGTGGCAGAGGAGTCGGTAATGAAAAAGGATCAGGCGGCAGCCGCGCGGCCGCTTTGCCAGCGCCAGACATCGGCACACATGGTGTCGAGGTCGCGGCGGGTCTGCCAGCCCAGCAATTGGCTTGCCAGCGCCGGGTCGGCCCAGTATTCCGCCACGTCGCCCGCGCGGCGCGGCGCCACCCTGTAGGGGATGGGCTTGCCGCAGGCCCGCTCGAAGGCCTTGACCAGGTCCAGCACCGAGGCCGGACGGCCGGTGCCCAGGTTCACCGTCAGCAAGCCGGCCTGGCGGTCCAGGTGGTCGAGCGCGGCGACATGGCCTTCGGCCAGGTCCATGACATGGATGTAGTCGCGCACGCCGGTGCCGTCGGGCGTGGGGTAGTCGTTGCCGAACACGCTCAGCTCGGTGCGCTGGCCCACGGCCACCTGGGCCACATAGGGCATCAGGTTGTTGGGAATGCCCTGCGGGTCTTCGCCGATCAGGCCGCTCTCGTGCGCGCCCACCGGGTTGAAGTAGCGCAGGCGCGCCACCCGCCAGTCGGGCTCGGCCGTGCACAGGTCGGCCAGCACCTGCTCCATCATGGCCTTGGTGTGGCCATAGACGTTGGCGGGACGGAAGGGAAAGTCCTCGCGCACGGGCACGGTGTCGGGGTCGCCGTACACGGTGGCCGAGGACGAGAACACCATCTGCCGCACGCCCGAGGCCTGCATGGCCCGCAGCAGCGTCACGGTGCCGGCGACGTTGTTGTCGTAGTAGCGCAGCGGCTGCGCCATCGACTCGCCCACCGCCTTCAATGCCGCGAAGTGGATGACGGCTTTGATGCCGTGCTCCGCCAGCACCCGCCGCACCAGCGCCTCGTCGCGCACGTCGCCCTCCACGAAGGGCACCTCGCGGCCGATGATCTGGCCCACGCGGGTGAGCACGTCGGGCCGGCTGTTGTCGAAGTTGTCGAGGACGACGAAGGGACGGTTCGCCGCCGCCAGCGCGACGCAGGTGTGGGAGCCGATGAAGCCGGCGCCTCCGGTGACGAGGATCATGAGTCGGGCTTTGTGAAAAATCGCTACCGAAAGGCAACGCGATGGCGCCCGATCTTAAACAGCTCCTGACCAGCGGACGCGCAATACGCATCTACCCGCACTTTGGTTGTAAGCACGGTGACAAATCTTTGCAGTCGCCGTGTTGCAGCGGTGGGGGCGCGGCGCCCGCCCCCGCCGGCCGCGCTCAGTTGGTCTGCGCCAGCTGCTCCAGGATCGCCGGGTTCTCCAGCGTCGAGGTGTCCTGCGTGATCGCCTCGCCCTTGGCAATGCTGCGCAGCAGGCGGCGCATGATCTTGCCGCTGCGCGTCTTGGGCAGGTTGTCGCCGAAGCGGATGTCCTTGGGCTTGGCGATGGGCCCGATCTCCTTGGCCACCCAGTTGCGCAGCTCGTTGGCGATCTGCTTCGCCTCTTCGCCCGTCGGCCGGCCGCGCTTGAGCACGACGAAGGCGCACACCGCCTCGCCCGTCACGTCGTCCGGGCGGCCCACCACGGCGGCCTCGGCCACCAGGTCGGTCTTGGCGACCAGCGCGGATTCGATCTCCATGGTGCCCAGGCGGTGGCCCGACACGTTCAGCACGTCGTCGATGCGGCCGGTGATTCGGAAGTAGCCGCGGTCCTCGCTGCGCACGGCGCCGTCGCCGGCCAGGTAGATGGTGCCGCCCATCTCCTCGGGGAAGTAGCTCTTCTTGAAGCGCTCGGGGTCGTTCCAGATGGTGCGGATCATCGAGGGCCAGGGCCGCTTGATGACCAGCATGCCGCCGGCGCCGTTGGGCAGGTCCTTGCCCGTCTCGTCCACGATGGCGGCCATGATGCCCGGCAGCGGCAGCGTGCAGGAACCCGGCACCAGCGGTGTCGCGCCCGGTAGCGGCGTGATCACATGGCCACCCGTCTCGGTCTGCCAGAAGGTGTCGACGATGGGGCAGCGCTCGTGGCCGATGTTCCGGTGGTACCACATCCAGGCCTCCGGATTGATGGGCTCGCCCACCGAACCCAGGATGCGCAGCGACGACAGGTCCCAGTTCTTCGGGTGCACCTTTTCGTCCGACTCGGCCGCCTTGATCAGCGAGCGGATGGCCGTGGGCGCCGTGTAGAAGATGCTGACCTTGTGCTTCTCGATCATCTGCCAGAAGCGCCCGGCGTTCGGGTACGTGGGAATGCCCTCGAACACCACCTGCGTGGCGCCCGCCGCCAGCGGGCCGTAGGCCACGTAGGTATGGCCCGTGATCCAGCCGATGTCGGCCGTGCACCAGAAGACGTCTTCGGGGCGGATGTCGAAGGTCCACTCCATCGTCATCTTGGCCCACAGCAGGTAGCCGCCGGTGGCGTGCTGCACGCCCTTGGGCTTGCCCGTGGAACCCGAGGTGTAGAGGATGAAGAGCGGATGCTCCGCGCCCACCGCCACCGGTGGGCAGTCGTCGCCCTGCCCCTGCAGCACCTCGGCGAAGGTCTTGTCGCGGCCTTCGACCTTGTTCCAGGCCGAGGGCGTGCGCTCGTACACCAGCACCGTCTTGAGCGTGGTGCAGCCGCCCAGGGCGATGCCGTCGTCGACGATGGCCTTGAGCGGCAGCTCCTTGCCGCCGCGCAGCTGGTAGTTGGCCGTGATCACCGCCACGGCACCCGCGTCGATGATCCGCTCGTTCAGTGCCTTGGCCGAGAAGCCACCGAACACCACGCTGTGCGTCGCGCCGATGCGCGCGCACGCCTGCATGGCGACCACGCCTTCCACGCCCATCGGCATGTAGACGATCACGCGGTCACCCTTGCCGATGCCCTGCGCCTTGAGCGCGTTGGCGAAGCGGCTCACGCGCGAGAGCAGCTCTTTGTAGGTGACGTGGGTGACCGTGCCGTCGTCGGCCTCGAAGACGATGGCCGTCTTGTTCTCGACCGGGGTGCCGATGTGGCGGTCCAGGCAGTTGGCGCTGGCGTTGAGCTCGCCGTCGTCGAACCACTTGTAGAAGGGTGCATTGGACTCGTCGAGCGTGCGGCTGAAGGGCTTGCTCCAGTTCAGGTGCTCGCGGGCCTGGCGGGCCCAGAAACCGTCGAAGTCGCGATTGGCCTCGTCGCACAGCGCCTGGTAGGCCGCCATGCCCGCCACGCGGGCGCCCTGCTGCGCCTGGGCGCTGGGCTCGAAGACGCGGTTTTCGACGAGCACGGACTGGATGGTGGAAGCCGAGCTGCTGCTCATGGTGATGTCTCCTGAGGGCCGGATGGCCCGGTCTTGAATGGCGGAAGGGGAACGCGGTGTACTGTCCCGCGGGCGTCTTACGAGGCTCTGACGATACAAAACAGAATGGCTAATGATCAAGTGACGATACAATCGCCGCCATGGATTGGGCAGATTCCGAGATCATCGAAGCCGTGCGCGCGGGCGGCCCTGTCGCGCAACGCGCCGTCGAGCGTACCGGACTGACGCGCGTCACCATCTCGCGCCGCCTTGCCCGCCTGGTCGAGCAGGGCTTCGTCAGCCGCAAAGGCGCCGGCACACGTCCGACCTACAGCGCTGGCGACAAGCTCTGGTGGCAAAAGCGATGGGAGCGCCAAGCGCTTGCGGCCGACGGCGAAGGCGAAATCTGGCTGGCCCACGTGGCCCCGATCGTCACGGCACTGCCACCCAACGTGCGCAACATCGTGCACATCGGGTTCACCGAAATGCTCAACAACGCCATCGACCACGCACAGTCCTCGCATATCAGTTGCAGCCTGCTTGCCGATGCCGAAGTGGTGCAGATCGCCGTGGTCGACGATGGCGTGGGCATCTTCCGGCGCATCGCCGATCATCTGACGCTGCCGGACAAGCGCCTGGCCATCCTCGAGCTGGCGAAAGGCAAGTTCACCACGGCGGCCGAAGGGCACTCGGGCATGGGCGTCTTCGTCTGTTCGCGCATGTTCGACCGCTTCACCATCCACAGCGACGGCCTGGTCTTCACCCATGACCACGACTTCACCTTCGACTGGCTCGACGCTGACCATCAAGAGACCGGGACCACCGTCCTGATGGAGATCGCACGACGTTCGGCCCGGACCTCCACCAGCGTGTACGACCGTTATTTCGATCCCGACCAGAGCGGACCGGACGCCTTCCTCATCACCGAAGTGCCTTTGCGGCTTGCAGCGCTCGGCAGCGACCTCGTCTCGCGGTCGCAGGGCAAGTGGGTCACCGCGCGCATCGACCAGTTCCGCCGGGCCATCCTCGACTTCGAGGGTGTCACCGGCGTCGGCCAGGGCTTCGTCGACGAAGTGTTCCGCGTGTTCGCGCTGGCCCATCCGCAGGTGGACCTCGTCGCCATGAACATGAGCGACGAGGTGGCACGGGTGGTGAAAATGTTCGCCCCGCGCAATACCGCCCTCTGACTCTCCGACTTTTCTTCCGCTTTTTCCATGGCCGACCTCAACGACCCGACTCCGCCCGCGCCCGTCAAGCGCACCTCTCCCCTGCGCCCCCTGCCCAACCTGATCTTCGCCAGCCGCTGGCTGCAGCTGCCGCTGTACCTGGGCCTGATCGTGGCGCAGGCGGTGTACGTGGTGCACTTCCTGGTCGAGCTGCTGCACCTGGTGGAGGCCGCCTTCGGCAACCAGAACGCGCTGCAGGCCCTGATCAACAGCATCGGCTACAAGACCACGGCGCCCATCACCACCTTGAACGAGACGGTGATCATGCTGGTGGTGCTGGCGCTGATCGACGTGGTGATGATCAGCAACCTGCTGATCATGGTGATCGTGGGCGGCTACGAGACCTTCGTCAGCCGCATGAACCTCGAAGGCCACCGCGACCAGCCCGAGTGGCTCAGCCACGTCAACGCCTCGGTGCTCAAGGTCAAGCTGGCGATGTCGATCATCGGCATCAGCTCGATCCACCTGCTCAAGACCTTCATCAATGCCGACAACTACACCGAGAAGGTGCTGATCGCCCAGACGGTGATCCACGTCGCCTTCCTGTTCTCGGCCATGGCGATTGCCTATACCGACAAGCTGATGAGCAGCACGGCGTCGCATGGGAAGAAGAACGGCGGGCATTGAGCGTCGCCCCACCCGCACAGCCCGCTCGGCGCACACCGCAGCGGGCTTTTTCATTCGGGCAAGAATTCTCGACAACCTTTCATCATCCTCGGCCACCGCCGTGTCGTGCAAACCCCAGATGGAGGATGTGCTCCTCCGGGCCCCCACCAAGAATGCCTCGCCAATGAACGAGGTCGGACCTCAGGTCCGAAGGAGGGGTCGAGATGAAAGTCGAAGAGCCATCGCCCGGGCAGGGCGAACTGCAGCAGGCCGTGGCGCTGCGTCGCGCCGCGCTGGGCGCCACCGCGGCCCGTGGCGCCGACCTGGGCGTGCCACCACCGGCGCCAGAGGCCCCGCTTTGGGGACTGGCCCTCTCGGGCGGCGGGATCCGCAGCGCCACCTTCTGCCTGGGGCTGCTGCGCTCGCTGGCGGCCAACCGGCTGCTGCTGCGCTTCGATCTGCTCTCCACGGTCTCCGGCGGCGGCTACATCGGCGGCATGCTCGGCCGGCTGTTCGACCGCGCGCGCACGGGACCGGGCGCGGATGAGGTCGACCGGGCGCTGGCACAGGCGGAGAAGACCCACTTTGGCTGGTGGCTGCGCACCAACGGCCGCTACCTGACACCGGCCGGCGCCCGCGACACGCTGTTCGCCCTTGCGCTTTACCTGCGCAACCTCATCGGCATCCATGTGGAATTCGGCGTCCTGGCCGTGCTGCTGGCGCTGGGCCTGTGCGCCGTCGACCTGACTGCGTGGCAAGCGCTGGCCACCGTCGGCAGCCACGAGCCACGGATGTTCGCTTGGACGGACTGGATCCAGCCCTGGATGCCCACGCTGTGGCCGCTGGCGGCGATCGCACTGCTGCCCGCCCTGAACTTCCTGCTTGCCTACTGGCAACTCCAGTGGGTCCGCGCCAGGAGCTTCGGCGCCATCGTGCTTGGCGCCGGGGCGATCCTCGTGGCCGCAGGCTTGCCGGCATTCGCGCTGTACCGGCTGGGGCAACTGGGCGACATCCAGCCGCAGCGCTGGCATGCCGTGGCCATGACGGCCGCCGCGCTGTTCCTGTTGCTCAATCTCGGCGCGGCATTCACCGCCCGCTGGATCGCTGGTGGCCCGGGCGGCACGGTCGGCGCCGCCCGCAACGCGCTGACGCATGCGCTTTCCCGGTGGCTGTCGATGTTCGGCGCCTGCCTGGGATTGGGCTTGGTCGAGCGCCTGGCGTGGGTGCTGGCGTTCGACAGCATCTCCACGCTCAACCTCGGCCTGGCGCTGGGCGTCGCTGCCGTCGGCCTGCGGGGCGCCGCGCCCCTGTTCGCCGCCGAAGGCCATCTGGCGCCGCGCTGGGTGCGGGGCATCGGGATGTGGCTGCTGCAAGGCATGGGCTACCTGCTGAGCCTGTGCATGGTCGTGTGGTGGGTCGCGCTCGTGATGAAGGTGGTGATGCGGCCGGTGTTCATCGACTCCGATGCCGGCGTGCAGGCCGGTACGCGCCTCGTCACCCAGATGGCGTTCACGCAAGGGTGGATTCACCTCGCCCTGCTGGCCGTTCCGGTGCTCGGCTATGCCCTTCTCACCGGAAGGAATGTGCAGTTCCTCAACCTGTCGTCGCTGCACGCGTTCTATGCGGCCCGCCTGACACGGGCCTACCTGGGTGCCGCCAACGGCACGCGTTTCGGCCCCGACGTGAGCGCGCTTAGCCCCATTGCCAGTGCCGTGCGTACCGGCAAACCCGCCGTCAGCGTGGGCGAGGTCGCCTTCGACGACGACGTGCCCCTTGGGGCCTACGCGCCCCATCGCGCAGGCGGGCCGGTCCACCTCATCAACAGCTGCGTCAACCAGAGCGCGGACGACAAGGGCCGCCTGTTCAACCGCGACCGCAAGGGCCTGCTGCTGAGCGTGATGGCCGGCGGAGCGTCGCAACTCGGCCAGGAAGGCTGGCGCCGCATCCCAGGGATCGGCCAGCTCAGCCTGGGTGCCTGGCTGGCCATCTCCGGCGCCGCCGTCTCGCCGGGCCTTGGCGCACGCACCCAGCGCGGCCTGTCGGCCCTGCTCACCTTCGCGGGCGTGCGGCTGGGCTACTGGCTGACCGGTGCGGCCCGGCATCCAGGGACCCGCGCGCAGGGCGGGTGGTGGCGCCGAAACCTGGCCAAGTCGATCGGGCTGCTCCACGAGACCACCGGGACGTTCGCCGCCGCCGGGAAGAACGACTGGTTCATCTCGGACGGAGGGCATTTCGAGAACACCGGTGGCTACGCACTGCTGGCTGCGCGGGCGCAATTCATCCTGCTCGCCGACTGCGGCGCCGATCCCAACTACCGCTTCGGCGACCTGGAGGAGCTGGTGCGCAAGGCCCGCGTCGACCTGGACACGCACATCACCTTCCAGAAGCCCGCCGCGACGCCCGCCGCCTGGTGGGAGACGCTGAAGTACTTCGGCTCGCTCAATGCACTCGCATCCAGCGACAGCAACGCCTGCCTCGCCCTCGCCACGATCCGCTATCCGCAGCCTGCCGACGGCACGGCCCCGCCCGTCGGCATCCTCATCGTCGTCAAGCCGAACATGTGCGCCGGGCTTCCGATGGACATCGAGAACTACCGGCTCAAGGCGCCGAGCTTTCCACAGCAGCCGACCAGCGACCAGTTCTTCAGCGAGGCCCAGTGGGAAAGCTATTTCTACCTGGGCCGCTTTCTGGCGGACAAGCTCTCCACCGGCTTCGTCGACAGCGTCCTGCAGAACCCTGGCCAGTACTTCGAACCCGACGAACACGCCAAAGGCGCGACGTCCAGTCAGACCGACAAGAGCGCGACAGCAAGCCCGGCGTCGACCGGCATCCGCCTTCCGCCGAGGATCGGCGTGGCCGCCGTCGGCGCCACCCTGAGTGCCGGTGCGCTCGCCACCATCGGCATCTCGGCGTGGCAGGCGGCCGAGGGTCTGCGCAATGCGATCAACAGCCGGATCGTGGGCGAACGTGCGGCCATGAAGGAACTGGCCCAGCTCTGGGCACAGTTGCCGCGGTCGCCCGGCCCGGTACGGGAGGAGCGACAAGTACAGGCCGCGCCTGCGGACAGCGGCCGCGGGAGCGAAGCCATCTCGGCCCTGGCCATGGCCGTCGTGCGCTCTGCCGATGCCTATTGCCAGCGCGACGAGGCCCGCTGGCTGCAAACGTCCGCACTCGGGGTGCGCATCGTGCGCGACGCCTCGGTGGCCTGCCAGCGACTCGGCAGCCAGATGGGCAACGCCTGCAATGTGCTGTTGAGCGCCAGCCACGGCCCCATGCCGTCGGCCTTTCCCACCTGCATGACGCAGCCCGACGCGCTGCCGGCCGTGCGCTACTGGGGCCACGACTACAGCCAGGGTGCGAGTTGGGAGGCCTTGCATCCCTGCTCTCCGCGCCGGGAAGCCATGGTGCTGGCCGAAGAGGCGTTCCAGGCGTCGAACGACCACACCCGGACCAATCCTTCCATCTCCCGGAGCGCGCTCGACGAACTCTGGGACAGCAAGTGCCCGCCCCGCCCGGCGCCGGCCGCCTCCCGTCACAGGTTGCCATTGCCCGCGACGACCTCTGCCATCGTTGCCGCGCCTTCTCCCGACGCCCCGCCCGCCCCCGCCGCGGCGGAGACGCCTGCGCCCATGACAGCCAGTACCCCTGCGGCATGGAAGCGCGCCGAGACCATCTGCAAGCGGATCACGATCTATGTGCAGATCTACGGCGGGGCTCAACGCGACAGCGTGCGGGGTCTGCGCGACTGGTGGCGCAACTGGGGCGCCAGCGTTCCGCCCATCGAGGATGTCTACGACGCCGCCCGCAGGACCGGCCGGGCCAACCCCGCCCCCGTCACCACCACCGTGCTGCGCTACCACGACACCAGCGGCAGGGCCTGTGCCTATGCCATCGCCGCGGGGATGAGCTCGGCATTCGGCGATGGCGGAGAGGGCCGATGGATCGCAGAACCTCTCGCCCCCGCCCTCAGGGCCACGCCGGGCGTCGTCGAGCTGTGGGTCAGACCGAACGACCCGTTGCTGGCAAAGATGAATGCCCTGCCGCCTGCCGCGCCCCCCGCGCCGTCCGGCGCGCCGGCATCGCCCCGCTGAACCCGCCGCGCCGCTGCGCGGCGGCCACGCCGTCCCTGCCCGCCCAACCACCTTCATGGAGCACTCGATGTCCCTTCCCAACCCTGCCTGCGTCGTCAGTTTCAACGGCTACGACTCCGATGCCTACAACGGCAAGCCGGCCACCGGCCCGGACGATCCGGCCTTTGGCAAGCGGATCATCTGCGAGGGGGAATCGTGGTTCTCCATTGGCGGAGCGCCCTCTTCCAACATCCTGGAGCCCCTGCACTTTCGTCAGAGGACCCTGCTGATCAACCTGGCCCGGCCGGGCGACACGCTGCTCAACATGACCGACCCACATGCCAACCGGCCGCTGGTGCAGACCCTGAACGAAACGCGCTGGGACGCCATCTTCATCAGCGGTGGCGGCAACGACCTGATCGACAACCTGATGAACATCATCTGCACGCCCTCCGTGGGTGCGGGGCAGCACTTTCTGGACTACATCGACCGCATCGAACTCACGCGACTGCGTGTGAACGTCCACCAATACCATCGGCGGCTGGCCCGGTTGCGCGACACCAGCAAAAAGAACGCCGGCATCCCCATCGTGACGCACGTGTACGACTACCCCACGCCGCGCGACGCGCCGGCGAACCTGGCCGGCATCCTGAGTCTGGCCGGCCCCTGGCTGTATCCGGCACTGATGACGCGGCAGGTGCCCCAGGACTTCTGGATCCCGATCACCGACTACATCTTCGAATCGCTGGGCTCCTTTCTTGTGGAGTTGTGCGCCGAGATCGACAACTTCCATGTGATCAGCAAGACGAAGGGCGTGCTGCAGCGCGCCCGGCTGGGAACCAGCGGGGCGGATGGCGACTGGCTCAACGAGATCCACCCCATCGCGCGGGGCTACGGCAAGCTGGCCGAGGTCATCTCGCCCGAGTTGGATCGCATTCTGTTTTCGGCGTGAGGGGGTGGGGATGGGGCAGCCACGTCTCCCCAGCCCTCTCCCGCGAGGGGGAGCGGGAGCCCATCCGCCCGCGCGGGGCACTGCGCCTCAGCTCGCCCGCGCCGTCAGCCACTGGCTCGGCGGCAGGGGCGCGCCGACGATGCGGATCTCGCCCAGGCTGCCCAGGAAGCCGGTGGACATGCCGTCGGCCCACTGGCCGCAGCCGATGGCCATCTGCTGCTGGGCGGCCACGTACTGGATGCCGTGCATGTTGCTGTTGTTGCGCAGCACCGGCGCACCCTCCACGTACATCGTGGTCGCGTAGCCGTCCGCCGGGTCGTTGACGATGGCCACGTGCAGCCACTGGCCCGCCGAGATGCTGCCCGACCAGCAGGTCAGGTTGGTCGCCTGGTCGGTGGGCACGATCTCCCACTGGAACTCCATCAGGTTCGACAGCGCGAACATCATGGGGGTGTCGCCCTCGCCGCTGCCGAAGCCCTGCAGGTGCGAGCGCGCGCCCAGCCGGTACAGGATGCCCATCCAGCCGTTGACGTTGGCGTCGAAGGCCGGGTCGATGTAGACGAAGGCCTCGACCGTGTAGCCGTTCAGGAACTGCTCGGTGTTCAGCTTCGAGGTCTTGTCGGTGGTGAAGTACGAGGCCCGGCTGCCGGTGGCATTCAGAAAGCGCAGGCTGCCCGGCGCGGCCGACAGCGGGTGGTGGCTCCTGGACCAGACCAGGTCGCCGTCCTTGCCCATCCAGGTGTTGACCGAGATGGGATTGGCGCCCGCGGGGGACACGTCGGCGATCTGCTGGCCGTTCTGGTACGGAAACTTGTCGCCCTCGGCCGCCGTGCTGCTGTAGAAGCGCCAGTGCGCCAGCGTGTTGGCCACCTTGGGATAGTCGTCCGGACCCGACGCCGGCCGGCTCGAGGCCACGGTGGGGCTCTTGAAGTTGGTGAGGATCGTCTCCTTGGCCTGCTGCGTGATGGCCTTGGTGCGCGTGCCGGCCGGCACCGCAAAGCCGGGGTTGAAGCCGCCGAAGCGCGCCGCAAAGTCGATGTCGAGCGTGAAGCCCTGGTTGGCATCGGTGAGCCAGGCCGAGTCGAAGTTGTTCAGCTCGGCCTGCGGCTTGACCGGCACCCACGGCGAGAAGGAGCTGGCCACGATCTTCTTGTGGGTCAGGTCGAACTCGTACATGCGCATCAGGCCGTTGCCGCCCATGTAGGCCATCTGGTAGTCCACCACCATCAGGAACACGTCGTGGCCGAAGGCGTTCTTCTTCGTCACGGTGCACGAGCCGTGGTAATGGCCGTTCACGGCCATGAAGATCTGGTCGTTGTTCTTGATGAGCCTGTCCCACATGTAGTTGGAATAGGCCGTGTCGGCGGCGGTCACGCCGTCCTGGCCGATGCCCATCAGCTGGTGGTTGATCAGGATGACCGGCAGCGTCGGGTTCTTCTGGATCACCTGGTTGGCCCAGGCGATGGCGTCGTCGGAGGCGCGCCACGACATGGAGAGCACCAGAAAGCGGTTTCCCTCGGCCTGGAACACGTGGTACTCGTGGAAGCCGGAGGAATGCCGCCCGCCGAAGGTGGACTGCTGCTGGGCCCGCGCGGTAGGAAACACCTGCAGGTAGGGCTCGAACAGGTTCACGCGGTGGCTGCCGCCGTCCTGGTAGCCGTCGGTGTTGTCGAAGCCGGTCACGCCCACGCCCCAGTCGGGTCCCCATTGCATGTCGGAGCCGATGGCGCCCACGTCATGGTTGCCGGCGCAGATGGAATACGGGCATTTGGCCTGCTCCAGCACCTGCATGGCCTGGCTGGCCAATTCCCATTCCTTTTGCACCGTATTGGCGGCGATCTGGCCATTGCCCACCAGGTCGGTGGAAGCGCTCCAAGGCGCGGATTTTTCCGACGAGTAATACCAGGATTGGTCGACCACGTCGCCCAGATGCATGGTGAATGCGGTCTTCAATTGCTGCGCGTTATTGGCGATCCATTGCGTCTGCGCCTTGAAGGGATTGTTGTAGCGCGGATCGATATCGGCATAGAGCTTCTGGTAGAGCATGCCCATTTTTTGCGACGCATAGCGCGAATAGAACTGCGTGTCGGGCAGCACCATTACCGAAAACGACGACGTCGGCACCACCGGCGTGGGTTGCGTCTGCGGCGCGGCAGCGGGCGCCGGCGCAGGCGCAGGCGCCGCACCGGTGCCGCTGCCCGAGGAGGAAGAGGACGCCGGCAGCAGCGTGCTGCCATCGCCGCCGCAGCCGGCCAGCACGCCCGACACGCCCACGGCAGAGCCTGCCAGCATCAGCTGGAGCAGGCGCCGGCGCTGGATCTCGTTGACGCGCGCGAGCTCGTCGATATTCAACGCCGCGGGAATGCGCGTATTTTGGTATTCACTCATTTCGAACCCTCGAATGGAACGGCGCAATGCAGTGCGCCTGAAAAAGGCGAAATGATCGGGACGCGTCTTTACATTCAAATGACAAATTCACCTGAATATTTCCCAGACCTGGTCAGCTTGGTTTAAGCAAAAACAAGGAATCGCGCGCGGCCACGAAATGCCGCCGCTGCACGCGCAAGAAGTCAGCATCGTTTCAGCTTTCCTTCACGGGCGTGACACCGCCATTGACCAACATTCAGCGGTTTTGCATTTCCAGCCCACGATCAAGAGGTCATCTTGAAACCCACCGCCCCTTCGACTTCACGTCTTCTTCTCCCGGCCCTCACCGTGCTGGCCGCTGCGGCCCTGACCGCCTGCGGCGGCGGTGGCAACGACGGCATCGCCTTCCTGCCAGCATCGACCAGCAGCGGCAGTAACAGCAACGGCGGCCAGACCGGCAGCACGGCCAACACCGTGGCCGTCAACGGCGTGGTCGCGGCCACGGCCTTCAAGTCCGGCAGCGCCACCGACCCGGTCTTCTCGGCCGGCTACTTCGCCGGCGCCAAGGTCTGCGTCGACAGCAACAACAACGGCCGCTGCGACGACGGCGAGACCGCCACCACCACCGACGCCAGCGGCAAGTTCAGCCTGTCGGTGCCCACCGGCGCCGCCCTGCTGGCCGACATCGGCACGAGCGCCAGGAACACCGCCACCGGCCAGGCGGTGGCCAGCCGCGAGGCGCTGCGCATCAGCGCCGGCCAGGTCAGCGATCAGCAGGCCGCGCAGGTCGTCATCAGCCCGCTGTCGGCCGAGGTGGCCCGGCTGATCGACGCCAACGGCAGCAGCTATGCCACCGAGCGCAAGAACGTCGCCAGCCGCCTGGGCGTGGCCGAGACCGCCGTGCTGGGCGACTTCAACCAGGCCAGCGGCAAGGCCCAGGCCGCCCTGCTGGCCGAGGCCAATGCGCTGAACAACCGCTACGTCTACGCCACCGCCAAGCTCGACCGCGGCGACCTGTACCCCGACGCGCTGGCCGTGCCCGGCGGCGACCCGCGCCTGACGGGCAAGAACGGCGTCACCGCCCTGACCGCCAACACGGCCGACACGCGCAAGCCCATCACCTTTGCGCAGGCCCAGCAGGCCGCCTTCAACGTCGAAGGCATCCCGCGCTACGACAACATCTTCATCGTGATGCTGGAGAACAAGGCGACCTCGTCGATCGTGAACTCGCCCTACGCGCCCAAGATCAACGCCTACCTGCAGGCCGGCAACCAGCTGGTGAGCTACTACGCCACCGGCAACCCCAGCGAGCCCAACTACACCGCCCTGGGCGGCGCCGACGACTTCGGCATCACCGACGACAGCCAGTGGAACTGCGACGCTACCGGCCCCACCGCCGTGCAGGACCTGCCCGTGCCCGACAACACCCAGCCCGGCCTGGCCAGCTCGCCCTTCAAGACCACCTGTACCCAGGCCGCCGCGGTCAGCCACAACATCGTGGGCCGGCCCAACCTGTTCAACGCCATCACCGCCGCGGGCATGACCTGGCGCACCTACAGCGAGTCGATGAACCCGGGCCAGGACTTCCGCACCGACAGCGTGGCCGACGCCGCCGTCACCGCGCAGGACCATGTGTACCCGCCCGGCACCCTGGGCCCCAACACCAGCGCCATCGGCGACGCCACGCTCACGCTGCCCATGCCCGCCGGCCTGTACAAGACCAAGCACCACCCCGGCATGGCCTACCAGAACGTGCGCAGCGCGCCCGAGTGGAAGTACAGCAACCGCACGATGGGCGGCGGCCAGTGGGATGCGGCCCTCAGCAAGGCCAGCGCCTACACCGTGCCCACCGGCTACGACATCGACCAGCTGGGCACCGACCTGGCCAGCGGCAACGTGGGCAACCTCAACTTCCTGATGCCCGACCAGTGCGACGACATGCACGGCATCACGGTCAAGGGCACCAACGGCGGCGGCACCACCGCGTCGGCCAGCGACTGCAGCAGCGTGGCCAACAACGTGGCCACCAGCGCCGTGTCGCCCATCATCACGCGCGGCGACAACTACGTGGACTACGTCGTCAAGAAGATCCAGGCCTCGCCGCTCTGGCAGAACCCCAACAAGCGCGTCGCCATCGTGCTGATGTTCGACGAGGGCAATGCCACCGCCGGCTTCAACTCCTGCTGCGGCTGGAACCCGCTCAAGGTCAAGCAGACCACCAACATGCCCAACCCGCTGCAGCAGAACGCGGACGGCAGCTGGTCGCAGGACACCACCATCAACAACTACCAGATGGGCAACCGCGGCCACGGCGAGAGCATCTTCGGCATCCTGACCAACCAGCCGAACGCGCCGAAGGGCGTGGTCGACAGCGACGCCTACAGCCACTTCGCCTTCGTGCGCACGCTGCAGGACATGTTCGGCCTGGCCGACCCGGCCAACGATGCCTCGTACATGAACCGCTCCAAGTACACCGAGGCCTTCATCGCCGCGAACATCCTGAACCTGCCCGAGTACGCCGGCAGCGCCGACACGCACTTCGACAGCGTGCGGCCCATCAACCACGCCTTCGTGGCGCCCGCCGGCTACACGCAGAAGCAGTCCGCCGACGTGACCGTGGCCGCGCAGACCGGCCCCGACGCCAACCAGACCAACGTCTGGGCCGTCAAGCCATGAGGCGGACCATCGCTCCGGCGGCCGGCGCCACGCTCATCGCGGTGGTGGCGGCGGCAGCCGTGGCGGTGGGCCTGGCCAGCTGCGGCGGCGGCAGCGGCGGGGGCGGCAGCGCCCTGCCGCTGGGGCTGGGCGCCAGCGGCAGCGCGGCAGCGCCGGCCCCTGCGGCGGCGGCACCTGCGGCTGCCCCCGCGCCAGCCTCCGGTCCGCTCAGCCTGGCCGCCCAGGTGGGCCAGAAGATGTTCTTCGACAAGGCGCTGTCGGGCTCGGGCCAGATGAGCTGCGCCTCGTGCCACGACCCGGCGCATGCCTACGCCCCCGCCAACGACCTGGCCGTGCAACTGGGCGGCCCCAAGCTCGATCAGCCCGGCACCCGCGCCGTGCCCTCGCTGCGCTACAAGGAATTCACCCCGGCCTACGCCGACCTGCTGGACAACCCCGACGGCATCAGCGCCCCCGGCCCCGGTGGCGGCTTCACCTGGGACGGCCGCGCCGACACCCTGGCCGACCAGGCCCGCGTGCCGCTGCTCAACGCCGCCGAAATGGCCAATGCCAGCCCGGCCGACGTGGTGCGCAAGCTGCAGGCCGCCAGCTACGCGCCGCTCATCACGCAGGCCTTCGGCGCGCATGTGTTCGACAACCCCGACACCGCCTTCGCCAGCGCCGTGCAGGCCCTGCAGGCCTACCAGCTGGAAGACACCAGCTTTCACCCCTACACCAGCAAGTTCGACCGCTATGCCAGCAACAAGCTGGGCGGCAACCTGTCGCCCGCGGAGGTGCGGGGCCTGAAGGTGTTCACCGATCCCAACACCGGCAACTGCGCCTCGTGCCACTACCAGGGCGCGGGGCTCAACGGTAGCTCGGCCCTGTTCACCGACTTCTCGTACGAGGCCATCGGGGTGCCGCGCAATGCCGCCATCGCCGCCAATGCCGACCCCACTTACTACGACATGGGCGTGTGCGGTCCCCTGCGCACCGACCACCTGCCCGCCAGCCCCGGCGCGGCCGACAGCTTCTGCGGCATGTTCAAGGCCCCCACCTTGCGCAACGTGGCCACGCGCAGCGCCTTCTTCCACAACGGGGTGATGCACACGCTGGAGCAGGTCATCCGCTTCTACAACACGCGCGATACCAACCCCGAGCTGTGGTACCCCACCGTGGGTGGCCAGCCCAAGGCCAAGAACGACCCGGCCTTTCCGACCTACGGGCTCATCACCACCCAGTACACCGGCGGCATCGTCAGGAAGTTCGACGACCTGCCCAGCGCCTACCTGCCCAACATCGACCCGCAGATGCCCATGGACGGCCGCAAGCCCGGCTCCACGCCGCCCATGTCCGAGCAGGACATCCATGACCTGATCTGCTTCCTCCACACCCTGGACGACGCCGACACCACGGCCGCCCAACCGCTCAAGCCCGAAGACTGCGCCCAATGACGCGCCCCATGACCCCGACCACCCTGCCCCTTCCCGCCCCTGGCCCCGTCGCCCCGCGTAGCCGCCGGGTCGTGCCCGCTGCCGCCGCGCTGCTCTGCGCCGCCGCCCTGCTGGCCGGCTGCCAGCACGAAGCCACCGTGGACCCCGGCGCCCTGCATGCCGCCACCGAGCTGTACCTGGCCCGCCATGGCGACCTGTGCCTGGGCAAGCCCCGCTGGCCCATCGACGTGACCCCGGCCGAAGCCCGGGCCCATGCGCGCGACGCCGTGCAGATGCCCGTGCTGCAGCACCTGGGCCTGGTGCAGGCCGAAGACATCACGCTGCCCGCCACGGCCGAGGCGCCCGCCACCGCCGCCACGCGCTACACGCTCACCCCCGAAGGCCAGAAGTACTTCATCGCCCGCAAGACCGCCACCGGCGCCGCAGCGCCGGCCGACTTCTGCGCCGCCCACCTCACGCTCGACCGCATCGTCGGCTGGGCGCCCGAGCCCGGGCACCCCGCGGCCGACGGCGGCCCGGTGGTCGTCACCTACACCTACCACGTGCAGCCCGCACCCTGGGCCGCCGACGCCGATGCGCAGCGCGTGTTTCCGATGGTGGCGCGCGTGGTGCAGGGCGCGGGCAGCCTGCAGCTGCGCCAGGCCTTCACGCATGGGCCCGAGGGGTGGGTGCCCGCCAGCGGCACCTGACCTCATCCCGGCCGCCGCGGCCGCCCTTGGCAAGCCATCCAACGGCCGGCCCCACCCCGCAAAGCACAACGCCCATGGCCCCTTCACAGGGCCATGGGCGTTCTTGCTTGGGGCTGGCGGAGCCCCTTTACAACCAAACCGCTAATCGTTGCTGAATTCAGTAGAAATCTTGCGGAGGTAGAGATTTTTTCTCATTTCCTTCACTTTTATTAAGCCTAAAGTGTCAGCAAGTCTTCAATTCCGATGATTTCGTGCGCACAAGCCCACATCTCAGCTTCTAGCATGCGTTACTACTTTCAGCCTCCTTGCAACGCATGCAGCGAATCGTCACATTGGGCGCTACTCATTATTTCGGCTGCGGCCGGCTTGTACGCGCATGTTGATTCATCCTTTGCTTTCCGAGGTGCCCCAAGGGGTGCGCCAGCAACTGATGCGGTTCGTGGAACTGCGCCACTTCCGCAAAAATGACGTAGTTCTACTTACGGGCCAGCCTGCGTTTTCGATGTATTGCGTTGCCTCGGGACTGCTGCGGTTGGGCCTGCCGACCGACGCCACAGCCCGCGCGGAACTCATCACCACCAACTTCCTGCGCGTCAACGACATCTACCTGAGCGGCCCCCTTGCCCAGGCCGACCGCCCCAACATCTCCGAACTCACCCTGGTGGCCGCCCTGCCCTCGGCGGTGTACGTGCTGCCGATGGACATCGTACGCGGACTCTGTACACAGTACCCCTCGATCTCGATGGCTTTGGTGGACATCAGCCTGGAACGCGCCAACATGCTCCGGCGCCAGCTGCGCCGCCGAAGCACCCTGTCGGCCGAGAAGATGGTGGCACGCGTCTTGCACGAATTGACGCAACTCGCACCGCAGGGCACCCGGGCCTTCAGCAAGCGCATCTCCCAGGCGCTCATCGCCTCCTACACCGGCCTGTCGCGCGGCGTCGTCAACAAGGTCATCAACGACCTGGAGCAGCGCGGCCAATTGCGCAGAAGCGGCGATTCGATTCAATTGGAAGAATCCGACGAATACGACACCCTTTTTGGAGAAACGCAGGAATCGCTGAGAAAACTGTACCAGCAGCAACAGCAGCAGGCGGGCAAGGACCCTGGCGCCGCGGCCAATTACAAGAAGCCCAAATGGGCGTGATCTGCCATTGCTTTGCCGGTCCGGTGCGCAAGACGAATGCTTAAATTCATTTTCAGTCCCGAATATGCGGCCCGCCGGCTGGGGAAATGGCGTGGGCTGGTTCTTTTGCTTTATTCCATCCTTCTTTTCCTGGTTGTATTTCTCGCGATCTTTGTAGCGGCCCCGGCCGGCGCGGGCAGTAGCGCTTACATCGTCGTCACCGTGTCGGCTGCGCTTCTCTGCGTGGTGTTCCTGCTGCGCGGCCTGCACATGCTGTACCGCGACCTGCTGTTCAAGGATTACGCCACGCTGGCCTGGCGCGCCCGCCGCAGGCACCGTTAGCCGCACCGCGACGGGGCTCCGCGCACCGCCCCGTCCTCACTCCTGCCCCGCATAGCCCACCAGTTGGGCAGGCGCCAGGCTGGATTCGGAGAGCCGCTCTTCCACCTCGCATGCCGCCTGGAGCGGCGTCAGCTTGTGCACCCGCGCATAGCCCTCGATGGCATTGCCCAGCGTCACGCGGGATACGAAAAAAGAAGTCAAACGCAGGAATGCGTGAATCGCATCCAGCCGTGCGGCCAGATCGGGTTGGGGAACGGGGACCTGTTCTGATGCGTGACTCATGCCGACTCCTGTGCGCGATCCGGCATGCGATGCAAGGAGCGTGCACATCGCCCGGATGCCTCGGGCAGCGCCGCGTTTTTTCCAAATGGACAACTTTTTTCTGCCGGCCATGTGAGGACCGACCATCCGCAGATGCGGAGGTTTGAGCCGGGGAACTATTCCACGGATCGCGGCAAAAGTTGGGGTGGTCCGCGCCGAGTGCCGCGGACCGCCAAGACCCGCATTTACCCTCCCCCGCGCCGCCTTCGCACCCATAACAAAGCAAGCGAAAGCGCGGCGCAAAGGGAGAGGTTTCCATGTCCACGCTGTCACACACGCTGCGGGTGCATTCGCCCGCACTGCCGGTCTTTGCCGGCATGCCCCTGCTGCAGCCCGTGCGGCTGTCGGGCCACGAGGGCGTCAATGCCCTCTTCACCTATGAGCTGCTCCTGCAGACCCCCGATGCGCTGGACCCCGGCGCCCTGGCCGACGCCTGTGCCGACATCGACCTGGACGCGCTGATCGGCCGCGAGATCCATTGCGAGATCGACCTCGATGGTGCCGGCACCTTCGTGCCCGGCGGTGTCGGCGATGCCGTGGATCACCTCGGCGCCGGCATCCGCCAGATCAACGCCCTCATCACCGAAGCAGAGTTGCTGGGCGAGCATGGCCGACACCTGCGCTACCGCCTCCTCCTTCGCCCCTGGCTGCACCTGGCCACCCTCAACGCCGATTGCCGCATCTTCCAGAACGCCACCGTCGTCGACATCCTGGACGCCCTCCTGGCGAACTACCCCTTCCCGGTCGACAAGCGTCTGGCCGAATCCTTCCCCATCCGCGACTACCAGACCCAGTTCAACGAAAGCGACTTCGCCTTCTTCGAGCGCCTGTGCCAGGAGTGGGGCATCAGCTACCACTTCGAGCACGACGCGGGCGCCCACCGGCTGGTGCTCTCGGACCATCTGGGCGCCTTCAGGCCCAACCCGAGCGAGGCCTATCGGCAAGTGGCCTATCACCCGCCCGGCTGGAAGCTCGACGCCGAGTATCTGCATGCCTTCATGCCCGCCAGCCGCATCACCAGCGGGCGCTACAGCAGCCGCGACTACGACTACACCCGGCCGCGCGCCGACCTGACGGTCAGCCGCAGCGATCCACGGCCCACGGGCTTTGCGGAGGCGGAGGTCTACGCCTGGCATGCCAGCCTCGGTGGCAGCCACTACGCCCAGCCACGCGCAGGCACCGCGCGCCCGAATGACCCGCTGGCCGAGGGCGACCTGATCGCGCGGCTTCGCATGCAGCAGCTGCGCACCTCGGGGGCGCGTGCGCGGGCCAGCGGCAACCTGCGCGGCATGGTGCCGGGCTTCAGCTTCACGCTGCAGGGGCATCCGAGGGAAGCGGCCAATGCGGAATACCTGATCCTGGAGACCGAGCTCCTCATCGAGGACGTGGGGCAGGACAGCCAGGCGGCGCTGGCCGCGGGGGCGACGGTAGCGCGGCCCCAGGCGCAGCAACGCTGGCGGGTGCAGGTGGACCTGCTGGCCCATCCCATCACCGAGCCCCTGCGGCCGACGCTCACCCGCACCAAGCCCCACACCCACGGCCCGCAGACCGCCCGCGTGGTCGGCCCCGAGGGCCAGGAGCTGTGGACCGACGAACTCGGACGCATCAAGGTGCAGTTCCCCTGGGACAGGCAAGGCCAGGAGAACCCGCACAGCAGTTGCTGGGTGCGCGTCTCCAGCCCGTGGGCGGGCAACCAGCTGGGCGGCGTGCACCTCCCGCGCATCGGGCAGGAGGTGGTCGTCGACTTCCTCGGCGGCGATCCGGACCTCCCCATCTGCACAGGCCGGGTGCACAACCAGCTGAACCTGCCGCTGTGGAAGCTGCCCAGCCAGAGCGCCCTCAGCGGCTTCCGCAGCCGCGAGCTGACCGACGGCGGCGGCAACAGCGCGGCCGGGCGCAGCAACCACTTGGTGATGGACGACACGGCCGGGCAGATCCAGGCCCAGCTCCACAGCGACCACCAGCATTCCAGCCTCAGCCTGGGCGCGATCACGCGCATCGAGGACCACCAGGGCCGCAAGGACGCACGCGGCGAGGGCTTCGAACTGCGTACCGATGGGCACGGCGTGCTGCGCGCCAAGGACGGGATGCTCATCACCACTGAGGGACGACCCGAAGCGCTGGGCGCGATGCGCGACATGGACGAGACGGTGCAGCGCCTGCGCGGCGCGCATGAGCAGCACGATGCGCTGGCCGAGGCCGCACAGGTGCACGGCGCCCAGCAGGCCGGCGAGGACCAGGACGAGGTGCAGAAAGCCCTGCGCACGCAGAACGACCAGATCGCCGGCGACACCGGCGAGCGCCCAAACCCCGATCCGCTCCAGGCACCGCACATGGTGCTGGCCAGCCCCACCGGCATCGTGGCCAGCGTGCCCGAGAGCGCTCACCTGCACAGCGGCACGCACACCGCTGTCACTACCGGCCAGCACCTGTCGATCAGCACCGCGCAACGCTGGCTGGCCAGCGCAGCCCAGGGCGTGCGCGCCTTCGTGCGCAAGGGCGGCCTGCGCTGGATCGCCAGCCGCGGGCCCATCCAAGTGCAGGCCCACCAGGGCGAGCTGGTGCTGCTGGCGCACAAGGACGTGCGCATCACCAGCGTCGAAGGACGCATCCGCATCCAGGCGCGCAAGAAGGTCGTGATCATCGGCGGCGGCAGCTACACCGAGTGGAGCGCCCAGGGCATCCGCCACGGCACCGCCGGGACGTGGCAGGAGCATGCGGCGCTGCATGCGCAGGTGGGGCCGATGAGCCGGCCCGTGCAGAGCCAGGACTTTGCGCAGGGCGACTACCCACCCGAGCGGCGACAGGGGCGCCGCTTCGGCCCCTCCAGCTAACGCGGCGGCGGATCGCCGCAGCGCCGCGCTCCACGCGCCTTCTTTTCGCCCTTTCGTCGCGCCCTTCCGTTCCCGCTTAGCCGCCATTCCAGGCTCCGCCCACCATGCTCATCAGCCCGCCCTTTTTGCCGCCGCCGCAAGCCAACGAAGCCGCCTTCCTCGATGCAGCCATGCCCGAATGCACAGATGCCTCCCACGGCACCCGGGGCGCACCCCAAGGCTCCTTTCCGCTGGTGAGCAAGCTCACCTGGCACAACGGCATGCACCTGGACGCGCCGTGCGACGCCCAGAAGCAACGGCTGCCCGTGCGGGCGATTGCCGACGGCACCGTGATCTACCGGCGCGACAGCGCGCCCCACAGCGACGATCCGAAGCACCCACTCAACTACAACCCCTACGGCGAACGCGCGGCCTGGACCGACATCGGCCTCGTGATCGTGCGCCACACCACCGACATCGGCGCCACAGGCGACACCCCGACGCAGATCACCTTCTACAGCGTGTACATGCACCTGGCCCGCATCGAGGCCGCCGTGCAGCCGGGCAAACCCATCTGGCGCAAGGACGCCATCGGCACCGCCGGGCGCCTGTTCGGCCAGGAAGGACGGCTGCACTTCGAGATCTGCCTGGACGCCCGCAACCTGCAGCAACTGCTGGGCCCCGCCCGACCGATGCGCTGGACGGACCCCGGCGCCCCACCCAAGGACAACGGCAGAACCGATGCCGTGTTCGGCAGCATCTACGTCTACCTGCCCGCCGGCACACCCGTGCGCACCAGCGCACCGAAGTCGCATCTGTATGAAAAGCCGACGGCCGGCGCCAGTGCCGCGACAGACCACTTCGTGCCCGACACGCTGCACGAGGCGCAGTGGGTCGAAATCCGCTACGGCGCCTCAGGCTCAGCGGCCCAGGGCGGCGATGCCACGCTCACCAGCTACCGCGCCACCGCAGGGGCCGGCGGCCTGCTGGTGGGCCAGCGCATCGGGCAGCCGCATGTGGAAAAGGACTTCGAGTACGACATGTACAAGGAGGCCAACCGCCGACACAACGACCTGAGCGACGCCGACCAAGCACGCAGCAGCCCGAGCGGCTGGTACGAGCTGCTGCGCTTTGGCCGCAACCTGGGGCCCGACCCCCTGCCCGCCAACGCCGCCCACTGGCGGCCCATTCCCACCGACAGCGGCCATGTGTGGGCCGACCTCAATGCGCCGGGCACCTACAAGTTCAGCGATGCGGACTTTCCGGCATTCCGCGGCTGGCAGTGCTTTGACGACGACACCAACCCGTTGGACCAGCGCTGCGATTCCATCGAACTCAAACGCCTGATCCGCGACCCCGCGCAACCCGAAACCCTCAAGGACCGGGACGCGCTGGCCAAACGGCTGAATGTGCCGGAAGTCCGCGCCAAGCTTGAACACGCGATCTGCCGGTTTCCGACGGAATGGGACAAGGCGACGATCACCCAGCGCTATGAATGGCTGAAGAGGGATGAGGAATTCCGGATGTCTGAAGGCCAGGGCTGGGAAGAGTTTGCGGCGCACTGCGAGGCGATCAGCCTGGAAAATTTACCGCAAGAATACAGAGAGGCAAGTTGGCATCTTCATCCCGCGATATTTATTGGCAACATGCGCAAATGTAGTTGGCTAAGCAAACAGGAACTAAAGAGAATTTATAAAGACGTCAGGGAAGCCAATCTAGAAAAATACAATGCACCTCTTAACGTGACAACGAGAAAATACGGCATAAACTCTCCATTACGTATAACTCTTTTTTTTGGTCAGGGCGCCGTCGAAGCAAGTCAATTAAATTTGATCATTGAGAGAGGGAAAACTCGTGGTAGCACTAGAGAAGAAACTACACAGTGGTTCGACGATCCCGCCGAGAGTTACTTTGATCGATATCGAGGAATAAATGGAAACATAGACGCTCGCGATCATATCAAATTCAGAGGAAGAGGCCTGAAGCAGTTAACGGGAAGATTTAATTACGCCTACTATTGGGTTTTCAGAGGATGGTTAACCATGTCGGCGTTTGACGATCCGTGGTGGACCCGAACCGGCGCACGGGCACCGCAGATAGCGGACCCACAATTTATTGCAAATGATCGATACAGTGCAATGGACGCAGGAGGCTGGTATTGGGAAGTTACACCCATTCGAGGTTTAGGCGCAGGTCGACTGGGACGACCCCATAGCACCATCAACTCTGCAGAAAATACTCAGTACTCACACGCGCTTGTCGAAAAGGTGACGCGCCTGATAAACGGAGGCGTCAACGGCCTAAAAGAGCGCCAAATTCATTCCGATTTGATCTACAAAATAATGAGTGATCTTCCATGAAATACTTAGCGCTCGCATTTTATTCTTTTTTGCTAATCTCCATTTCTTTTGCAGCTCAGCCTCAAACGCACCATAACCGAATTCGGCTTCAAATTACAAGAAAACCTGATTTGATCGTGGGCCGAATCATCACCGAAGAAGGTCGGGAAGTTTTCAAATTAACTCAATCTATGGAAGAAGCCCCATTTGCTGATATAAAACTCCTCCAAATTGATAACGATGGATTACCAGAAATCGAGACGACCGCACAATGCGGACAGTCGTGTATGCACGACATCTACAAAATGATGAATAACCGATATGTCAAGGTCTTCTCCGGATCATACACATCAGTTCTATTTATAAAAAACCTATATGTTTTCAGGGGATCAAGTGGTTGCTGCTCAGAAGATGTGCGCGTCTATGAGCGCCTTACAAGCTCGAAAAAGAAGCCAGATTATTCTTTTTCTATCCAAAGAAACGATGAGGAAGATTGTCAATCGCACCCGAAGGTTCTTCCTTCCAAAATCAACTTCTTGCCGGATTATCTTTGCAAAAACTAGTGTGTCTCATTAATTTCTAGATTCACTCCGTATCAGAAAATTCATAATTCTCTGCACATTATTCTTCTCGCTCAGTGGAGATAATTGATTACCGCTCATAGGTGAGCACGGTTTTTCAGGCCACTCGATCCAAAATTTCAAGCTCAAAAATAGCGGTGTGACTAATAAGGCAAAGACGCTCCTCTTCTTTCTCCTATATTGCTTGTCCTTCTTCTGTTTTTCGGATGAAAAAACAGTGGCCTGCAGAATCGAAATAACGGCCCCAGAGCACGCACTTTACAAGGGAGATTGCGAAATTCACCGTGAGGGCGGTGGAACCTTCATCTTATGGGCGCCATATCCTGAGAACCATCTACCAATATTTGAGGACATGTCAACCATCACCGTCTTCGTCGTAACCGGGGATAGAGCCAAGGTGAGTGGCATGACCACTGACGGAATACAGAATATATGGGGAGATGCAATGCGTTCCAAATCCGACGCAGGCTGCTGGAACGAACCGACTTTCAAGTATGTGCTTGGCGTAGATAAACGATTCGAATAATTAAGGTGGCTCCAGCGAATATCGGCATGACTAGAATATTGCTGCTTCTGTGCTTGGTTGTCGTTGCCCTCGATTCGCACGCAGATGCGAGAAAGCCGGGAGCGCAGCACCCAATATCTTTTTCGCAATTATTACGGCAGATCCGCACCATCAAATACATGCACACGATCGATGGCTACCAGATCAAGTGCGACAAAACCAAAGCGCTGGTTTGGGGAAAGCCGAATAAATTCAATGCCAATCATCCTCAGGACGGCGAGGCGACATTGGTGGATCTTGAGAAAAATAGGATTGTCAGAACCTTTGGCCTAAGCAGTGGTATTTTCGGCGCTGGCTTTTTGAAGGATGGACAACGACTCAATATCGAGTCCGGAACCGGTGTCATGATTGATCTTCGAACGGCCGCTGAAATCAACTATGACTACTATTTCGATACTGAAGGAAAATACGAAGAATGCCCTGAGTTCAAGGGCCAGTCATTTCCCAAATATTCAAGGTAGTCGCAGACTTTTCATTCCGCGCCAGATCAAGCTCTATTGACCCAGTGAGTACACGGCGCGCGCCAGTGTTTTTTTAAGATGATCCGGATATGGCTTCAAATCCGCGCGGGCTGCTGGATCGTAACCGATTTTTAAGTATGTGCTTGGCATAGATAAACGAATCGGATAATTAAGGTGGCTTCAGCGAATGACCTGCTCCCTGCGATCCGTAAAACGGAAACTTGATCGTCACCTATCCTGATGGCCACACGCAAAGAATAAATAATGGAAAATAAAATCGCGATACTTTTATCTGCGGCAATAACTACCAATTTAGCGCTCGCAGCACAAAATAAAGTAGTCGACAGATACCAAGTAAAAATCAGGCGTGAAATCTTAAATATGGGTCCCGGGTGCAATATTTCCATTGACCTTCCAGCGAATATAAAGATAGCCGTTGGGAATGGTGGCGACCCTAAATACCACATTGGAGGCATGACAATCAATCCTCTCCCTAAAAAATGGAACTCCCGCTTAGGTCAACTCAATTTAAATCTCACCTGCGAGGAAAAGGATCATAACCTTAATCCAGTACCGTCCGGAGCTTATGACGAAAAATTTAAAAAATGGAAAGAAGACAAGGCAGGGTTAAGAGAATATCTTGCGCAGTCACAAGATTACAAAGATCCTGCTTTTTTAGAAGAGAAATTATCCACCATCCGTGTCAATGATGTAAAAACCTCTAATGCGCATGGGTGGGCAGACACAAGCGACGACATCACGGGAGACGAGAATATCAGGCGTAGATATATGAGCTTTTGCATCTATCACGGATCAAAAGCCCTTTGCGGGCTCGGTCAAGTTGCTCGGCTACTTGACGGCCGTCAGGGCGACGTCACCCCTCATATTTTGAAGATTCTTCGCACCATTGAATTCTTGGATTGAGGAGCCGTACCCCGAAGGATAAGTGCCACGAAGAACTAATGACTAATACATCATTTTTGCCTCTGATAATTGCCCTTTGTATTTTCTCGTGCTACGCGAATGACATAGAAAGTCAGCCGCAACAAAACAAGGAATTAAATCATGAAGTATTAGATATGGGAGAAAACTGCAAGATAAGCTTTAATATTTCCTCTGCCCTGAAATATAAATTCGGTAATGGCGGCGACCCAAAATATAATGAGGGCGGCATATCCATATATCCAATTCCAAAAAAATGGAACTCAAACACCGACAACCTGAGTCTATCCCTATCATGCAAGGATAAAAAATTTTTGGAAAATCCTCAACCCTCTGGCATCTACGATGAAAAAACCAAAAGTTGGAGGAAAAACTCAGAGGAGATACGCAAGTATCTTGCTCAATCTGAGGACTACCGTGATCCCGAATTTTTAAGTGCGACCGTGGACGCAATGCGCGTCTATGACGTCAAGACACCCAACGCGCACGGGTGGGCCGACACAAGCGATCAACTCACTGGCGACGAAGCTGGACGTACAAGGTACATGAGCTTCTGCCTCTACCACGGATCTAAAGCACTGTGCGGAGTTGGCAAAGTCGGTCTCCTGCGCGATGGCCCCAAAGGCAACCTGATGCCCCAAACGCTACAAATCCTTCGCAGCATCGAATTTTTAGATTAGTCAAAAGCCTAGTTTCAAGTCCGGCGCGGGCTGCTGGACCAGAAAATTGAGAGCAGGAAAAAATACTTTATTCATGCTTACGCAGAAATATCGGATTTCTTATCAATATCAGCAATCTAAAAACAACATAGATGATTAATAGAGTAAATAGCTCAGTGCTTATTTTTTTGACAACTTTTCCGCTCATTTGTTTATCACAAGCAAAAGAGGTTAAATGCAAAATAGAAATTAATACATATGAACATGCGATATTTAAAGGTGATTGCCTTATCCATATAGTGCAAGATGGAACTTTCACTCTTTGGAAAAAAGAGTCCAGTAAACCAAATCCGATTTTAGGCGAGATGTCGACCCTCACCGTTTTTGTCACGGAAAAAAATCAGGCACTGGTAAGCGGCATGACGAATGAAGGCATACAGAATAGTTGGGGAAGCGCAACCCGCTCTAATTCCGAGCCGGGATGCTGGATTGGGCAGAATTTTGAAATCTGCGCCTGGCGCAAATGATCACCTATGTTTATTTAATTCCAATATCTCAAAAAACATTAAGTATATTTAGACAACTGGATCTTATGAAAAGGCTCTTTTTTACTTTATTGTTCTTTTATCTAGCTAGCACGGCTTTCTCCGCCGACGCTAGGGATGATTCCAAATGTAATGAACTCTGCCTCATGGAGAGGGAGAAGAAGCAACGCGCCGCCGAAAGTGAAGCGCAAGCACAGTTGAGCCAAGCGCACCGCATGACAAGGGGAATCAACTTTACGGAGAGCATTTGTGCTCAGGCCATACCCCATCTAATTTCCGCACGCATTCAAGGGGCAAGTTCTTATGACTACGCCAGTTTTCAGTATGGGAAATGTTTATTGGCGCAAAAGAAATATGCCGATGCCGCGGCAGCATTTAAGTCCGTACTCGATTTGCCGATTGCGAATCGTGGCACCATTACCGATCTGACACGCATCGAATTAGCAGCTTTGTATCAACGGGGGCTAGGCGTGCCAAAAGATCCGGGGCAAGCTCTGGGCCTCTACCATGCATGCGATTTAGAACAATTGCCGCCTGGAACGGTTGACCATTGGCAAGTGGACCCCCGACGTGCGGCGGCAGAGCTAATCATTTCCGTAAATCCATGGCCTACGAAGCGTGCCTACCAATTGCTTACGCAACACGGCGTCCCCATCAGCAGCTTTTGGAGAGCATTGAACCTGATGATACGCCGCAACGAAATTGTTCAGGAGAATTTTTATGCCTCTGCTTTATCGGAGGCGTTACAAGATAATACGGAACCCGGCAATGAAATTTATTTGCCGGATACCCCGGAAACCGCCGAAATTGTAGAAAAATTCCGAGTCAAGGCGGCAAAGCAAGTTCTCGATAAAGCCGGCGATATAAAAGCGGCACTGAGCTACCTGCGTCATGCACGCTCACCAGAAGCACAGCTGCTCTCCAAGGATTTGCAAAGACGTCTAGGCTATGTTTTAGCCGAAGCCGAGGGCCTGCCAGATTTTCGTACTATAGCCAAGATCAAGCACAGCAAGCTGGATCAAGAAATCATAGAGCAAAAAATTAAATCCGAGGCGCTGGCCAGCCAATTGGAAGGAAAAAATGCGACGGGACTCTTAATTCCAATCAGAACCGATTCGAATAAAATAGAATTGAATGCAAAACAAGATAACAAAGTTCCATATCTATCCAACTGGGCTTTAGTGACAAATCTAGATGTGTACCGCCCCGAGACGTCAGGGCATTTGTTCCTGCTGCATATATCAGCTCCGAACAAGAATAGCATCGACGACGAAACACCGCTGACGATTTATATCTTGGAGAAGTTCTCACTCGATTCGCTGTGGAAGAGTCAAGAATTTGCGCCGAGTGACTCCAACTCGCACCTCGAGACTCCGGCTTGTTTTAGTCCGGTGAAAGAGGGGGATATCGGGGCGAGTGAAGGCGATGTGATGGTTCCGAACTTATCCGGATGGAAGTGGCAGCAGATCAATAAAAAATGGGTTTTGATTGCCGGTTTTGAAAAAATGGAAGGGTATGCCGGCGGTGGCGGCTCTTTTTCTTACGAACGCTGGCTTTACTACAGCAAATCAGGAGAACTACGACCTGTTTCCTGTTATCAGACCGCATATTCCCTACTGCTTGCCGGAGACTGGCGGCCAAACGGAGTTCGCGAACATCATGAATTTAACGGCCAATGGCGAGTGCAGTTGCAAACCGATCCCCGCCAGCAATGGCCGCATATCCAACTCATCCCCAAAGTCCAATTTCCTGCGCAGCCCCGCTTATCGAAACTGCGCTTGCAGTGGAGTCCTGAGCAAAAGGCATATCAAGCCCACCGCGGCAAAATTCAATAAAACCTATATTGCACTGTCTAGCGCGAGTGCTGCGTCCAGTGTTCAGAGCCACCGGTTTCAGTTCCACCGCTTCTGAGGTCCTGTGATCGTCGGCCACCTTGCCACCGGCTGGCGCCAGTTATCCAACTGCCTCCAGTCGGATGGATGGGACATGGCTTTGCCATGACACGGCGGTATCAAATGATCACCTGCTGTGTGCTCACCTTCTGGCCCATGCCGCTCAGTCGCTGCGCGCTGATGCTGGCGGCAAAAATAGCCTCAGCTTTTTTTCCAAGCCCCAAGGGTCAGGCTGGGATGGAGCGGCCCGCGCTCGGCCCGCAGATGGCTCTTGCCGCATGAGCCGTCAGCTTGCATTTTGGTCAGCGAGAGGTGGCCGCACAGGCACATGCCGCGTTCAGGCCCAGCACACCTGAGCACCATCCGCGAGCTCGGCGGTCGCACCCCTCTGGACGGACAAGCACCACCACAATCCGTCTCCTGCCGACGCCATAGCCCAAACTGTTACGAAGGCTTCAGACACCGTGCAAGCGCCGCAAGAATGTGTCAAGAACCCGGCAGAATCGGAGCCGACGCCGAAGGCCGGGCCTCCGGCAGGCACGAACCTTTCTAGGCTGGCTCGCACCCCTATGCGCCTGGCCCTCCTCCCCCACCCTCCTCCGCCGCATCCGCAAGCACCATGACCTCTTCCTCCAAGCGCATCTACGTCGCCGGCCACCGCGGCATGGTCGGTAGCGCCATCGTTCGCCACCTTCAGGCGGCCGGTGAGACCGACATCGTCACCCGCACCCACGCCGAGCTGGACCTGACCAACCAGGCGACCGTGCGCGAGTTCTTCCAGACCCAGGGCATCACCGACGTGTACCTGGCGGCGGCCAAGGTGGGCGGCATCCATGCCAACAACACCTACCCCGCCGAGTTCATCTACGACAACCTGATGATGGAGGCCAACGTCATCCATCAGGCCTTCAGCGCCGGCGTGAAGAAGCTCGTCTTTCTGGGCAGCAGCTGCATCTACCCCCGCATGGCGCCCCAGCCCATGACGGAAGACGCGCTGCTCACCGGCACGCTGGAGCCCACCAACGAGCCCTACGCCATCGCCAAGATCGCCGGCATCAAGCTGACCGAGAGCTACAACCGCCAGTACGGCGCAAGCCACGGCATCGACTACCGCAGCGTGATGCCCACCAACCTGTACGGCCCGGGCGACAACTACCACCCGGAGAACAGCCATGTGCTGCCCGCGCTGATCCGCCGCTTTCACGAGGCCAAGCTGGCCGGCACGCCCACGGTCACCATCTGGGGCACGGGCACGCCCAAGCGCGAGTTTCTGTATGTGGACGACATGGCCGCCGCCACCGTGCACGTGATGGACCTGGCGCCCGAGATCTACCGCGAACACACGCAGCCCATGCAGAGCCACATCAACGTGGGCTGCGGCGACGACATCTCGATCCTGGACGTGGCCAAGCTGGTGGCCGAGACGGTGGGCTACACGGGCGAGATCGTGACCGACCCGACCAAGCCCGACGGCACGCCGCGCAAGCTGATGGATGTGTCACGCCTGGGCAAGCTGGGCTGGCGTGCGCAGGTGTCGCTGCGCGATGGCCTCAAGCTGGCGTACCAGGACTTTTTGACCAACCACGCCAACCTGCGGACCGCCTGAACGGCGGCCTCAAGCCACCCAAAAAGCAAGAAAGGGCGCATAGCGCCCTTTTCTCATTCCGATCGTAGGGGCGGCCGCCAAGCGGACGCCCCGGACAAGATCAGTTCTCGACCGAGGTCGACACCTTGTAGCCCTCGCGCTTGAGCATGGCGTCGCGCTTGGCGCTTGCCAGATCGGACGCCACCATCTCGGCGCACATCTCCTGGACGGTGATCTCGGGCGTCCAGCCGAGCTTGGTCTTGGCCTTGGCCGGATCGCCCAGCAGCGTCTCGACCTCCGCGGGGCGGAAGTAGCGCGGGTCGACGGCGACGATGGTCTGTCCGACCTTGAGCGCCGGAGCATGGTCCCCCTCGATCTTGTCGACGATGCCCTTCTCTTCCACGCCCGTGCCTTCAAAGCGCAGCGTGATGCCCAACTCGGCCGCCGACCACTGGATGAACTGGCGCACCGAAAACTGGACGCCCGTAGCAATGACGAAGTCTTCCGGCTGCTCCTGCTGCAGCATCATCCACTGCATGCGGACGTAGTCCTTGGCGTGGCCCCAGTCGCGCAGCGCGTCCATGTTGCCCATGTACAGGCACTGCTCCAGACCCTGCGCGATGTTGGCCAAACCGCGCGTGATCTTGCGGGTGACGAACGTCTCACCCCGACGCGGCGACTCATGATTGAACAGGATGCCGTTGCAGGCATACATGCCGTAAGCCTCACGGTAGTTCACCGTGATCCAGTAGGCGTAGAGCTTGGCAACCGCGTAGGGGCTGCGCGGATAGAAAGGCGTCGTTTCCTTCTGCGGGATCTCTTGCACCAGCCCATACAGCTCAGAGGTGCTGGCTTGGTAGAAGCGCGTCTTCTTCTCCAGTCCGAGGAAACGGATCGCCTCCAGCAAGCGCAGCGTACCCATGGCGTCGACATCAGCGGTGTACTCCGGGGATTCGAAGCTCACAGCCACGTGCGACTGAGCCCCGAGGTTGTAGACCTCGTCGGGCTGAATCTGCTGAATGATGCGCGTGAGGTTGGAGCTGTCGCTCAAATCGCCATAGTGGAGCTTCAGGCGCTGACGCTCCACATGCGGATCCTCGTAAATATGGTCGATCCGCTGAGTATTGAACTGCGAAGCACGTCGCTTAATGCCATGCACCTCATAGCCACGAGCTAGAAGAAACTCTGCCAAGTAAGACCCATCTTGCCCTGTTATGCCAGTTATAAGCGCTTTTTTCATAAAATCCTCAAAAAAATTGATAAAAGACTACTTGCTGCTCAAAAAGCTTTCCAGCCCGACTCGATCGAATACTTCAAGATATCCGCCTTCCGTGCAATTGACAATCTTCCGATTGTAAGCCTCATATACGCGTTTCGCGCGACCATATGAAATCTCACTCTCAAAAATGTCAGGCAGCTGCCACTTAACCCCGCCGGAGAAATATGTCGGATCAAAATGACTCAAATCCTCCTTCCCTGACTCAACAGTCTTATTCGCAGGCCCCTTGGTCGCAAAACTGTGATCACACCCAACAAGCGCTACATCTCGAAATCCCAGATGAAAAGCGAGCTGCATCGCAACATACGTAACAGTAAAACCTTGGTTGATACTAATGGAGCAATCCCTAGCAAATTTCTGAAAAGAAGTACTATGAAGAAAGCATTTATTATCGCCCGCCTTAACCCACTTCTTTACAAAGGCGACGGAATCCAAAAATAACGGCAAATCAGTTGAGTTGTAAAATTCGGCATTTTGCTCGAGAACTAAAGAGTTGACCGCAACCACACAACTCGGCCGAAAGCTCGTACGAGAGAAAAGTAAATTTACTTTATTCAATCCAAATGTATAGCACTTGCCATTAAGCAAATCGAAATCAACCTTATTGAGCGACGGACCATTACATAATATAACAGCTTTTTCACCTTTAAATTTATCCTTTAACCGTTTAAGCCTCTCACGAGACCGCCATGACTCAATATTTAAATCCCAACGAAGCCTGTCACGCACTAAACCAGCGGCGCTAAAGTAGGGGTTAACCGACGGCCGCTGCAGGAGCAGCGGATCACCATTATCCATTTTTAAACTCCAATCAACCTAAAAGCGTAAACAAAGTCAATGCTTGAAATGCTATAAAAGGAACGACAGCACTTACGAATTCCTGGAAACCAAACTTAATCTGCAAAAGCTTACGCACCCACAGCAGGGAAAACGGGAAATAAAAGAATCCTAACCCCAAGCTTAGAGAAATTGGTAGCCCGATTACGCCCCAAGCGTGATATGCAAAAGGAATCGAAACCAAAGACAACAAACCAGAAAAACCGTCTGCAATATGGAATAAAACCTTATTACATACCGCCGCAAGCTGCAGTCGCATAGCTCCGTTACGATGAATCAGATTTGCCGCGCACAATGACCACCAAACCTCGTCTGAAACAAAACTGGTACGGCTACCAATAACTGAAAGCAAAACGTTTGAAAAGAGGCCGACAGCAAGTGCTCCGAGCACAAAACAAAAGTTCGCTTTGAACATTCCACTTCTCGCCAATCCCCGAGTCTGTTCCGCGAGTCCCGACGAAAGCAGGCGCGAGAGGGTAGGCAACTTTGTATAAAACGGCACGTTTGCCAAATTCACAAGAGTCTGCATCAATCGCAGCGCAAGCAAATACGAAGCGACATCCGCAGCAGACGCGACTTGGGCGTAGACAATTCCGCTGCCCTGAACCGCGGCAAAGGTCATGAGAACACCAAGCCCGCTTTTCCAGGCAGCCGGCCAAAGAACTTTCCAAACATCACTATTAATTTCAGGCTTTACCCGCCATGAATTCCCATTGTCACCCTTAATTACGGCCAGTCTTAGATTGACTAGAGAAGCGATCAGCGCGCCAACTTGAGCACAAATTACGAGCCCAAGAAGCCCCCCCCCCAAAAGCAATACACTTACCGACGATCCCAACGTCGCTACGCCAACGAATATCTCCCAACGTCTAAACTCAGCGATTCTCTCCGTGCCCTGTAAATAGGCGGCATACATACCGGACCTAAGATTAAAAGCTGAACTCAACAACACTATTACCCAGCACAGCCACCCAATTCTCGGATCCCCTATTTTTATCACCGAGTGGTTCAGCGCGACAGTTCCAAAGGTTGCCCCGAAGACAAGCGCAAACCAAAAAACAAACGAATAGATTCGCTTCATTGCAGCAACCACATCTGCTTCACCAACAGATGGCGTTGCGCTCGGCAGATCACTAATTTCCTTCTGCGGCTTTTTCGTTGAACGCGCATAAGCAAGAAGTCGGACAAAGTTTGGAGCAAATCCGAAATCTGCGAGAGTCAATAATCCAATAATCGAGGAAAACATCAGCCAAAGCGCTGCCTCTTCTGTAGAGAGTTTGGCAAGCGCTAACGGCAAGAGAGCACTTAGTCCAACCAAACGCACGGCTAGACTGCCCCAAGTCGTAAATGAAGGCGAACGCCAAAGACGTCCTACCAGCCTAAGCAACATTACGACCTCCGCCCTTAAGTGGGATCATGCAATCTCCCTGCAATCCCACCCGCAATACTCACACACGCTCCGTTCAAGAACGCCATCAAGGGACTGCACAACGCGACTGCCAGCCTGGCCACTTCGACGGCATCTCCTACTCTACCCTGCGGATGACACCTTTCCAATTCCTGGAGTAAATGCTGACTTTGCGAAAATCCAGCTTTTAACATTTCAGTTCCAATCGCCGCCGGCTCAATCGCATTTATGCGAATTCTATGTCCAACATCGACTGCTAATGCGCGCGTGAGGCCGCTTAGAGCAGCTTTGCTAGTAGAATAAGCGACAAACTGAGGCTTTGTAAGCTGCGCATGAATACTGCTGATATTAACCACTGCTCCTTGAGCGCTCTCCAGCGCCTTTAGTAGATTCTGGATAAGAAAAAAAGGCGCAATAAGATTGACATTAAGGGTGCGAGTCCAGTCGTCGGGACTAAGCGTCTCTAATCCTCCAAGTATTTGAACCGCAGCGTTATTTACAAGCGCACTGAGCCCAACATCGCCGACGGTATTCTGCACGGCTCTTATAAATTCGCCGGCCGCATCAGAACCCGTACAAAGATCCTCTAAGTCAAAACGTAAATATTTCGCCGCCCCGAAGCCTTCAGGTCGAGGCACACAATCCACAGCGATCACACGATAGCCAGCCTGTTCAAACTCAGAAACCAGCGCTCGACCTATACCGCCGCACGCGCCCGTGACAAGGGCCCAGGGGCCCCCATCGCAATGCAATTGCCGAATCATCACCTACGCGCCGAACCCAAAAAGCTCATCAGGCGGTCTATTGCAAGTTCACTTGTACGTACAACGGCATCAGCGGTATTACTCGCGTTGTGAGAACCAAAAATGCAGCGCGCGTGAGAGCGCAATGGGCTTTCCATTGGCAAAGGCTCGACCTCGAAAACGTCAAGTGCCGCCGAAAACACCTTCCCCGACGCCAAACCCTTGATCAACGCGCCCTCGTCCACCACAGGCCCCCGCCCCACGTTGACTACCCTAACTCCACTTTTAGCCTTCTCGAGAACAGCATCATTGATTAAATGAAAACTAGAGGGCGTCAACGCGCAACTTACTACTATGAAATCAGCATCCTCGATTCCCTCCGGCCACACCTTTCTCTCGACAGCAATGGAATGGTCATCAGCGGCGAAGGGATCATAAGCCATGACGTTCATGTCAGCAGCAAGCAATCGCTTGGCGATATTCTTACCAATATCTCCGTAACCAACCAGCGCCACTCGCTTGCCCGCTAAAGAAATACCGCTTGGCTTCGGCCAACCGCCCGCACGAACGCCTCTATCGATTTCGAAGGTTTGTCGGGCCAAACCAATCACGTAGCCCACAGCTATATCCGCCACCTCACCCCCAAACATATTAGGAGTATTAACGATAGGTATACCTAGTTCTTGACAAGCCTTAAAGTCGACATTATCTACTCCAATTCCCCACTTAACTGCCGCACGGAGCTTACCCGACTTGCCAGACTCAAAAACCTCGCGCGTTGCAGGATCATCGCCAATAATCCAACCGTCGTGCTTTGGAACAATTTCGAGCAGTTCTTCAACTGACAATGTCTGAACGACATTCGGAGTCGTTATTTCCTTCACACCATATTGCTCGAATGTTGATCTAAAGCTATCAATCATCCGGAGCATTGGGGGGCAAGTCACAAGTATTTTCATTTCTGTTCCTTCGAGCTTTTCACAAACTGAGCAGCGATTACTGCGAAATCCCAATCGTCGGGAGTATCGATATCCACGGATTCAATAAACGGCCCTTCGTACATCATAGGCGCCTTGCCGATACGAGCTTTAGTGGAAGCAAAACTTTGCGGCGTGAAGATGTACAGATTTGAGTTCTCTTCGTACCATGGCTCTAGCTCCTGTGTGGGAATTAAGTTGTCTGGGTCATGATTAATTGGCGTGCAATCGCCTCGATAAAATCGGGCTTGGATTTTATCGACCGTAAATAGCGAGTCATGGACGCCCGAGGCAATGCCAGCTTCGAATTTTTCCAAAGCATTTCTGATCGTCTGCGACGAAAGAAGTGGATTTGTCGTATGCGTCATCAAATAGATGTCGCCCGTCGTGTTCTCAACATCATCAGCAAGCACAAGATTCATAGATACATGATCACCACAAATCTCCTGCTTTCTAGCGCGAACTAATATTTTCCCCCCCGAAACCAAACCATTAGCTTCAAGAATATCACGGGCATCAGTATTAATAACGATTTGATCAATCTCGCCGACCTCGCAAAGCGTGTCTAAAATCCACCTAAACAACGGCTTTCCACAAAATTCCCTGAAATTTTTCCCCTTCACTCGAACGCTGTTTGCCTTCATCGGTAGCAAAGCAACCACTTTTCTGCCCTTAATCATAAATTCTCCTAAACATTGGGGTAAAAAAACTTCTCTTTCTCTAGCCGAGAAAGTTTCCTGTGCTCATGGTTTCCATTCCAGCCACCAAGGTATTGGTTGCATCGATAAAATATTATCTCCTTAATTTTTTGAAAGGTCATGCCTCGTCCATACGCCGACATGTCTTTATAAACGCTCGTGAAAATGTATCGAACAACGTCGCCCAAACTCATATGGAGCTGAGGCATAATCTTTTGTAGTGCAATGGCCTCGCGCTCAAAACGCCGGCGCACCTGACGCCAATTTTCATGGTGTAAATGGAATACGGCCGCCTCAGCCACATAGCCAACGCGCCCGCCCTCAGCACATAGACGCTGCGCAAGATCCATATCTTCCAGCCCAGTGATTTCCTCATCAAAGCCGTATTTTTCCCAGCACTCTTTCTGCAATGCAGAATTAGCATTGTTACAGAAATAACCGTCCTGGGGGATTTGCGACCTTTCTGGAAAATACTTATCAAAGATCCTGCCTTCGCTGAAATAGCTACCGTCGCCGGGAAGTTGCCGACCGTACGTATATTGAGCTTGTCCACGTATAATAGGATCGCACAAATCTCGAATCCAGTGCCTATTCGCAGGAATGCAATGACCGCTAACCAATACCAATACCGATCCCGTCGCAGCGCGGCAGCCAATATTTAATGATCGCCCGAATGAAAACTCCTCCTTGGAAATTTTCTCTATATGGCAGTTATGTCGTCGAGCAATTTCAAGCGTGTTATCGGTAGAACCTGAATCAACAAGGACCACCTCGGTTGATAACCCACCGGTGTCTTGGTCGGCAATCGCCGAAAGCAATTCATCTAAATACCGTTCCTCATTAAGAGTCCGTATTACTATGCTTACGTCTACATCGTTGAGGTTGATGAACTTCGGATCGATGGAAAGCGCAAAGGGAGGATTAATTAATTTATGAAGTAGTTCAATTTCCTCCTGGTAAACCGAATTAACTTTGAACATGTCCCAGTGCACCGCGACCACTCGCTTTACTTCTAGATCGGTTCCGAACTGGAACGCCTCTCTAACAGACATGTTTCCCACAATCCCCCGGCGGGCGCGATAAAAATTGTGCTCGTTTACCGGCAATATTGCAGTGTGAATCGGCTTATATGATTCTACTGCTCTGATAACCGCATCATCCGCACAAGTATCACCCGCTATATATATTCTCCTGCCAAGCCATTCAATTATAAATCCCACATACTTAAGACGCCCATTGGTGTCGCGCTCGACAGAAAGATGTGCGGCCGGGACAGCGGCAATTCTAAGATCCGAATTTTCGGTGCCCAATGTGGTCCAGTATTCCGCAGCAAGTTGCAAACGCGTCGGTGATATACCCCACTCGCTGAGTTTTTCTAACACCGGCTGGGGACCAATGAAGATAGCTTGAGGAGAACGCCTGGCAATTTCGGGCAGCGTATGAGGATCGCAGTGATCAAGATGATCATGGGTTATCAACACATAATCTGCGTCCGCGACTGACTCCGCCGGGAACGCAATCGGCCGTAACCGTTTAAGTTCAGGTCCATCCAACTCTTCCACAGAGTTTGATAGGTAGGGATCTACATATACAATCAACGAGCGAAACGACAGCTTCCACCCAGATTGGCCAAGGTATTGAACAGGTACACGCATCTCAGTATTCCAGAGAATCGCTAATCGTAATTTTCTTTATTTCCAGGCAGAACTTATTCAGGGCAGATCTACCTGCATCAACAAGGTCTTCAAATGCTGCGAGTGCAATATCTCTCTGAACATGAGCCTCCACGTTCAGTCGCCCGCAGAACTCCACCGTTTTCTCCACTAGCAGGGCTTGTTCTTCGCATACAAAGTCAGTACCCCGAAGCAATTCCTGAACATAGCCCATGTTCGCCGCAGCAACGGGCACGCCGCTCTTTAACGCCTCAAGCACCACAAGTGGTTGGGCTTCGTTCTTGTACTTGGAAGGAAAGAAAAACAAGTCGATTTCGGAAAAAAACTGCTGCTTTTTATCTTTATCAATCGGTCCGATATAGTTAAAGCTTCCGGGATACTTTTTTCCAACTTGATCTATGATTGCTCTCGTAGTGCCGTCCGTAATTGGGCCGGCTACCGTAAGTTTCCACACAATACCCTTTGCCGCCAGTTCATCAATCAGCTCTGGAATACTTTCACTACCTTTATCTACGCAAAGGTTGCTAAGCATTCCAATGTGAACGCCGAGTTGAAGTGTCGATACCCTCGAGGCACGTGGCGCGTCCATGTCCAACAATGCGAAATTCGGTAGCACAAAGATGCTCGAATGATCTACCAAGTACAGGCTGCTGAGGTCTTTCTTCATCCCCTCGCTCAGTACAACATGGAGCGTAGATTGTGGCGCCACTCGTAGGAGCTTATCGAACTTCGAAGACCTACTCTTCAACTGCGCGGCCGTGTGATGGTGAAGAATAAGCTCTCCACCCAATAGTCGAACCCAAGCTGCGAGCAGATATGTGTATAAAAACCCATTTCCAGCCTCGTAGACCGTATAAACTAAGAGGCTATTTTTATAGCTGCCTTTCAAAATTCTCCCAAGGGCGGCCACATAGCCCATTAAGCGTCGAAAATGATAAGAAGGCTGGCGTCTATTAAGGGATCTTGGAGAAACATCACAAATACCGATTTTTATCTTTTGCGACTGCAAGCTTTGAAGTAGAGCCGCTGTCGCCGCCGACTGACCATGGACTGGGGGCGGAAGCGCAGTGACCGCAAAAAAAATGGTCGATTTTCTCTCGTTCATTGAACATGCAGGGAGCTTCTAAGCTCCGCCCCAAATCGATCCCAAGAATAGCTTTCAGCTCTTGCGCTGGTGCTAGACGACATTCGGCCAAGAAGCACACGATCTGCTGCAAGAGTATTCAAGCTCTCCGCCATCCCGTCTATGTCGCTTGGGTCGCGTACGAAGCCATCCACTCCATCCCTAATTACGTCTGTCGCACATGACATTGAAGTGGTAACGGGCACCACGCCCGCCAGCATCGCTTCCAAAATTACAAGGCCAAAGCCTTCTAACAGAGTCGGAAAAAGGAACACATCAGATCGGCTGTATATCGAGACGAGGTCCTTAAAGGGTACGTCCCAAAATACTTCTAAGCTATGGCCAGAACCTATAGCGCGGGGCTCCACTTCGTACTCGCGCATTCCACGCCCGACCAAGATCATATTTACTGGCTGTCTGACTTTTTGTAGTATCTTTTCTAAAAGGTTTATACCTTTGCGAAAGGAAAATTGCCCAACAAATAATATGTTGAGCGGGCGGGAAAACGAACCCTCTTCTCGCATTGGCCCGTGATCAAAATACTTAAACTTCCTATCGACACCATAGGGAATTACTTTAATCGGCACCGCATTGCCAGAGTATTGCTCAAGACTAACCTTAGTTAGCGTAGAAGCACAAATAATCTCAGATGCTAAAGTAGGCTCCGCTATTTGACGAGCTAAATAACTCGGAGCGTAGGAGAACTCTTTTTCACCACTCAAGCTTGGAATCACTCCCGCCTGCATGTATTTTTCTAGTACTGCGCGACAAAATACAGGATGGGGATGGCACATAAAAAGTACCTTTCTAACACCCGCAAGCCGCTTGTCGGAAAAAATTCTGAACCCGTTATAGTTATAAGCCAAGACATAGGCGCAGTCCTCAGGCTGGAAACCGGCGAAGAAGCTGCGCGCAATTCCCTTGTCCATCTTATCTAAGTACCACCCCTCTCCAAAAAGCTTGCCCAATGCGCGGAGAATAATCTCCAAGATTAAATTGGACCGTATATTTACAGTTCGGAGATCACTCTTCTCACGGGCGAGCAGCTTTCTAAATAGGCGAAACCGATTGAAGACGGAAAGCCGAGAAAGCCACTTGGGCGGATATCCTGTCGTTATTAAATGAACATCAAAACGAACGTCCTTTGACAGCTCGGCGGCAACTTTATATTCATCTCGGGCGCCGTGGTGAACAATATAAATTTTTCTCTTCACGAGACTGCTCCTTCTTGGCGGGAGAAATATGCAGTATTAGCGTCCAACTCCTTGACCCTCTTGGCCGGAACCCCGGAATAGAGTCCATAAGGGGATTCGTCCTTTCTGCCGCTGTAGACAGACCCTGCCCCAAGAACGCAGTAGGCAGGCAGACTGGCGCCCGACAATAGAATGCACCCGCTTCCAACAAAGCAGTAGTCGCCAATGGTTATTGGAGCTGCCTGCTGCCTATTATTGGACAGTTTGATCGAGTGCGTCAGGAATTGGGAGCGAACCCCGGCGACCGTGGAAAATTTTCCGACGAGCACTGGCGCGTTGCAGTCGATATAATGTCTATTAGTAATCGCAGAATTAGTTCCGAGCGTGAGCGCACTCGCGCCGTGAAATTGGGACATCGAACCCGTAATCCAATTCAGATTACCGATTAACGCATTCTCATAAAGCTGTAACGAAGTGAGTCCTCTCACATAATTGAGTGACCCGATCCTTGAGCCTTTTTCCAGTAGGACCGCTTCCGCGAGGATTAAGCTGAAGCCGATCCGCGCCGTTTTTTTTATTTCCCATCCCAACATAGCATTGAGTGCACGACGCCGTGCTCCCCAAGGGAGCACAAATAGCGCACATTGGATGAATATTCTGAGTGTATTTTTCATGCATAGATCCGCTGCCAAGCAAAGCGGAAGGCTCGGTAACATGGATCCCATGCGCTCGACAGCGCTATTTCCAGGCTCGTAAAATATTTACTCCGCACACTCTTAAATTCTTCATCGTGGATATCTTGCATATTCGACGTCTTTGTTGACGAGTGGAATCGCTGAGCCCCTAGGATTCGTTTAAATATCTTAATTTTTGGATCCTGCTTTAATATGCGTAAGAACCATTCATAATCAAGGCAGAATTTGAGATTTGGATCCAGGCCCCCGATTTTTTCGAATAAAGATCGGGATATGAACATTGATTGATTATGAATATAGTTTCGCCGAGCCATGGCTAATCGTGAAATGGGCTTTTGGTAGTGTATAGACTGAACTTCTCCTTGCTCGTCTACAAATACGGTTCCCCCGAGAATCAAATCGATTCCTTCAGCATTAGCCGAATTAATAAAATCGCTTACTAGCGATATCGCCCCTGGCATGTAAAAATCGTCGCTATTCTGAAATGCGAGCCAATCTCCGGATGATCTAGATAGACCTTCGTTAATTGCTGCGGCTTGACCAGAATCTTTATGACTCCGAAGAAAGGCCGGCGCCTTACGGGCGCTTTCTATCTGCTCGAGCGTATTATCAGTGGAGCCTCCGTCAAGGACCAACACCTCCACGCCCATATCTATTTCCGTCGCGCAGGAGTTTATACATTCCGCGATAAATTGGCCTTGATTGAAGCTCGGCACCGTTATTGAAATTTTTCGCATTTTTGATCTGTTGTGATGTTTTGGGAGCTGGAGCCACTAGCCCAGTCAATGTAATCTGTCTCTGAGATTAGATTGTCCGCTGTCGCCGCATTGACTCTGTAGCAGAAAACTAACCGGGCAGAGATTTTAATTTTATAAATTCCTGGCTCCAGGTAGCCGCTCCACAACCCCCTGGTCAGCGGCAGCGATACAACGCCTTGTGGAGAGGCGAGTTTCACTGCGTCGGTTTTCCGATCCAAAGAAAAAATTGAGATGCGTCGGCATTCTCGTTTCTGACAGAACTCGCTTCCCGAAGGACTCTCTTGCGAGAGAAACGTTGTGTTCTTGCCAATTGATGATTTCGAGAACGCTTCCCTTACAGCCTGCGCGTATCCCGCATGAGATTTAAAGAAGAGTTCGCCGTAGCGAGACAAAAAACGATTGTTTGAAACAACGCTCTGCGACGAAACGGGAGCGATATAAGATGCCTCCGTAAAGTCATTCCAAGTAAATATCTGGATGAATGAAGGTTTGATTTCATTCTTCAGGAATACTAAGGTATCGTAGAACTCTGGAATTCCGCCGTCCCGGAAAATCCTATTGCTGCTCTTTTGCGTCATACCCCAATATTCGGGGATTACTCCGATACTGATGGGTAGTCCATTTTCAATAAGGTGCGAGTAATTCTGGATAGTTTCCGTACGTTGCTTCAAGCTAAAGTTATCGGGGCCTAAGATCAGAGAGAGTCCTTGCGCAGGCGTGCCTATCCAAGCCCTCGTTAAAGATAAAAGCTGCTGAAGATTGGGATGCTCGACCAAAGAATTTCCGTCTTTCAGAAAGACTGTAGCTAAATGTATGGGATCCCAACCGCTATCCTTGAGCTTCCCAATCACTCTTGTCCAAAATTCGGGCCTGCTATCATAGCCTCGCGAAGCATTCCAAGAAAAAAAGACGGGTCGTCCTTCGCATTTCCAGTATGCGCGACGTCCAAAATACGAATTAAGAAGATTAATGCTCTCGTCAACACCTGGAGCGTCCGTAGACACGTCAATCGAGATAATTATCTTAAATAGACCTTCTTCTTCAGCTGCATCGAATAGACGCGCCAGCTGAACCGCTGTACGGCCTGCTGCCACCTGGCCTCCGACGTTTACGACGAAGCCCTCTATATTTAAACGCTTAGCTACTCGAATCTCTTCTCTGATTTTGGAATAATCATCGCCGAAAGCTGAAAACGGCATATGATAATGTGCAACGACATTATTAATGCCACACTGATTTTCTGCGTACGCAAATTGCGCCGACCAGACTGCAAAAATAACTGCAATCCACCGTATTATGCTGCGCTGACTAGGGCGAATTCCGAAAATCATGAGATCGCTATCGGATGTAGATAGGGCGCTCGCAGATTTTAAGCAGTCCGAAATATGGAATTATAACAAATATAAATTCCTTTACTGCTTGTGGTAAGTATCCACGAGAGAAGAAGTAGTAGCCGAAGAAGGCGCTGATCAGCCCGATACTTCCAGCCCAAATATCCGAATTGGATGCCCGGATACTTAGCCGCAGTCCGACATCTAGAAAGAAGCAAACAACTAACGTGACGAACAGGACTGCTACAGATATGCCAGCCCAGCCAAACATAACCATAAATTCGCCGATGTATGGATGTGCTGTGCCGCTTGAGAACGCATCGGGAGATCCAAGCCCAGCCATAGCCATAGTCAAATGCGCGCCCGTCGTGCGATCCGGAACGATAAAGCGAGGAAGGAGCTCTTTGAATACATCGATAACTGGACCGAATTGAATTCCTTGGTCCATCTCAATAAAAGATCGAATTATCCCGATTAGTCCGAATATGATATTGCTTTCAGCCATTGCGGCATAGGCAAAGTCAAAATCAGATGCTGCGGTTAAGTCGACGCCACCGAATTTGCTTCTAAGAGTAGTTAGGGCCACGAATACGCCAAGCATAGCAACCGATAAAAGGGCTGCATTAACGATCCTTTTAGCGCTGATTCTTCCTCCATTTTGGTTTAGATAAATGAGCAGGAGGGGAATGGCCAGCAAGACTATTCTGTACCGCAGTCCAAGATATAGCGTATACGCGACGAATAGCCCTATAAGGATAATATTATTTTTGTTAAAGCCTTTGATCGCTACCAACGCGACAAGTGCAGGAATAAATGCATCGGACATCTGGTAAAAGATGAGAAAGGCGCCGCCACGCTCAACTTCGCCATAGGTATAGGCATCTCTTGCAAGCACGAGCACTAGCAATGCCAGAACTCCGGCAAAGCCCAGTATGATTTTTGCGTACCGACCCCCCTTATTTGTAAGGCGGCTACTGATCGCCTCGCTGGGTGACGAGTATTTATAGCTTTTCTTTCTTATTGACCAATATAATTTAATAGCGATTATTTGAAAGAAGACGGCTGAAACGACGGCCAAGGCAGCCACGTCAATATAGTCGCCCCAGTAAACGCCTAAAAAGTAGCCGCCTTCAATGTTCTGCCAGTAGAAGGCAGATAAAACGCCGTAATAGAGCGAACAAACAGTTAACACTAGAAAAAGCGGCCGAAGTCTATGCTTTTTCACAGCCATCACTGTTGAGGCGATAAATAATATAATTATGAATGCTTGCACGCTAATCTCTAGTTGCTTATTCAGTGAGCAGCTTTTCGAAATTTGCTAGGATCGCATCAGCACTAAGATGCTGCTCTGCGAATTGCCTTGACTTACGGCCTAGCTCCTTTCGGAGTTCTGGTTGGCGCGCTAATCTGAGAAGATTGTCCGCCATGGCAGCAGCATCATTGGGCGCACTCAATATTCCGACCTGCTCTATAACCTCTGCCAATTCTGACCCCGGACGTGCGGTGCTGAGCACTGGTCGTCCGCTAGCAAGCATCGCCGAGAGCTTAGAGGGCATGACGAGGTCAGCGACGTTTGGATCTTGCGGCAGCAGATGGACGTCAGCAAGCGCGAGTAAATCTTGGAGTTGCTCTTTCGGCTGTAGCGGCAATAGAAGGAGGCAGTCTAGGCTCTTTGAGGCTTCTTCTAATTTATTCCACAGTACACCGTTCCCGCAAATCACCAACGTGATCGAGCTTGTGTCGCTCTCGACTATCTTTGCGACCTCGACCAATAGCTCTAGACCTTGCTTGGCTCCGAGGGTCCCCGAAAACAGCGCAACAATATTCCCGGCTGGGATGTTAAGAAGGCCGCGATAATAACTAACGTCCTCGGCAGGGTGGATTTCACTTATGTCCACCCAGTTTCTGAACATATAAAGTTTATCGTGTGCAATTCCCTTCGCGGAAATCTTTTCAACCATCTTTTTGGAGATTGTCGAGACCACGTCAGCGCGCGAAAGAAGAAACTTTTCTACTTTAAAAGCTATTTTTTTCAGTAGTGAGCCTTTAAGTAGGCCCATTTCATAGGCTACATCTACCTCAAGATCCTGAATGTGGATCCATTTTTTTGCTCCAGTAACCATTGCGACGAATAGCGCTGCGGGAACCGTCGAGAGTGCGGGCGCACATACCCACACCACGTCCGGTTTCCAGGCAATTTGCTTGAGCATTACGGGAGCAGAGAGCAAGGTAAAGGACAAGAGGTGCAATAGCCGTTTGGCAGCACTAGGCTGTTTCGGCAGCCATAGCGGGCACCGATAAACAGTCAGATTTTCTGCTTCTTCCTTGCTGTAGGAGTTGCTGAATCCGCTTTTAACTTTCCATTCGGGATAGTATGGAGGGGCGGTGACGACGCGAACTTCGTGTTTATGACCTCGAAGACTTTCCACCATTTCGCCGGTGTATTTTCCAATCCCCGTAAGTTCGGGCGCATAATTGATTCCGTAAACTAGTATTCTCATTTATTTTAATAGGCATTTGCGCCAGACCAGCCTTTAAAAGCGGTGCGCCAAATTATCTGGATGTCTAACAAGAAGCTCCAGTTAGTAATATAATAAATATCGCACTCAACACGGCGTACCATTTTTTCTATGGTGTCAGTTTCGCCGCGCCAGCCATTTATTTGAGCCCAGCCCGTGATCCCAGGTTTAACCATATGTCGAAGCATATAGCCGTCGATCTTCTCACTGTAGAATTTATTATGCTCCACGGCATGCGGCCTAGGCCCAACAACCGACATGTCGCCGACTAGCACGTTAATGAATTGAGGGAGCTCATCTAGGCTGGTCTTCCTGAGGAATGAACCAATTGTCGTAATTCGGTCATCTCCCTTTTTCGCCTGGGTCACTCCTGAGTTCTCTTGATGCATTTTCATTGTTCTAAATTTATATATCAGAAATTCTTTTCCCCCTTGGCCCTGGCGGGGTTGACGGAAAAAAATTGGACCCGGGGAGCTTACTTTGACGGCGATTGCGACCGCGGCGAACACGGGAAATAAACAAATAAGAGCCGCGGCAGCGAAGGCGCGGTCGAATATCTGCTTTATTATTCCGTGTATGCCCGGTGATGGCGAGGCATTCAGGTGAACAGCGGTCACTCCCATAAAGTCCTCAAATTTATGACTTAACATCTGCAATGCAGCCAGATCTGGAAGCCATCGAATTTTTAATAGGTCATTTCGCAATAGTTTAATAATTTCTCTCATACGGGATTGCTCTGCGAGCGGTAGCGCGAGCCATACCTCTTCCACTTTACGCGCACGGACGATGCTTTCTACATCTGAAAGGCCTGAAATTAGCTCGACATCATCCTTTTTTTGGGCGCGATATTCAGTGTCAAATATATATTGAATTTGAAACCCGACATCCGGGTAGAGCCTTGTGCGGCGATGAACTAACCGGCCAAGTGGCCCATACCCAATTAGCAGAACTCTTTTGAGATTGTATCCCTGTCGACGCGCAGTTTTAAGAAATTGGCTGATAGCCCAACGGAATAATGCGAGCGCAAACCAGGCGTAGAATATCCAGCCAATTAGCCATTTTCTGGAAATTGAACCTCCGCCCAATAAAAAGAACAAGGCAGCCACAACTATCAGGCACACAACGAACCAAGCGATCGTTGTCCTAATGATTAGTGAACTAAAGGGCGTCCCCCGCCATGAGCGGTAGACGTCCATCATGGGAAAGGCGATGTAAGTCAGCAATCCTGCCGCCACGCTGGCTATCGTAAATAGTGCATGATTTTGCGAGACCGGAGAAAAGTCATAGATCGACCATTTAATGGCGATCCAACCTGTCAGCGTGATGATCACGCTATCCGCCACCCGAGTGGCAGCGCTGCGCATGTGCGGATTCTGCATAGGACCCTCTTCTTTTTCTTCTTAAAAACCAGGAATCGAAAAGGCGGTTGAGCAGGTCTTCATTTCCGTTCCAATGACTTTCTCGGGATGTCGAACGATTCGTTCGATGCCCTAAGGTTTTTTGCTGGGCGCCCACCTTTCGGTTCGGCGTGCATTCAGTGTTGGTTCGGTTTGCTCAAGAACCCGCTATGGTTCCGTGGCAAGGCTGCCGGCATTCGGCCGATAATCTGCAGTTCCCCACGGTACTTTCCCTTTCTGTCATGACAACGATCCGACAAAACGACCTGATCGATTCGATCTCTGCCGCGCTTCAGTACATCAGCTACTACCACCCCGCCGACTACATCGCCCATCTGGCCAAGGCCTATGAGCGCGAACAGAGCCCGGCGGCCAAGGACGCGATGGCCCAGATACTCACCAATAGCAAGATGAGCGCCACCGGCCACCGTCCCATTTGCCAGGACACGGGCATCGTGAACGTTTTTCTTAAGGTCGGGATGGACGTGCGTTGGGAAGGCTTTACGGGCAGCCTCGACGACGCCATCAACGAAGGCGTGCGCCGCGGCTACAACCACCCCGACAACATGCTGCGCGCCTCGGTGGTGGCCGATCCGCAATTCGCCCGCAAGAACACCAAAGACAACACGCCGGCCGTGATCTTCACGGAGATCGTTCCGGGCAACACCGTCGACGTGACGGTGGCGGCCAAGGGCGGCGGCAGCGAGAACAAGAGCAAGATGGTCATGCTCAACCCGGGCGACAGCGTGGTCGACTGGGTGCTCAAGACCGTCCCCACCATGGGCGCCGGCTGGTGCCCGCCCGGCATGCTGGGCATCGGCATCGGCGGCACGGCCGAGAAGGCGGTGCTGATGGCCAAGGAGAGCCTGATGGACAGCCTCGACATGCACGAGCTGCAGGCCAAGTCGGCCCGCGGCGAGGCGCTCACGCAGGTCGAAGAGCTGCGCCTGGAGCTGTACGAGAAGGTCAACGCCCTGGGCATCGGCGCGCAGGGCCTGGGCGGCCTGGCGACGGTGCTGGACGTCAAGATCAAGATGTACCCCACGCACGCGGCCAGCAAGCCGGTGGCGATGATTCCCAACTGTGCGGCCACGCGGCATGCGCACTTCGTGCTCGACGGCTCGGGCCCGGCGTACATCGATCCGCCCTCGCTCGACCTGTGGCCCAAGATCGACTGGGCACCCGACTACAACAAGAGCAAGCGGGTCGACCTGAACACCCTCACGCCCGAAGTCGTCGCCAGCTGGAAGCCGGGCGACACGCTGCTGCTCAACGGCAAGATGCTGACGGGCCGCGATGCCGCGCACAAGCGCATCCAGGGCATGCTGGCCAAGGGCGAGAAGCTGCCGGTGGACTTCACCAACCGCGTCATCTACTACGTGGGCCCGGTCGATCCGGTGGGCGACGAGGCCGTGGGCCCCGCCGGCCCGACGACCGCCACGCGCATGGACGGCTTCACCGAGATGATGTTGGCGCAGACGGGCCTGATCGCCATGATCGGCAAGGCCGAGCGCGGCCCGGTGGCCATCGAAGCCATCCAGAAGCACAAGAGCGCGTACCTGATGGCCGTGGGCGGCGCCGCCTACCTGGTGAGCAAGGCGATCAAGCAGGCCAAGGTGGTGGGCTTCGAAGACCTGGGCATGGAAGCCATCTACGAGTTCGACGTGGTCGACATGCCCGTGACCGTGGCCGTGGACGCCGGCGGCACCAGCGCGCACATCACCGGCCCGGCCGAGTGGAGCAAGCGCATCGCCACGGGCGAGTTCAAGGGCATCGAGGTGGCCTCGGCCTGAGCGATGGACCGCTGCGCGCCGGTGGGCGTTTTCGACAGCGGCGTGGGCGGCCTGAGCGTGCTGGCGGCCCTGCAGGCACGGCTGCCGCACGAGCGCTTTGTCTACTACGCCGACACGGCGTACGCGCCCTACGGCGAGCGGGGCGACGCCTTCGTGGCCGAGCGCACGCTGCAGGTGGCCGGCCAGTTGGTGCGCGAGCACGGCGTCAAGGCGCTGGTGGTGGCCTGCAACACGGCCACCGCGGCGGCCATCCATCTGCTGCGCGCGGCTTGGCCCGGTATGCCGATCGTGGGGGTGGAGCCGGCCCTCAAGCCGGCGCTGGCTGTCTCGCGCACGGGCCGGGTGGCGGTGCTGGCCACGCGCGGCACGCTGGCCAGCGCCAAGTTCGGCACGTTGGTGGAGCGCGTGGCCGGCCCGGGCCATGAGGTGCGCCCGGTGCCCTGCGACGGGCTGGCCGACGCCATCGAGCAGGACGACCAGGCCGCCATCCGCGCCCTCTGCACCCGCTACATCGCCGAGGCTGGACCGCTCGGAATTGATGAAGGTCAAGCCGACGTCGTCGTCCTCGGTTGCACGCACTACCCCTTCGCCCAGGGCCTGATGGCCGGGCTGGCAGGGAGTGATGTTCGTTTTGTGGAAACCGGGGAACCTGTCGCTCGTCACACTGTTCGTCTGCTGGATGCGGCCGGACTGGCCCGCGCGGACGGGCCCGGCGGCTTGGCGCTGCTCAGCAGTGGAGACTGTGAAAATTTGCATCGGGCGGTTCGACGTTGGCTGATGGGCTCGACCGCAGTCAGCAGCTGAAGCCGGCTTGGTGCGCCGATGCGCCACTCTGGCGCGGCGATGATACGAGATGGTGCAAAGGTTTTTGACGTTGTTTCTGGTGGTGACATTCCTGTGCGCGCCTGCTATAGCTGCAGCAGCGTGCGACACGGGTTTGGCTGAACGGATGCAAGCGAAACTGCATCCCCTACGTGTAATCGATCATTCATTAACGGCCTGCAAGAGTTTCTCCACATTTGTCAGCAAGACGATAGTTGCGTTGCCACTTCAAAACGGTGTCAGCGACAAGGGGGCGCGCACGCTTGACGTCGAGCTGCTGTTGGTGCAGAGGCCGGACAACGGAAATACCGAGCGCGACACGGTGGCGGCGCGGCTTTTTCTGCCGGAGCTGCTGGTGGAAGACGCACGCCTTCGCATTCAGGAACTGCGGCTGGACATGGGCCGCTATGTGCTGGCGAGCGGCGAGCGCGCCTTTGGCCTGCGCGTGCTGTACCGGGGCGACGATCCGGCCCGGCCGTACAGCGTCGAGACGCTGCGGCTTTTCGTCGTGCAGGGCAAGACGATCCGCCCGGTGCTGGACGAACTGGTGATGCAGCGCGACAGCGGCGAGTGGGACTTGAGCTGCCACGGCCGCTTCGAGGAGCTGCGCACTCAGCTCACCACGCAGCCGCCACCCGCCCGACCTGCCGGCGCGTGGGCCGAGCTGCTGGTGCGACGCAGCCTGGTGGTGCGGCAGATGGCCGTCGACGAGAACGGCCAATGCGCCGAGCGTGCCGCGGCGCCGCGCTACACCTCGGTGATGCTCAAGGCGCGGGACGGGCGCTACCCGATCCCGCCCTCACTGCGCGCGCCCTGAGACGCCAAGCGCAGCCGCCCTGCCCCGCCGCATGTCGATGGGCAGCAGCAGCACCAGCCCACCCACGAACAGCACCGTCGTCGCCATGATGGCCACCCGCTGGTTGCCGCCCGCGGCCCAGGTGATGGCCCCGTACGACAGCGGCCCGACGATGCTGGCCAGGCGCGTGGCGAAGGTCCACAGCCCGAAGAACTCCGCCAGTTGCGCCTGCGGCGCCAGCACGCCCGTCATGGCGCGCCCGGCCGACTGGCTGGCGCCCATGGCCAGCCCCGCGATGGTGGCCGCCACCCAGAACAGCCCCTTGCCCTGCGCCAGCGCCGCCAGCACGCAGACGGCGATCCACGCGACCAGCGTGATCGCCAGCGTGGGCCGGTGGCCCAGCCTGTCCTGCAGGTAGCCAAGGCCGAAAGCGCCTGCCGCGGCGGCGATGTTGAGCACGAAGATGAGGGCCATCGTCTCCTGCGTCTTGAAGCCGATCACCTGCTCGGCATAGATGGCCGCCAGCGCAATGGCCACGGCCACGCCGCCCTGGTAGCAGACCGTGCAGGCCAGCACCCACATGAAGTCGCGGTACTGCCGCGCCTGCGCGAAGGTGTGGCGCAATTGCCGCCACGCGCCGATGCCGCGGTCGGGCTCGGGCTGCGCCCGCTCGGGCAGCCCCGCAAAGGTGGCGCTGGCGGCCAGTGCGTACACGCCCGCGGTCACCAGCAGCGTGACAGGCACGAACTGCGCCGCAGGCACCCCGCGCGCCTGCGCCCACAGCACATAGCCCAGGCAAAGACCGAGCGTGAGCATGCCGCCCACGTAGCCGAAGGCCCAGCCCCAGCCGCTGACCTTGCCCATGCCCTCGGCCGTGGCCAGCTCGGGCAGGAAGGCGCCGGTGAGCGATTCGCCGTACGAGTAGAAGGTGTTGGACACGGCCACCAGCAGCATCGCCACCGCCACGCCGGCCGCGCCATGCACCGTGGGCGTCAGGGCCAGGGCCGCGGTGCTGAGCACGCAGGCGGCGGTGCTGAGCATGAGCACCCGCTTCTTGGCGGCGCGCCGGTCGGCCCAGGCGCCAATGGCCGGCATGGTGAGCATGACCACCGCATACGACAGGCTCAGCGCCGAGGTCCAGGCCAGCGTGGCCCAGGGCGCACCGCCCGCGATGCCGCCGACGAAGTACGCGGCATACACGGCCGTGATGACGACGGTGGTGTAGCCCGAGTTGGCGAAGTCGTACATGGCCCAGGCCAGCACTTCGCGCTTGCGCACGCCAGGGCAGAGGGCGGAGGAAGGAAAGAGGGGCATGGCGGCGCGCGCAGGAGTGTGGGCGGAGGCCCAGGATAGCGGCGCGCTGCGACAGAAACGACGATGCCCGCCAGGGCGGGCATCGGAGGCGCTGACGCGAAGACTCAGTGCAGGTGGCGCGGCCGGCGTCCACCGCCATGGCCACCGGCACCAGGGCCACCGCTGCTGCCACCACCGCGGGGCGGGCGGCCGATTTCGAGCGAGTTGACCAGGGCGTCGAAGCGATCGCTGAAGAGCTTGTCGATCTCGGCGACCACGCCACCGAGTTCGGCGCCGTCGAAGTGGCGCTCCATGAGGTGCACCACGTCTTCCACCAGCAGGTCGCGCTGCACCTGCATGATGGCGGCGGGGTTGGGGCCCACGAAGAGCATGACGAAGTCGTCGCGGGAATCGGCCTCGGGGTCGCCGTCTTCCTCTTCGTCGAACTCGGTGTCGTAGAAGCTCACCTCGATGGCGGCGCCCTGCTCGGTCAGTTCGTTCAGGGCCATGCACATCTCGTCGAGGGCCTGGCGGAAGTCTTCGTCGCCGGTGATGGTCCAGCAGACCTGGAGCATGCGCTCCTTGGCGTCGAAGCGGATGCCGGGCTCTTCTTCGTAGGCGCTGGTGGCGCCGTCGGCCAGGGACTTGGCGCCGGCGTACGTCCACAGGGGCTTGAGCGCTTCCTGGATCTGGGCGTAGGTGACATCCGCGCGCATGGGCACATCGCCGTGCACATGGATTTCGAATGGAGCGTTGTAGCGAGGCATGAGCAGCTCCCTGTTCTGTGTGAAGGTGGTGCCCGGAACCGGGGTCGAACCGGTATGCCGTCTTTCAACGGCGACGGATTTTAAGTCCGCTGTGTCTACCAATTTCACCATCCGGGCGGCGTGGGCGGACGATAGCAGGAGCGTCGACGAGGGTGTGGGGTGGAGGCGCGATCCGGAGTCGAACCGGACTGACCGGATTTGCAATCCGGGGCATAACCGCTTTGCTATCGCGCCGCTGGGAGACCTTCGGTACAGGTGAGGCGGCGAGCGCCTGCTGCAGTTCCGAAGAGCCTCGCAGTATATAGCGTTTTCTGGCCGTTTCCGAAGCTGCCGACAGCTCAGCGTGCCTTGCCGCCAGACTCCGCCAGCAAGGCCACCAGTTCGGGCACCAGGCGCTGCACGCCGCCCTGCTCCACGGCGCCGGCATAGGTGCCATACACGGCCTCGGCAATGCGCTGCGCAGCGTCGAAGCCGTGGGCCATCTGCGTGTAGTAGCCCAGGTCTTTCTGCGCGTTGGACATGGCAAAGCGCAGGCCGCTGGCGTCGCTGTTCAGGATGAAGGGCTTGAGCCGCTCCAGCGCCACGCCACCGCCGCCGCCCTTGGCGAGCACGTCGACGAAGACGTCGGCGGACACGCCTGCACGCCGCGCGCAGGCGGCGGCCTCGGCGATCAGCGCCACCGAGCCCAGCGAGACGTAGTTGTGCAGCAGCTTCATGCCGTGGCCGGCACCCACGCCGCCGGCGTGCGTGATGTTCTCGGCAAAGCAGGCCAGCAGCGGCCGGCATTCGTCGAACAGCGCCGCGTCGCCGCCCACCAGCAGGTTGAGCCGGCCTTCGGCCGCTTCCTTGGGCGTGCGGGTCATGGGCGCGTCCAGGAAGCGGCCGCCGGCCTGCTGCACGGCCTTGGCCATGCGCAGCGTCGAATCGGGGATGGAGGTGGAGCAGTCGATGATGACCGTGCCGGGCTTGATGGCCTTGAGCAGGCCGCCGTCGCCGACGAGCACGGCCTCGACCTGCGGCGAGCCGGTCACGCAGAGGATGACGTAATCGGCGTCGGCCACCAGCGCGGCGGGCGTGGCCGCCGTGCGGACGCCGGCGGCCAGCAGGGCATCGAGGGGCTGGTTGCCCGGGTGCTCCAGCACGGTGAGCTGGTGGCCGTGCTTCACCAGGTTGGTGGCAATGCCGTGGCCCATCAGGCCGATGCCGATCATGCCGAGGCGAAGGGGGTTCATGCGGAGGATCTCCAATGGGATGCAGGGCGACGAGAAAAAGTCGCAGCCCGCCATTGTGCGGGGTCGCCCGCCCGCGCACCGGCCGGCACTGAGGCGGGCAGCCCGACCGCACGCGCGCCTACACCGCCAGCGCACCCGCACCGACCAGCGCCGCCCGCGCGGACCGACCGCCCGCCGACCGCTACGCACGTACTGTCCTTTCCAATGACCGCTGCGCTCTTCTCATCGTCGCCCCTGGCAGAACCGCCCGAGCGGGTACTCGGCCGGCTGGTGGAAGACTCGGGCACGGCCGCATTGACGCTGGACCATCTGGTCGGCCAAGGGCTGGACGCGCTGCCCCTGCCCGGCCATGGCAGCACGCTGCTGCGCTGGCAATGGCTGGCGGCCGTGGCAGGCCACGACCTCAATCTCGCCAAGCTGTACGAAGGCCACACCGACGCGCTCGCCATCCTGGACGAGCTGCGTGGTCCGCCCCGACCCGAAGGCAGCCTGTGGGGCACCTGGTGCGCCGAGCCCCCCAGCGCCCGGCTGCGCTTCGAACAGGCGCCGGGCGGCCAGTTGCGGCTGCACGGGCCCAAGGCTTGGTGCTCGGGCGCCCGGCAGCTCACCCATGCGCTGGTGAGCGGCTGGTACGACGACGGCCAGCCCGGGCTCGCGGCCGTGGAGATGCACGCCCCGGGCGTGACCATCGGCAGCCAGCACTGGCACGCCGTGGGCATGGGCCCGACGGACACGGCCCAGGTGGATTTCGACGGCGTGCTCGCCACGCCCGTGGGCGCGCCGGGCGACTACGTGAACCGGCCCGGTTTCTGGCATGGCGGCGCGGGCATAGCCGCCTGCTGGTGGGGTGCCGCGGCCACCGTGGCGGTGCGCATGCGCAAGCACCTGCGCCAGGGCCGGCCCAACGCGCACCAGCAGGCGCATCTGGGCGCGGCCGAAGCGCTGCTGTGCGCCTGCGCGGCGCTGTTGCGCGAAAGCGCTTCCTGGATCGACACCCATCCCACCGACGACGCCCAGGCCACGGCCCTGCGCGCACGGCTTGCCGTCGAGCATGCGGCGAGCATGGTGATGCAGCACGCAGGCCGCGCGCTGGGCGCAGGCCCGCTGTGCACCGACGCGCGCCTGGCGCGCCTGATGGCGGACCTGCCCGTGTTCATGCGCCAGAGCCATGCCGAGCGGGACGAAGCCGGGCTTGGCATGCTGGCCCTTTTGGCCGACGACGGGACGCCTGCCGCCTTCGGCGGCTGGTGCGCGCTGTGAACGGCGCCGTCCTGGCCGAGCCGCCTGCCACGCGCCATATCGGCCCGGGCGAAGGCACGCCCGAATGGCAATGGGCGCGCTGCAGCCGCCTCGCGGCCGTGCCCTTCGCGCAGTTCAGCGACCTGGTGCCGGCCGATGCCCGGGCCGTGGTGGTGGCACCACATCCCGACGACGAAGTGCTGGCCGCGGGCGGCCTGCTGGCGCTGGCGACGCAGATCGGCCGCTCTATCGCGCTGGTGGCCGTCACCGATGGCGCGGCCAGTCACCCGGCCTCGCGCCTGTGGCCGGCCGAGCGCCTGGCCGCGGAGCGCCCGCGCGAGACGCTGGCCGCGCTGGCGGCCCTGGGCGCGCATCCGCAGGCGCTGGTGCGCCTGGGCCTGCCCGACGGCGGGCTCGCCGCGCAGGAGGCGGAACTCGCCCGCCAGTTGCAGGCGGTGCTGCGTCCGCGCGACGTGGTGATCACCACCTGGCAGTTCGACGGACATCCCGACCACGAAGCCACTGGCCGTGCCGCCGCGCAGGCGGCCCGCGCCGTCGGCGCCCGCTGCCTGCAGGCACCCGTGTGGGCCTGGCACTGGGCTCGCCCGGGTGACGCGCGCATGCCTTGGGCGCGCGCGCAGCGCCTGCCCCTGCCGGCCGCCATCGCCCGCCGCAAGCAGGCGGCCATGCGCGCCTTCGCGAGCCAGTTGGCGCCCGACCCGAGCACCGGTGCCGGGCCCGTGCTGCGCGCCACGACCGTGGCGCGCGCCGATCGTCCCTTCGAGGTGTTCTTCCTGCCCTGAGAGTCCGGAAAGCCGCTTGTGATGTCCTCCTTCCATGCCCATCCCGCCGCCGATCTCCCGGAGAGCGGGCAGCGCTATTTCGACGGCATCTATGCGCAGCAGGACGACCCCTACGGCCTGCGCACCCGCTGGTACGAGCGCCGCAAGCGCGACGTGCTGCTGGCCGCCCTGCCCCGCCCGCGCTTCCGACGCGCCTACGAACCCGGCTGCGGTGCCGCGGAGCTGAGCGCCGCACTCGCCACGCGTTGCGACGCCCTGTTGTGCAGCGACTTCCATCCCCGCGCGGTGGTCACGGCCGCCCGGCGCCTGTCCGGCCAGCCCCATGTGCGGGTCGAACAGCGCACGCTGCCGCAGGACTGGCCGGCGGCCGAGCGTTTCGACCTCATCGTGCTCAGCGAAGTGAGCTACTTTCTGCCCCGCATCGACGTGGCCCGCGTGGCGCACTGCTGCGCCGCCACGCTGGCGCCCGACGGCGTGCTGGTGGCCTGCGACTGGCGGCCGGACTTCGAGGGCCGCCGCACCGCCACCGCCGAAGTGCACCGCGTGCTGGAAGGACTGGGCTTGTACCGCGTCGTACGACACGAGGAAGACGACTTCCTGCTGCACGTGTGGCAGCGCGAGCGCCGCTCCGTGGCGCAGCAGGAGGGCGTGCGTTGATCGGCGTGGCCATCCCGGCCCATGACGAAGAGGCCCACATCGCCGCCACGCTGGCCGCCGTGCGCGTTGCGGCGGCCCATCCGGACCTGCAGGGCGAGGCGGTGCGCGTGGTGGTGGTGCTGGACGCCTGTGCGGACGACACCGCCCGGCTGGCCCGCCATGCCGGCGCCTGGACGCTGCCCATCGAGGCGCGCAACGTCGGCACGGCGCGAGCCACCGGCGCCGACTGGCTGCTGGCGGCCGGCGCGCGCTGGCTGGCCTTCACTGATGCGGACACGCGCGTCGATGCGCGCTGGCTGGCCGCGCAACTGGCGCTGCAGGCCGACGCCGTGTGCGGCAGCGTGGCCGTGGACGACTGGTCGGCGCACGGCCCCCTGGCCGACCGGCTGCAGGCCCACTTCGACCACCACTACCGCGACGCCGACGGTCACCGCCACATCCATGGCGCCAACCTGGGCGTGAGCGCCGAGGCCTACCGGCGCGCTGGCGGCTTTGCGCCGCTGCGCTGCAGCGAGGACGTGGCGCTGGTCGACGCGCTGGCGCGCACCGGCGCCCGCATCGCCTGGAGCGCCCTGCCCCGCGTGTGGACCAGTGCCCGCCCGCAGGCGCGTGCGCGCGGCGGCTTCGGCGACACGCTGCTGGCGATGGCGCGCAGCCTCAGCGAGGTCCTGCCCGCCGTTCCCGTGCCCGACGTTGCTGACGTGTCTCCGTCGCTCGGCGCGCGGCTTCTTCCTTCTCCCGCTTGCGCTCGCGCCGCCGTGCGCTGAGCTTGCGGCCGAGCCAGAAACTCACGAGGCCGGCCACGGCGCCGAGCACCAGGCCGAGGGTGCTGAAGTCGATGCCACCCATCACAGCACCCTTTGGACCCAGTCGGGCGTAAAGGTGAACGAACCCGGCTTGCCCTTGCGGCCACGCGTGCCGCCCGCGTTGTTGAGCGTTCGGATGTCCAGCTGCTCGTCGCGCCGCTTGCCGCGGAAGTCGCCCTCGATGCGGATGCTGCGGGTGTAGGCCGCCGCGCCCGCGAGGCGCGCCTTGGGCGCGAGGTCCATCAGCGTGAGGCCGCGGCCGCCCTTGGGCAGCAGCTTCAATTCGGCAATGTCGAAGGTCAGGATCTGCCGGTCGCTCGCCACGCAGCACACATGGGTGGCAGCGGGCAGCGGCTCGGTGCCCGCCGCGCCGCCCACCAGGCTGGGGCGGCACAGCTGGTCGCCCTCGGCCACGTCCATGAAGGCCTTGCCGCTGCGGTGCCGCGACATCATGTGCTCGATGGCGGCGATGAAGCCGAAGCCGCCCGTGCTCGACAGCAGCAGCTGCGCCGTCGGCGGACCGGCAAAGAAGTGCGACACCTGCGTGCCGGCCTCCAGCTCGATCATGGTGGTGACGGGCTGCCCATCGCCGCGCCCGCCCGGCAGGCTGGCGACGGGAACGGTGTAGACCCGCACCGAGCCGCCCTTGGCGGTGCCGAAGACCAGCAGCGTGTCCACCGTGCGGCATTCGAAGGCGCCGTACAGGCTGTCGCCGGCCTTGAAGGCGTAGTCGGCCTTCTCCGGGTTCCAGCCCTTCTGCGTGCGCACCCAGCCCTTCTGCGACACGATCACCGTCACCGGCTCGTCCAGCACCTTGACCTCGGCCACGGCGCGCTTGTCGGCCTGGATCAGCGTGCGGCGCGGGTCCTCGAAGGTCTTGGCGTCATGCTCGATCTCCTTGACCAGCAGGCGGCGCAGCGCGGCCGGGCTGCCCAGGATCTCCTCGAGCTTCTTCTGCTCGTCGCGCAGCTTGGCCAGCTCCTGCTCGATCTTGATGGCTTCGAGCCGGGCCAGCTGGCGCAGGCGGATCTCGAGGATGTCCTCGGCCTGCCGGTCGCTGAGGTTGAAGCGGGCGATGAGCGCGGCTTTCGGGTCTTCCGCCGCGCGGATGATGGCGATCACCTCGTCGATGTTGAGCAGCACCAGCTGCCGGCCTTCGAGGATGTGGATGCGGTCCAGCACCTTGTCGAGCCGGAAGCGCGAGCGGCGCTCCACGGTACGGGCGCGGAAGGCGATCCACTCTTCCAGCATCTGGCGCAGCGACTTCTGCGTCGGCTTGCCGTCCAGGCCCACCTGCGTGAGGTTGATGGACGACGAGGTTTCCAGCGAGGTCTGCGCCAGCAGCGTGGCGATGAACTCTTCCTGCGGAATGCGCGAGGTCTTGGGCTCGAAGACCAGGCGCACCGGCGCGTCCTTGCTGGACTCGTCGCGCACGGCGTCCAGCACGGCCAGCAGCGCGGCCTTGACCTGCTGCTGCTCGGTGGTCAGCGCCTTCTTGCCGGCCTTGACCTTGGGGTTGGTCAGCTCCTCGATCTCTTCGAGCACCTTCTGGTTGCTCACGCCCGGCGGCAGCTCGGTGACCACCACCTGCCACTGGCCGCGGGCCAGTTCCTCGATCTTCCAGCGTGCGCGCACCTTGAGCGAGCCGCGGCCGGTGCGGTAGGCGTCGGCGATGTCGGCCGCGCTGCTGATGATCTGCGCGCCGCCGGGGTAGTCGGGGCCGGGGATGAGGGCGAACAGCTCCTCGTCGCTGAGCTGGCCGCCGGCCTTGATCAGGGCCACGCAGGCGTCGGCCACCTCGCGCAGGTTGTGGCTGGGGATCTCGGTGGCCAGGCCCACGGCGATGCCGCTGGCGCCATTGAGCAACACGAAGGGCAGGCGCGCCGGCAGCTGGCGCGGCTCGTCGGTGGAGCCGTCGTAGTTGGGCACGAAGTCCACCGTGCCCTCGTCGATCTCGTCCAGCAGCAGCGAGGTGATGCGCGCCAGCCGCGCCTCGGTGTAGCGCATGGCCGCCGCGCCGTCGCCGTCGCGGCTGCCGAAGTTGCCCTGGCCGTCGATCAGCGGGTAGCGCTGGGCGAAGTCCTGCGCCATGCGCACCAGCGCGTCGTAGGCAGCCTGGTCGCCATGCGGGTGGAAGCGGCCGAGCACGTCGCCGACCACGCGCGCACTCTTGACAGGCTTGGCGCCGACGGTGCCGTTGGCGCCGCCAAAGCCCAGGCCCATGCGCGACATCGAGTACAGGATGCGCCGCTGCACCGGCTTCTGGCCGTCGCACACGTCGGGCAGCGCGCGGCCCTTGACCACGCTCAGCGCGTATTCGAGGTAGGCGGTCTGGGCGTAGTCGGCCAGGGTCAGGCTGTTCGGGTCCTCGGGCTCGGCCAGGGCCTGGGGGGCTTGGGTGTCGTCGTCCATCGTCGTGCGGAAAGTCGGGTTCTGGCGGGCGGCTGCCGGGGGCAGCCGTCAGTCTTGGGGTGGGTTGCGTTCTGCTACGAGCGCTCGAAGCAGAAGGGCGGGCTCAGCGTGAAGGGGGCCATCGCCTCCGAGGCCACCGGGCTGCGGCCTCGGTGCACGAAGCATCCCGCCGAGCGGCGGGCCGGCATCGGTCATGGCGCACTACTCGGCGCCGACGTCGCGCTCGGCAGAGGGCGGCGCAATTTCCATGCGCACGCGCGTGGCGGGCTTGCCGGCGCGGTTCACGCTGGCCGTGAGCACACGCGAAGGGGCCGAGGGCTTGAGGTGCGCATAGAGCTGCATCACCGTCTTCACGTAGTTCTGCGTCTCGCGGTAGTCGGGAATGCGGCGGCCTGCGCGCTGCACGGCGCCCTCGCCCGCGTTGTAGGCAGCCAGGGCGAGTTCCATGCTGCCGTCGAACATCTTGAGCAGGTCGCTGAAGTAGCGGCTGCCGGCGGCGATGTTGATGCGCGGGTCGGTGAGCTTGTGGGCCACCGTCTGCTTGGCGTCGGCACGCACGCCGTAGCGCTCGGCGGTGGCGGGCATCAGCTGCATCAGGCCGACCGCGCCCTTGGGCGAGACGGCGTCGATGTCGAAGCCGGATTCGGCGGCCATCAGTGCGTGCAGCAGCGACTCGTCGAGACCGTGCTTGCGGGCGGCGTCACGCAGGGCAGTCTTCACGGCCGGCGACAGCGGCGGCTTCTCGACCAGCGCCAGCAGGCCCTTGCGCGGCGGCTCGCCGGCGGGAACGGCCGCGGGGGGCAGCGGACGGCGGCGGTCGATGGGATTCCAGCGGCTGTTGAGGACCTCGCCGTCGCGCACGATCAGCTCGTAGCGCTCATCGGCCCGGGTGTCGGCGAAATGCGGCTGGCCCTGGGGATCGAGGTAGCCGTAGACGGTGCCGCTCGCGCCGGCGCCGGTGCGGCGGGTCAGCAGTTGCTGCAGCGCCTGCGCCGCCTCGGCGGGCACCGCGTCGTCGGCGCCGAACCTGCCAGCGGTGTCGTCGCGCAGCACCAGCTGGTAGCGGGCGTCGAGCTTCTCAGCCGAGAAATGGGCGACACCGCGCTCGTCGGTGTAGCCGTAGAGGGCGGCATGGGCGGAACCGGAGACAAAGAAAAGAGCGCCCGCTGCAAAGCCAAGCGCCCGCATCCACTCCCTCTCCCTCTGGGGGAGGGCTGGGGTGGGGGCCAGCACCGCACGGCGCGCCCTATCGGCACTCACACGCTCGGCAGCTTCGACGACGAAGCCAACGCCGCGCCCCATCGAGCGCCCGCGGCCCCTCACCCAGCCTCTCCCCAGAGGGGAGAGGAGCAGAGCCAACACCGCGGCCGGGAATGACGCGCTCATACGTCGATCTCGACGTCGTCCGCGCGCAGTTCCATCAGCTCGCGGCGGGCGGCAGCCTCGCCCTTGCCCATGAGCTTGGTGATCTCGCCCTGCGTGTGGCTGAAGTCCAGCCGACCCAGGCGCACCTGCAGCAGGCGACGGGTGTCGGGGTTGAGCGTGGTCTCCCACAGCTGCTCGGCGCTCATCTCGCCCAGGCCCTTGAAGCGGCTGATGCTCCATTTGCCCTCGGCCACGCCGTCCTTGCGCAGCTTGTCGAGGATGGCGGTGAGCTCGGCCTCATCCAGCGCATAGAACTTGGCGGCCGGCTTCTTGCCGCGGGCGGGCGCATCGACGCGGAACAGCGGCGGCCGCGCCACGTACACATGGCCGGCGTCGATCAGCTTGGGGAAGTGCCGGAAGAAGAGCGTGAGCAGCAGCACCTGGATGTGCGAGCCGTCCACGTCGGCATCGGACAGGATGCAGACCTTGCCGTAACGCAGGCCCGACAGGTCGGGCGTGTCGTTGGGGCCGTGCGGATCGACACCGATGGCCACGGACATGTCGTGGATCTCGGTGTTGGCGAACAGGCGGTCGCGCTCCACTTCCCAGGTGTTGAGCACCTTGCCGCGCAGGGGCAGGATGGCCTGGCATTCCTTGTCGCGGCCCATCTTGGCGCTGCCGCCGGCGGAGTCGCCCTCGACCAGGAAGAGTTCGTTGTGGCCGATGTCGCGGCTCTCGCAGTCGGTGAGCTTGCCGGGCAGCACGGCCACGCCGGAGCCCTTGCGCTTCTCGACCTTCTGGCCGGCGCGCTGGCGCGTCTGCGCGGCCTTGATGGCGAGTTCGGCCAGCTTCTTGCCGTAGTCGACGTGCTGGTTGAGCCACAGCTCCAGCGCCGGCCGCACGAAGCTGGAGACCAGCCGCACCGCGTCGCGCGAATTGAGCCGCTCCTTGATCTGGCCCTGGAACTGCGGGTCGAGCACCTTGGCCGACAGCACGTAGCTGGCGCGGGCGAAGACGTCCTCCGGCAGCAGCTTGACGCCCTTGGGCAGCAGCGAATGCAGCTCGATGAAGCTCTTGACGGCGTTGAACAGGCCGTCGCGCAGGCCGCTTTCGTGCGTGCCGCCGGCGCTGGTGGGAATCAGGTTGACGTAGCTCTCGCGCACCGGCTGGCCTTCTTCGGTGAAGGCCACACACCATTCGGCGCCCTCGCCTTCGGCGAAGGTCTCGGTGTTCTTGTCGGCATGGCCGGCCCCCTCGAAGAGCGGGATCACCGGGTCGGCGGTGAGCGTCTGCATGAGGTAGTCGCGCAGGCCGCCCTTGTAGAGCCACTGCTGCGTCTCGCCGCTCTTCTCGACCGTCAGGCTGACGGCCACGCCGGGCATCAGCACCGCCTTGCTGCGCAGCAGGTGCGTGAGCTCGCCCATGGGAAAGGTGGCCGATTCGAAGTACTTGGCGTCGGGCCAGGCGCGGACGGTGGTGCCCTGCCTGCGGTCGCCGCTGCCCTGCGCGCGCAGCTGCAGCGGCTCGATCACGTCGCCGGCGCCGAAGACGAGGCGGGCCACCTGGCCCTCGCGGTGCGAGACGACTTCGAGCCGCGTCGACAGCGCATTGGTCACCGACACGCCCACGCCGTGCAGGCCGCCCGAGAAGCTGTAGGCGCCGCCCTGGCCCTTGTCGAACTTGCCGCCGGCGTGCAGCCGGGTGTAGACCAGCTCGATGACGGGGGCCTTCTCTTCGGGGTGCAGGCCGAAGGGGATGCCGCGGCCGTCGTCCTCGACGCTGACCGAACCGTCGGTGTGCAGCGTGAGCTTGATCTTCTTGCCGAAGCCCGCCAACGCCTCGTCGGCGGCGTTGTCGATCACTTCCTGGATGATGTGCAGCGGGTTGTCGGTGCGGGTGTACATGCCCGGCCGCTGCTTGACGGGCTCCAGGCCCTTGAGGACGCGGATGGAACCTTCCGAGTAGCCGGAAGGCGTCTTGCTGGGGGTTGCCATGGCGGCGGATTGTAGTCACGGCCCACGGCCGGGACTGGATGCCCATCCAGCCCCTGCGGGAAGCCGCCTCAGGGCAGGCCGGCGAACAGCGCGGCGGCGGGCAGGCGCAGGTCAAGGCAGGCGAGCGGCACCGCCTCGCCCGGCGCCAGCGGCTGCAAGGCCCACAGGCCGTCGGCGCCCTTGCGGTAGAGGTCGATGCCACGTCGATGCGCGTCGATCAGCAGGTATTCGCGCAGCGAGGGCAGCCCGCGGTAATGCGTGAAGCGCACTCCGGGGTACAGGCTGCCGGCCCCGGGCGAAAGCACATCGGCGATGAACACCGGCTCGGCGACCGGCACCCGCCTTTCGCGGGCCGCGCCCGGGCAGCTCACCACCAGGTCGGGGTACAGGTAGGCAGCCGCACCGGGCAGGTACAGCCGCAGGTCCCCCCGATGGACGCGGCATGCGGTGCCGCGCAGATGCGCGCGCAGTGCCGCCGCGAGGTTGGGCGCCACCGCCGCGCGCGGGTCCGCAGCGTCGGCGGGGGCCGGTTCGGCCTCGTCGTGCACCGCGTAGACGCGGCCTTCCACGTACTCGTGCCGTCGTGCCTGGGTCGATTCCCAGGCCAAATAGTCCGCCTCCGTCATGCGCGGCGTGCTGGATGGCTGTGCCATGTTCTTCTCCCTGATCGTCGAGCCGCCGCGATGCTAGCGACAGCAAGGTGCGCACAGACCGCCGACAATGCGCCGCGCCCCTCGCGGGCCGCAATAGATCACAACACCCAGCAAGAGACACCCGCTTCCATGTCCTCCCCTGCCACCAACCTCTCCATGCGCCAGGTGCTGATCTGCGGCGCGATGGTCGTGACCCTGTCCATGGGCATCCGCCACGGCTTCGGCCTGTGGCTGCAGCCCATCACGCAGGAGCAGGGCTGGACGCGCCAGACCTTCTCGCTGGCCATCGCCATCCAGAACCTGGCCTGGGGCGTGGCCGGGGTGTTCGCCGGCATGCTGGCCGACAAGCTCGGCGCCTTTCGCGTGCTGCTGATGGGGGCGGTGCTCTACGCCGCCGGCCTGGCCGGCATGGCCCTGTCGCCCACACCCCTGGTGTTTGCGCTGACGGCGGGCGTGCTGATCGGCATGGCCCAGGCGGGCACCACCTACGCCGTCATCTACGGCGTCATCGGCCGCCAGTTGCCGGCGGAACGGCGCTCCTGGGCCATGGGCGTGACGGCGGCGGCCGGCTCCTTCGGCCAGTTCTTCATGGTGCCGGTCGAGGGCCAGCTGATCCTGCAACTGGGCTGGAAGAGCGCGCTGCTGGCGCTGGCCGCCCTGGCACTGGTGATCGTGCCGCTGGCCTTCCTGCTGCGCGAGCCGGCCCACACGACGGGCGCGGGCCGGCGCGAGCAGACCATCGCCCAGGCCGTGGCCGAGGCCTTCCGCTACCCCAGCTTCGTGCTGCTGATGGCGGGTTACTTCGTCTGCGGCTTCCAGGTGGTGTTCATCGGCGTGCACATGCCCAGCTACCTCAAGGACCATGGCCTGGCGCCCCAGGTGGCGAGCTACGCGCTGGCGCTGATCGGGCTGTTCAACGTGATCGGCACCTACACCGCCGGCGTGCTGGGGCAGCGCTTTGCCAAGCGCAAGATCCTGGCCGCCATCTACCTGGGACGGGCGGTGGCCATCAGCCTATTCCTGCTGGCGCCGCTCACGCCGACATCGGTCTACGTGTTCTCGGCCGTGATCGGTGCGCTGTGGCTGTCCACGGTGCCGGCCACCAACGCCATCATTGCCCAGATCTTCGGCGTGGCGCATCTTTCGATGCTGGGCGGCTTCGTCTTCCTCAGCCACCAGGTCGGATCCTTCCTCGGCGTCTGGCTGGGCGGCTACCTCTACGACCGCACGGGCAGCTACGACATCGTCTGGTACATCGCCATCGCGCTGGGCATCTTCGCGGCGCTGGTGAACCTGCCTGTCAACGAGCGCGCCATCGAGCGGCGCGGACTGCAGCCGGCATGAAGCAGCGCCGCGACTCCGCCGCGCTCGGCCGCCGCATGGCGGCCTGGGGCATCGCCGCCGTGGCGCTCACGGGCGTCTTCCTGCTGTATGCGCAGCCGGACTTCCTGGTGATGCTGGGCAACCAGATCTGGACCTGCTTCGGATGAGCACGACAGGTCCGCAGCCGCCGCAGCCCCTGGCACCGCCCTCGCCCTGGGTTCAGCGCTGGGCCCATCTCATTCCCGCGGGCGGACGGGTGCTCGACGTGGCCTGCGGTGCGGGCCGGCACCTCTTCTGGCTGCAGAGCCAGGGCCATGCACTGACCGGCGTCGACCGCGATCCGGCGGCCATCGCCGCCCTGGCGCCCCTGGCACAGATCGGCGCCAAGATCGTGCAGGCCGACATCGAGGACGGCCCCTGGCCCTTCGAGGGGCGCCAGTTCGACGCCGTGGTCGTCACCCACTACCTCTGGCGCCCGCTGCTGCCCCGCATCGTGGCGGCCGTGGCGCCCGGCGGCGTGCTGCTGTACGAGACCTTCGCCGCCGGCAACGAGACCGTCGGGCGCCCTTCGCGGCCCGACTTTTTGCTCACGCCGGGCGAGCTGATCGCCGCCAGCGCCGGCCTGCGGGTGGTGGCCTACGAAGACGGCTTCCTGCCCTCGCCCGAGCGCTTCGTCCAGCGCATTGCCGCCGTCCGGCCCCGGCCCGAAGAAGCCCTTGCGCGACATCGCCTCGGTCCCTCCCAGGTCGCTGGCTAGAATCCGCGGTTCCGCGTTCACCGACAAAGAGAGTCCCTTGGAGCAACTGACTGGCAGCATCGTCGCGCTCGTCACGCCGATGCATGAAGACGGTAGCGTCGACTACGACGCGCTTCGCAAGCTCATCGACTGGCACATCGCCGAGGGCACCGACTGCCTGGGCGTGGTCGGCACCACGGGCGAATCGCCCACGGTGGACGTCGAAGAGCACTGCGAAATCATCCGCGTCACCGTCGAGCAGGCCGCCGGCCGCGTGCCGGTGATGGCAGGCTGTGGCGCCAATTCCACCCGCGAAGCCATCGAACTGGCCCGCTACGCCAAGGGCGTGGGCGCCGATTCGCAGCTGCAGGTGGTGCCCTACTACAACAAGCCCACGCAGGAAGGCCAGTACCAGCACTTCCGTGCCATCGCCGAGTCCGTCGGCGACCTGCCGATGGTGCTGTACAACGTGCCCGGCCGCACGGTGGCGGATATGGCCCACGACACGGTGCTGCGCCTGGCCCAGGTGCCCGGCATCGTCGGCATCAAGGAAGCCACCGGCAACATCGAACGCGCGCAGTGGCTGATCCGCGAGGCACCCAAGGGCTTCTCCATCTATTCCGGCGACGATCCGACCGCCGTGGCACTGATGCTCTGCGGCGGCCACGGCAACGTGAGCGTCACCGCCAACGTCGCGCCGCGCCAGATGCACGAGCTGTGCGCGGCGGCCATTTCGGGCGATGCGCGCCGGGCCATGGCGATCCAGCTGTCGCTGCTGCCGCTGCACCGGGCGCTCTTCGTCGAGCCCAACCCGATTCCCGTCAAGTGGGCGCTGCAGCGCATGGGCCGCATCGGAGCCGGCCTGCGCCTGCCGCTGACGCCCCTGGCCGGCCCCCAGCACGCCGCGGTCGAAGATGCCCTGCGCCAATGCGGCCTGGTGTCCGGCTGACACAAAGCTCAAGATTCGGCAACCTTTTGCCGCCCGGGCACTCCATCTGTCCCATGCAGCTGCCGTCGCCTCGACGGGCCGCCTGATTACCCCCCTCTCTTCGCCGAAGGAAGACGACTTGAACACCCCTTTGCGATTCGCCGTGCTGGCCCTGGCCACCAGTCTGGCCGCGTGCTCCGTGCTGGAGTCCGACAAGATCGACTACAAGAGCGCCGGCAAGGCCCCCACGCTGGAGGTACCGCCCGACCTGACCCAGCTCTCGCGCGACAACCGCTACGCCATTCCCGGCGGCGTCGTCTCGGCCAACGCCTATGAGGCGGGCCGTGCCAACGCCCCGGGCATTCCCACGGCCGTCGACAAGATCGGCGACGTGCGCATGGAGCGCGCCGGCAACGAGCGCTGGATCGTGGTCGACCGCCCGCCCGAGCAGCTGTGGGACACGGTGCGCGACTTCTGGATGGAGAACGGCTTCCTGCTGACCAGCGAACAGCGCAACCTTGGCATCATGGAAACCGACTGGGCCGAAAACCGGGCCAAGCTGCCGCAGGATCCGATCCGCTCCATGCTGGGCAAGGTGATCGACTCCGTCTACTCGACCGGCGAGCTGGACCGCTTCCGCACCCGCATGGAGCGCACCTCGAAGGGCACGGAGATCTACATCAGCCACCGCGGCATGCAGGAGGTCTACACCAACCAGCGGCAGGACCAGACCGTCTGGCAACCGCGTGCCGTGGACCCCGAACTCGAGACCGAATTCCTGCGCCGCCTGATGGTCAAGCTCGGCGTGACCCAGGAGCAGTCGCGCGCCGCGGCCGCTTCCGTGGCCGCTGCGCCCCGAGCCCGCGCCGCCACCATCGGCAACATCAACGGACAGCCGGTGCTGCAGGTGGCCGACGGCTTCGACCGCGCCTGGCGCCGGGTCGGCCTCTCGCTGGACCGCACGGGCTTCACCGTGGAAGACCGCGACCGCTCGGCCGGCGTCTACTACGTGCGCTACGTGACGCCCAATCCCGACCGCAAGGAACCCGGCATCTTCGGCAAGCTCTTCAGCCGCGACAGCAAGACCGAGGCGCCGATGAAGTACCGCATCCGCGTGCAGTCGGAAGGCGACAAGAGCACGGTGACGGTGCTGAACGAGGCCGGTGCGCCGGAGAAGTCGGACAACGCCCAGCGCATCGTGCGCGTGCTGGCCGACGACCTGAAGTAAGGCGTGGCGCTGCGCTTTCGCAGCCTCGGCAGCGGCAGCAGCGGCAACGGCACGCTGGTGGAGGTGCGCAGCGAGTCGCGCACCTCGCGCCTGCTGATCGACTGCGGCTTCAACCTGCGCCAGCTCGACCAGCGGCTGGCGCGCGAAGGCCTGCAGGCGCGCGACATCGATGCCGTCTTCATCACGCACGAGCACGGCGACCACATCGGCTGCGCCCATGCGCTGTCGCAGCGCGAAGGCATCGATGTCTGGATGAGCGAAGGCACCTGGCTCGCCACTGGGGCCCCCGACTATGCGGGGCGCCTGCACTTGGCCCGCGATGGCGAGGCCATTGAGGTGGGCGAATTGCAGGTCCAGCCCTTCACCGTGCCCCACGATGCCCGCGAGCCCCTGCAGCTGCGCTGCACCGACGGTGCCCGCACTCTCGCCGTCCTGACCGACCTGGGCCATGCCAGCGCCCACGTCATGGCCCGGCTGGCCGGCGTGGATGCCCTGCTGCTGGAATTCAACCACGACGTGGCGCTGCTGTCGCAGTCGCGCTATCCGCCCTTCCTCAAGCGCCGCGTCGGGGGCAACTATGGGCACCTGTCCAACACCGCGGCGGCCGAGATCGCCCGGGCCGTGAACCACGGCGGCCTGCGCCATGTGGTGGCGGCCCATCTGTCGGAGCAGAACAACCGGCCGGACCTGGTGCGCCAGGCCATGGCCGAGGCACTCGGCGCCGCCGCCCACGAGATGCTGGCGGCCGACGCCACCGAGGGCTCGCCCTGGCTCGACGCCTGAGCCTTCAGGACCGCCACCGCGCGCCTCCGGCCCGCGGGCACCGCTTCACAGGCCGGAGAGCCGGGTGCTCATGAACAGCGACTCGCTGAACGGCAGGGATTCGGGCCCGTCGGCGCTGCCGCTGTTGATCATGCCGGTCATTTCCTCGGCCGAGATCGGCTTCGAGAACAGAAAGCCCTGAAGCTCGTCGCAGCCCATCAGCATCAGCAGCTCGCACTGGCCCTGCGTCTCCACGCCCTCGGCCACCACCTTCAGGTTCAGGGCCTTGCCCAGGCTGACGATGGACGCGGCGATGGAGCGCGCGTCCTCGCTGTGCTCGAGGTCGGCCACGAAGGCGCGGTCCACCTTCAACTCCGAGGCGGGCAGGCGCCGCAGGGCGGCGAGGCTGGAATAGCCCGTGCCGAAGTCGTCGATGGAGACATGCAGGCCCAGCGAGCGCATGCGCTCGAAGGTGGCGGTGGCGGTGTCGGTGTGCTGCATGGCCACCGACTCGGTGATCTCGCAGGTGAAGCGGTTGGGCTGCAGGCCGTGGCGCTCCAGGCACTGGGCGATGTGATCGACCAGGTCTTCCTCCTGCATCTGCAGTGCGGAGATGTTGACGGCCACGCGCATGCGCAGCCCCATCGCCCGCCAGGATGCGGCCACACGGCAGGATTCCTCGATCACCCACCGGCCCAGCATGCCCATCAGGCCCGCGGACTCCGCCATGGGCACGAACACGGCCGGTGCCACGTTGCCACGCACCGGATGCTGCCAGCGCAGGAGCGCCTCGGCCGCGGTGATCTGCAGCGACTGGGCATCGACCTTGGGCTGGAACAGCAGGCGCAGTTCCTTGTTCTCCACCGCCGCGCGCAGGTCGTTCACGAAGAAGGCCTGCGCCCGCGCCTCCTCGGCGAAGGCGGGGTCGTAGACGCAGACCTTGCCCTCGCCATTGAGCCCGGCGCCCGCACGTTCGGCGGCCAGGGAGGCGAATTCGATGAGCCGGCCGCGATCCTCCGGAGCATCCGCCATGGCCACACCGAGCGAGGCGACGAGGATCACCTGGCCCTTGGCGGACTGCACCGGCAACGCCAGTTGCTCGAACGCCAGCTCGGCCACTTCGAGCAGGTCGGCACGGTTGCCGGGGATCGCCAGCGCGAACTCGCCCCCTTCCAGGTGCGCGGCCGTCGCGCCCGGCGGCAGGCAGCCCGACAGGCGCTGGGCGGCGAGCTTGACGATGAAGTCGCCGAATTCCTGGCCAAAGGCCTGCCGCATGCGCCGGAAGTGGTCCAGCAGCACCACAACGACACCGTGAGAGCCGACATGCGCCAGATCGTCGAGCGAGGCATCGAGCCCCTTGCGGTTGCGCAGGCCCGTCAGGGCGTCGCCCCACTCCAGCTCATGCTTCTGCCGCGAGACCGCCTGCAGCTCGCGCCGGATGCCCGCCGACTTCCAGCGCTCCCGCATCATCAGCAGCAGGGCGACCAGCGCGGCCAGCAGGCTCAATCCGATCAGGCCGAGCGAAACCTCGTCGAAGGCAGCGACTTTCATCGGAAGGACAGGCGGAACGGAAGGACGTCAGGGAGTCACCCAGATGATCGTCACTTTCGATCAGCCGGGCCGAAGCGTGTCTACATTTATCAACAATTTACAACTTATGTCGCATTTAATGTGAGCAGACTGTGTCGCTGACGCGCACATCGCCCGACCCGCGCGCAGCTGAGCCGGGCGGCCTCTGGCGGCCGCCACCCGTCGCGCCAGCGGTTCAGAGGCCGAGGATGGAGGCCGGGAAACCAGGGCGGCCCCGCGCGAAGGCATCGTCCATGCGATGCCGCAGCGACTCCACGGCCGCCTGTGCACCGCTGCTGCTGCCGCGGCTGAGCACGGGGTCGTGCCGCTCGACCGTCCAGCCTGGCGTCCACAGCCCGCTGGGCAGGTCGGCGGCATCGCAGTCGGCGCAGATCCGGCACTCGATGATGTGGTCCCAGCGCTGGCGCCAGGCGACGAAGCGCGGATGGCGCTCCCGCAGCAGGCGGTCGTCGCGCATCACCAGGCGCAGGCGGCGGGCGCTGCCTGCCCAGGCCTGGAGCGCCTGGATGACCGCGGCCTCCCCGAGCGGCCAGTCGGCGAACTGAGCGTCGGCGCACCACAGAGCCGGCCAGGCGCGGTCGGCCGCCGCGGCGAAGGCCTCGCGCAGCCGGTCGGCGAAGACCGTGGGCCCGTCGAAGGGGCCCGCGCTGAGCCTCAGCTCATCGGGCATGCACCCACCCGGCTTCGCACCAGTCGCCCAGCAGGGCCAGGGCCTCGGCGCTGGCCTTGGCCAACTCGCGCGAACCCAGTTCGCGGCGATCGGCCAACCGGCGCATCAGCACCGCGTCGCGGCCGCCGGCCAGCAGGCTTTCGCCGTTGATGAAGACATGGCGCACGTCGTAGAGCATGCGGGTGCGCCGGTCGAGCCGCACGGCCTCGACGCGCTCCGGCCATTCGCCGGGATCGAACCAGACGTTGGGCTTGGGCTCGGTCAGGGACTCGCCCAGCGCGCAGTCGATGCGCGTGGACTGGGCCAGCGCCTTCTGGACGGCGTCGCGGGCAAAGGCCTGCAGCGCCTCGGGGATGGCGGCCGGCGACTCGGAGGCCGGTTGGCCGGGGTCGGCATAGCGCCGGCCGGGTGCTTCATCGTCCGAGACGATGTCGCCCAGCCGCATGAGCAGGTCGGACGCCAGTTCGGTCTGCGCGGGCGCGCGAAGGCCCACGGAGCAGGTCATGCAGTCGCCACCCACGGCGACGCCGTCATGGGCATAGCGCGGCGGCAGGTAGAGCATGTCGCCGGGTTCGAGCACCTGGGTGTCCTCGGGCTCGAAATGGTCCAGGATCTTCAGAGGGGGGCCGGGGCGCAGCGTCAGGTCCTTCTGACGGCCCCAGGACCAGCGGCGGCGTCCGCTCACCTGCAGCAGGAAGACGTCGTAGCTGTCGAAGTGCGGGCCGACGCCCCCGCCATCGCTGGCATAGCTGATCATCACATCGTCCAGCCGTGCCTCGGGCAGGAAGCGGAAGGGTTGCAGCAGCGCGTGGACCTCGTCGTCGTGCAGGTCGACGCCTTGCACCAGCAGCGTCCATTCGCGGCGGCCCAGCGGCGGCAGGCTGCGCCGGGCGAAGGGGCCGTGGCGCAGGCGCCAGCCCTGGCGGGCGTCGTGGGTGACCAGGCGGGATTCCACGCCCTCCTCGCCAGCGAGTTCGAACAGGCGGGCGCGCGACATCGGTGGGACGGTCATCGGCAGCGCCTGGCGCACCAGCAGGGGTTTCTTCTGCCAGTGGCGGCGCATGAAGGTGTCGGCGCTCAGTCCTCCGAGCAGGGGCAATCGTTGTGTCAGGGGCATGGTGGGAGAATTCTCATATGGAAATCACCCCCCAATGCGTGGTCGCCCTGACCTGGACCCTCAAGGACACCCTTGGCGAAACCCTGGACGTGCTCACCGAGCCCGTCGAATTCCTGGTGGGCGGCGACGACCTCTTCGATGCGATCGAGACAGCGCTGCAGGGCCACGGCCCCGGCGCCCGCGTGCAACTCCACCTGGAGCCCGAACAGGCCTTCGGCGACTTCGACGAGCACCTGCTCTTCCTGGAGCCGCGTGCGCTGTTCCCCAAGGAAGTGGAAGAAGGCATGAGCTTCGACGGCGCCGCCCTGCCCTCCGGGGTCAATCCGGACATGCCGAAGAACGTGCTCTACACCGTGGCCGAGATCTACCCCGAGCACCTTGTGCTGGACGGCAACCATCCGCTGGCCGGCATCGCCCTGCGGCTGGACCTGACCGTCAATGCCGTGCGCGAAGCGACCGAAGAAGAGATCGGCCGCGGTACCGCCGGCACCGGCTTCTTCCGCTTCGCGCCGATGGCGCCGGGCAGCGACTCGCTGCACTGAGCGCCCCATTGGCCGCGTCGCGACGACGCGTTCCATGAAGCACAAAGGCCGGCGCCCGAGGGGCCGGCCTTTGTGCATTCAGGTGCGATCAGTAGCGCGAGATCTGGCCGCCGTCGATGCGCACGCGGTCGCCGATGCGCAGGTCGCCGGGGCTGGGCACATCGAAGCTGCGGTAGCCGCCATTGCTCATCTGCACGGAGACGCGATAGCTTTCGTAGACGCGGCCGGCGCCATTGCGTGCCTCGACCGCGTTGCCGGCCAGCGCGCCACCCACCACGCCCAGCATGGTGGCCGCCGCGCGGCCGGAACCATGGCCGATCTGGTTGCCCAGTACGCCACCCACCAGGCCGCCCACCACGGCGCCGCCGCCCGAAGGCGCCACCGGCGGCGTCTCGCTGCGCAACACCTCGATGTTGGCGACGATGCCGGTTTCGACATACACGGCCTGGTTGTAGGCAGGGGCCGCCGGGTACACCGGTGCCGCTGCGGGCTGATAGGGATAGCGGGTCTGGTACACCGGCACCGGCGTCACGCAACCGGCGAGCAGCGCGGCGGCGGTCAGGGCAACGGCCGGAACGGCCAGGGAGCGAATCTTGTTGTGAATCATGGTATGGATCCTCGACAGGCGGGCCTGCCCTCGGCTGATCGACTGCGCCGCCGCACCATGCGGCGTCGCGCGCGACCGCCCACCTCGGGGGTTGGAGGCGGACGCGCGGCAAAGGTTCTGGAAGGCACCCTTGCTCACAGCCGAAACAACTTCTGGGAGATGCTTACAGCTTTCCGGTGGAGCCGTAACCGCCGGCACCGCGCTGGGTGTCGGCATCGAAGGTCTCGACGACGCGGAACTGGGCCTGCACCACCGGCACGATCACCAGTTGGGCCAGGCGCTCCATGGGCGCGACGACGAACGGCGTCTGGCTGCGGTTCCAGGCGCTGACCTTGAGCTCGCCCTGGTAGTCGCTGTCGATCAGGCCGACGAGGTTGCCCAGCACGATGCCGTGCTTGTGGCCGAGGCCCGAGCGGGGAAGGATCAAGGCCGCAAAGCCAGGATCGGCCAGGTGGATGGCCAGCCCCGTGCCGATGAGCTCGCAGGCGCCGGGCGCCAGGGTCAGGGGTTCTGCCAGGCAGGCGCGCAGGTCCAGGCCGGCGCTTCCGGGCGTGGCATAGGTGGGCAGTTGCTGGACCATTCGCGCGTCGAGCACGCGCACGTCGATCTTCATGGGGAGGACTGTCTTCGAGGGTTGGGCCGTGCGGCAGTGCCGCCGGCGGGAGGTCGGGGTTTGCCGTTCTGGGGGCCTTGACGAAGGCCGGCCAGCAACTGGCGGGCAACTGGCGCTGCAGCGCCGCGCCGGACAAAGCGCTTGAACACCGCGGCACCGAGGGCTGCCAGCAGCACAAGGACGCCAACAGGCGCGCCAATGGCCCACAGCACGAGAAGGCCCACGATTCCCGCCGCGGCCCAGCCCGCCACGCCTGGTGGCGCCGACAGGTCGCCCGGCGCGCTGCGCGGGCCAGGCGAAGAAGTCGCACCCGGCGACGCAGTACCGGGCGGCACCGATGCTGCGGCTGCCGAAGGTCGATCCTGTCGCGCGTGGACACGCTGCAGCGACTCGGCCGTCAACTGCTCGACATAGCGCACGAAATCGCCATTGCGGGGCGTGTTCCAGTCGGTCTCGTTCATCGGCAGAAGGATGGGACGCCTCAGCCGCGCCACGGCCGCAGCCGGACAGCGATTTCGGAGGCGAGTTCGCGGGCGAGCGCGAGCTTGGAGGCCCGCGGCAGCTCTCGTGCGCCCTGCTCGTCGACCAGCAGCAGGCTGTTGTCGTCCTGACCGAAGGTCAGCGGCCCGATGTTGCCCACCAGCAGCGGAATGCCCTTGCGCTGGCGCTTGGCCTTGGCATGTTCGAGCAGGTTTTCGCTCTCGGCCGCGAAGCCGACGCAAAACAGTTGCCGCCCACGCGCCCGCTCGCCCTGCGCGACGGTGTGCAGGATGTCGGGGTTCTCGACGAAGCGCAGCACCGGCGTCTGGCCACTGCCGTCCTTCTTGATCTTGTGCATCTGCGGATCGGCCGGCCGCCAGTCGGCCACCGCCGCCGTCGCCACGAACACCGAGGCATCGACCACGGCCGCCTGCACTGCCTGCAGCATCTGCTGGGCCGAAGCCACGTCCACGCGCTGCACGCCACGCGGCGTGGGCAGGTGCACCGGGCCGGCCACCAGCGTGACGCGGGCGCCGGCCTCGCGCGCGGCGCGGGCGATGGCGAAGCCCATCTTGCCGGAGGAATGGTTGGTGATGCCGCGGATCGGGTCCATGGCCTCGAAGGTGGGGCCGGCGGTGACCACCACATGCTCGCCCTGCAGCACCTTGGGCTGGAAGTGGGCCACGACCTCTTCGAGCAGTTCGGCCGGCTCCAGCATGCGGCCGTCGCCGGTCTCGCCGCAGGCCTGCCAGCCCTGGCCCACGCCCAGCACCCGGGCGCCATCGTCTGCGAGTTGGCGCAGATTGCGCTGGGTGGCCGGGTGGGCCCACATCTCGCGGTTCATGGCGGGCGCCACGAGCAGCGGCACGCGCTGCAGCGGACGGGCCAGGCACAGCAGGCTGAGCAGCTCGTCGGAGCGCCCCTGCACCAGCCGTGCGATGAAGTCGGCGCTGGCCGGCGCCAGCACGATCGCATCCGCCTCCCGGCCCAGGTTGATGTGGGGCATGTTGTTGGCCTGCCGCGCGTCCCATTGCGACAGGTACACGGGCTGGCCGGAGAGCGCCTGCATGGTCACCGGCGTGATGAACTGCGTGGCGGCTTCGGTCATCACCACCTGCACGGTCGCGCCGGCCTTGACGAACAGACGGCACAGCTCGGCCGACTTGTAGCAGGCCACACCGCCGGTGAGGCCCAGGAGGATGTGCTTGCCCGCCAGGTCTTGTTGCATCCGGGCAGTGTAGAGGGAGCGCCGCCCGGCCCCAGCCCTGCGTCACGCGATGTGACCGAACTGAAAAGAGGACATCGGCCGGCCGGTACAATCTCAATTTCCCATCCGCGGGCCATGGCGCCCGCGTCCGGCAATGACCAAATTCGTCTTCGTCACCGGCGGTGTGGTGTCGTCCCTCGGCAAGGGTATCGCTTCCGCCTCCCTCGCCGCCCTCCTCGAATCCCGCGGCCTCACGGTCACCCTCATCAAGCTCGATCCCTACATCAACGTGGATCCGGGCACGATGTCCCCCTTCCAGCATGGCGAAGTCTTCGTGACCGACGACGGCGCCGAAACCGACCTCGACCTGGGCCACTACGAGCGCTTCATCACGACGCGCATGCGCAAGTCCAACAACTTCACCACCGGCCAGATCTACAAGTCGGTGCTGGAGAAGGAGCGCCGCGGCGACTACCTGGGCAAGACGGTGCAGGTGATCCCGCACGTCACCAACGAGATCCAGGAATACATCAAGCGCGGTGCCGGCATCGGCACGCCGCACGAGGTGCAGATCGCCATCGTCGAGATCGGCGGCACGGTGGGCGACATCGAGTCCCTGCCCTTCCTCGAGGCCGTGCGCCAGATGAGCCTGAAGGCCGGCCCCAACAACAGCGCCTTCGTGCACCTGAGCTACCTGCCCTGGATCGCGGCAGCCGGCGAGCTCAAGACCAAGCCCACGCAGCACACGGCGCAGAAACTGCGTGAGATCGGCATCCAGGCCGACGCCCTGCTGTGCCGCGCCGACCGGCCGATTCCCGACGAGGAGCGTGCCAAGATCTCGCTGTTCTCCAACGTGCCCGAATGGGGTGTGATCAGCATGTGGGACGTGGACACCATCTACAAGGTGCCGCGCATGCTGCATGAGCAGGGCCTGGACGGCCTCATCTGCGACAAGCTGCGCCTGAACACGCCGCCGGCCAAGCTGCAGCGCTGGGACGACCTGGTCTACGAGGTGGAGCATCCGCAGAAGGAAGTGACCATCGCCATGGTCGGCAAGTACGTCGACCTGTCGGACAGCTACAAGTCGCTCAACGAAGCGCTGCGCCACGCCGGCATGAAGAACCATGCCCGCGTGAAGATCGAGTACCTCGATTCCGAGACCATCCAGCCCGACAACGTGGCGCGCCTGGACAAGTACGACGCCATCCTGGTGCCCGGCGGCTTCGGCCAGCGCGGCGTGGAAGGCAAGATCTGCGCGGCCCGCTTCGCCCGCGAGAACAAGATTCCCTACCTGGGCATCTGCCTGGGCATGCAGGTCGCCACCATCGAATACGCGCGCAACGTGGCCGGCCTCAAGGGCGCCAACAGCACGGAGTTCGACCCCAATGCCAGCGTCCCCGTGATCGCACTGATCACCGAGTGGAAGGACGCCGACGGCACCATCAAGACGCGCACGGCCAAGTCCGATCTGGGCGGCACGATGCGCCTGGGCGCGCAGAGCTCCGACGTGATGCCAGGCACGCTGGCCCACAGCATCTACGGCGACGTGGTGACCGAGCGCCACCGCCACCGCTACGAGGCCAACGTCAATTACCTGGACCAGCTGCGCCAGTCCGGCCTGGTGATCTCGGCGCTGACGCAGCGCGAGCAGCTGACCGAGATCGTCGAGCTGCCGCAGGACGTGCATCCCTGGTACATGGGCGTGCAGTTCCACCCCGAGTTCAAGTCCACGCCCTGGGACGGCCATCCGCTGTTCAACGCCTTCGTGCGTGCGGCGCTGTCGCACCAGGGCTCGGACAAGAGCGCGCTGAAGGTCGTGGCCTGAGCGGCCGGCGCCAAGGAGCAAGCATGAAACTGTGTGGCTTCGACGTCGGGCTCCAACAGCCCTTCTTCCTGATCGCCGGGCCCTGCGTGGTCGAGTCCGAGCAACTGCAGATGGACACCGCGGGCCAGTTGAAGGAAATCACCAGTTCGCTGGGCATTCCCTTCATCTTCAAGAGCAGCTTCGACAAGGCCAACCGCTCCTCGGGCACGAGCTTCCGCGGTCCGGGCCGCGAGAAGGGCCTGGCCATCCTGGCCAAGCTGAAGCAGGAGCTTGGCGTGGCGGTGCTGACCGACGTGCATTCCGAAGAGGACATCGCCGAGGCCGCCCAGGTGGTCGATGTGCTGCAGACGCCCGCCTTCCTGTGCCGCCAGACCGATTTCATCCGCGCCGCTGCCCAGTCGGGCAAGCCGGTGAACATCAAGAAGGGCCAGTTCCTCGCGCCGCACGACATGAAGAACGTGATCGACAAGGCGCGCGCGGCCGCCCGCGAGAAGGGCCTGCCGGACGACAACTTCCTGGCCTGCGAGCGCGGCGCGAGCTTCGGCTACAACAACCTGGTCAGTGACATGCGCGGCCTGGCGATCATGCGCGAGACCGGCGCACCGGTGGTGTTCGACGCCACGCATTCTGTGCAGCTGCCGGGCGGCCAGGGCACCAGCTCCGGCGGACAGCGCGAATTCGTGCCGGTGCTCTCGCGCGCCGCGGTGGCCGTGGGCGTGGCAGGCCTGTTCATGGAGACGCACCCCGACCCCAAGAACGCGCTGTCCGACGGCCCCAACGCCGTGCCGCTCAAGCACATGAAGGCGCTGCTCGAGACGCTGGTCGAACTCGACCGCATCACCAAGAAGAACGGCTTTCTGGAAGACAGCTTCAACGCATGACCCTGCCGCCCAGCCAGGACCGGATCGTCGCCGCGCTGCGCAACGCGCTGCCGCAGGCGCGGGCTGCCTGGCTGTTCGGCAGTGCGGCCTCTGGCCGCTTCGGCCCCCACAGCGATCTGGACATCGCAGTGGATCTACCGGCCCCCTTGTCGCCCGAGCTTCGGTGGGAAGCCTCCGAACAAATCGCAGCGCAGTTTGGCGTCGACGTGGACCTGCTGGACTTCCGGCGCCTGTCCACCGTGATGCAGCATCAGGTCCTGGCCACCGGCCGCCTCCTCTTCAGCCTGGACCCGGTGGCGCTGACGGGCTACTGCGCATTCGTGCTCAGCGAGTACCAGCACATGCAGGCATGGCGGCAGCCGATGGTGAAGCAACTGGCCCATCGACTGCTTCGCGCGGGAGAAGCGCGTCCATGACGGCCCTTGCTGACGCCCTGGCGCAAAAGAGCGCCCGTCTCGAGCGCTGCGTGCGCCGCGCCCGCGAAGAGCTGGCTGCGGCGGCAGACTTCATGACCGATTTCTCGCGTCAGGACGCTGCCATCCTCAACGTGCAACGTGCCTGCGAACTGGCGATCGGCATGGGCAACATGGTGATCGCGGCCCAGGGCTGGGCGTTGCCGGGCAGTGCGCGCGAAGTGTTTGCGACACTGCAGCAAGAGGGCGTGATCGACGCCGACCTGGCGGCTGTGCTGGGCCGCATGGTTGGCTTTCGTAACATCGCGGTCCACGAGTACCAGAGCCTGGATGTGGCCATCGTGGTCGCTGTCATCCGGCACGAGCTGGACGGGTTGCTGCGCTTCGCCGGCCTGTTGCTGTCGCGCCAATTCCCCGATTCGAACTGAAGGACACCTGCAACATGCCCAGCGGCTACGTCATCGCCCACGTCGAAGTCACCAACCCGACGCAGTACGAGGAATACAAGAAGTGGTCCTCCGCCGCCATGCAGGCGCATGGCGCCGAGGTCTGCGTGCGTGGCGGGCAGGTCGAGCCGCTCGAAGGCACCTGGCAGCCCACGCGCGTGGTGCTGCTCAAGTTCGCCACGTTCGAGCAGGCCAAGGCCTTCTACGAGACCCCCGAATACAAGAAGGCCCGCGAGGCCCGTGCCGGCGCCGCGATCATGAACATGATCGCCGTCGAAGGCGTCTGAGCGCGGCACGCCCGCCTGAACCGATTTCAAAAAACCGGAGAACCCTGAATGAGTGCCATCGTTGACATCGTCGGCCGCGAGATCCTCGACAGCCGCGGCAATCCCACCGTGGAATGCGACGTGCTGCTGGAAAGCGGCACCATGGGCCGTGCGGCCGTGCCCTCGGGCGCCAGCACCGGTAGCCGCGAAGCCATCGAGCTGCGCGACGGCGACAAGGGCCGTTACCTGGGCAAGGGCGTGCTCAAGGCCGTCGAGCACGTCAACACCGAGATCAGCGAAGCCGTGCTGGGCCTGGACGCCTCGGAACAGGCCTTCCTGGACAAGACCCTGATCGACCTGGACGGCACCGAGAACAAGAGCCGCCTGGGCGCCAACGCCATGCTGGCCGTGTCGATGGCCGTGGCGCGCGCTGCGGCCGAAGAGTCCGGCCTGCCCCTGTACCGCTACTTCGGCGGCATGGGCGGCATGAGCCTGCCGGTGCCGATGATGAACGTCATCAACGGCGGCGCGCATGCCAACAACAGCCTGGACCTGCAGGAGTTCATGATCATCCCGGTGGGCGCGCCCAGCTTCCGCGAAGCGCTGCGCTACGGCGCCGAGGTGTTCCATGCCCTCAAGAAGATTATCGACAGCCGCGGCATGCCCACGGCCGTGGGCGACGAAGGCGGTTTTGCCCCCAGCGTCGAGAACCATGAAGCGGCGATCCAGCTGATCCTGGAAGCCATCGACAAGGCCGGCTACACCGCCGGCGAGCAGATCGCCCTGGGCCTGGACTGCGCCGCCAGCGAGTTCTACAAGGACGGCAAGTACGTGCTCGAAGGCGAAGGTGGTCTGCAGCTGGAGGCCGCAAGCTGGACCGACATGCTGGCCACCTGGTGCGACAAGTACCCGATCATCTCGATCGAGGACGGCATGCACGAAGGCGACTGGGCCGGCTGGAAGCTGCTGACCGAGCGCCTGGGCAAGAAGGTGCAGCTGGTGGGCGACGACCTGTTCGTGACCAACACCAAGATCCTGAAGCAGGGCATCGACCAGAACATCGCCAACTCGATCCTCATCAAGATCAACCAGATCGGCACGCTGACCGAGACCTTCGCCGCCATCGAGATGGCCAAGCGCGCCGGCTACACCGCCGTGATCTCGCACCGCTCCGGCGAGACCGAAGACAGCACCATCGCCGACATCGCCGTCGGCCTGAACGCCGGCCAGATCAAGACCGGCTCGCTGTCGCGCTCGGACCGCATGGCCAAGTACAACCAGCTGCTGCGCATCGAGGAAGACCTGGGCGACGTCGCGAGCTACCCCGGCCGCGCCGCGTTCTACAACCTGCGTTGATGCGCCGGTCTTCCAGTTCGGGCGTGGTGCGGGCCACGGTGCCAGTGCAGATCGGCTGAGCGGCGATGCGCACGCGCCTCGTCATCCCGGCCATCCTGCTGTGCCTTCTCGGCCTGCTGCAGCTCCAGCTGTGGACAGGCCGCGGCAGCCTGCCCGACGTGTCCAAGCTGCGCAAGAACCTGGAAGACCAGAAGACCGCCAACCTCCGCGCCCAGCACACCAACGAGCGGCTCGAGTCCGAGGTCAACGACCTCAAGGAAGGCATCGAGATGGCCGAGGAGCGGGCGCGACAGGAGCTGGGCATGGTCAAACCCAACGAGATCCTGGTGCAGATCGCGCGCTAGGACGGCGCGTCAAGAATGCGCGCGCTGCCGCTCCCATGACACCGCGCCTCGGCACCGGCAGCGTGATCGCCGTCTGGGGTGTGTCGGCGGCAGACGGGGAGCAACTGGTCGACGCGCTGGCCCGCCGCTTCATGCAGCGGGGCATCAAGGCCATCGCGTTGGTCGGGATGGCGCCGACCGACGCACCCGAACGCCCGCCGGCTCCCGCCGATGCGCTTGCACGGGCCCATGCCTGGCGCATGCGGATCGATCAAGCGCGCCATGACGCACTCGTCGTGGCGGCCGGCAGTCCCATCGCCCTGCTCGCCCAAAGGGGCGTCCCGGTCGAAAGCTGGCCCCCCTCGCTGGTCGCCGCCGAGCGCGGCCATGCCTTCACCCTGCTGCTGCCCCCACAGGACACGGCAGGCCACGACGAGCAGGTTCTCGACGGTCGCTTGCGGGCGGGGTTCGCCGCGGCAGGCCTGCCTTGCGCCGTCATTCACGGCCGCGACGCCGCCCAACACATGTCCCGCGCCTGGTCGGCGCTGCAGGCAGCCCTGGATGCGCGGGAAGAGGCACCGGCCCCCCCGCGCCACCTGCGCGCGCCGGCGTGGAACTGCGAGCGCTGTTCCGACCCTGACTGCGAGCACCGCCTCTTCACCGACCTGATCGCTGCCCGGCAGACGCCGGCCGCGGGCTGACCCACTCATGCACCTCCGGACATCCGCCCCCTTCCCCATCCGCCGCGCGCTCGCCGCCTGTGCCGCACTGATCGCACTCGCGGCAGGAATGCCGCCCGCCGCCCAGGCCGCGGCCACTACCGTGACGGTCGAGAACCAGACGAAGCCGACGCGATGCGCCGAGGAAGACAACGTCTCGCTGCTGCTGCGTGGCGGCGTCAAGCGTTTCACCGTCGAGGCGCTGCAACCCGGCTACATCGAACGCATCGCGCAGGACACCACCGCCCCCGACTTCTCCGGCTGCAACTTCGACGGCGGCGATCATCCGACCGACCCCAAACACCGCTTCGAGCCACGCACCGTCACCTTGCACGAGGACGCCAAGTGGCGCATCGTGGGCATGACGCTGCCGGTGTTCTGGCGGCCGCAGCAGGTGCCGGTGGAAGTGGACGGCAAGCGCGACCGCGGCTTCCACATGATCCAGGTCTATCGCCGGATCGACGGCCAGATGAAGGAAGCGCTGGTCATGTACCCCTCGGACGGCTACTGGCGCATCAAGCCGTTGCCGCTGGCCCGCTTCGGGGACGGCGTCTACGGCTCCTCGATGCTGCTGGGCCCGGTGCGCCAGGAGGGCCGGCCGGTGGTCAACATCCGGGACATCCGCATTCGCACACAGCCCGATATCCGCTTCGACCTGCGATTCGCCGGTGGGGGCGCTGCACGCATCCGCCTTGCCGAGGTCAGCCGCGAGCGCACGGCGCTTGACGTGCGCTTCTCGCGGCCGGTCCGCGGCATGCAGCCCTTCTCGGTGCTGCGGTCGATGTATGTGGCGGCAGACAACGCCGACATGAGCGAGGTCCGCTGGCACGGCAGCGGCGACGCCGGTGCGGTGGCGCACACGCAGCCGCTGCCGGACTTCGGGCGCGCCTCGGGGGTGGGAGAGGTGCGCTTCGGCCGCAGCGAGCCCTCCCGACACAACACCAGCGCCCCGGACATCCGCTACAGCGCCTTCGAACGCTGAGGACGGCCGCGGCCCGCGCCCTCACAGTACGTCTTCGGGCAGCAATTTCAGCAGGAGCCAGTCGCGCACGCGGTCGATGACGTTGGCACCGGGCTCTTCGTCGAGCACCGCCTCGCTGCCGTCCGTGTGGTGCTCGATCCACTGCACGTCGTCGACGTCCTTGCGAAGGCGCAGTTCGTAGGCGCCCAGTTCGCGCACCGGCATCAGCGCGCCGAACTGCTCGATCAAGGCCGGGCTCTCGATGATGACGCCCACCTCGGTATTGAGGCGGGCGGAGCGCCCATCGAGGTTCATCGAGCCGATGAAGACGCGCTCGCGGTCCACCAGCATGATCTTGGCGTGCAGCCGCGCGCTGGAATGCCGGAATTCGCCGAAGCGGCGTTCCTTGGGCACCAGCCGCGAGCCGAGTTCGTAGATCTTCACGCCGGCCTTGAGCATGGCGAGCCGGTAGCGGGCATAGCCGGAATACACCAGGGTCTCGTCCGTGGCGTCCAGGGAATTGGTGAAGACCAGCACCTGAACGCCCCTGGCGGCCTGCTCCCGCAACAGTGCCAGGCCGGCCTGGCCCGGGACGAAGTACGGCGACACCATCAGCACCTCCCGCCGCGCGCCGTAGAGCATGGCGATGGTTCGCTGGCTCACGCTGTCGGCAAAGCTGGCTTCGGGGTCGTCGTAGGTGATCTTCTCGGGCACGTCCGACACCACGCGGCCGTCGCCTTCGGTCAGGAGCAGCCGGCCCGCGGCCAGCTGCACGCTCACGGGCGGGTGACCGAGCACATCGGTGGCCGCCTCGGGCAGCAGGTCGCGCCGGTCCTCGCAACGTTCGGCCAGCACGCGGCGGGTCCGGTCATCGTCGGGCGGCAATTCCATCAGGCTGCCGATGGGCCTCACCTGGCGGCTGTTCCAGAAGTCGTCGAAGCTGTTCGACAGCGCCGGCACCACCGGCCCGGCGGCGAGCAGGTCCATGTCGACGAAGTTGGCCTGGTCGCTGCGCATGAAGTATTCGTCAGCGATGTTGCGACCGCCCGTGATCGCCACGCTGTTGTCAGCCACTAGCAGCTTGTTGTGCATGCGGCGATTGACGCGCCGCAGATCGCCCAGGGAAAGCGCCACGCGCCAAGCCAATGGACCGCTGCGCACGGCGAGCGGATTGAACAGGCGCAGTTCGAAATTCGGTTGGGAGGCCAGGGCAGCGAAGAGCTGGTCCTTGCCAGGGGTGTACAGGTCGTCGACCAGCAGGCGCACACGCACGCCGCGGCGCGATGCATCGAGCAGTTCACTCAGGAAAAGCAGGCCTGTCGCGTCGTCCTGGAGGATGTAGTACTGCGCGTCGAGGGTCTTACGCGCAGCCCGGATCAGTGCAATCCGGGCATTCAGGGCCGTGGGCCCCTCGGGCATGAGCAGGAAGCCGGAACGACCGCGCGACGCCGCGTCCGCCGCGAGACTGGCCGCAGCGATATGGGCCAGGGGTGTGGGCCCAACGTCCGTCGCCGCGAAGGACGGTGCCGCGGCGACGGACGGTTCGGGCAGACTGGCACAGGCGGTGAGCAGCGCAACAAGTCCGAGCCCCAGGCACCGAACCAGCCATCCCACCCACGGAACCGGCGACGCGCCAGCATGAGCGTGGCGCGCCACGCGGCCGGCATGCGCCTGTGCCACTCAGCGAAGGCCGGTTACTTCTTGGGTTCGCCGGCTTCGGTCGGAGCCGGGATGGCGCCAGCCTTGTTGGCGGCGGCCATTTCCTTGCGCTTCTTCGCGCGCTCGGCCTTGCGCGACTCGTGCGTGCCCGAGATGACCTTGGTCTGCTTCTCGGGAGCCGTGGCTTCACCACCGGTGGGAGCGGTGCCGCTCTTTTCGGCAGCGGTCATGTCGGCCTTGCGCTTCTCGCGTGCGGCGGCACGCTCGGCCTTGGTGGTCTTCTTGGCGGCAGGCGTCGGCGGTTCCTTGGTCGGATCGTCAGCCATCGCGGGGCTGGCGGCCAGAAGCGCGACGGCCAGAGCTGCAGTTGCCGCAAAGAGGTTCTTGGTGTTCATATCGTCCTCGAGATAGTTGATTGAAGCCGACCGCGAACGGCCGACACCCCATCGTGGAACCGGCTTACAAAAGCGTCAAGGGTTGTGACACAAGGAATCTGCTCCCATCCCCCCAATGGACCTGCCTCTGTGGCGCGGACGACACTCCGCGGAAGCCGCAGCTAAACAAAAAGGACAAAGCTGAACGATTACTGAACGATTGAACTGCCCGGCACCTGCCCCGGCGGCCCTGCAAAGATCTGGGCCGTGTCGACAGCATCGAAGCGGTATTGCTGACCGCAGAAGTCGCAGCCCACCTCGATGCGGCCCTGCTCGGCCAGGATGTCGTCGGCCTCCTCGCGGCCCAGGCTGCGGATCATGCTGGCGACGCGGTCGCGGCTGCAGGTGCATGCAAAGCGCGGGCCAAGCATGCCGTCGCGCGGCGCGAAGCGCAGCAACCGCTCCTCCCAGAACAGGCGCCGCAGGATGGTCTCGATGTCCAGCGACAGCAGTTCGGTCCGCGTGAGGCTGCTGGCCAGCGTCGAAATGCGGTTGTAGTCCTCGTTGCGGCCGATCTCGTCCTCGTCCCGCGCGGTGGCGCTGCCGGCCAGATTGGCCTCGCCGGCCAGCGGCAGGCGCTGGATCAGCAGGCCCGCGGCCACCTGCTCGTCGGCGGCCAGCACCAGCGTGGTGTCGAGCTGCTCGCTCTGCAGCATGTAGTGCTGCAGCACGTCCGATAGCTTGCCCAGGCGCTCGCCACGGTCGCCGAACAGGGGCACCACGCCCTGGTAGGGCTGCTGGCCCGGCAGGCGCTCCTTGGGATCGAGGGTGATGGCGCAGCGGCCCTTGTTGCCCACGTTCACCAGGTCGGCCAGGCCGGCGGTGGCCGGCACATCGCCCACCACGCTGGCCGTGGCGCGCAGGCTCAGGTCGGGCTGCGCTTCGGCCACGGCCACCTTGACCGGCCCGTCGCCGAAGATCTGGAGGATCAAGGAGCCCTTGAACTTGATGTTGGCCTGCATCAGCGTGGCTGCGGCGGTCATCTCGCCCAGCAGTTCGGCCACGGGCGGTGCATAGGCGCCCGTCTGGGTGTTGGCGGCGCGGCGGGCAAGGATCTCCTGCCAGGCGCCGTCCAGGCGCACGATCATGCCGCGCACCGGCAGGCCGTCGAAGAGGAAGGTGTGTAGTTCGCTCAAGGTTGCTTTCCTCGGCCGACGGGCCGGCGCACTGCGCCGAAGGGGTCAGCCGATCTTTTTGAGGCCCTTCGCGAAGCGATGGGCGTTTTCCACATAGTGCTGCGCGCTCTGGCGCAGCTTGGCGGCGGCAGCATCATCGAGCGTGCGCACCACCTTGGCCGGCGAGCCGATGATCAGCGAGTTGTCCGGAAACTCCTTGCCTTCGGTCACCACGCTGCCGGCACCGACGATGGAGTTGCGGCCGATGCGCGCATTGTTCAAGACCACTGCCTGGATGCCGATCAGCGAGCCGTCGCCGATGGTGCAACCGTGCAGCATGACCTGATGGCCGACGGTCACGTTCTCGCCGATGGTCAGGGGGCAGCCGATGTCGGCGTGCAGCACCGACAGGTCCTGCACATTGCTGTTGCGCCCGATGGCGATGTGCTCGGTGTCGCCGCGCACGACGGCGCCGAACCAGACGCTGGCGTTCTCGGCCAGGCTCACATTGCCCATCACCTCGGCGCTGTCGGCCACCCATGCGCCTTCGGCGAGTTGGGGGGCGGTGCCATCGAGTTCGTAGAGGGCCATGCTTGTCGTCTCCTTGTGTCGTGGGTGCACATGCGGGCAGGCCGCGGGCGAAAAATAGAATTGTAGGGATGCACCCCCGGTTGCGCGCGCTGCAGGCGCTTGTCCTTTCCGATCCCGCCCAGAAGGTGGCGGCCACCCGCGCGCTGGCAGCCGATTGCGCCCAGGCGCCGCCCGTCGACGCCTGCTGGACCGACCACGTCCGCATGCCGGACGACGGTGCGGGCGTGCCGGGCCGCCCTGCCCGGCCGGTCCGCGTGGGCGCCAAGGACGTGCCTACCCGCTCGCCCTTCACCGAGGAAGGCCGCGCGGCGCTGGTGCATGCCATCTGCCACATCGAATTCAATGCCATCAACCTCGCGCTCGACGCGCTGTGGCGCTTCGACGGCATGCCGGCCGACTACTACCGCGACTGGCTGCGGGTCGCGGACGAGGAGGCGCTGCACTTCACGCTGATCCACGGTCACCTGGAGTGCATGGGGTGGTGCTACGGCGACTTCCCCGGCCACGACGGGCTGTGGACCATGTGCGAGAAGACGGCCGACGACGTGGTCGCCCGCATGGCGCTGGTGCCCCGGACCCTGGAAGCGCGCGGGCTGGACGCGACGCCGCTCATCCAGGCCAAGCTCGCCCGTGTGGGCACGCCCGACGCGCGGGCGGCCATGGCCATCCTCGACATCATCCTGCGCGACGAGATCGGCCATGTGGCGGTGGGCAACCGCTGGTACCGCTGGCTGTGCGAGCGGGAGGGGCTGGAACCGCTGGCGCACTACCGGCGCCTGTACCGCGAGCATCAGGCGCCCCGGCTCAAGCCGCCGTTCAACATGGACGCGCGGTCGCGGGCCGGCTTCACGCCAGACGAACTGGAAGGGCTGGCGGCGGACGCGACATAGGCGCCTGTAGCGCGGACCGCGCATTGGCACGCCCGCCCTGGGCCGCCCGCGCCAACACGCCCCTTGCGCCCACTCAATCCGCCTTGATGCCCGCGGCGCGGATGATCCGGCCGTTGTTCTCGTATTCGGCCGCGATCTCCTTGGCAAAGGCCGCGGGGCTTCCGCCGGTCGGCACGTTGTCGGTGGTGGTCAGGCGCGAACGCATCTGGGGCGATTGCAGCGCGGTGTTGATCTCCGTGTTGAAACGGGCCTGCAAGGGCTGCGGCAACCCGGCCGGGGCGAAGACGCCGAACTGCGAAGAGAGGTTGGCGTCCTTGAAGCCCAGCTCGGTGAGGGTCGGCACGTTGGGCAGGCTCTCCAGCCGCGCCGGGGCGCCCACAGCCAGGGGCCGCAGCTTGCCGGCCTTGACCTGGATGGCCACCGCCGGGCCCGCGTTCGTGGACAGCACCTCGAACTGGCCCGACAGCGCATCCGTCATCTGCTGGCCGCCCCCCTTGTAGGGCACATGGGTGATGTCGACCTTGGCCGTCGCGCGCAGTTGTTCCAGCATGATGTGTCCCAACGATGCCGGCCCCGAGGTCGCCCACCGCACCGCGCCGGGCTGCGCCTTCGCCTTCGCCAGCACGGCGCGCATGTCCGCGCTGCCCTCGGCCGAGGTGGCCAGCAACACCACCGGCGAATACATGACGCTGGCCACCGGCAGCAGGTCGCGCAGCGGGTCGTAGGGCAGCTTGCCCAGATGCGGGCTCAGCACCAGCGGGCTGATGGCCGAGAAGCCGAGCGTGGCGCCGTCCGGTGCGGCCTTGGCGATGGCCTCCATGGCGATGGTGCCGCTGGCGCCCGCCTTGTTGTCGACGACGAAGGTGCTGCCGGTCTGCGCCGCCAGCCGCTCGGCCAGGGTGCGGGCCACCACGTCGGCCACGCCGCCGGGCGGATAGGCCACGATCAGGCGCACAGTCTTGGGCAGGTCCTGGGCCAGGGCCGGCAGGCCGGTGGCCGCGAGGGCCGCGCCACAGGCCGCGAGAACAGCGCCGCGGCACAGGCGCCGGCGCAGGTAGGAATCGGTCGTAAAGATCATGGCCGGATCATGCCAGCGGCCCTCGGCTTCGGCTGCCGCAGGCGGCCAGCCGCCCGGCTTCAGCCACGCGGATGGTGCCGCGCATGCAGCTGGCGCAGGCGTTCACGCGCCACATGGGTATAGATGGTGGTGGTGGAGATATCGGCATGCCCGAGCAACAGTTGCACCGCCCGCAGATCGGCCCCGTGGTTGAGCAGATGCGTGGCGAAGGCATGGCGCAGCGTGTGCGGCGACAGCGGCACACGCACGCCCGCCGCCTCGGCGTGCTTCTTGACGATCACCCAGAACATGGCCCGCGTCATGCCGGCGCCGCGCGCGGTGACGAACAGGTCGCCGCTCTGCTGGCCGCCCAGGATGGCGGACCGGGATTCGGCCAGATAGCGGCCGATCCAGCGCTCGGCTTCCTGGCCGAAGGGCACCAAGCGCTCCTTGCTGCCCTTGCCCATCACGCGCAGCACGCCCTCCTGCAGGCCGAGGTCGACCAGGCGCAGGCCCACCAGCTCGCTCACGCGCAGGCCGCTGGCGTACATCAGCTCCAGCATCGCGCGGTCGCGCAAGCCCAGCGGCGTGGCGATGTCGGGCGCGCCCAGCAGCGCCTCCACCTGCGCCTCGCTCAGCGTCTTGGGCACGCGCGCGGGCTGGCGCGCAGGCAGCAGGCGCAGGGTCGGGTCGGCCACGATGCGGTGCTCGCGCAGCGCCCAGCGGAAGTAGCGCTTGAACACCGTCAGCCGGCGGTTGGCCGAGGTGGCCTTGCCGCGCTGCGCAAGCCGCTCGCCCATATAGGCCTGTAGATCGCTCTCGCGCGCCGCCGGCAGTGTCACGCCGCGGGGTGCGAGCCATTGCGCCAGCAGCGAGAGGTCGCGCCGGTACGCGGCCAGCGTGTTGCGCGACAGGCCCTCCTCCAGCCACAGCGCGTCGATGAAGTCGTCGATGTCGGCAGGCGATGGCGTGGCGGCGGTGGAGGCCGGAGGGGTCATGGACATGCGGAAAAACAGGAAGCCGCCCGAGGGCGGCTCCAGAGAACGCCGCGCCCGCAGCGGCGGGCAGGGCAAGAACAGAACGCTCAGTCGAGCTTGAGATTCTGCTTCTTCACCACGTCCTTGTAGATCGCGAACTCGGCCTTGATCTGCGCGGCGAACTGTTCGGGCGTATTGGCCACGATGATCGAGCCGGTGTCCTCGATACGCTTGCGCACGGCGGGGTCTTCCAGCGCCTTGCGCGTGCCTGCGTTGATCTTGTCCACCACGTCCTTCGGCAGGCCCTTGGGGCCGAGGATGCCGTAGTACGCCATGCGGTTCACTGGCTCCAGACCGACCTCCTTGAAGGTGGGCACGTTGGGCAGGTCCTTCAGGCGCTGGGGCGCCGCCACCACGATGGGCACCAGCTTGCCGGCCTTGATGAAGGGCAGCGCCGAGGGCAGGTTGTCGAAGATCATCGGCACCTGGCCGCCGACGGTGTCGTTGAGGGCGGGGCCGGCGCCGCGGTACGGGATGTGCGTGACGAAGGTGCCGGTCATGCTCTTGTAGAGCTCCATCAGCAGGTGGCCGATGCCGCCGGTGCCGGACGAGCTGTACGAGTACTTGCCGGGGTTTTTCTTCAGCTCGGCCACGAAGCTGGCGTAGTCCTTGGCCGGAAAGCTCGGATGCACCGCGATCACGTTGGGCGTGGCGGCGATGTTGATGATGGGCGTGAAGTCGTTGATCGGGTCGTACGGCGTCTTGGGATTGATCGCCGGGTTGGCGGCCGTGCTCGACACCGTGGCCACGCCGAGCTTGTAACCATCGGGCGCGGCGCGGGCCGTCTCGGACGCGCCGACCACGCCGCCGCCGCCGGCCTTGTTGGTGACCACCACCGGCTGGCCCAGGATCTTGCCCAGCGGATCGGCGATGACGCGGCCCACGATGTCGGTGGTGCCGCCGGGAGCGAAGGGCACCTGCAGTTCGATCGGCTTGTCGGGATAGCCCTGCGCCCAGGCGGCGGGGGCAGCCAGCGAGCCCAGCAGGGCAGCGGCGGCGATGGCGTTCCAGTGGCGACGTTGCATCGGTTTGACTCCAGGTTCGTTTCTTGAAATGGGCGGATTCGCTTCCCGCGTGCGGCGCATCCTAGCGGCAGCCCTGCTGCCGGACCTTGAGGGAATACCTATAAGCGGCCCGTTTATGCTCCCCGGGTGAATTACGCGCAGCTGCTGTTTCCGGACTTCTCCCTCATCGCCTGCGGTTGGCTGCTGTGCCGCTACACCGCGCTGGACCGCCGGGTCTGGGACCAGGTGGAGAGCCTGGTGTATTACTTTCTCTTCCCGGTCCTGCTCTTCCATTCGATCGTGAAGAGCCCCATCGACTTTGGCTCCGCCACGCACTTGCTGGCCGCCGGGCTGGGCGTGGGACTGGCCGGCATCGCGTTCGCGTATGCGCTGCCCCATCTGCCCTGGCTGGGACGGCACATCGACCGGCGCGAGCACGCGGCCAGCGCCCAGGTGGCCTTCCGCTTCAACTCCTTCATCTGCCTGGCCGTGGCCGAGCGCCTGGCCGGCGCCGAGGGCCTGCTGGTGATCGCGGTGCTGATCGGCGTGTGCGTGCCGCTGATGAACGTCGCGGCGGTGTGGCCGATGGCGCGGCATGCCAACAGCGGGTTTCTGCGCCAGCTCGTGCGCAATCCGCTCATCATCGCGACGGCCAGCGGGCTGGTGATCAACCTGCTGGGCCTGCAGGTGCCCCACTGGATGCAGCCGACGCTCGGCCGGCTGGGCGCCGCCTCGCTGGCGCTCGGCCTGCTGGCAGCGGGCGCAGGCATGCAGTTCGGCGCACTCAACCGCGGCAAGGCGCTGGGCGTCGCGGTGCTGTCGATCCGGCACCTGGTGCTGCCGCTGGTGGCCTGGTGCCTGTGCCGGCTGCTGGGGCTGCACGGGGCCCAGGCGGCGGTGCTGATGGCCTTCTCGGCCGTGCCCACCGCATCGAGCGCCTACGTGCTCGCAGCGCGTATGGGCTACAACGGCGCGTATGTCGCGGCGCTGGTGACGCTGTCGACCCTGCTGGGCATCGTCAGCCTGCCCTTCGCGCTCAGCCTGCCGCGCTGAGTGCCGGCCTCAGGCGCGCGCGGCGGTGGGCGCCTGCGCCAGCGCCCAGTCGATGTGCTCGCGCAGCAGGGGCGCGGCGGTGTCGCGCCGCGACAGCAGCGCCGCTGCGGCCGACGCATCGCCCTGCCGCAACGCATTGCCCAGCGCGACGGCGATGTTGCGCAACCAGCGCTCATGGCCGATACGGCGGATGGGGCTGCCTTCGGTGCGGCGCAGGAACTCGTCCTCGGTCCATGCGAAAAGCTGCGCCAGCGTGACGCCCGTCAGGCCCTCGCGCGGATCGAAGTCCGGCAGTGCACTGCGCTGCGCGAACTTGTTCCAGGGGCAGGCGAGCTGGCAGTCGTCGCAGCCATAGATGCGGTTGGCCATCGCCGGGCGCAGCGCCTCCGGGATGACTCCCGCGTGCTCGATGGTCAGATAGGAAATGCAGCGTCGCGCGTCCAGCCGGTGCGGCCCGAGGATGGCGCCGGTCGGGCAGGCGTCGATGCATGCCGTGCAGCGGCCGCAGTGCGCCGCCACCGGCTCGGTCGGCGGCAGGGCGATGTCGACATAGATCTCGCCCAGGAAGAACATGGAGCCCGCCTCGCGGCTCAGCACCAGCGTGTGCTTGCCGCGCCAACCCTGGCCACTGCGACTGGCCAGCTCGGCCTCCAGCACGGGCGCGGAATCGGTGAACACGCGGTGGCCGAAGGGTCCGATCTCGGCGGCCAGCCGGTCGGCCAGCTTCTGCAGCCGGGCCCGCAGCACCTTGTGGTAGTCGCGCCCCCGGGCATAGAGCGACACGATGCCCTCGCCGGGCCGATCCAGCCGTGCCCATTCGACGGCCTGCCAGTCTTCCGGCGTCTCGCGCGGCAGGTAGTCCATGCGGGCGGTGATGACGCTGAGGGTGCCCGGCACCAGCTCGGCAGGCCGGGCGCGACGCATGCCGTGCGCCGCCATATACCCCATCTCGCCATGGAAGCCCTGGGCCAGCCATTCCGCCAGGCCGGGCTCTGCGTCGGACAGGTCGATGCCCGCGATGCCGATTTGGGAGAATCCGAGCTCCCCGGCCCACGCACGAATCCGAGCCACGAGTTGAGCATCGACCGCAGTCACCGCCCGATTGTAGAAATCGCCTCCCGCACGCTGCATTGGCAGGGCGAGGAGGACACCGCCCGCTTTGCCCAGTCGCTGGCGCAAGCCATGCAGGCCCGGCCCGAGCTGGGCCACGCGTTCATCGCGCTGCACGGCGACCTGGGCGCTGGCAAGACCACCATCGTGCGCCACCTGCTGCGCGCGCTCGGCGTCCAGGGCCGCATCAAGAGCCCCACGTATGCCGTGGTGGAGCCGCACACGACGCAGGACGGCCGGCCGGTCTACCACTTCGACTTCTACCGCTTCAGCGATCCACGCGAGTGGGAGGACGCCGGGTTCCGGGACCTTTTTGCCGGCCCCGGACTCAAGCTGGCCGAGTGGCCCGGCCAGGCGGCCGGCTACCTGCCCACCGAGGACCTCGCCATCCACATCGAAGCCATGACCCCAGACGCCGACGACGTGCGCCGCGTGCAGTTGCGCGCCTTCACCCCCAACGGCCAGGCCCTGCTGGCGGCTGTTGCGCCATGAGCCGTCGCCGCACGCCATCCCACCCTCCCGCCGCAACCGCCGACGATGCCGAGGCTGCGCCCATGACCCACGCCCTGCTCCCCGTGCAGCCCGAGCGCCGGCGCTGGCTGCAACAGGCGGGCAGCCTGGTGCTGCTGATGGGCGCGGCCGAGATCGCGCACGGCGCCTCCATCGTGGCCGTGCGCGTGTGGCCGGCCGCCGACTACACGCGCATCACCATCGAGTCCGATGCGCGGCTGCAGTCGCAGCAGCTCGTGGTGGGCGACCCGCCCCGCCTGGCGGTGGACATCGAGGGCATCACCCTCAACCCGGCCCTGCGCGACCTGGTCGGCAAGGTCAAGGCCGACGATCCCTACATCGCCGGGCTGCGGGTGGGCCAGAACACGCCCACCATGGTGCGCATCGTGTTCGACCTCAAGCAGACCGTGCGGCCGCAGGTCTTCTCGCTGGCGCCCGTGGCGGCCTACAAGCACCGGCTGGTGCTCGACCTGTACCCGCAGGAAGCGCTCGACCCGCTCGAATCGCTGATCGCCGAGCGCCTGCGCGACACCCGCACCGGCGCATCGCCTGCCGCCCCGCTGCCGCCTGCGCCCCCTGCCGTGGCGGTGGCGCCGCCGGTGGTCCAGGCCCCGCCCCCCGTGCCGGCACGGCCCGTCCCGGCCACCGATCCGTTGGGGGACCTGATCGCGCAGAAGGCCGTCCGTCCGCCCCCGCCTGCGCCGCCCACGCCCGTGGCGCCGGCGGCGCCCCCGGTCGTGGCCGAGGCGCCGCGCCCGGCGCCTGCGCGGCCACAGCGGCCCGAGCCCAACGTGGCCACCTCCACACGCACCGACCGCATCATCATCGTGGCGCTCGATCCCGGACACGGCGGCGAAGACCCTGGCGCCATCGGCCCCAACGGCACGCGCGAGAAGGACATCGTGCTGCAGGTGGCCCGGCGCCTGCGCGACCGCATCAATGGCAGCACCCTGGGCGGCAACCCGATGCGCGCCTTCATGACCCGCGACGACGACTTCTTCGTGCCACTGAACGTGCGGGTGCAAAAAGCGCGGCGCGTGCAGGCCGACCTGTTCATCAGCATCCATGCCGACGCCTTCACCACGCCGGCGGCGCGCGGCGCCAGCGTGTTCGCGCTTAGCCAGAACGGTGCCTCCAGCAGTGCCGCCCGCTGGATGGCCAACAAGGAGAACCAGTCCGACCAGGTCGGGGGCATCAGCATCGGCGAGCACGAGATTCAGGTGCAGCGTGCGCTGTTCGACATGAGCACCACCGCGCAGATCAAGGACAGCCTGAAGCTCGGTGGCGCCATGCTGGGCGAATTCCGCCGCATCGGCGCCCGGCTGCACAAGGGCGACGTCGAGCAGGCCGGCTTCGCCGTGCTCAAGGCGCCCGACATCCCGAGCGTGCTGGTGGAGACGGCCTTCATCAGCAATCCGGAAGAAGAAGCCAAGCTGCGCAGCGTGGCCTATCAGGAGGAGATGGCGGACGCTCTGTTGAAGGGCATCCACCGCTATTTCGGCCAGAACCCGCCTCTCGCGCGCAGCCGCGCGCTGTAATGCGGCGGCCTTCGCGCCGCGCGCGCGGCGTCTCTCAGGGCGGGACCGCCGCGACGCACAGCGGCCGGCGGACCGCTCCTACAGGCGCGAAGAGACCGACGAGCACACCATGCGCCCATCACATTCCAGAAAGGTGGACACCATGTTGAAGACTCGCACTTGGATTTCTGCCGCCGCGATCGGTGCGGCGGCCCTGATGGCCGGCTGCGCCGCGGGCCCGAATCAGCAGTTGGGTGCCGGCGTCGGCGCGCTGGGCGGCGCCGTCGTGGGCAATGCGATCGGCGGCAATACGGCCGCGACCGTGGGCGGCGCGGCCATCGGCGGTCTGGTCGGTAACGAGATCGGCCGCCAGCGCGACCAGCAGAACTACAACAACCAGTACTATTACCCGGACGGCAGCCGCCGCTATTGAGCGGAACGCCATCCATCAATGCCGGGGGCCGCGAACGCGGCCCCCGGCGTTTTTGCGCTGAGCAGCCTCAGCGCGCCGTTGCGGCCGGCGCGCTCGAAGCCCTCGAACCGCGCCAGGCGCCAAAGATGGCAATGAGGCCGGGCACCAGGATCAGCGCCCAGATGATCTTGTCCAGATGCTCGCGGACGAAGGCCAGGTTGCCGAAGAAGTAGCCCGCCGCGCAGATGCCCACCACCCACAGCACGGCCCCGCCGACGTTGAAGGCCGTGAACTTGGAGCGGCTCATGGCGGCCACGCCCGCCACGAAGGGTGCGAAGGTCCGGATGAATGGCATGAAGCGCGCCAGCACGATCGTGATGCCGCCATAGCGCTCGTAGAACGCATGCGCTTGGTCGAAGGCCTTGCGGTTGAAGAAGCGCGTGTTCTCCCACTGGAAGACACGGGGCCCGATGTGGCGGCCGATGGCGAAATTGCACTGGTCCCCCAGGACGGCCGCGGCCAGGAGCACCGGGATGGCGATCCCGAGGTTCATCAGCCCCGCGCCGCACAGCGCACCGACGATGAACAGCAGCGAATCGCCCGGCAGGAAGGGCATGACCACCACGCCCGTCTCCACGAAGACGATGAGGAAGAGCAGCACATAGACCCAGGTGCCATAGGCGGCGACGAAGGCCTCCAGGTGCTTGTCCACGTGGAGGATGAAGTCAATCAGGAAGGCGACGATGTCCATGGCGCGGCATTATCCGGGCCGCCTGTTGACGGATTCTTAAAATCCCGCCGTGAGCGCCCTCCTTTCCTCCTCCTCCGCCACCCGGCGCCCCATCCGGGACCTGCCGGACGAACTCATCAGCCAGATTGCCGCCGGCGAGGTGGTGGAGCGGCCCGCCTCGGTCGTGCGCGAACTGGTGGACAACGCCCTGGACGCCGGGGCGAGCCAGATCACGGTGCGCCTGGCCGCCGGCGGTGTCCGGCTGATCGCCGTCGAGGACGATGGCGGCGGCATCCCGCGCGACGAACTGCCGCTGGCGCTGCGCCGCCATGCGACCAGCAAGATCGCCAGCCTGGCCGAACTCGAATCGGTCGGCACCATGGGCTTTCGCGGCGAAGCGCTGGCTTCGATCGCCTCCATCGCCGAGCTGAGCCTGCTGTCGCGCCACGGTGGGGCGGACAGCGCCTGGCAACTGGACGCCCGCACGGGCGAGCTGCGTCCTGCGGCCCGCAGCCAGGGCACGACGGTGGAAGTGCGTGAGTTGTTCTTCGCCACGCCGGCGCGCCGCAAGTTCCTCAAGACCGATGCCACCGAACTGGCGCACTGCATCGAGGCGGTGCGCCGCCATGCGCTGGCGCGGCCGGACGTGGGCTTCGCGATCTGGCACGAAGGCCGGCTGGTCGAGCAGTGGCGTATCGCGGACACGCCCGCCCAGCGCCTGTCGGACGTCTTCGGCGAGGATTTCATTGGCCAGAGCGTGCAGGTCGACCATGGCGAAGGCGCCCTGCACGTTCGTGGCCATGCCGGCGTGCCGGATGCGGCGCGCAGCCGGGGCGACCAGCAGTTCTTCTACGTCAACGGCCGCTTCGTGCGCGACAAGGTGCTGCTGCACGCGGTGCGTGCCGCCTACGAGGACGTGCTGCACGGTCAGCGCCAGCCGGTGTTCGTGCTGCACCTGCAGATCGATCCGACGCGCGTGGACGTCAACGTGCACCCCACCAAGATCGAGGTGCGCTTTCGCGATGGCCGCGAAGTGCACAGCGCCGTGCGCCATGCCATCGAGAACGCCCTGGCGGCCCCACGCGCGGCCGGCGCGGCGAGCACGGACGACAGCGGTACCGGCCGGCCCGCCCCGCTGCTGCGAGGCTACGACGCGCCTGCTGCGGCGCCGGCATGGCGGCAGTCCGGCATTCCGTTCGCAGCCGAGCGGGGTGCCGGCGATTGGGCGGCCATGTGGCCCACCGCGCCTGCGGCACCGTCTGCAGCGGCGGCCCCGGGGGCGGACCAAGAGGCCGCCCCCACCCTGCCCAGCGGCCTGGGGGGCGCCCCCCTCCAGCCCCCCTGGACCGCCGGCGGGGCGGCGGCTGGCGCCCTGCGCCTCTCTTCCACACCGCCGGAGGTCACTGCCGCGGCAGCCAGCGACTGGCCGCTGGGCCGTGCACTGGCGCAACTGCAGGGCATCTACATCCTGGCCGAGAACACCCAGGGCCTGGTCATCGTCGACATGCACGCCGCGCACGAACGAATCGTCTACGAGCGCCTGAAGACCCAGCTCGACGGCCATGCGATCGCCAGCCAGCCACTGCTGATTCCCGCCACCTTCGCGGCCACGCCGGAAGAGGTGGCCACGGCCGAGACCTGCTCGGAGGTACTCGGCGCCCTGGGACTGGAGGTCTCGCCCTTCTCGCCCCGCACCCTCGCGGTGCGCGCTGTGCCGGCGCCCCTGGCCGACGGCGATCCGGTGGCCCTGGCCCGCAGCGTGCTGGCCGAGCTGGCCCAGCACGAAGCCACCACCGTCATCCAGCGCGCCCAGCATGAACTGCTCGCCACCATGGCCTGCCACGGCGCCGTGCGGGCCAACCGGCGGCTCACGCTGGACGAAATGAACGGACTGCTGCGCCAGATGGAAGCCACCGAGCGCTCCGACCAGTGCAATCACGGGCGCCCCACTTGGCGGCAACTGAGCGTGCGCGATCTCGACGGACTGTTCCTGCGCGGGCGCTGAGACGGCTGGGCGGGAACGCGCCCGCGCCGGGGCTTGTGTAGGCAACTTCCTACACGGCGCTGGCACTGGGGTTTACACGGTCGTCGGAAAGGCGGGCACGCCCGTTGCATGCGGGCAAGGGTGTGCAAGGCCTGTAACGGGCCGTCACCCACACGGTGCTCAGGGGCCGCAGTTGCAAATCCCTGTGAACTTCGACCCGCCATCCGGTCTCTGTTTGCCCAATGAAACGTTGGTCCCTCATCGCGTCGGCCCTGTCTTTCACCGTCCTGGTCGGTGCAGGATGCTCCACGCTCGACGCCCAACAGCGCGAATGGATCTTTCAGCCCAGCGACCTCAGCTGGGGCAACACTGCCGAAATGACGGCGGGCATGGACGACGTGTGGATCGACTACCGCACGCCCGATGGCGATGACGTGCGGCTCCATGGCTTGTGGCTGGGCGACGCGCCGATGTCGCGCGACACGCCCGTGATGCTGTACCTGCACGGCGCGCGCTACAACGTTTCCGGCTCGGCGCCGCGCATCCGCCGCATGCACGAGCTCGGCTTCTCGGTGCTGGCCATCGACTACCGTGGCTTCGGCAAGAGCACCAAGACGCTGCCCTCCGAGGAATCCGCCCGCGAAGACGCGCGCGCCGCCTGGAAATGGCTGGCCGCCAAGTACCCCAAGCAGCGCCGCTACATCTTCGGTCACTCGCTGGGCGGCGCCATCGGCATCGACCTGGCCGCCGATGTGCGCGACGAATCCGGCACCATCGTCGAAGGCACATTCACCTCGATCTCGGACGTGGTGAGCAGCTTCAAATGGGGCTGGCTGCCCTTCAAGCCCTTCATCACCCAGCGCTTCGAGTCGCTGGCGAAGGTCAAGTCCATCGGCTCGCCGTTGCTGGTGGTGCATGGCTCGAACGACACCCTGATCAATCCCACCCTGGGCCGCAAGCTCTACGAGGCGGCCACGGGCCAGAAGATGTTCGTGCTGGTCGAAGGCGGCTCCCACCACAGCACCAACTCCGTCGGGGAGGCGCAGTACCGCGCCGCGCTGGCCCAGTTGTTCCAGATGAAGGAACGCGCACTTGGCACCCCAGCTCTCGCCACGGGCGAGCCGACGGCAGGCCTCAGCCGCCCCGCGGGTGGCGCCGCCGTGCCGCAGGCGGTGAAGCCGCCCCAGCCGCTGGGCACCTGAGCGCGGCCTGGCCACCCCTCGCTGCGGCGGGCGCCGGGCGATTTGCTACCCTCGGCAGGATGCCCGCGTGCTTCCCGGCTTCCTGCTCTCCCCCCTCGCCTGACCTTGCCCCGCGCGGCAGACGTTCACCGCGCCCGGCGCCCGTGCCGAGCGGCCCCTGCACATGACCGCGCACCTGCGCTACATCGCCTTGGCAGGCCCTACCGCCAGCGGCAAGACTGCCGCCGCGCTGGCCGTGGCGGCTGCGCTGCCGACGCCGGTGGAAGTGGTCAGCGTCGACTCGGCCCTGGTCTACCGTGGCATGGACATCGGCACCGCCAAGCCCACGCCGGACGAGCGCGCGGCCGTGCCGCACCACCTGATCGACATCCTCGACCCGGCCGAGCGCTACAGCGCCGCCGCCTTCGTGGCCGACGCCCAGCGGTTGATCGACCAGATCCGCCAGCGCGGTGCCCTCCCCCTGCTGGTCGGTGGAACGATGCTGTACTTCAAGGCGCTGCTCGACGGGCTGGACGCGATGCCGGCCGCCGATCCGGAACTGCGCCGGCGCATCGACGCCGAGGCCGCCGAGCACGGCTGGCCGGCCATGCATGCCCGTCTGGCGGAGGTCGACCCGGACACCGCCGCCCGCTTGGCGCCTGCCGACAGCCAGCGCATCCAGCGGGCGCTGGAGGTCTGGATGAGCAGCGGCCGGCCCCTCTCCGCCTTTCATCGCCGCGAGGGCGAGGATCCGACCCCTGATCCGCTGGCGAGCGGCGAGGCCCTGCTCCTCTCGCTGGAGACCGAGGACAGGGCCTGGCTTCACGCGCGCATCGCGCAGCGCTTCGACGCCATGCTGGCCGGCGGCTTCCTCGACGAAGTCGGGCGCCTGCGCCAGCGCAGCGACCTGGACCCGGCGTTGCCCTCGATCCGCTGCGTCGGCTATCGACAGGCGTGGGAGATGCTCGATGCCACGAAAGGCCGATTCCCCACGCGCGCGGAACTCGCCGAGTTGCGCGAGCGGGGCGTGGCCGCAACCCGCCAGTTGGCGAAACGCCAGATCACCTGGTTGCGCAGCATGCGCCGTCGCGAAGTGATCGCCTGCGACGCGACGACCGCGGCCGATCAGGTGGTGGCGCGGGTCCGGCAGGCGCTTGCGAAGGACGGGGCATGAACCGCCGCCCCCACCCAGAAACGGCGCCCGACGGGCGCGCGAAGGAGACGGCCTCGCGCGCCGTACCCCTCCGCATCGAGGGACTCGGCAAGTTCTATGGCCAGGGCGCGGACGCGCGACCGGTGTTCCGCCACCTGGACCTGACGGTCGCGCCGGGCGAGTTCGTGGCCATCGTGGGCGAGTCGGGCGTCGGCAAGTCGACGCTGCTGAACTGCATGGCTGGCCTCGACCACTGGGACGAGGGGCGCGTGCTGCATGGCCAGCGGGACCTCGGCACCATGGACGCCGAGCAGCGCGCGCTGTGGCGGCGCGCGCATGTCGGCTTCGTCTTCCAGGCCTTCCATGTGCTGCCCCACCTCGATGTCGCCCAGAACGTGGGGCTGCCCCTGATGCTGCTGGGCCGCAAGCAGGAGATGGCGCAGCGCGTCGCGCAGATGCTCGAGGCGGTCGGCCTGCAGGGCCTGGGTCAGCGGCTGCCGCAGGCGCTGTCGGGTGGTCAATTGCAACGCGTGGCCATTGCCCGGGCGCTGGTCCATCGCCCCGGCCTGCTGCTGGCGGACGAACCCACCGGCAACCTGGACCCGGCAACGGCCGGGAAAGTGATGGACCTGCTGCTGTCCGAATCGCGGGCCCACGGCGCCAGCCTGGTTCTGGTCACCCATTCCGACGCTGCCGCCGCGCGGGCCGACCGCCGGCTGCACCTGCGCACCGACGGTTTCCGCTGAACGCCGCCGAAGCGGCTGCGCTGGCACCTACTTGAGCAACGCGTCCGCGCCAGGCCGCTGCCAGTAGACGTAGAGCCAGGCCGGCGAGAAGCCTACCCGGGCATAGAGCGATCGCGCCAGGTAGTTCTCTGCCTCGACCTGGAGGAAGGTGCGGGTCACGCCACGCTGCACCGCCTCCGCACCCATCGCCGCCATCAGCTGACGCGCGAAGCCGTGGCCGCGAAAGCGCGGCCGGGTGCGCATGCCGTGCACGCCCATCCAACCCTCGGCAAAACAGCCGCTGCCCACGGCCGCCACGTCGCCTGCCTCGCCACCCGGGAGATCCTGCGTCAGTCGCAGGCTGACGTAGACCGCATCCCGAGCCCGGCGCAGCAGACGGACCCGGCTCTGACCGTCGACCGGATCGAAGCCCTCGCCCAGGTAGACGCGGGCCCAGTCGTCGCCCGGCGTGGGAGATAGCTGGACGGCCTCCGGCCGGCCGTTGGCCGCCACGGTGGCCGGGTCGGCACACATCACCTGGGTGGGCCGGGACGGCACGTAGCCGCGCTGGCGCAAGGCTTCGGTGAGCGTCTCGAAGCCCGGCGTCTCGATGGGCAGGCGCAGCACGGCCGGCAGGCCATAGGCCTCGTAGGCCGCCTCGATGCGGGAAAGGACCGACGGGTCCTGCACGCCGTGGTGCAGGGGCACCGCGCTGCGCGCCCGGCCCACCGTGCCGCGGTCCAGTGCCAGCAGCCAGCCCGGCAATTCCTCCAGGGCATCGGGGGGCACCGCGGCCAGTGTGGCCCTTTCGATCGATTCAACGTTCACGCCAGCAACCATGACCCCATTGTGAAACGCTTCACCGTCTTTGACACCCGCCCGGCCCCCACAATCGCCCGATGTGTTCGCTGCTCAACACCTTCTCCTGGCAGGAGGTCCGCCACCATCCGTGGCGCCATCTGGCGGCCGTGCTGGCCGTCATGCTGGGCGTGGCGCTGGCGTTCTCGGTGCATCTGATCAACAACTCGGCGCTGGACGAATTCCAGCGGGCGACGCGCACCGTCAACGGCCAGCCGGATCTGGAGGTGCGTGCGGTGCAGGGCGATCTGGACGAAGCCCTGTTCGGGCAGTTGGCCGGCCTGAGGCAGGTGGCGCTGCTCAGTCCGGTGCTGGAGGCGCAGGTGCTGTTGCGCACCCGCGAAGGCAGGCTGGCCAGCCTGCGCCTGCTTGGATTGGACGCGCTGGTGCTGCCTGCCATTTCGCCTTCGCTGATGCCCACGTCCTTTCCGGGCCGCGGTGACGATCGCCTGGCCATGCTGCTGCCGGAACGCGCCTTCCTCAACGCGTCGGCGCGGCAATCGCTCGCCAGCGGTGCCGAGCAGCTCGAACTCCGCATGCCGGATGGCGCAGCCCGACGGCTCGACATCGCCGGCACCGTCGCGGCGGCCGGCCCGCCGCTGGCCGTGATGGACATCGGCGCCGCACAGGCCCTCCTGGGCCGGCAGGGGCGCCTGAGCCGCATCGACCTGCGCCTGGCTGCCGGCACCGACCGCGAGGCGCTCGCCCAGGCCATCCGCGCCCTGCCCGACTGGACGCCTGCCCTGCGGCTTGCCGAGCCGGCCGACGAGGCCCTGCGCATCGGCAACCTCTCCAGGGCTTACCGCGTGAACCTCACGGTGCTCGCGCTGGTGGCGCTGTTCACGGGTGCCTTCCTGGTCTTCTCGGTGCTGGCCCTGTCGGTGGCCAAGCGGGCGCAGCAGTTCGCCCTGCTCGGCGTGCTGGGGCTGACCGCGCGGCAGCGGCTGCGCCTGGTGCTGGCCGAGTCGCTGGCCTTGGGGGCCGTCGGCAGCGCCGCGGGTCTGGCGCTCGGGCTGGCGCTGGCCTGGGCCGCCCTCCGGCTGCTCGGCGGCGACCTGGGCGGGGGCTACTTCCGCGACGTGACACCGCCCCTGCGCGTCGACCCGGCGGCCACGCTCGCCTACGGCGTGCTAGGCACGCTGGCCGCACTGGCCGGCGGCTGGTGGCCGGCGCGCGCCGCGCAACGCCTACCAGCGGCGCAGACGCTCAAGGGCCTGGGCGACGCCTCGGGCCGGGGCGGGCGCCTGTGGCCGGCCCTCACCCTGATGGGCGCCGGCGGCGCACTCGCCTTGGTCCCACCGGTCCTGGGCATGCCGCTGGCCGCCTATGCCTCGGTGGCCTTGCTGCTGGTCGGGGGCATCGCCGCCTTGCCGTGGCTGATCCAGGCCCTTTACGGGTGGCTGGCGCCACGCCTTGCGGGCCGACTGCTGCCGCTGATGGCGATCGAGCGCGCCCGGCGCATGAGGGGCACCGCCGCCATCGCCCTGAGCGGGGTCGTCGCCAGCCTGGCGCTGTCGGTGGCGCTCACCGTCATGGTCGCGAGCTTCCGCGAATCGGTCACGCGCTGGCTGGACGTCGTACTGCCGGCTGACCTCTATGTCCGCGCGGCCGGTGCCGCAACGGGCGAACTGGCGCCGTTCGATGCCGACTTCGTGGCGGCCGCGCGGGCCATCCCCGGGGTGGCGCGGGTCGCGCCGCAGCGCATCCGACTGCTGCAACTGGATCCCGCGGCGCCCACCGTGAGCCTGCTCGCCCGCTCCATCGACCCGGAAGCGCCCGGCGACAGCCTGCCGCTGACGGGGCCGACGCTGTCCGCACCGCCCGGCCGCATCCCTATCTACGTCAGCGAGCCCATGCTGTCGCTGCATGGCGCGCGCGTGGGCGGCACGCTGGTGTCGCTCGATGCGGCATTCGGACTTCCGGCGGGCCGCTTCTTCGTGGCCGGCGTGTGGCGGGACTACGCACGACAGTTCGGCGCCATTGCGATCAGCCGGGACGACTACCAGGCCCTGACCAGCGATGGCGCGGCGAGCGAGCTGTCGCTGTGGCAAGCCGCCGGCGCGGACGAAGCACGCATCCGCCAGGCGCTGGACGGGCTCGCGCGCGTCCGGCTTGGTTCGGCTGACGCACTGGACATCGCATCGACCGCGCAGCTGCGGGCCGTGTCGCTGCGCATCTTCGACCGCAGCTTTGCGGTGACCTACTGGCTGCAGGCCGTGGCCATTGCCATCGGCCTGTTCGGGATCGCGGCCAGCTTCAGCGCGCAGGTGCTCGCGCGGCGCAAGGAATTCGGCCTTCTGGCGCACCTCGGCTTCACGCCGAGCCAGGTTCGCCGCCTCGTCGCCGGCGAAGGCGCCGCCTGGACCGGCATCGGCGCGCTGGCAGGACTGGGGCTGGGCATCGCCGTGGCCACCGTGCTGGTGAAGGTGGTCAATCCCCAGAGCTTCCACTGGACGATGGACATGCTGCTGCCACCTGGACGGCTGGCCGCGCTCTGCATGGCAGTGATCGGGGCAGGAACACTCACCGCCTGGTTCTCCGCGCGTGCCGCCGCCTCGCAGGACATGGTGCTGGCGGTCAAGGAGGACTGGTAGCGGCCCGAAGCGCCGGACGCGACGCGCAGTCCACAGCGCCGGATGCGGCGCGGGTCCGGCGCCGCCTTACGGGGCGCGACGCCACCACGATCTGGAACCGGCAGCACGCCGAAACGCCGTCACCGTCGCCAAGGATGGGAAAGGAGCAGGCCAAAACAAAACCGCCTTGCTGAACTCCCGTGAGGGGCAGACAAGGCGGTCTTGGACCTGAGACTGGAGCGGGAAAACGGTCTCGAACCGTCGACCTCAACCTTGGCAAGGTTGCGCTCTACCAACTGAGCTATTCCCGC
>NZ_JBQUYR010000002.1:0-95297 GCF_056314265.1 Pseudacidovorax sp. DMC4 | reverse complement strand
ACTGGAGCGGGAAAACGGTCTCGAACCGTCGACCTCAACCTTGGCAAGGTTGCGCTCTACCAACTGAGCTATTCCCGCAGAACCGAGCCTTAGATTATAGGGCTCTTTTTCGGGCCAGCGCAAGCGCCGACCCGAAATTCTTCAATGCTTGATCGACCCTTCGGTGCGCGGCTCGCCGGCGCGCTGCTTGGACAGCTCGGCCATGGCGGCGGCGGAAGCCGCCACCTCTTCTTCCGACAGCGGCTTGGGTTGCTTTTCGAGCGCCACTTCAAGCACCTTGTCGATCCACTTGACCGGCACGATCTCGAGGCCGTTCTTCACGTTCTCGGGGATGTCCTGCAGATCCTTGGCGTTCTCCTCGGGGATCAGCACGGTCTTGATGCCTCCGCGCAGAGCCGCCAACAGCTTTTCCTTCAGACCGCCGATGGCCGTGACCTCGCCACGCAGGGTGATCTCGCCAGTCATGGCCACGTCGCTGCGCACCGGGATACCTGTCAACGCCGAAACAAGCGCCGTCGTCATCGCAATACCAGCGCTCGGGCCGTCCTTGGGCGTCGCGCCATCGGGCACGTGGATGTGGATGTCCTTCTTCTCGAAGAGCTCATCCTTGATGCCCAGGCGACGAGCGCGGCTGCGCACCACGGTGCGCGCCGCCTCGACCGACTCCTTCATCACGTCGCCCAGCGAGCCGGTACGGGTGATGACGCCCTTGCCCGGCACCGTGGCCACTTCGATGGTCAGCAGGTCGCCGCCCACCTCCGTCCACGCCAGCCCGACCACCTGGCCCACCTGGTTCTGCTGCTCGGCACGACCGAAGCTGTACTTGCGCACACCCAGGAATTCGTGGAGGTTCTCGCTGTCCACGGTCACCTTCGGCGTCAGCTTCTTGAGCAGTAGCCCCTTGACCACCTTGCGGCAGATCTTGGAGAGCTCGCGCTCCAGCGAACGTACGCCGGCCTCGCGGGTGTAGTAGCGCACGATGTCGCGCACCGCGTCCTCGGTCACCAGCAGCTCATCGTCCTTCACGCCGTTGTTGCCCATCTGCTTGGGCAGCAGGTACTTCAGGGCGATGCTGGTCTTCTCGTCCTCGGTGTAGCCCGACAGGCGGATCACTTCCATCCGGTCCAGCAGCGCCGGCGGGATGTTCATCGAGTTCGACGTCGCGACGAACATCACGTCCGACAGGTCGAAATCGACCTCGACGTAGTGGTCGCCGAAGGTGTGGTTCTGCTCGGGATCGAGCACCTCCAGCAGGGCCGACGACGGATCGCCACGGAAGTCCGTGCCCAGCTTGTCGATCTCGTCCAGCAGGAACAGCGGATTGCGCGTGCCCACCTTGTTCAGGCTTTGCAGCACCTTGCCCGGCAGCGCGCCGATGTAGGTGCGTCGGTGACCGCGGATCTCGGCCTCGTCGCGCATGCCGCCGAGCGCCATGCGCACGTACTTCCGGCCCGTCGCCTTGGCGATGGATTGCCCCAGGGAAGTCTTGCCGACGCCCGGTGGGCCGACGAGACACAGGATGGGCGCCTTGACCTTTTCCACGCGCTGCTGGACCGCAAGATATTCGAGGATCCGGTCCTTGACCTTCTCGAGGCCATAGTGGTCCTCATTGAGCACCGTCTCGGCGTTCGCCAGATCGTGCTTGATCTTGGTCTTCTTGCTCCAGGGCAGGCCGACCAGCACATCGATGTAGTTGCGCACCACCGTCGCCTCGGCCGACATGGGCGACATGAGCTTGAGCTTCTTGAGCTCGGCGTCCGCCTTCTTGCGGGCGTCCTTGGGCATCTTGGCGGCGATGATCTTCTTTTCGATCTCCTCGATGTCCGCGCCGTCCTCGCCCTCGCCCAGTTCCTTCTGGATGGCCTTGACCTGCTCGTTCAGATAGAAGTCGCGCTGGTTCTTCTCCATCTGCCGCTTCACGCGGCTGCGAATCTTCTTGTCGACGTTGAGGATGTCGACCTCGCGCTCCAGCTGCGAGAACAGGCTTTCCAGCCGCTGCTGCACGTTCGACAGGTCCAGCACGGCCTGCTTGTTGTCGAGCTTGAGCGGCAGGTGAGCGGCGATGGTGTCGGCCAGGCGGCCGGCATCGTCGATGCTGGCGATGGACGTGAGGATCTCGGGCGGGATCTTCTTGTTCAGCTTGACGTACTGGTCGAACTGCTGCATCACCGCGCGGCGCAGCGCCTCGACCTCGGTACCCGCAGCACCGGCCGCTTCAAGCGGCACCACATTGGCCGAGAAATGCGTCTGGCTGTCTTCGATGCGCGCCACGCGGGCGCGCTGCTGGCCTTCGACCAGCACCTTCACGGTGCCGTCCGGCAGCTTCAGCATTTGCAGGATGGTCGAGACGCAACCCACCTCGAACATGTCGTCGACCGAGGGCTCGTCCTTGGCGGCAGCCTTCTGCGCGACCAGCATGATGCGGCGCTCGGCCTCCATGGCAAGCTCGAGCGCCTTGATGCTCTTGGGCCGGCCCACGAACAGTGGGATGACCATGTGAGGGAACACCACCACATCGCGCAGCGGTAGCAGCGGCAGATCGATGGGATCGGACGGCAGGGGAATGTGACCGGACATGGTGTTCCTCTTCAGGCCTTCTTGGCCGCCTCGCGATAGACGAGAAGCGGCGCCTTGTTTTCTTCGATGGTCGACTCGTCGACCACCACCTTTTCCACGTTGGACGCCGTGGGAAGATCGAACATGGTGTCGATCAGGGCACCTTCAAGGATGGAGCGCAGGCCACGGGCGCCGGTCTTGCGCGCCAGCGCCTTACGCGCCACCGCACGAAGGGCGGCGGGCCGCACTTCCAGCTCCACGCCTTCCATCTGCAGCAGCTTGGAGAACTGCTTGACGACGGCATTGCGTGGCTCGGTCAGGATCTGCACCAGCGCGTCTTCGCTCAGCTCGGCCAGCGAAGCCACCACCGGCAGACGGCCGACCAGCTCCGGAATGATGCCGAACTTGATCAGGTCTTCCGGCTCCACCTCGCTGAACACCTGGGTCAGGCTGCGCTGCTGCTTGCTGCGCACCAGCGCGCCGAAGCCGATGCCCGAGGCTTCGGTACGCGCCTCGATCACCTTTTCCAGCCCCGCGAAGGCGCCACCGCATATGAACAGGATGTTGGTGGTGTCGATCTGCAGGAAATCCTGATTGGGGTGCTTGCGTCCGCCCTGCGGCGGCACGCTGGCCATGGTGCCTTCAATCAGCTTGAGCAGCGCCTGTTGAACGCCCTCGCCCGACACGTCGCGGGTGATGCTCGGGTTGTCGGACTTGCGCGAGATCTTGTCGATCTCGTCGATGTAGACGATGCCGCGCTGGGCGCGTTCGACGTCGTAATTGCAGCTCTGCAGCAGCTTCTGGATGATGTTCTCGACGTCCTCGCCCACGTAGCCCGCCTCGGTCAGCGTGGTGGCGTCCGCCATGACGAACGGCACGTCCAGCTGGCGCGCGAGCGTCTGGGCCAGCAACGTCTTGCCCGAGCCGGTGGGGCCGATCAGCAGGATGTTGCTCTTGGACAGCTCGACGTCCTCGCCCTTGGCCCGTTCCTTGTGCTTGAGACGCTTGTAGTGGTTGTAGACCGCCACCGCCAGCATGCGCTTGGCCGCCTCCTGGCCGATCACGTAGTTGTCGAGGTTGCCCTTGATCTCGGTCGGGGTCGGCAAGTCGCCGCGTCCCTGTTCCCGCGCATCGCCGCCGGCGGGCAGTTCGTCGCGGATGATTTCATTGCACAGGTCGATGCACTCGTCGCAGATGAAAACGGAAGGGCCGGCGATCAGCTTCTTGACCTCGTGCTGGCTCTTGCCGCAGAAGGAGCAATAAAGCGTTTTCTCGCTGGAAGAGCCTTTTTTCTCGGCCATGAACGGATGCCCAAAACAGTAATGAACCAATGATAGCGAAAGGAAAAACGGCGTTTTCCGCAGGGAAAAACGCCGTTTTTCCTAGGACGGACACCGGCATTGCCGCCGGTGCGCCCGCATCAGCCGCGCCGCGAGATGACCTGATCGACGATGCCGTAGTCCTTGGCCTCGTCGGCGGTCATGTAGTAGTCGCGCTCGGTGTCGTTCTTGATCTTTTCCAAGGGCTGACCCGTGCGCTCGGACAGGATGCGGTTCATCTGGTCCTTGGTACGCAGGATGTCGCGCGCCTGGATCTCGATGTCCGTCGCCTGGCCACGGGCGCCGCCCAGCACCTGGTGGATCATGACCTTGGAGTTGGGCAGCGAGTAGCGCTTGCCCGGCGCCCCGGCCGCCAGCAGGAAGGCGCCCATGCTGGCCGCGAAGCCCAGGCACATGGTCGACACGTCGGGCTTGATGAACTGCATGGTGTCGTAGATCGACATGCCGGCCGTCACGCTGCCGCCCGGCGAGTTGATGTACAGCGAAATGTCCTTGTCGGGGTTCTCGCTCTCCAGGAACAGCAACTGCGCGACCACCAAATTGGCGGTCTGGTCGTTGACCTCGCCCACCAGGAACACGACGCGCTCCTTGAGCAGGCGCGAGTAGATGTCGAAGGACCGCTCGCCACGGCCCGACTGCTCGATGACCATCGGGATCAGGCCGAGGGCTTGGGTTTCCTGTGCACTCATTGGGTTTCTCCGCAAAAGATGGCGCAACTGTACTGCGCCGCATGCCGGGCTTCAGGCGGCGGACATTGCCGCCTGCGAAGCCGGTGCTGGAAAGCAAATGGGGCCTGTGCCGCACGGCACAAGCCCCACGAAGGAACGATCAGAAGGCAATCAACCTTGCTGCTGCATCAGCTCGTCGAAGCCGACGGCCTTGTCGCTGACCTTGGCCTTGCCCAGGACGAATTCGGTCACGTTGTTCTCGATGACCACGGCCTCGACCTCGGCCAGGCGGCGGTTGTCACCGTAGTACCAGCGCACCACGTCGGCCGGCTTCTCGTAGCTGGAGGCCAGCTCTTCGATGTGGGCCTTGATCTGCTCGGGCTTGGCTTCGAGGCTGTTGGCACGCACCAGCTCGGCCACCACCAGGCCCAGGCGCACGCGGCGCTCGGCCTGCGGACGGAACACGTCGGCGGGGATCGGGGCCTTGTCGGCGTCCTTGATGCCGCGCTGCTTGAGCTCGGCGCGGGCACCTTCGACCATGCGGTCGATCTCGGACTGGACCACCGACTTGGGCAGGTCCAGCTCGGACTTGGCCAGCAGCGCGTCCATCACGGCCGTCTTGTTGCGCGCCAGCAGGCGGAACTTGACTTCGCGCTCGAGGTTCTTGCGGATGTCGTCGCGCAACGCCTCGACCGTGCCTTCGCCGATGCCGAGGGACTTGGTGAAGGCCTCGTCGATCTCGGGCAGGTTGGCAGCCTCGATCTTCTTGACGGTGACCATGAAGTCGGCCTGCTTGCCGGCCACGTCCTTGCCGTGGTAGTCGGCCGGAAAGGCCAGCGGGAAGGTGCGGCTGTCGCCCACCTTCATGCCGCGCACGGCATCTTCGAACTCCTTGAGCATCTGGCCTTCGCCGACGATGAACTGGAAGTCCTCGGCCTTGCCGCCCTGGAAGGGCTCGCCGTCGATCTTGCCTTCGAAGTCGACCGTCACGCGGTCGCCGTCGGCGGCGGCGCTGTCCTGCGAGCGCAGGCCAAAGGTGCGGCGCTGCTTGCGCAGGATGTCGACGGTGCGGTCGATGGCCTCGTCGGTGACTTCGGTGGACACGCGCTCGACCTCGGCCTCGGCCAGCTCGCCGATCTTGACCTCGGGGTACACCTCGAAGACGGCGTCGAAGGCCACCTGGCCCTCGGGCGCACCTTCTTTTTCGGTGATGGTGGGCTGGCCGGCGACGCGCAGCTTGGCCTCGTTGGCGGCCTGCGAGAAGGCCTGGCCGACCTTGTCGTTCATCACCTCGTACTGCACCGAGTAGCCGTAGCGCTGGGCCACGACGCTCATGGGCACCTTGCCCGGACGGAAGCCGTCCATCTTGACGGTGCGGGCCAGCCGCTTGAGCCGCGAATCGACTTCCGCCTGGATCGTCTCCACGGGGAGCGTCAGGGTGATCTTGCGCTCGAGCTTCTCGAGGGTTTCAACGTTCACGGTCATGGTGTGAATCTCTTCCAAATGAAGGATGCTGGTGCGCGGGGGGGGACTCGAACCCCCACACCATTGCTGGCGTCAGGACCTAAACCTGGTGCGTCTACCAATTTCGCCACCCGCGCAGCTCCGGACTTTTCAGCCGATGGTGGATGATGAACAGGGCGACCTCGCCGCGAAGGCAGGGCCGCCCTGACAACAAACTAGAGGCATGGAGCACCGGATTAGGTGCCACCGACGGCAGTGGGGATCACCCGCCACGCACCGCCTGCCTGAAATTGGTCAATCGCGCATTCTAATCGGGTTCGAATGCGCTTTCGGCCTTGCTCAAGTCCCTAATGGGCAGCCGCAGGAGCGGCCGGTGTGTCCGGTTCCGACGGCGCCACGGCGTCGTCGTGGCCGATGCGGAACCAGGCCGCATACATGGCCGGCAACGCCAGCAGCGTCAGCGCCGTCGCCACGATCAGCCCACCCATGATGGCGACCGCCATCGGCCCCCAGAACACACTGCGCGACAGCGGGATCATCGCCAGCACGGCTGCCGCCGCCGTCAGCACGATCGGTCGCAGCCGCCGTACCGCCGACTCGACGATGGCGCGGCGCGAAGGCACGCCGGCCGCGCGGTCCAGCTCGATCTGGTCGATCAGGATCACCGAGTTGCGCTGGATCATCCCCATCAGTGCGATGACGCCCAGCATGGCGACGAAGCCGAAAGGCCGGTCCAGCAGCAGCAGCGCCGCGGCCACGCCCGCGATGCCCATCGGACCCGTCAGGAACACCAGCAGCGCCCGGCTGAAGCTGTGAAGCTGCAGCATCAGCAGCGTGAATACGGCGAACAGCATGATGGGAATGCCCGCCATGATCGAGGCCGACCCCTTGCTGCTCTCCTCCACCGCACCGGCCACCTCGATACGCACCGGCGGCTCGCCGCGGGCCTGCCACTTCGCCTCCAGCGCGCGCAGCGCGGGCAGCAGCTGCTGGGTGACAGTCGCGCCCTGCATGCCGTCCACCACGTCGCCCTGCACGGTGACGGCATAGGCGCGGTTCCAGCGCCAGATCACGCCCGGCTCCCACGCGAAATGCGGCTGGGCGATCTGCAGCAGCGGGATCGAACGGCCAGCGGCAGTCGTCACGTACGCATCCGTCAGGTCGGAGATGGCATCGCGCTCCTCACGGGCTTGGCGCAGCACGATGTCGATCAGCTTGTCCTGCTCGCGGTACTGGCCGATCGGGTTGCCGGTGTAGATCCCGCGCGAGGCCTGGGCGATGGACTGGCTGGTCACGCCCAGGGCGCGCGCCTTGGCCTGGTCCACGTCCATGCGGATGGACTTGATGGACTCGTTCCAGTTGTCGTTGACGCCCACCATGGACGGGTTGGTGCGGACCTCGGCCTTGACCTCGTCGGCCAAGCGCCGCAGCGTGGCTGGATCGTCGCCCACCACGCGGAACTGCACCGGATAGGGCACGGGCGGCCCGCTCGCCAGCAGCTTCACGCGGCCACGTACTTCCGGAAACTCCTGCGCCAGCAGGGTCGGCAGCTGGCGGCGCACGGCGTCGCGGGCCTTCAGGTCCTTGGTCAGCACGATGAACTGGGAGACGTTGCTCTGCGGAAAGGTCTGGTCCAGCGGCAGGTAGAAGCGCGGCGCGCCCGAGCCGATCCAGGTGGCCACGCTCTGCACGCCTTCCTGCTCCATCAGGCGCCGCTCCAGCCGCTTGACCACGGCCTCGTTGGCCTCGAAGGCGGTGCCTTCGGGAAACCAGGCGTCGACCATGATCTCCGGCCGGTTCGAGTCGGGAAAGAACTGCTGCTGCACCCGCGTCATGCCCAGAATGCCAAGCGCCAGCACGGCCAGCGTGGCGCCGATGGTGATCCAGCGGTGGTTGACGCACCAGCCCACCGCAATGCGGAAGCGGTTGTAGAAAGGCGTGTCGAAGAGCTCGTGCGGAGGCGCGTCGGGGTCGTGCGGTTTGACCTTGAGCAGCAGCGTGCCGAGGTAGGGGACGAAGTACACCGACACGATCCACGACAGCAGCAGCGCGATGACCGTCACCGCGAAGATCGCGAAGGTGTATTCGCCCGTCGTCGACTTGGCGATGCCGATGGGCAGGAAGCCCGCCGCCGTGATCAACGTGCCGGTGAGCATCGGCATGGCCGTCACGTCGTAGGCGAAGGTGGCGGCACGGCGCTTGTCGTAGCCCTCCTCCATCTTGCGCACCATCATCTCCACCGCGATGATGGCGTCGTCCACCAGAAGGCCCAGGGCGATGATCAGCGAGCCCAGCGAGATCTTGTGCAGCCCGATGCCGAAGTAGTCCATCGCCAGGAAGGTGACCGACAGCACCAGCGGAATGGTGATACCCACCACCAGGCCGGGCCGCCAGTCGATGTGCCAGCCGAAGCGTCCGCCCTTGTGCAGTCCCAGCGCGATGAAGCTCACGCCCAGCACGATGACCACCGCCTCGATCAGCACCTTGACGAACTCGTTGACCGAGGTGGCCACGGTGGCGGGCTGGTCCTGCACTTGATCGAGCCGCATGCCGGCGGGCAGTTGAGTGTTGACCTGGGCGACCGTCTCTTGCAGCGCCTTGCCCAGCGCGATGATGTCGCCGCCCTTCATCATCGAGATGCCCAACCCGATCACCGGATCGCCCTGGTAGTGCACCTTGACGCTGGGCGGATCGACATAGCCGCGCTCCACGCGCGCGATGTCGCCGAGGCGCAGCTGGTTGCCCGAGCTGCCACGGATCGGCATGGCTCTCAATTGGTCGAGGTCGGTGAACTGGCCGCCGACGCGCACCTGCAGCACGTCCTGCGGCGATCGGATGGTGCCCGCGCTCTCCACCGCGTTCTGGGCGCCGAGCTGTTGCAGCACGGCATTGAGGTCCAGACCCATCTGGGCCAGCCGCTTCTGCGAGACCTCGACGAAGACCTTCTCATCCTGCACGCCGAACTGCTCGACCTTGGCGACATCCTTCACACGCAGCAGGCGCAGGCGCAGGTCGTCGGCCACGGTCTTGAGTTCGGCCGGGCTGAAGCCCTGACCCCGCAGCGCGTAGATCACGCCGTACACGTCGCCGAAGTCGTCGTTGAAGAACGGCCCCTGGATGTTGCCGGGCAGCGTGTAGCGCATGTCGCCGATCTTCTTGCGCACCGTGTACCAGACCTGCGGCACCTCCGATGGACGGGCCGCGTCCTTCAGCTCGAAGACGACCTGCGACTCGCCAGGCTTGGAGTAGCTGCGGATCTTGTCGGCATAGGGCACTTCCTGCAGCGTCCGCTCGATCTTGTCGGTGACCTGCTCGGCCACCTGCTGCGCGGTGGCGCCGGGCCAATAGGTGCGCACGACCATGGCGCGGAAGGTGAAGGGCGGGTCCTCGTCCTGCCCCAGCTGGAAGTAGGCCGCGAAGCCCAGCACCATCAGCACCACCATCAGGTAGCGAGTGAGCGGCGCGTGGTCCAGCGCCCAGGCGGAGAGGTTGAAGCCTGAAGGCTTCTCGGACGGCGCGGCGGACATCAGCGGGCCCCGCTGGCGGCCGGGGCCGGTGAAGCGGCCGGTGAAGCGGCCGGGGCCGCGGCTGCCGCAGGCGCGCTGGTGGCGCCGGGGTCCTGTGCCGCATAGCGGTCCCGGTAGACCGTCACCTTCTGCCCCGGCGCGAGCACATGCACCCCGGCCGTGACCACCTGCATGCCGGGCGCCAGGCCCTTGGCGATCACCGCCTCGTTGCCGTCGGCGGTGGCGATCTCCACCGCCTGCGACTTCACCGTCATGCTGGCCGGATCCAGTACCCACACCGCCGAGCCCTGCCCCTCCTGGCGCAGCGCGCTGGTCGGCAGCTTGATGACCGGCGTGCCGGCCAGCGACAGCGCGCGCGGCTTGGCATAGACGGTGGCGCCCAGCGCCGGCGCCTGCGCGGCGTCGACCGCCACCTTCACGGTGTAGGTGCGGGTGACGGGGTCGGCGCTGGCGGCCACTTCGCGCACGCGGCCTTCGAGCGTCTCGGTGCCGGGCGACCAGCCGCGCACCGCCACGGCGGAACCGATGCGCACCTGCGGCGCACGGTCCTCCGGCACGGCGAAGACGACATCGCGCGGACCATCCAGCGCCACGCGCACCACGGACGTGCCGGCCGCCACCACCTGGCCCGGCTCGGCATCGACCGAGGTCACGACGCCCGGCGCATCGGCCGTCAGCATGGCATAGCCGGCTTGGTTGCCCTGCGCGCTCAGCTGCGCCCGCGACTGGTCGAACTGCGCCTGGGCGGACTTGAAGCTGGCCTCGCGCCGTTCCATCTCGGCGGCGCTGATGAAGTTCCTGGCCCGCAGCTCGCGGTAGCGGGCCAGGTCGGCCTCGGCCAGGTCGCGCTGCGTGCGCGCGGCGCTGGCCTGGGCCTGGGCCGCCTCGACCGAGAGGCGCAGATCGCGCGGATCCAGCTCCGCCAGCACCTGGCCCGCCTTCACCCGCTGGCCCAGCTCGGCCTGCCGCCGCAGCACCTTGCCGCCGACCCGGAAGCCCAGGCGCGATTCGACCTGCGCGCGCACCTCGCCGGCGAATTCGGGCTCGCTCGCAAAGGGGGTGACCGCCACCGTCATCAGCTTGACGGCGCGCACGGGTTCCTCCTGGGCCGGCTGGCGCGAGCAGCCCGCCAGGAGGGCCGCAAAGGCGCAGAGCGCGAGTAATCCCTGCACGAGGCTCCGCGGAGCCCGGTTGGTAGTCGTATGAGGCATGGCCTGGCGCCGGCCGTGAGCGGCGGCGGAACAACGGGTTGAGGCACCGGTCACAATTAATGACCGACGAGTCAGCAATCTTCGGGGAAGGGCCTTCGGGCTGTCAATCGCACCGACGCAACGCGCAGCGTCCGGCCGACCGCGCGGGCGACGTTCAGTCGAGCGGGGCGAAAGGAAAGGCGCTAGAGGCGCTGGCCCATTTCCACCAGCCGGTTCTCCGGCAGATGGAAATAGTCCGAGGCGCGGCCCGCGTTGCGCTGCAGCCAGCTGAACAACGCCTGCCGCATGCCGCTGAACGCCGGCAGCCGCCGCCGGCCCAGCGAGGCGCGGGAGATGAAGTACGAGGTGGCCATCGACTCCACCGCCAGCCCCTTCTGGTAGGCCAGCATGCGCACGAACTCCGGGACGTTCGGCGGCTCCATGAAGCCGTAGCGCACCTTCACGGCCCAGATGCCGTGGCCCAGGTTCTGCGCCTCGATGCGCTCGCGCGCCGGCACGCGCGGCGTCTCGCAGGCCAGCATCTGCATCACGAAGACCTGCTCGTGCAACACCTGGTTGTGGTGCAGGTTGTGCAGCAGGGCATGAGGCACCGACAGCGCATCGGCCGTGAGGAAGACGGCCGTGCCGCGCGCACGGAAGGGCATCTCCAGCACCAGCGAGTCGACGAAATCCGGCAGCGGAATCAATTCGGCCACCAGTTCGGCGCGCGTCAGCCGCACGCCCTTGGCCCAGGTGCTGAACAGCACCATCGCCACCACCGCCACGGCCAGCGTCAGCCAGCCGCCGTCGGCCACCTTGAGCGTGTTGGCCACGACGAAGGCCAGATCCACCCCCACGAAGACGATGACGCCCAGGAGCACCGCCACGCGGTTCCAGTGCCACAGCCGCCAGGCCACCAGCCCGGCCAGCAGCGTGGTGGTGACCATGGTGATCGACACGGCGATGCCGTAGGCGGCCGACAGCGCGCTCGAGCTGCGGAAGCCCAGCACCAGCAGCAGCACGCCCACCATCAGCAGCCAGTTGATCACCGGCACGTAGACCTGCCCGATGGATTCGCCGGAGGTCTGCACGACGCGCATGCGCGGCAGGTAACCCAGTCGCATCGCCTGCGCCGTCAGCGAGAAGGCGCCGGAGATCACGGCCTGCGAGGCGATCACGGTGGCCATGGCCGCCAGGCCCACGACCGGCAGCAGCGCCCAGGACGGGAAGAGCCGGAAGAAGGGGTTGTCCACCGCCTGTGGATCGGCCAGCACCAGCGCGCCCTGGCCGAAGTAGTTGAGCACCAGGGCCGGCAGCGCGATCAGCAGCCATGCGAGCCGGATCGGCCGCGCGCCGAAGTGGCCCATGTCGGCGTACAGCGCTTCGCCGCCGGTGAAGGCCAGGAACACCGCACCCAGCACGGCCAGAGACTGGGCCCGGTGCTCGACCAGGAAGCGCACTGCATGGCGCGGGTCCAGCGCCTCCAGCACGGCGGGCTGCTCGATCACCTGCATCGCCCCGCTGACGCCGAGTGTGCCGAACCACAGCAGCATCACCGGCCCGAACACCTTGCCCACCGCCCCTGTGCCGCGCCGCTGCACCATGAACAGCAGCACCAGGATCACCAGCGTGAGCGGGATCACCCAGCGCTGCAGCGCGGGTGCCTGCACTTCCAGGCCCTCCACCGCGGACAGCACCGAGATGGCCGGCGTGATCAGGCTGTCGCCATAGAACATGGCGGCGCCCAGCAAGCCCAGGCCGATGGTGGCCGTCACCATGGCGGGATGCGTGCGCCCCCGCCGGTCGGGCGAGCCAGCCGCATGGCGGGCCAGGGCCTGCAGCGCCAGGATGCCGCCTTCGCCGTCGTGGTCCGCCCGCAGCACGAAGACCACGTACTTGAGCGTCACCACCACCATCAGGCCCCAGAAGATCAGCGACAGAAGGCCCAGCACGGCCCCCGTGGTGAAGGCCACGCCGTGCTCCGAGTTCAGCGTCTCCTTGAAGGCATAGAGGGGCGAGGTGCCGATATCGCCGAACACCACGCCGAGCGCCGCCACCATGAGCGCCGGGCCGGCGGGTTGGGCGGAAGCGGAGGCGCCCTGGGGCACGGGAACGGCAGGAGCGGAAGCCATGGGGCGTGAGGGAAGTCGGGCTGGGGCGCAGCATAGCGCCGAGCCCCATCCGCCCGGCGTGCAAAGTCGGCACGCGGTCAGGAAAGCCACAGGTGCCGCGCACAATGCCCGGATGCCTCCCGCCCCCGCCCCGCCGATGCCTGCCCAGGCCGCGGCGCCCGACCACTACGAGAACTTCCCCGTCGCATCGTGGCTGTGTCCGCCGCGGCTGCGGCCGCCGATCGCCGCCATCTACCACTTCGCCCGCACCGCCGACGACATCGCGGACGAGGGCGATGCCACGCCGGCGCAGCGGCTGGCCGAGCTGGGCGCCTATCACGCGGACCTGGACGCCGTCTTCGCGAATGCGACCCCCTCGACACGCTGGCCCCAGGTCTTCGGGCCGCTGGCCCATGAAGTGCGCCGCTTCGCCCTGCCCCACCGGCTGCTGGCCGACCTGCTCGACGCCTTCGCCCAGGACATCGCCTTCACCCGCGACGGCCGCGCCTATGCCGACCGCGCCGAGTTGCTGGATTACTGCCGCCGCTCGGCGGACCCGGTGGGCCGGCTGCTGCTGCACCTGTACGGCGTGCACGACGCCCAGGCACTGCGGCAGAGCGATGCCATCTGCAGCGCCCTGCAGCTCGTCAACTTCTGGCAGGACCTGAGCGTGGACCTGCCGCGCGGCCGCCTGTACCTGCCGCTCGCGGACTGCGCCGCGCATGGGCTGCAGCGTGCCGACTTCGCCCGCTTCGCGCCGCTGGACGGTGCCGGGCCGCCGCCCGCGGCCCTGGCGCTGGTCGCCGACGAGGTGCGCTGGACACGCGTGCTGATGCGCGAAGGCGCGCCGCTGGTCCACCGCCTGGCCGGGCGCATCGGCTGGGAGCTGCGGCTGGTGGTGCAGGGCGGACTGGCCATCCTCGACAAAATCGAGGCCCAGGACTTCGACAGCTTCCGCCGGCGACCCACGGTCGGCAAGGCGGATGCGCCGCGACTGCTCTGGCGCGCCCTGCGCATGCGGGCCTGAGCCCCGGCAGGTGCGCCGCGCGCGACGGCCGCCGAGGCGGCCGATCCGCTGCGCCGCACAGCCGGCGGCATCGTCATGGCGATCCCCGACAATCGCCGGCCCAATGACCCGCCCCCTCCGAGCCGCCTGCGCCCAATGAGCACCCCCGAGCAATACGTCCAGGACAAGGCCGCCGCCTCGGGCAGCAGCTTCTATTACGCCTTCCTCTTCCTGCCGCCGGAGCGCCGTGCGGCCATCACCGCCTTCTATGCCTTCTGCCGCGAGGTGGACGACGTGGTCGACGAGGTGACCGACCCCGGCGTGGCCGCCACCAAGCTGGCCTGGTGGCGCACCGAGGTGGCCCAGGCCTTCGCCGGCGAGCCCCGCCATCCGGCGATGAAGGCCCTGATGCCGCATGCCGCCGCCTTCGGCATCGAGGCGGTGCAGCTGCAGCAGGTGATCGAAGGCTGCGAGATGGACCTGCAGCAGACGCGCTATCTCGACTTCCCCGGCCTCGCGCGCTACTGCCACCTGGTGGCCGGCGTGGTGGGGGAGGTGGCGGCGCGCATCTTCGGCCAGACCGACCCCGCCACCACCGCCTACGCCCACAAGCTGGGGCTGGCACTGCAGCTGACCAACATCATCCGGGACGTGGGCGAGGACGCGCGGCGCGGCCGCATCTACCTGCCGGTCAACGAGCTTCAGCAGTTCGACGTCAAGGCGCACGAGGTGCTGGGCCGCGTGCATTCCGAGCGCTTCGTGGCGCTGATGCGCTTCCAGGCGCAGCGCGCGCATGCGGCCTACGACGAAGCGCTGGCGCTGCTGCCGGCCGCCGACCGCCGCGGCCAGAAGCCCGGGCTGATGATGGCCAGCATCTACCGCACGCTGCTGCGAGAGATCGAGTCGGAAGACTTCAAGGTGCTGGACCAGCGCATCGGCCTGACGCCGCTGCGCAAGCTGTGGCTGGCGTGGAAGGTGCAGGCCCTGGGCCGGCTGTGAAGGCCGCTCGGCGCTCACCGCACGGCATGGCGCCAGGCGTCGGGGCGCCTGTGCCGCTGCGCAGGCCCGCATGAAGCTCGCCGTCATCGGCGCCGGCTGGGCCGGCCTGGCCTGCGCCGTCGCCGCGACGCGCGCCGGCGCCCGCGTCACCGTCTTCGAAAGCGCTCGCCAGCTCGGCGGCCGCGCGCGCCGCGTCGACGCGGACGGCCTGCCGCTGGACAACGGCCAGCACATCCTGATCGGCGCCTACACCGCCACGCTGGGCCTGATGCGCGAGCTGGACATCGCGCCCGAGGCCGTGCTGCTGCGCCAGCCGCTCGACATGCGCCATGCCGACGGCCGCGGGCTGCGCGTGCCCGCGGGCCTGCCGCCACCGCTGGACCTGGCCGTCGCCATCGCCACCGCGCGCGGATGGACCTGGCGCGACAAGCTGTCGCTGCTGCGCACCGCCAGGCGCTGGCGCGGGGCCGGCTTCGCCTGCGATCCCGCCGCCACCGTCGCCGACCTGTGCCGGGACCTCGCGCCGGCCGTGCAGCAGCTGCTGATCGAGCCCCTGTGCGTGTCCGCACTCAACACGCCCGTGCAGGACGCCAGCGGCGCGGTCTTCCTGCGCGTGCTGCGCGACGCCCTCTTCGGCGAGCCTGGCGGCGCCGACCTGCTGTTGCCGCGCGTCGACCTGGGCGCCCTGCTGCCCGACGCCGCGGCCACCTGGCTGGGCGCGCGCGAGGCGACGATCCGCCTGGGCACCCGCGTGGATGACCTCGTGCGCGACGGCGAGGGATGGCGCATCGACGGCCAAGCCTTCGATCGCGTCGTGCTGGCGACCTCCGCCTGGGAAGGCGCCCGGCTGGCCGCGCACTTCGCGCCCGCCTGGGCAGCCACGGCACGGGCGATGGACCATGTGCCCATCGGCACGGTCTATGTGCGCCATGCACACGGCCTAGCGGAGGGGCCGCCGCTGCGCGCCCTGCATGCCGACGCCGATCGGCCGGCCCAGTTCGTCTTCGACCTGCAGCGCCTGCGAGGCCAGCCGGGCCTGGCCGCCTTCGTCTGCAGCGCGTGCAGTGCCGGCCGGGAGGCGCTCACCGCCCAGGTCCTGATTCAGGCGGCCACGCAACTCGGTTGGCAGGGGCTCGACCCCGTGCTCACGGTGGTCGAGAAGCGCGCCACTTTCGCCTGCCGACCGGGCCTGGTCCGGCCGACCATGGCCGTGGCGCCGGGCCTGCTGGCCTGCGGCGACCATGTCGAGGGCCCCTACCCCGCCACGCTCGAAGGCGCGGTGCGCAGCGGGCTGGCCGCGGCCGCAGCGCTTCAGTAGCCCCAGGTCAGCTTCTTCGACACCCAGCCCACGCGGCCGTGGCTGCTGCGCACCTTGAGCCAGTCGCCCTGGCTGCCCATCACGCGCAGCACCTCGCCGTACTCGGCCACGGCCAGGATGCGCGCCTTGAGGCTGGCGCTGGCGCGGATGTTGAGTCGGGCGGCGGTCGACACCACGTGCCGCTGGCGGTTGGTGACCGAACGGGCCACCCAGCTGCGATCGCCCTCGAAGTCGCGCACCTGCAGCCAGCCGCCCTGGCGGCGCAGCACTTCGAGCGGATAGCCGCGGTCCACGCTCCAGCGCGCCTCGTGCTTCGTGCCGGGGCCGGCACGCAGCATGGTCCCGTCGCGCGCGGCACTGACCATTTCCCGGGCCCAGGCCGTCGACACGGTGGCCAGCATCAGCAGCAGCAGCAGCACGAGGGAGGGGGTCGAGCAGCGCAGGGAGCGGGTGAACATCATCGGAATCGGTCCTTTGTCGAAAGAGGAGTGAAAAAGGGAAAAAAAGCGGCCGCGTCCCAGCGCGGCCGCCAGTGGGTGCGCCTGCCCGGCGCAAAGGTTCCCGAAAAATCCGAGGGATTCCCCGGGGCGCCGCCCGCGGCTCAGCGCAGGTCGGCCGAGGCGCCGAGCGCCACGCACAGCGCGCGCAGGTCGGGCACGATCAGTTGGGGCCGTGCGCCTTCAGCCCACGGACGCTCGTCGCGCACCAGCCAGGCGGCCTGCATGCCGGCGTTCAGGGCGCCGGTCACATCGAGCGCCGCATCGTCGCCCACATGCAGCACCTGCTCCGGCGAAACGTCCACCGACGCGGCCGCGGCATGGAAGATGGCCGCATGCGGCTTGGCGGTGCCGAAGCGGTAGGCGCTCAACCCGCCGCGGAACCAGCGGTCCACGCCGGTGAGCGCCAGGTCCGCATTGCCGTTGGAGACCGCCACCAGCGGATAGCGTGCGGCCAGCCAGTCGAGGGCCGGGGCCGCGTCCTCGTAGAGCACCACGCGCTGGCGCTCGGCATAGAAGACCTCGAAGGCGGGCTCAGCCAGGGCCGGGTCCTCGCCGGCGCGGCGCAGGGCCAGGCGGATCGATTCGCGCCGCAGGGCGGCCAGGTCGTGCGCGAGGTCGGAGCGCTCCTTCTCGGTGGCAATGCGCAGCGCGCGCAGTTCGGCTGGCGAGGCCACCAGTTGGGCCGTGCGTGGCGCATGCTGCTGCAGCCATTGATGCAGAACGCCTTCGGCGCGCTCGATGGTCGGCCACACGGGCCACAGGGTGTCGTCCAGGTCCAGGGTGATGGCGGCGATGCGCGGCAAGTCCAGGCCGGCCGTGAATGTCTCGGGCATGCACCAGAATACCGCATGCCTCCTTCGTCCCCTTCCGCCGGCGCGGCCGTCCTCTGGTGCAACCTGGGCTCGCCGGCCGCCCCCACCGCCGCCGCCGTGCGGCCCTACCTGGCCCAGTTCCTGGGCGATCCGCGCGTGGTCGAGATCCCGCGCGCCGCCTGGCTGCCGATCCTGCACGGCATCATCCTGCGCGTGCGCCCCGCCAAGTCCGCGGCCAAGTACGCCACCGTCTGGACGCCGCAGGGCTCGCCACTGGCCGTGCACACCGAGGCGCAGTCCCGGCTGCTCGGTGAAGGCCTCGCCCGGGCCGGACATGGGCAGGTCCAGGTGCTGCACGCGATGCGCTATGGCGAACCTTCGGTCGAGACGCGGCTGCAGCAGCTGGCGGACGCCGGCATCCATCGCGTGCTGGTGCTGCAGGCCTATCCCCAGTACTCGGGCACCACCACGGCCAGCATGGTCGACGCCGTCAACGCCTGGTGCGGCCGGGCCCGGCGCGTGCCCGAGCTGCGCTTCGTGGCCGACTACCACGACGATCCGGCCTACATCGATGCGCTGGCCCGCAGCGTGGAGCGCCACTGGCAGGCCCACGGACGCGGTGCCATGCTGGTGATGAGCTTTCACGGCATCCCGGCGCGCAACATCAAGCTGGGCGACCCCTACGAGCAGCAATGCCTTCGCACGGCTGAGCTGCTGGCCGCACGGCTGGGCCTGCCTGCCGACGCCTGGCGCGCCACCTTCCAGTCGCGCTTCGGCGCCGCCGAATGGCTGCAGCCCTACACCGAGCCCACCTTGCGCGAGCTGGCCAAGCAGGGCCTGAAGAGCGTGGACGTGATGTGCCCGGGCTTTCCGGCCGACTGCCTGGAGACGCTGGAAGAGATCGCCATGGAGGCCCGCGAGGCCTTCCTCGAATCGGGCGGGGAGGCCTTCCACTACATCCCCTGCCTGAACGAGGACGCCGACTGGATGGCCGCGCTCACGCAGTTGGCCGAGCGGCATCTGCAGGGGTGGCCGACCCGGGCAGGCTGAACGCCGGGAGGACCGCAAGGGTCCTGCGGCATGTCCTGGCCGCAAGCGGTCCGTCATGGGCCGCCGTGGGCCCCCTCCCGCAAGCGGAGAGGGAGTGAACCCCGGCCCTGCCCGCAGGATCAGCTCGGCAGTCGCAGCCCCGACAGCGCGCGGTCCAGCTTGATGAACCAGACGCGCGTCGGCCGCTCCAGGTCGCTGCCGCGCGTGATGCGGGCCTTGACCATGCCCGTCGGGCAACCGCTGACGATGTTGCCGCTGGCGTCGAAGGTGCAGTCCTCGACGCTGCCGTCGACCTTGTTGCCGTTGGCATCCAGCAGCACCGTCGACAGGCCGAAGTCGTCGTCGTTGACCAGAGCCAGCGTGTTGTCGTCCACCAGCGCCAGGCCTTCTGCCTTCTCGGCCAGCCAGCCGAGGGCGTTGAGGTCCAGCAACTCGGTCTTCTGCATCGGCACCACACTGGCGTAGTTCGCGCCGTTGGAAGCAGCCTGGGTGATGCTGCTGATCTCCAGGTTCTCGTCCATGGCGGCGATGTCGGTCGCGCCGGCAGGCAGCACCACCAGCATCAGCTTGTTCATCACCCTGCCGTCGCTCTTGCGCGCGCCCTGCTCGATGACGATGAAGCGGCCGTTGCCCAGGCTGACCACGTCGCCCAGCTTGGCGTTGCCGGTGCGGTCCTTGTCATAGGCCGAGCCATCGATGGGATAGGCATAGGACTTCGAAGTCTCCGTCGCCGGATCGAATTCCACCCAGCGCGCGAACTTCGCGATGTGGCGCACGTCGGTGTTGCTGCCGCCCGGCGGCTTGGCCTTGAGCGACTTGCCATTGGCGTCCTTGGGATCGATGGGGCTCTGCAGGAAGCCATGCAGACGGCCGGTGGCCACGTCCAGCGTCAGGCCTTCCATGCCGCGGTTCAGCCGCCGCTTGGCGAAGATGGCCGGCAAGCCGTTGCCCGGCGCGTACTTCTTTTCGATCACGCCGGTGGCGATGTTGACGCGAGCCACGAAGGGGCCGTATTCGTCGCTGGTCCACAGCACGTTGCGGGCCTTGTCGTAGACCATCGATTCGGGGTCGAGGCCGTTGGCGTCGAAGCCCGACTTGGTCGCATCGAAGACATAGGTGTCGGTCAGCGGGATCTCGCCGGTGGAGCCCACGCTGCCCGCCTTCGGCGGCAGGCCCGTGACCTTGGTCTGCGCATCCACGCGCAGCGGCGTGCTCGAGGCCAGCACGGCGCCGCCCTTGCCCACGCGGATCAGGCCGAAGCTGGGCGTGAAGGAAGGCGCCGGGAAGACCTTGCTGACGCTGGTCGCACCGCTGGTGTCGCCGGGCACCGGCACGGTGGGGCCGTCGCCGTTGGGGCCGCGGTCGGTCACGGCATAGAACTCCAGCGCGCCATCGTCGGCCTTGCCCTTGAAGGCCAGGCCGGAGCCATAGGCGGGCAGGAAGCCCATCGGAAAGTCGGCCCGGACGGCCGCCTGCGTGCCTTCGTAGGGCACGTAGTACTTGCCGTCGGCCATCAGCTGGTAGCGCGTCACGGTCACGCCCAGCGTGCCAAGGGCATTGCTCTGCGTGTACGGGAAGGCCACGGGCGTACCCACGGCGGCGGCGAGCGTGTTCTCGAAATGCTCCCGCGCCAGCAGGCGGCGGCTGTCGTCCACGGTGCGCGCCGCCCAGGGCGCCGGCAGGCCGGCCAGCAGCGTCTGCAGCGACGTGTTGAAGTCGGCGGCCGTGGCCGAGAAGTCGAGCGCGCCGGCCTTGAGGCGGGCCTTGAGCTCGGAGGTCAGGCGGATGCCGTTGGACGGATCGCCGTCGTCATCGAGCGACTGCAGCGCCAGCAGCCGGTTGACCACGGCGTCGGCCTGCACGCCGACGGCGCCATTGGCCAGGCCGGCCAGGGTGAGCGGGGTGACCACGCTGCCGCAGGCGGCGCTGCCGAGTTCAAGGGCGCCGGCGCGGAAGCGCACGGTCTCGCCCGGCTTGCACTGGAAGCGGCCCTGCGCATCCGTCTGGGCGACGGTGGCGCTGCCGGCCTGGTAGTCCAGGCCTTCGACGGCGGCATCGAGGAAGAAGCCGGTCGTGGCGGTGGGCGTCGAGGCGCCCGTGCCGGTGTTGCCGCTGCCCGCGGTGCTGCCGCCGCTCGACGAAGTGCCGGTGCCCGGCACCCAGGCACTGCTGCCGCCACCGCCACCGCAGGCCGCCAGCAGCAGGCTCGTGCCCGCCACGGCCGCCCAACCCCTCATTGCATGTCGTGTTCTCTTGCTCATCTTCATCCGTCGTTGTGGCCCGCGCACCGTGCGGCGGGCGGCCCCGATTGGCGCTCAGGGTTGTGACGGATTCGTGACTGGGAGAACTGGGACGCCCAGCGCCCCCTGGGCTCAGATGGCGAGCAGCACGTCGCCCTTGACCGGCCGCAGCCCCAGCCGGCCCGGCGAGGTGTACTGCTGGCGGTATTCCTCGAAGGGCATCGTGTCGGCGGCCTCGATCTGCCGCTGGGCCTGGACGGAGTCGGCGCTCATGGCCTCGTAACGCGCCTGTTGTTCGGGCGTCCAGGGCATGTCCAGCAAGGCGAGCTGCGCTTGGCGCGAGCGCTCGATCGCGAAGCCGGTGAAGGAGTCCGCATGCGAGGCCGCCATGGCCTGCAGCACACGGGCCGACGGCAGCGTGTCGGGCTGCGCGAGCGACTGGACGGCCGCCTCGACGGCGCGTGCATGCGCCTCGCCGCCGCCCAGGGCTGCGTCCATGGCCTCGGCGATGGGCCGGCATTCGGACAGGATCTCGCGGCCCCAGTCGGCCAGCAGCACTTCCTGCCCGCCGCGGCGCAGCGTCAGGCCGGGCTGGCGGCCGGACTCGGCCACCAGATGCTGGTTGTGCTTCATCTCGACGATCTCGTCGCGGCTGTCGGGCGGGCTTTCGCGCAGCAGGCACTGCAACAGGAAGACGTCGAGGAAGCGCATGGTCTGTGCACTGATGCCCACCGGCTCGAAGGGGTCGAGGTCCATGAGGCGCACCTCCACGTATTCGACGCCGCGCTCGCGCAAGGCATGCAGCGGACGCTCGCCCGGGAAGATGACGCGCTTGGGCCGGATGGTGCCGTAGAACTCGTTTTCGATCTGCAGCAGCGTGGTGGCGAGCTGGTTGTACTCGCCACCCAGATTGCGCACGCCGATGGCCTCGTAGGGTGCATAGGGCCGCGTCAGCGCATCGGCCAGCGAGGCGCCGTAGCCGTCGAGCCCGTTGTAGCTCACGAACAGCGAGGCCTGCGCCTCGCTCTGGTAGCCCAGGCGGCCCATGCGCAGCGAGGTCGCATGGGGCTTGTGCATGGTGTAGTCGCCGATGGGATCGAGCGCATGCGGTCGCCCTTCGACGAAGCTCGCACACACCGCCGGCGAGGCGCCGAACAGCACCAGCAGCAGGAAGGCCTGGCGGCGGAAGTTGCGGATCAGCGCGAAGTAGTCCTCGCTCGACACCTCGGGCAGGGACCAGTTGTAGTGGATGCCCGAGATGGTCTGCATGCGCCGGCCATAGCGGTGGCCCAGACCCATGCGGTAGACGCTCTTGGCGCGCCCGACGTTGGAGGTGCCGTAGCGGCCCAGCGGAATGGTCTCGTCCGACGGCAGGCCGCAGGGCATGCTGGAGACCCACATCATTTCTTCGCCGCAGGCCTCGCGCAGCACGCGGTAGGTGAACTGGTGCACCTCGGTCAACTCGGCCAGGCAGGCGTCGACATCGGCATGCACTCCGGTGATCAACTCCAGCTGCGATTCGCTGAAGTCCGTGGTGATGTGCGGATGCGTGAGCGCGCTGCCCAGCGCGGCCGGATGCGGCGTGAGCGCGAGCTTGCCATCCGGCTGCGCGCGCAGGCTTTCCTTCTCGATGCCGCGACGGATGCCCTGGAGCCGGGTCGGCGCCAGGCCGCCCAGACGTTGTTGAAGTCTGTTCATGTGCATCGTCTCAAATCTGGGGATCGGGGCGGACGGTAACACCGGCCGCCGAGTCCTGCCGCCGAGGGTCCTCTCGCCCTTTTCAGGGCCCCTCGTCCTCGTGCGGCATCAGCGTTGATTCAGGCCAAAACACGCTGCAGGAAGGCGGCGATGTCGCCGATTTCTTCCATGCACACGCTGTGCTCCATGGGATAGGCATGCCATTCCACGGCATGGCCCAGGCCCAGCAGCGTGTCGCGCGCATGCTCGGCGCGCGGCAACACCACGACGTTGTCGCGCGTGCCGTGGGCCAGGAAGATGGGCGTGGCCTGGTTGGCCGCATGACGCTCCGCCGCCGTGCGGTCCGCCAGCGGCAGGTAGCCCGACAGGCCCACGATGCCGGCCAGCGGCGATGCATGGCGCAGGCCGGTGAGCAGCGCCATGGCACAGCCCTGGGAGAAGCCGGCGATCACCGTGCGCTCGCTGGGAATCCCGCGCTCGCGCTCATGGGCCAGCAGGCCCTCGAGGGTGGCCATGGACTGGCGCAGGCCGGCCTCGTCTTCGGGCCGGCCGGGGCCCAGGATGTCGTACCACGCCGGCATGGCGTAGCCGCCGTTGATGGTCACGGGCTGGACCGGCGCGTTGGGGAAGACGAAGCGCACCGGGCCGATGGGCGCCAATGCCTCCTTCATCTCGCGCACGATGGGGACGAAGTCGTTGCCATCGGCGCCCAGGCCATGCATCAGCAGCACGGTGGCGCAGGGCTTGGGCCCGGTCTCGATCTCGATGGGCGGGCGGGAAGCAGTGGTGTTCATGGCGTGGCCTGTTGTCGGCAGCGGTTGATGTTGTCGGCCAGCCGTGGCGCGGGCGAAGGCTGGCAGCCTTCTGCGGCAGGCAGCATGCGGCACAGGCCCACGACGTGCAGGTCGGCAATGGCCTCGGTGCAGGCGGCGTAGGGCGCCAGGGCCGGGTTGGCATGGCTCTTGAAATCCCAGGCCTCGGTGAAGGCCAGGGTGCGGCCCATGGAGACCTCGAACTGGTCGCGGTCGCGCTCGGCCACGGCGCGGTCGATGGCGGCCTGCTCGGCCTGCAGCAACCGCAGCGCCGCGGCCGGAAAGTCGCGCACATCGGCCTGCGCCCAGGCGGGCGGCGCCATGCTGGCCATCGCGCCGGCCAACAGCGCAGCGACCAGGCAGGAAGCAGCCGAGGCGGGGTGGGAGAGACGAGGAAAAGTCATGCGGAAAGTGCGTGGCGACACAGGCGCCGCCGCGCGATTGGAGCGCAATCCGGCAGCCCCTGCAGGGTCGCGCGCCCAGAAGCCTGGCGCGAGGCGCCACAATACGGGGTTTCGCATTTTCGTCACCTCGTCCAGCAAGGAGTACTCACCATGGGCAACAAGATCGTCACCGAAGCCGACCGCAAGGCCACCAAGCCCCTGCCGGGCGCCATCGTCATGCGCAGCGGCGGCGGGCAGAAGCGCAGCCTGGAACGCGGCACTGCCACCCGCAGCAAGAAGAACCCGGGCAAGCGCGCCCACCAGGGTTGATCGGCCTGCCAGATGGCGAAAGCGCGGCACGTCCGCGCTTTTTTTCGTCCGCACGGCAGCCCCTTTCCCTTCCGAGACCCCATTCCATGGCCAAGAAGAACGACGACCAGATGCTGATGCGCGGTGCCATGTGCGCCCTCATCGGCGTGGTGGTGCTGCTGGCGCCCATGTGGCTCAAGTCGCCGGGCTGGCGCGAAATGATCGGCGGCGCCCAGACCGTCGGCTGGTTCGCGGTGATCCTCGGCGTGGCGCTGATGGGCGTGGCGCTATGGCGCCGGCGCCGCTGAGCGCCGAGCCTGCACCCACCGCCGGCCAGCGCACTCATGCGCCCGGCTTGAACCGCTTGGCGACCTCGACCACCGCCAGCACGACCGCCCCCGCCACGATGCCGATGGCCGCATTGGCCGCCAGCCCCAGCAGCGTGCCCGGCAATCCGCCGAATGGGTGGGCCCAACCCTCGACCGCATGGGCCACGGCCGGCACGCCGTGCACCAGGATGCCGCCGCCCACCAGAAACATCGCGGCCGTGCCCAGCACCGACAGCGCCTTCATCAGCCAAGGCGCCATGCCCACCAGGCCGCGGCCCACGGCGCGCGCCAGTGCGCCGGAACGGCGGGTGAGCCAAAGGCCCAGGTCGTCCAGCTTGACGATGCCGGCCACCAGGCCGTAGACGCCCACGGTCATCAACACCGCGATGGCGGCCAGCACCGTCAACTGGGTGAGGAATGGCTGGCCTTCCACTGCGCCCAGCGTGATCACGATGATCTCGGCCGACAGGATGAAGTCGGTGCGGATGGCGCCCTTGATCTTGTCCTTCTCCAACTGGGCCGGATCGGCGCCGCCCTCCACCATGGCCTGCACATGCTCGCGGCGCGCCTGGGCATCCTCGCCCTTGTGCAGGAACTTGTGGGCCAGCTTCTCGACGCCCTCGAAGCAGAGGAAGGCGCCGCCCACCATCAGCAGCGGCGTGATCAGCCAGGGCAGCCACGACGCGATGGCCAGCGCCGCCGGCACCAGGATGGCCTTGTTAAGCAGCGAGCCCTTGGCCACGCCCCAGACCACCGGCAACTCGCGGTTGGCCTTGACGCCCGTCACCTGCTGAGCATTGAGCGCCAGGTCGTCGCCGAGCACACCGGCGGTCTTCTTGGCCGCCACCTTGGTGAGCACCGACACGTCGTCGAGCACGGTGGCGATGTCGTCGAGCAACAGGAGGAGACTGGAGGCCATGCGGGGAGTTCTCGGTCAGGGGCACAGCGCAAGCTCGCTGCGCGCAGGAGCCTAAGGGGCGGCGTGCCGGTCCTGCGTCAGCGCAGACGTCAACCCAGCGTGCGCTTCAGCCGCACTTCCTCGATGCGCACCGTGCTGTTCAGCGCCGTGGTCTTGGCGGTCTTCATGTCGCGCTTGAAGCCGACCTGGTGCTCGAAGAAGTTGAGGGCGCGCTCGTTGCGCAGCGGCACCCAGGCGGTGACGGTGGTGCAGCCCTCGTCCTCCAGGCCTTCGGTGGCAGCATCCCACAGCTGCAGGGCCACGCCCTTGCCCCAATGGTCGGGATGCACGTACAGCGCCCAGATTTCGCCGGTGGTGGGCGGCGTCTTGGGATCGCGCGAGCGGTCGAAGCCGACGAAGCCGACCACCTGGTCGCCCTGCACGGCCACCAGCACCTGCGGCTCGGCGAATTCGATGGCCTGGCGCCACTTGGCTTCGCGGGTGCCGGGCGCGACCAGCGCGTCGAGCTGGTCGTCGGGCACCAGCCCCTGGTAGGCGGCCCGGGCGGCGGCAGCGTGAATCTCGGCGATGGCACGGGCGTCACGGGTTTCGGCGGGGCAGACTTCGTACGGAGACATTCAGAACTTCTAAAAAATCGGGCCGCCATTGTCGCCGCCCGGCGCGGGTCGCCCCCGCCCCTACACTGCGCCCCTCCCCTGCTTGCTGCCATGTCCTACAGCGTCCTCATCCAGCCCTCGGGCCTTCGCTTCACCGCGCAAGCCGGCCGGAGCCTGCTGCGCGCGGCCGAGGACGCGGGCGCGGTGCTTCCGAGCTCCTGCCGCAACGGCACCTGCCGCACCTGCCTGTGCCAGGTGCGCGAAGGCGCGGTGGTGCACACCATCGAATGGCCGGGGGTGACCCGCGAGGAGCGCGCGGAAGGCTGGATCCTGCCCTGCGTGGCCGAGGCGCGCAGCGACATCGTCATCGACGTGCCGCTCGCCGCATCCTTCGGCGACTGACACGCGGGGGCCCCGGCCCCGGGGTTTCTGCCGACGCACCAGGAAGGGGCGCGACCGCACACTCCGAGCGGGCTTCGCTCCTTCACCGTGTCCGACGCGCACCTGCATCTCTGGGAAGACCGCTTCCTCTACGCCACTCACGCCATCGCCTCCGGCCTCACCGCCCGCGCGAGCGGCACGGTGCTGATCGCACCTCCCGGCCGGAGCTTCACGCTGGTGTCCGGCCATGGCGAGCGGGTACAGGCCAGCGCCGCCTGGGTGCCGCCGTTGGTGGCCCGCCGCCTGGACGCAAGCCGCTGGGGCCTGTTGTCGCTCAACATCGACCCCGCCGCCCTCAACCATCGTCTGTTGGCCAAACGGCTCGGCAGCAACCGCATTCACGTGCTGGCGCCCGACATCCTCGCGCCTCTGGCGCAGCCATGCGAGGGGGCCGTGCACGGCCAGCTCGATGCCATCCAGCTGCAGACGCTGTGCGATGAGGCGCTACGGCGGATCGTCGGCAGCGCCGCGCCGCCAGCCCCGGGAGGCACGCGCAACCTCGACCCGCGCGTCTGCCGAGTGGCTGCGGCCATCCGCCGCGATCCACAGGCATGTCCCCTGCCTGCATTGGCCGAGATCGCGGGCCTGTCGGCCGACCGGCTCACGCACCTCTTCCGTGAGCAGGCCGGCCTGTCGGTGACGCGCTATGCCCTGTGGGCCAAGATCCGCCGCGCGATCCAGCAGATGCGCGAGGGCGCACCGCTGACCCAGGTGGCGCTGGCCGGCGGCTTCTCGGACTCGGCGCACATGAGCCGGACCTTCCAGTCCTGCTTCGGGCTCGCGCCCTCCTTCCTCGCCGACCCGCGCCGCGTGCAGCTCTCGGTGGACGACGCGGCCACACGCGCCTGGCCCACCTGATCCTGCACGCGCAAGGCCGGCCCATCGGAGGGCGTCCGGACCGCACGGGCCCGCCGCCGTCCCGCCGAGTAGCGGCTATGTACAAGCCACCGGATGTGCGACGCCCTACGCTGCCGGCTGGCGTGCCAAGACGCCGCCAACAAGAAACAGGAGACCACCGTGACCCCTTCGCTCGGCCGCCATCTGCGGCCCTTGACCCTGCTTGCCATCGCCTCGCTGGCCGCCTGTGGCGGCAGCGGCGGCACCAGCCATTTCGTTCCCGCGCCCGCGCCTGCCCCCTCGCCGGCCCCGGCGCCTGCGGCTGCCTACCAGGCCGAAATCCGCCGCACCGCACTGGGCGTTCCCCACATCAAGGCCGCCGACTGGGGTGGCGTGGGCTACGGCTACGGCTATGCCCAGGCGCAGGATGCGCTGTGCACGATGGCGGATGCCTTCCTCACCTACCGCGGCGAGCGCTCGCGCTGGCTGGGCGCGGATGCGCAGGTGACCACCAGCGGCACCATCGGCCGTCCGAAGAACATCGACTCCGACTTCTTCCACCGCCAGGTGATGGACGACGCCCGCATCCAGGCCGTGATGGCGGCCCAGCCCGCCAAACTGCTGCAGATGGTGGAAGGCTTCACCGCCGGCTACAACCGCTATGTGCGCGAGCTGAAGTCGGGCGGCAGTCCCGGTCGCCACGCAGCCTGCCGCGACCAGGCCTGGGTCACGACGGTCACGACCGCCGATCTGTGGCGCCGGATGTACCAGGCCAACTTTGCCGCCGGCTACAGCAACTTCCTTTCGGCCATCGCCAACGCCCAGCCGCCGGCGCCCATCACGACCACCCGCCGGACGCTACGCAGCCCTGCCCGGCAGTACGCCGTGCTGCGCCCGCAGAACATTGCGGCGCCCGCGCTCGAAGTGGGCGGCGAGTCCGGGGTGGGCAGCAACATGTACGGCTTCGGAGGCGCGGCCACCGGCGGCGGGCCGGTGCTGTTCGGCAACCCCCACTGGTACTGGCGCGGGCCCGACCGCTTCTACCAGGCGCAGCTGACCATCCCGGGCGAGCTGGACGTGAGCGGCAGCTCCTTCCTGGGCATCCCGGTGATCCTCATCGGCTTCAACAACGGGGTGGCCTGGAGCCACACGGTCTCGACGGCGCGCCGCTTCGGCTTCTTCCAGCTGACGCTGGCCTCTGACGACCCCACGGCCTATATGCGCGATGGCCAGAAGGTGAAGATGACGGCCCAGCGCATCACCGTCGCCGTGAAGGACGGCGCCCCCGTCACCCGCACGCTCTACCGCAGCGAGTACGGGCCCATGGTCAACCTGGGCACGCTCAACCCGGCGCTGGCGTGGTCGGCCACCAGCGCCTTCGCCATCCGCGACATCAATGCCGACAACTACCGGCTGTTCCGCACCTGGATGCGCTGGAACACGGCGAAGTCGCTGGACGAGCTGATCGCCATCCAGAAGGAGGAATCGTCCATCCCCTGGGTGAACACCGTGGCGGTGGGCCGCGGCAGCAGCCAGGCCTGGTACGGCGACATCGGCGCCATGCCCAATGTGCCGCCGGCGCAGCTCTCGGCCTGCGCCACGCCGTTCAGCGCCGCGCTGGCGGCGGCCCTGCCCCGCGTGCCCGTGCTGGACGGCTCGCGCTCGGCGTGCAACTGGACGGTCGACCCCGCTGCCGCACAGCCCGGGGCCCTGCCGGCCACCCAGATGCCCGGGCTGCTGCGCGACGACTACGTCGCCAACATGAACGACAGCTACTGGCTGGCCAACCCGGACGCGCCACTCACGGGTTATCCGTCCATCATCGGCCCGACCGGCACGGAGGCGCAGTCGCTGCGCACCCGCATGGGCCACCTGATGGCCCGCGCACGACTGGCCGGCACCGACGGCTATGCCGGCAACCGCGCCACGCCCGACATCGTGCAGCGCATGGTGCTGGGCAGCCGCGTGCTCAGCGCGGAGCTGGTCAAGAGCCAGGCCCTGACGCTGGCCTGCACCGCGCCCACCACGGTCAGCGTGAGCGCCGATGCCGCCACCGGCCAGACCTATTCCCCGGCGCGCACGGTGGACATCGCTGCCGCCTGCGACCAACTGCGCAACTGGGATTCCACCGGCAACGCCGACGCCCGCGGCGCGCATGTATGGGACGAGTTCTGGCGCCGGGCCGAGAAGCTCGGCGCGGCCGCGCTGTGGGCCGTGCCCTTCGACGCCGCCGACCCGCTGAACACGCCGCGCGACCTGCAGCCCGCGGCCGCCGCCAGCCTGCGTCAGGCGATGGGCGCCGCCACACTGGCGATCCAGGCCAGTGGCTTCGCGCTCAATGCGCCGCGGGGAGAGACGCTGTTCGCCACCCGCGGCGGCGTGCGCATCCCGCTCTATGGCGGCTGCGGCAATGTCGGCTACTTCACCATCGCCTGTTCCGAGCAGCGCATCGAGCAAGGCGGCTACAGCATGGACGGGGACCCCAACGGCAACAGCTACATGCAGGTGGTGCAATTCGACGCGGCGGGCGTGCAGGCCCACACCTTCCTGACCTTCTCGCAATCGGACGATCCGGCCTCGCCGCACAACGGCGACTACACCCGGCGCTACAGCGCCAAGCAGTGGCTCAAGGTGCCGTTCACCGACGCGGAAATCCAGGCCGATCCGCAGTACAGCAGCAGCCGGATCGCGGAGTGAGGATGGCGGCGGCGGCCGTGATGCCGCCGCGCGCCTTCAGCGGCTGTGGCGCCGGTTCCAGGCCACCAGCGCCAGCACCACCGCACCGGCCGCGACGCTCAGGTGGCCGCAACCGACGACCAGCCCCACGGCCCAGCCCCAGGCCTGCACGGCGGCGGCCAGGCCGAGCAGCAGCGCGGCGCTGCCGCCCAGCCGCAGCAGCGCGGTAAGACGGGCCGGCAGCGGCCGGCCGAAGAGGTCGTCCTGGTGCCGCTCCATCGCCGCGGCCAGCAGCGCGAAACCGGCGAGCAGCAGTGCCATGACGAGCGCGTGCATCAGCGGCCCCCTTCGGCAGCCAGGCCATCGGCCGGCGCCCGCGGGACGGCCGCCTTCGCCGATGCCCGCGGCCTGGGCAGACGGGCCTGGTGCCGCATCGTGCGCAGGGCCAGCACCGCATGCAGCGCGGCGAGGGCCCACAGCGTCAGCTCCATGCCGGCGAACACGCCGTCGCCCGCCTGAAGGCTGGCCAGCAGGTGGCGACCTGTGGTCAGCCAGCTCAGCACCGGCAGCAGCGCCAGCACGGCGGCGGCGGTCCACAGCAGTTCGATCCAGGCCCGGCGGGCCGGCCGCAGCAGCGCCCAGGCCAGGGTTGCCCCCCAGACCATGAAGAACACGTCGACTTCCCATTCGGCGCGCTGCGCCATGCCGACGGGCAGCAGCCGGTTGGCCCACAGCATGCCGGCCATGGCGATGGACAGGCCGGCGATGGCGGCGATGTTCAGCCGCTCCACCAGCCAGAAGCCGAAGTACGGCCGCGCAGGATCGGGCAACCTGGCGCGGCGCTTGACGGTCCACATCACCAGGCCCGTGCCCACCATGGCGGTGCCCGCCAGGCTGACGAGGAAGTAGAGCCAGCGCGTCACGCCATCGCTGAAGCGGCCGAGGTGCAGGGCATACATCACGCCGCGGGTTTCGGCGGCCGGGCCCACGCGGTCCCTGACCTCCAGCAGGCGGCCGGTGCTGCCTTCGAAGAGCATGTACTGCGGACTGACCGACACCCGGCCTTCGTCGCCGCGCGTGACCACCACCCGCGCCACCGCGTCGCCCGGGTTGGCGATGGTCACGCGCCCCAGGGCGTCGGCGCCCCAGCGCGCCTGCGCCTGCCGAACCATGGGCCCGATGGGCGCCAGCGGCGCCGCCTGGCCGCTGGGCGTCTGCGGCTGGACGAAGGCGCTCATCTGGGCGGTGAGCGTGCGGCGCTCGGCCGGCGTCTTGAACGCCGCCTGCTCGCCGAAGGGCATGTACAGCAGCATGAGCGTGACCAGGCCGGTGTACGTGATCATCAGGTGGAAGGGCAACCCGAGCACCGACAGCACGTTGTGCGCGTCGAGCCAGGAGCGCTGCCCCTTGCCCCATCGGAAGGTGAAGAAGTCCGTGAAGATCTTCTTGTGGGTGATCACGCCGCTGACGATGGCCACCAGCATGAACATGGCGCAGATGCCGGCCAGCCAGCGCCCCCACAGGACCGGCATGTAGTGGAACTGGAAGTGGAAGCGGTAGAAGAACTCGCCGCCGCGCGTCTCGCGCGCCGCCACCACCTGGCCGGTGTGAGGATCGAAGCTGGCGCTGTCGAAGGCGCGGCGCCCCTGCGCGGCCGGCTTGCGCCAGAAGGCGTCGGCCAGGGGATTGCGGTCGTCGGGCAGCGCGAAGCTCCACTGCGTGCTGTCCGGGGCGCGCGCCTGCAGGCCGGCCGTCACGCGCTCGGCCACGGTGGCAGGGTCGGGGCGGTCGGCGCGGTGCGGCACCTCGGGCCGCATCCACTGCGAGATCTCTTCCTTGAAGTAGCTCACCGTGCCGGTGAGAAACATGGCATAGAGCAGCCAGCCGACCAGCAGGCCGGCCCAGATGTGCAGGTCGGACATGCGCTGGCGCAGGCCGCGCGCGGGCGGGGCGTGCTTCTTCATCCGCCCACTCCCAAACGCCACACCCGGGCGCTGGCCAGCAGCAGTGGCAGCGCGGCGATCAGCAGCCCGACCCAGGCCCGCGTGGCGCTGCGCGCGGCGAACACCCAGATCACCGCCGCCGCGAACACCGCGAAGCTCGCCAACGCACCGCCCAACACGGCCTGCGGACGGCTCGCCGGCAGCGCGAGCGCGGCCACGCTGGTGAGTGCGCCCAGTGCATAGCCGCCGCCCACGGCTGCGGCGATGCGCGAGACCACCGGGCCGGCCTGCCAAGCCCGGGACAGCCACTGCTGCGCCAGAGGCATCGCGCCGCTCACCACGCGAACTCCGGCTGCGCCCGGGATGCGAGTGCCCCCGGGATCGAGCGGACCGGCGGCCGCGCAAACGGGCCGGCGCCGCGCCGGTGAGTAAGGAAAGGCGCGGCATCGCGCCCCGAGACAAGGGCCGCCTCGGCGGTCCGGCAGGTCGGAAACATGGACAAGGCTCCAGGCAAGACACGCGAGGGAGGCCGGCACGGAGGCCGGCACCCTCGCATCGCTGGCTGGGCCCGGAAGGCGCACCGCGTCAGGCGGTACGACCGGTCTGGCTGACGATCAAAGACGTTCTTTGCAGACTTTTTGAGAATTGTTCTCATTGTAGAACGACGAACGCGCTGCCCGCTAAAATGCGCGCCTTCTTTTCCGTCCGCATCGCCGGACGCGTCTCTGGCGGGCCGGGCCCGCACCCGTTCCTCGCACAACTCATGTCGTCCAACCTGCATCCCATGCTCAACGTGGCCATCAAGGCCGCCCGCGCCGCTGGCGCCATCATCAACCGCGCCGCGCTCGACGTCGAAGCGGTGCGCGTCTCGCAGAAGCAGGTGAACGACTTCGTGACCGAGGTGGACCATGCCGCCGAGGCGATCATCATCGAGACGCTGCTGACGGCCTATCCCGGCCACGGCATCCTGGCCGAGGAATCGGGCAGCGAGCACGGCGCCCGCGATTCCGAATACGTCTGGATCATCGATCCGCTGGACGGCACCACCAACTTCATCCACGGCTTCCCCGTGTACTGCGTGTCCATCGCGCTGTCGGTGCGCGGCAAGATCGAGCAGGCCGTGGTCTACGACCCGACGCGCAACGACCTGTTCACCGCCTCGCGCGGCCGCGGCGCCTACCTCAACGAGCGGCGCATCCGCGTGTCCAAGCGCATCCGCCTGCCCGAGAGCCTGATCTCCACCGGCTTCCCCTTCCGCACGGGCGACAACTTCAAGCAGTACCTGGCCATCATGGCCGACCTGATGCCCCGCGCTGCCGGCCTGCGCCGCCCCGGCGCCGCCGCGCTGGACCTTGCCTATGTGGCCGCCGGCTACACCGAGGCCTTCTTCGAGACGGGCCTCAACATCTGGGACGCCGCCGCCGGCTCGCTGCTGGTGACCGAGGCGGGTGGCCTGATCAGCAACTTCACCGGCGAAGGCGAGTTCCTGGACCAGCGCGAACTGCTGGCCGGTACGCCGCGCATCTACGGCCAGTTGGTGCCGATCCTGAGCAAATACTCCAAGTTCGCCGGCGTGGACGACAAGCTGGCCGCCACCGAGCGCATCCGCTCGGTCGACCCCAGCCGCCGCGCCGCCGGCGCTGACGACTCGGCCGACATCTACGCCCGCTCCACCGTGGGCCTGGGCACCGAAGAGGCCGAGCCCGAAGGCGGCGCCGAGGCACCGGCGCCCGCCCCCGCCGCGCCCCGCAAGCTGACGCGCGTCAAGCGCGCCCCCGAAAGCAACGAAGGCAATCCGGGCGCGTGAGCCTGAGCACGGCCGGCCGTCCCCAGGTGCGCAGCAGCCTGCGCACCGCCCTCAGCCACGACGTCACGAACGGGCTGTCGGTGGCCCTCGGCCTGCTGTTGATCTCGGGCGGTGTGCATCTGTGGCTGGGTGCGGCAGCGGCCGCATCGGCGGCCACAGGCGTCATCGTCGCCAGCCCCCCCGACCGCGCGGCGCCTCGCCGCGGCAAGCTGCGCCAGTTGCTGCCCGCGGCCCTGCTCAGCCTGCCACTTTTCTTCGCGGTGCAGATGCTGCACACCATGCCGGGGCGGCTGGGCCTGCTGCTGGTGCCGGCCTCGTTCCTGGCCTTCCTGGCCATGGCCTGGGGCAAGCGGGGCATCCCCATCGCCATCGCGCTGATGCTGGCGATGGTGTTCTCGATGGCGACACGGCCCCCTTCCGGCCTGGGCGAGGCGATGGCCCGCACGGGGCACATGGCGCTGGGCTCGGCGCTGTACGTGGTCTACGCCACGCTGATGAACCTGGTGCTCAACGCGCGCTACCGCACGCAGTACATGGCCGACCTGCTGCTGTCGATGGCGGCGCTCATGCGGGCGCAGGCGCGGCAGTTCCGCGCCCGGGACGAATCGAGCGACGTGCGCGAAGTCGACGCGCCGGCGCTCGGCGCCATGCTCCGAGCGCAGGCGGCGCTGGCCGACCAGCTGCAGTCCACGCGCGACCTGGTCTTCGAATCCCCGCGCACGCCTTACCGCCAGCGGCTGGCCGGCATGCTGATGACGGTGCTGGAGATGCGCGACCACCTGCTGGCCAGCGAACTCGACCTGGAGACGCTGCGCAGCCATCCACGCCACGGCGCCCAGCTGGCGGCCATGCGCCAGGCGCTGGAGGCCATGGCCGACGACGTCGAGGCCTTGGCCGATGCCTTGCTGCAGATGCGCCGGCCCGCGGTCATCGCCGACCGCCGGCAGGCGTTGGCTGCCATCCCTGCGGACGCCGACGAGACGGCGGCCTTCGGCGGCCCCTCCCCCGGCCAACTGGCCCGCGGTCTGGCCAACCGCCTGGCCCATCTGAACGATGAGACGGTGCGCCTCGCCCGCCTGGCGCGCGGCGACGAGGCGCCCGACCTGGCCGTCGTCCGCGCGCATTGGCAGGTCTTCGTCAGTCCCACCGAGTGGTCGATCCGGCCCTTCCTCGCGCTCTGGCGCTGGGACGCGCCGCCGCTGCGCCATGCCATCCGCGCCGCGCTGGCACTGGCCACCGGCTACGTCATCGCCGTGCTGATGCCCTGGGGCTCGCACGACTACTGGATCCTGCTCACCATCGTGGTGGTGCTGCGCGGCAGCCTGGCGCAGACGCTGGAGCGGCGCAACCAGCGCGTGGCCGGCACGCTGGTGGGCAGCCTGTTCGCCGTGGCACTGCTGGCCACCCATCCCGGCCCCGTCGAGCTGCTACTGGCCATGACGGCGGCGCAGGCCTTCGCCCATGGCTTCGCGGTGCGCAAATACACCCTGACAGCCGTGGCCGCCACGGTGCTGGGGCTGGTTCAGGCGCACCAGCTGTATGCCGGCGCCGCGCCCACCTTCGCGCTCGGGGAGCGTATCGCCGACACGCTGATCGGCGCCGCGCTGGCGTGGGCCTTCTGCTATGTGCTGCCATCCTGGGAGCGCACGCAGATTCCGGCCCTGGTGCGGCGGACGGTGGCGGCGCAGGCCCGGCATGCGCGGCTCTCGCTGTCGCTCGGCCAGCTGCATGCCCTGGAGACGGCACCGGAGCTGGAATGGCGGCTGGCGCGGCGGGAGGCCTTCGATGCCCTCTCGGCGCTGGTGCAGGCGACGCAGCGCTCGCTGTCGGAGCCCCGTGCCGTACAGCCGCCGCTGGAACCGCTGGAGCGCCTGCAGGCTCACAGCTACCAGCTGCTGGCGCAGCTGTCGGCGGTGAAGTCCATGCTCGTGCTGCGGCACGACCGGCTGGATCCGTCTCAGGTCCAGGGTCCCCTGGAGCGCGCTGCGCGGCGGATCGACGAGGCGATCGGGCCTCGTCCCGCTGGCGCACCCGAGCGGGCGGAACTGGCGGATGCGCCGGATACCGCCCCGGCGGCCTCGCTGTCCTCCGGGCCGGTGCCCCTGCCGGACCCCTTCGATCAGGACATCAGCCCCTGGCTGTTGCGCCGGCTCGACCTCGCCGCGGGCATCGCCATGCAGATCAAGGCGGATGTGGCGCAGATCCTGCGCGACCCCGCCATGCTGCCGGCAGCCCCTTCCCAGCAACCCCGCAGCGCCTGACTGCGGTCGCCGGCCCGTGCCGGCCCACCGCCTGCGCTGCCGCATGGAGATGCCGAATGAACCTGCAAGCCATCCTTGCCCTGCCCTGGACCCAGACCCTGATCGCCGCCGTGGTGGCGGTGGTCATCGCCCTTGTCATCTTCCGCGTGGGGCGCGCCGTGCTCATGCGCGTGACGCGACCATTGCCGGTGGTCCACATGGTGGTGCAGGCGGCCCGCGCGCCCGCCAGCGCCGTGCTGCCGTTGCTGGCACTGCAGACGGTCTGGCAGGCCGCGCCGGATGACCTGGAGTTCATCGGCAACATCCGCCACCTCAACGGGCTGCTGCTGATCGTGTCGCTGACCTGGCTGGTCGTGCGGCTGATCGGCGGACTGGCGGACGGCATCATCGCGCGCCATCCGGTGGATGTGGCCGACAACATGGCGGCGCGGCGCATCCTGACCCAGGCGCGCGTGCTCTCGCGCACGGCGATGGTGGTGGCGGTGATCATCGGCGCGGCCATGGCGCTGATGACCTTTCCGGGCGCGCGCCAGGTCGGCGCCAGCCTGCTGGCCTCGGCGGGCGTGATCGGTATCGTCGGCGGTCTGGCCGCCAAGCCGGTGTTCAGCAACCTGATCGCGGGCATCCAGATCGCACTGACCCAGCCGATCCGCATCGACGACGTGCTGATCGTCGAGGGCGAATGGGGGCGCGTGGAAGAGATCACCGGCACCTACGTGGTGCTGCGCATCTGGGACGACCGGCGGCTGATCATTCCGCTGAACTACTTCATGGAGAAGCCCTTCCAGAACTGGACGCGCAACAGCTCGCAGCTGCTGGGCTCGGTCTTCCTGTTCGTGGACTATGGGATGCCGCTGGCGCCGCTGCGCGCCGAGGTGGAGCGCGTGGTCAAGGCCGCGCCCGAGTGGGATGGTCGCTTCTTCAACCTCGTGGTGACCGATGCCACCGAGCGCACCATGCAGCTGCGCATCCTGTGCACGGCCGCCAGTTCCGGCCTGGCCTGGGACCTGCGCTGCCGGGTGCGCGAGGGCGTGATCGACTTCATGCAGCGCGAGTACCCGCAGTTCCTGCCGCGCATGCGGGTGGAAGGCGACCTTGGCAGCGCCCGACACGAACGGACGGGGGAGGACATCGGTGCCCATCCGCCGGTGCAGCCGGGCGCGGTCTGACCCTCGACGGCGCCGCTGCTGCGGCCAACGACGGCGCGACCGCGCAGCGCCGCTGGAAAGAAGCGCTCAGCCCGCTCTGCGCCCGCGCGGTGCCTTGGGCAGCTCGGCCTGCGATGCCAGTTCGAGCGCCCTGGCCTCCAGCCGGTCCAGCCCGTCGAGAAAGGGCTGCTGTCGCTCGCCCAAGGCCTGCAGCAGCTGCCGGTTCAGTTCCGTGACCTGCGGGTAGAGCGCGTCATAGATCGCCTGTCCCCGCTCGCTGAGCGCGACGGCCACATGCCGCCGGTCACCGCTGGCCTGCTCGCGCAGAACGAGTCCCTTGTCGACCAGCGAACCGAGGGCGCGCGAGGTGCGCACCCGGTCCAGCTGCGTCTGCTGCGCCAGCTCGGACGAGCCCATGGGCCCCTTGCCCGCCAGCGTGGCGATCAACCGCCATTCGCGCCGGGTGATGCCGAAGCGCCCCTCGCACAGCCGCAGCACCATGCTGCCCGCCACCGCGATGACGCGCGACATGCGATACAGCAGCAGCGGATCGAGGGAGGCAGGACGGGCGGAGGCCGCGTCGGGACGGCGCGTCATGGGGTAAATCCGAGGGATGATGGATCTGATCCATCGATTGTGGCGGCCCTACAGTCGCGCGAGCTTCATTTCGAGCGATCCGGTAGTCACCCATGAGCCCACGCAGAACATTCCACCGCCTCGCGGCGGCCCTGGCCCTTGCCACCCTGGCAGGCGCAGTCTCCGCCCAGCCGGCAATTGACGGCCCCCTGCGCATCGTCGTCGGCTATGCCCCCGGCGGCGCCACCGACCGCGTCGCCCGCATCGTGGCAGACCGCCTCACCGCCAAGCTGGGCGTGCCCGTCGTGGTGGACAACAAGGCGGGCGCGGGTGGCCGCCTGGCCGCCCAGCAGGTCAAGAACACGCCCGCCGGCCAGAACGTGATCATGGTGGCCAACCCGGCCGTCATGGTGGTGGCGCCGCTGGTCTTCAAGGACAACGGCTACGACCCGGAGCGCGACTTCCAGCCGCTGTCCAACGTCAACAACTACGAGTTCGGCCTGGTGGTGGGCAGCGCGGTGCCGGTCAAGCAGCTGTCGCACCTGCTGGCGTGGATGAAGGCCAACCCCGAGAAGGCCAACGTGGGCGTGCCCGCCACCGGCAGCCTGCCGCACTTCTTCGCGCTCATGCTGGGCCAGAAGGCCCAGGTCAAGACCGAGGTGGTGGGCTACCGCGGCTCTTCCACGGTGATGACCGACCTGATCGGCGGCCAGATCCCCATCGCCGTCGACACCTTCGACGTGCTGCTGCCGCAGCATGAATCGGGCAAGGTGCGCATCCTGGCGGTCTCCAGCGCCAAGCGCTCGGCCTTTGCGCCCGACGTGCCCACCTTCAAGGAAGCCGGCCTGGACATCACGGCCGTGGGCTGGAACGCCTTCTTCGCCCCAGCCTCGATGCCGCGCGACAAGGCCGACCGCCTGGCACGCGAGATCCACGACGTGATGCAGGAACCCGACACCCAGCGCAAGTTCACCGACGCCAGGATGCAGCCGGTGGTCAGCACCCGCGCCGAAACCGAGGCGATGCTCAAGGCCTTCCGCGCCCAATGGGCACCCGTCGTCAAGACCTCGGGCTACCAGCCATGAACGCCACCGCCACCCCCGGGGCCGGCCGCCCCAACATCATCTTCATCGTCGCCGACGACCTGGGCTACGCCGACCTGGGCTGCTACGGCGGCCGCGACGCGCCCTTCGGCAAGGTCTCGCCCGTGCTGGACCAGCTGGCTGCGGGCGGCCTGCTGCTGACCCAGGGCTACGCCAACTCGCCCGTGTGCTCGCCCACCCGCTTCGGCATGATCACCGGCCGCTACCAGTACCGGTTGCGCGGCGCGGCCGAGGAGCCGATCAACAGCAAGAGCCGCGGCAGCAGCACGCTGGGCATGCCGCCCTCGCATCCCACCCTGCCCTCGCTGCTCAAGGACGCCGGCTACCGCACCGCCCTGATCGGCAAGTGGCACCTGGGCTACCCGCCCGCCTTCGGGCCGCTGCGCTCGGGCTACGAGGAGTTCTTCGGGCCGCTGTCGGGCGGGGTGGACTACTTCACCCACTGCGACAGCCGCGGCACGCACGACCTGTTCTTCGGCGAGGAAGAGAAGCACGACGAGGGCTACCTCACCGACCTGTTCTCCCACCGCGCCGTGGATTACGTCGAGCGCATGGCCGCCGGCGAGGCGCCCTTCTTCCTGAGCCTGCACTACACCGCGCCGCACTGGCCCTGGGAAACGCGCGAGGACGCCGGCCGCGCCCCCGCCGTCAAGGACAACCTGTTCGACCTGGCCGGCGGCAACATCCACGTCTACCGCCGCATGATCCACCACATGGACGAAGGCATCGGCTGGATCGTGGAGGCCCTGCGCCGCACCGGCCGGTTGGACAACACGCTGGTCGTCTTCACCAGCGACAACGGCGGCGAGCGCTTCTCGGACAACTGGCCGCTGGTCGGCGGCAAGATGGACCTGACCGAAGGCGGCATCCGCGTGCCGTGGATCGCCCACTGGCCGGCCGCCATCGCCCCCGGCGGCCGCAGCGAGCAGCTGTGCATGACCATGGACTGGTCGGCCACCATGCTCGACGCCGCCGGCGTCGCCGCAGACCCCGAGTACCCGCTGGATGGCGTCTCGCTCATGCCCGTGCTGCGCGACCCCGCCGCCACCTTCGCGCGGCCGCTGCACTGGCGCATGAACCACCGCGGCCAGCGCGCCCTGCGCGACGGCCGCTGGAAGTACCTGCGCGTGGACGGACACGACTACCTGTTCGACATCCCGGCCGACGAGCGCGAGCGGGCCAATCTGGCGCCGCGCGTGCCCGCCCGCCTGGCCGCCATGCGCCAGCAGTGGGAGGACTGGAACGCCACCATGCCGCCCATTCCAGAGGACGCCACCGTCAGCCTGGGCTATTCGTACAAGGACATGCCGCAGCGCTGAGCGCACCCGCTGGCCGGAAAGGCCTGCGCCTTCCTAGAATCGTCCGAGGCATCCGGCCCGCCCCATCCCGGGGGCGCTGCGCCTGCAGCCCCTGGCGCGGGGTGGCGGTGCCATCCGCATTGGGAGGACGCCATGCAACCGCTGAGCTTCGGCCGCTGGGAACACTGGATGCTGGCGTCGGCCGTGGTCATGGGGCTGGCGGCCCTGGCCTGGCGCCTGTGGGATGGATCGCGCGCCTGGCGGCAGCGCCACCACCGCATCGACACGGCCCGCTCGCGCTCGGGCACCCTCGCCATGCCTCTGCAAGGCCGCAGCACCGGCGCCGTTCCCAGTGCCCCCGTGCCGTCGCCCGCGGCGGCCCCGCCGGTGGCGAACACCGCGCTGTACGACAACCCGCATCCGACGCTGCGCATCCAGTACACGGACATCTACGGGCAGGCCTCGGACCGGGTGATCACGGTCGAACGGCTGGACCTGTACCGCCAGGTCATCATCGCGCGCGGCACGGAGCGCGAGGACCTGCGCACACTGTCGATCGGCCGCATCCGCATCGCCCGGGACGCCGGCACGGGCGCCCACTTCAGCCTGGCCCAGTGGATCGAACGCATGCGCAGCCGCCAGGCCGGGACGGGCCATAACGCGTGATCCGCTGACATCGGCCGCCCCGTGCCGCCACCATAATCCGGCCGCATTCCCGCGACCTATGCGCGCCGCATCCGTCCCCACCCACTGGCCCTTCGTCCGAGGCGAGTGCGCCGCCCTGGCGCGCGCCCTGACCGCCGAGCGCTGCCCCCTCGGGCCGGCCTCCGAGTGGCCGCCGACACTGCGCATGCTCATCGACATGATGCTGCCTTCGCAGGCGGAGATCGTGCTGTTCTGGGGCCAGGACTACGTCGCCTTCTACAACGACGCCTACGCGCCCACCATCGGCAACAAGCATCCCACGGCCTTCGGTCGCCCGGGCCAGGAACACTGGAGCGAGTTGTGGGACGACCTGCAGCCGCTGCTGGACCGCGTGCTGCACTTCGGCGAGACGGTGGCCGCCCAGGACCGGCCCTTCCGCATCAACCGCCACGGGCAGATGGAAGACGTGTTCTTCGACATCTCCTACTCGCCCGTGCGCGAGCACGACGGCCGCATCTGCGGGGTGCTGTGCATCGTCAAGGAGACCACGGCCCGCGTGAACGCCACGCGCCGCCTGGCGGCCAGCGAGGCCCACCTGCGCGAGATGGAAGAGCAATGGCGGCTGGCCCAGGCGGCCGGCGGCGTGGGCGTGTTCGTGCTGGACATTCCGGCCGACACCGTCACTGCCTCGCCGGGCTTCTTCCGCGCCTTCGGCCTGCCGGCCCATGCCGCACCCGTGCCCTCGTCGATGCTGGAAACCCTGAAGGTGCCCGGCGAGGCGGAGGGCATGTCCGACACCCACAGCCGCAGCGACGGCAGCGCGCCGCTCGATGTCGAGTACCGCATCCGCCGCGCCGACGACGGCCGGCTGCGCTGGATCTGGCGCCGCGCCGAGATCGTGCGCGACAGCACCGGCGCGCCCTTGCTCATGCGCGGCGTGGTGCAGGACGTGACCGTGAGCCATTTGGCCCAGGCCACCCTGCGCGAAAGCGAGGCGCGCTTTCGCGCCCTCGCCCAGGCCGTGCCCAACCAGGTGTGGACGGCGGGCCCCGACGGCGCGCTGGACTGGGTCAACCAGCAGGTGCTCGACTACACCGGCGCCCGCCCGGACGAGCTCCTTGGCCACCGATGGCTGGCGACCCTGCACCCCGAGGACCACGCCTCGATGCGGGCCGCCTGGGCCCGTGCCTGCACTACCCTGACGCCCTACAGCACCGAGCTGCGCCTGCGCCGCCATGATGGTCAGTGGCGCTGGCAACTGGTGCGCGCTCAGCCCGTGCAGGGTGGCGACGGCAGCATGCGCTGGATCGGCACCACCACCGACATCGAGGACCAGAAGGCCGCACAGGCGCAACTGGAGGCCATGAACTCCACCCTGGCGCAGCGGGTGGAGGAACGCACGCGTGACCGCGACCGGCTGTGGCAGCTGTCCACCGACGTGATGGTGATCGCCGACCTGGGAGGCCGCATCCTGCACGTCAACCCGGCCTGGTACGCCATCCTCGGTTGGCGCGAGGAGGAACTGCTGGGTGGCCAGCTGCTGGACTATTCGCATCCCGAGGACCTGGCTGCCGCCGAACGCGAGTTCGAGCGGCTGGCGCAGGGCATCCCCACGCTGCGCTACGAAGGCCGGATGCGCCACCGCGACGGCAGCTACCGCACGCTGTCATGGACGGCCGTGCCCGACGCGCCCTATCTGCATGCGGTCGGCCGCGACGTGACGGCGCTGCGCGAATCCGAGGCGCGGCTGCGCCACAGCCAGAAGATGGAAGCCATCGGCCAGCTCACCGGCGGCATCGCGCACGACTTCAACAACATGCTCCAGGGCATCACCGGCGCCATCGAGGTGATGCGGCGGCGCGTGGCCCAGGGCCAGACCGAGGGGCTGGAGCGCTTCATGGACAGCGCCACGCAATCGGCCCACCGCGCCGCCTCGCTGGTGCAGCGGTTGCTGGCCTTCTCGCGCCGCCAGTCGCTCGATCCGAAGCCGCTGGACGTCAACCATCTCGTGCGCTCCATGGAGGAGATGCTGCGCCGCACACTGGGCGAGCATGTGCGCCTGGACGTGGCGCTGGAAGCCCAGGCCTGCCTGGCGGTCGGCGACGAAAGCCAGCTGGAGAGCGCCATCCTCAACCTGGCCATCAACGCGCGCGACGCCATGCCTTCGGGCGGCCTGCTGCGCATCGCAACGGCACACCTGGCGGTGAAGGACGGCGAGATGGAGCCGCTGCGCCCCGGCCACTATGTCCGCATCACCGTGGCCGACACCGGCAGCGGCATGCCCCGCGACGTACTGTCCAAGGCCTTCGATCCCTTCTTCACCACCAAGCCGATCGGCCAGGGCACCGGGCTCGGGCTGTCGATGGTCTACGGCTTCGCCCAGCAATCGGGCGGCCATGTGCGCATCGACAGCGTGCCGGACCAGGGCACCCGCGTGGACCTGTACCTGCCCTGCTCCGACGAGCCGCCCACCGAGCAGCCGGAGGCGAGCCGCGATGCAGGCAGGCCGCTGGCGACCGAGGGCGAGGTCGTGCTGCTGGTGGAGGACGACCCAGGCGTGCGCCTGCTGGTTCGCGAGGTGCTGGTCGATCTGGGCTACCAAACGCTGGAGGCAGCGGACGGTCCGTCGGCGCTGCCCATCCTGCAGTCGAACCGCCGCATCGACCTGCTGGTGAGCGATGTGGGCCTGCCCGGCCTCAATGGCCGGCAGGTGGCGGAGATCGCCCGCCAGCAGCGGCCTGGCCTGCAGGTGCTGTTCATGACCGGCTATGCCGCGCGCGCCGCGATCCGGTCGGAGTTCCTCGCGCCCGGCATGGACATGATCGCCAAGCCCTTCGCCATCGAGGAACTCATCGAGCGCATCCGCGCGATGGTGGGACGCGGCCCGACCGAGCGCTGAGTCCTTGCGCGCCCGCACCATGCGGGACGACCCAAGCCGCCTTGGCGAAGACCGCGCGGCCCGCGGTCCGGGACGCGCCGACATGCACTGCTGCAGGCCCGCACAGGCTGGGGGTTCGCCTCATGGTCGACGCGGCGCGGCCCCTTAGAATCCGCCCGCCTTTCGCACCCGGCTCGCGGCCCACAACGCCAGCGCGCCGGGTGTCTTCGTATCTGAAAGGCCCAATTCAAAAATGGAGTAGACATGCAAGGCTTGCTGAGGCTCTCGCGCGCCATCGACTGGCTCAATGCGCAGGTGGGCAAGGTCGTGATCTGGCTGATCATGGCGTCAACGGCCATCAGTGCGCTCAACGCGCTGGTGCGCTACATCTTCAACACCAGTTCCAATGCCTTCCTCGAGGTGCAGTGGTACCTGTTCGCCTGGTCCTTCCTGGTGGCTGCGGGCTTCACGCTGCTCAACCGGGAGCATGTGCGCATCGATGTGCTCAACAGCCGCCTGCCCAAGAAGGCGCAGATCTGGATCGACATCGTCGGCTTCACGCTCTTCCTCACGCCGGTATGCCTGCTGGTGCTGTACTACACGGTGCCCATGACGATGCAGAAGTTCGCCTCGGGCGAAATGTCGGGCAACCCCGGCGGACTGATCCGCTGGCCGGTGTGGCTGGCGCTGCCGATCGGTTTCACCCTGCTGCTGCTGCAGGGCTGGTCCGAGCTGATCAAGCGCATCGCCTTCCTCACCGGCGATGGCCCTGACCCGACCGTCAAGCCCGGCGAGAAGACCGCCGAGGAAGAACTGGCCGAGGTGCTGCGCCAGCGCGCCGAATCCGACGCCCGCAATGCCAACGCGGCCGCCACGGCGCCGCAGGCCCGCTGAACCGGACGGGAGTACACGACGTGGAGTTCATCACCGCCAATTTCGCCCCGATCATGTTCGCGGGGCTCATCTGCTTCCTGCTGCTGGGATTCCCGGTGGCCTTCAGCCTTGGCGCCTGCGGGCTGACCTTCGGCATCATCGGCATCGAACTGGGGGTGTTCCAGTCCTCGGTGATGGCCTGGCTGCCGCAGCGCCTGATCGGCATCATGGCCAACGACACGCTGCTCGCGGTGCCCTTCTTCACGCTGATGGGGCTCATCCTGGAGCGCAGCGGCATGGCTGAGGACCTGCTCGACACCGTCGGCCAGGTGTTCGGCCCCATGCGCGGGGGCCTGGCGCTGGCCGTGGTCTTCGTCGGCGCGCTGCTGGCCGCCACCACCGGCGTGGTGGCCGCCTCGGTCATCTCGATGGGCCTGATCTCGCTGCCCATCATGCTGCGCTACGGCTATGACCGCCGCTTCAGCAGCGGCGTGATCGCGGCATCGGGCACGCTGGCCCAGATCATCCCGCCCTCGCTGGTGCTGATCATCATGGCCGACCAGCTCGGCAAGAGCGTGGGCGACATGTACAAGGGCGCCTTCGTGCCGGCCTTCATGCTGGTGGGCTGCTATGTGCTGTACGTGGCCTTCCTCGCCATCTTCCGGCCCGCCAGCGTGCCGGCGCTGCCCGCCGAGGCCCGCATCTACCGCGAGCCCGACGGCAGCGGTGGCTATCGCTCGCTGCTGGTGCTCATGGTCATCTCCTTTGTCGTCTCGGTGCTGGTCGCGCGCCACCTGACCGATGTGCACAGCTGGTGGAGCGGCCAGACGGTCACCTCGGTCGCCACGGACGAAAAGGTGGTCGTGGCGATGTGCGGCGGTACCTTCGTCGCGCTGGTGATCGCCCTGCTCAACAAGTACCTGCGGCTGGGGCTGCTGTCCAGGCTGGCCGAGCGCGTGACCTTCGTGCTCATCCCGCCGCTGCTGCTGATCTTCCTGGTGCTCGGCACGATCTTCCTGGGCATCGCCACGCCGACCGAAGGCGGGGCGATGGGCGCCATCGGTGCGCTCATCATGGGCTGGGCGCGCGGGCGGCTCGACATGACGCTGCTCAAGCAGGCGCTGGCCGCCACCACCAAGCTCGGCAGCTTCGTGATGTTCATCCTGATCGGCGCCACCATCTTCAGCCTGGTATTCCAGGCGGCGGACGGCCCGATCTGGGTCGAGCACCTGCTGGCCAGCCTGCCGGGCGGCCAGGTGGGCTTCCTGGTCGCGGTGAACCTGCTGATCTTCTTCCTGGCCTTCTTCCTCGACTACTTCGAGCTGTCGTTCATCGTGGTGCCGCTGCTGGCGCCCGTGGCCGACAAGCTGGGCATCGACCTGATCTGGTTCGGCGTGCTGCTGGCGATGAACATGCAGACCTCCTTCATGCACCCGCCCTTCGGCTTCGCGCTGTTCTTCCTGCGCTCGGTGGCGCCGGACAAGCCGTACGTGGACCGTGTGACCCACACGGTGATGCAGCCTGTCACCACCATGCAGATCTACAAGGGCGCCATTCCCTTCGTGCTGATCCAGCTGGTGATGGTCGGCGTGATGATCTCGTTCCCCAACTTGGTCACGGGCAGCCTCGACAAGGCCCAGAACTACGATCTCAAGAGCATCGGCGACCAGATGCGCGAGAGCCTGCAGCCCGAAGGCGGCGGGGCCTCGCCGGATGCCGGCTACGGCAGCGGCGAAGAGCCCTACGGCGGCACGCCCGCGCCGGGCGGTGACTCGCCCCCCGCGGCACCGGCTTCCCCGGAGGCGGCACCCGCCGCACCCGCCGCACCCGACGCGGACGCGCCGGCGTCCACCCCGGACGATCCGGTCAAGGCGATGGAAGAGGCGCTCAAGCGGGCGCAGCCTTCCAACTAGCCACCGCCTGCCCGCCCGCGTCCATTGCGGGCGCCTGCGCCGGACGCCGCGCCTTGCGCGATGTCGGCGCGGGACTCGCGGTCACCACCGAGGGCCATGACGACAGACGCAAAAAAGCCGCGCACTGCGCGGCTTTTTTGTTGTGCGTGCATCAAGCCGACGAGCCCGCCATCCGGCAGGCTCGGCGCCCGCGCCTTCGTCAGATCTTGACGCCGTTCATGTACTGGTTGAACGGGTACTCCGAGAAGCGGTTCCACAGGATCTGGTCGCGCTGGAAGGCGCGCATGCTCTGGTGGATGGCCTTGAACTCCGGCGACTTGGCTTCGTGGTCGGCGAAGACCTCCATCGACGACTTGAAACCCGCGTCCATCACGGCCTTGGGGAAGGCCTTCAGTTGGGTCTTTTCGGCCACCAGCTTCTTCAGAGCGATGGGGTTGTAGGCGTCGTACTTGGCGGTCATGTCGGTGGCCGCCACGGCCATCGCGGCGTTGAGGATCGCCTTGTTCTCGTCGGACAGCGCGTTGAACTTCTTCACATTGATGAAGAACTCCAGGTCGGCGCCGCCTTCCCACCAGCCGGGGTAGTAGTAGTAGGGCGCGACCTTGTTGAAGCCCAGCTTGGCGTCGTCGTAGGGACCGACGAATTCGGCGGCGTCCAGCGTGCCCTTCTCGAGCGCCTGGTACACGTCGCCGGCCGGCATGTTCTGCGGCACCACGCCGAGCTTCTGCATCGCTTCGCCGAACACGCCGCCGCCCATGCGCATCTTCAGACCCTTGAGGTCCTCGACGGTCTTGATTTCCTTGCGGTACCAGCCGCCCATCTGCGTGCCGGTGTTGCCGGCGCTGGCGGTGCGGAAGTTGTACTTGGCGAAGAAGTCGTCGAGCAGCTTGCGGCCGCCGCCGTAGTCCTTCCACGCGGTGTTCTGACGCGCGGTCAGGCCGAAGGGCACGGCGCAGCTGAAGGCGAAGACCGGGTCCTTGCCGGTGAAGTAATAGGCGGCGGACTGGGCCATCTCGATGGTGTCGCCTTGCAGCGCATCGACGACGCCGAAGGCCGGCATCAGTTCACCGGCGGGGTGCACGGTGATCTCGAACTTGCCACCCGACATGGCCTTGATCGTCTTGGACAGCATTTCGGCGCTGCCGAAGATGGTGTCGAGCGAGCGAGGGAAGCTCGATGCGAGGCGCCAGCGCACTGCGGCCTGCGCGTGCACCGCTGGCGCCACACCGGCGGCCAGGACACCAGCGAGGCCGGCATTTTTGATGATGGAACGACGATCCATGAGCTTGACTCCGTTGAACAGCTGAAATACGAACGCGGCCCGTGGCCGCGTTGTCGACTCTGAAGAGGGCCGATTCTAAAAAGATGCACCCGGCGGCCCCGTGGGGTTTCCCCTTGCGGTGCCCGGAACGCGCCCGCACAGCGCGCGGGTCAGGCCGCGCCGAAGCGCGCCTCGATGGCGCTGCGGATGCCCGCGGCATCCAGCCCCAGCCCGGCCAGCAGGCGGGCCGGGTCGCCATGCTCGATGAAGCGGTCGGGCAGGCCCAGTTGCAGCACCGGGCGCTGGATGCCCGCGGCCTGCAAGGCCTCGAGCACGGCGCTGCCCGCGCCGCCCATGATGGCCCCCTCTTCGATCGTCACCAGCGCCTCGTGGCCCTCGGCCACCTCGCGCAGCAACGCCTCGTCCAGGGGCTTGGCCCAGCGCATGTTGACGACCGTGGCATCGAGCGCCTGGCCGGCCTCGAGCGCCGGATAGAGCAGCGTGCCGAAGGCGAGGATGGCGATGCGCCGGCCCTGGCGGCGCACCTCCCCCTTGCCGTAGGGAAGGGCATCGAGCGACAGCGAAGGCACGGTGCCCACGCCCGCGCCGCGCGGATAGCGCACGGCCACCGGATGGTTCTGCGCGAAGGCGGTGGACAGCAGTTGCCGGCACTCGGCCTCGTCCGCCGGACAGGCCACGGCCATGTTAGGCACGCAGCGCAGGAAGGGGATGTCGTAGGCCCCCGCATGCGTGGCGCCGTCGGCGCCCACCAGGCCCGCGCGGTCCAGCGCGAAGACCACCGGCAGATTCTGGATCGCCACGTCGTGGATCAACTGGTCGTAGGCGCGCTGCAGGAAGGTCGAATAGATGGCTACCACCGGCTTGAGCCCTTCGCAGGCGAGGCCACCCGCAAAGGTCACGGCATGCTGCTCGGCGATGCCGACGTCGTAGTAGCGCTCGGGGAACTGCTGTTCGAACTCCACCAGGCCCGAGCCCTCGCGCATGGCGGGCGTGATGCCCACCAGCCGGCCGTCCTTGGCGGCCATGTCGCACAGCCACTGGCCGAAGACCTGGGTGAAGGTCTTCTTGGGCGCGGCGGCGGGCTTGACCAGGCCGATGGACGGATCGAACTTGCCCGGGCCGTGATAGGCCACGGGGTCGGCCTCGGCCAGCTTGTAGCCCTGGCCCTTGCGCGTGACTACATGCAGGAACTGCGGGCCCTTGAGCTGCTTGAGGTTCTCCAGCGTGGGAATCAGCGAGTCGAGATCGTGGCCATCGATCGGCCCGATGTAGTTGAAGCCGAACTTCTCGAACAGCGTGGCCGGCACCACCATGCCCTTGGCCTGCTCCTCCAGCCGCTTGGCCAGCTGGAACAGTGGCGGCGCCGCCTTGAGCACGCTCTTGCCGACCTCCTTGGCCGCCGCGTAGAACTGGCCGCTCATCAGCTGCGCCAGATACCGGTTGAGTGCGCCCACGGGCGGGCTGATCGACATGTCGTTGTCGTTCAGGATCACCAGGAGCCGGGCGTCGTCGTACACGCCCGCGTTGTTCAGCGCCTCGAAGGCCATGCCGGCAGTCATCGCGCCGTCGCCGATCACCGCGATGGCGTGGCGCGTCTCGCCCTTCTGGCGCGCGGCCAGAGCCATGCCGAGGGCGGCCGAGATGCTGGTGGACGAGTGCGCCGTGCCGAAGGTGTCGTAGACGCTTTCGGTGCGCTGCGGAAAGCCCGAGATGCCGCCCTGCTGGCGCAGCGTGGGCATGCGCTCGCGCCGGCCGGTGAGGATCTTGTGCGGATAGGTCTGGTGGCCCACGTCCCACACGATGCGGTCCTCGGGCGTGTCGAAGACATAGTGCAGCGCCACGGTGAGCTCGACAGTACCGAGGTTGGAGCTGAGGTGGCCGCCGGTGCGCGACACGTTGTCGAGCACGCAGGCACGCACCTCGTCGGCCAGCTGGCGCAGCTGCTCGCGCGGCAGGCGGCGCAGGTCGGCGGGATCGTGGATCGTGGGGAGAAGAGGTGCCATGGGGCGATGTTCGAAAAAGGCTACCGGTCGCGCGCGACGACCATGTGGGCCAGGGCGGCCAGTGCGGCGGTGTCGGCCAGGCCGCTGGCATCGAGCGCGGCCAGCGCCTGGGCCAGCAGGCGGTCCGCTTCGGCGCGGGCGCCGTCCAGGCCCAGAAGGGCGACGTAGGTGGGCTTGTCGGCGGCGGCGTCCTTGCCGGCCGTCTTGCCCAGGGTGGCGGAATCGGCCGTGACGTCGAGCACGTCATCCACGACCTGGAAGGCGAGGCCGATGGCGGCGCCGAAGGCGCGCAGGCCCTGGGCCGCGGCCACAGGCAGCTCGCCCGCGCACGCGGCGCCCATCTCGACGCTGGCCTGCAGCAGGGCGCCGGTCTTGAGGCGGTGCATCTCGCGCAGCTGCGCCTCGTCCAGCCGACGGCCGACGCTGGCCAGGTCGATGGCCTGGCCGCCGGCCATGCCGCAGGCACCGGCGCCGCGCGCCAGCAGCGCGACGAGACGGGCCTGCACCTGCGCGGGCACCGCCGCGGCGGCGCCGTCCAACGGCGCGATCAGCTCGAAGGCCTGCGCCTGCAGGGCATCCCCGGCCAGCAGCGCACCCGCTTCGCCGAAGCGCACATGCACCGTTGGCTTGCCCCGGCGCAGCACGTCGTTGTCCATGCAGGGCATGTCGTCGTGCACCAGCGAATAGGCATGGATCAGCTCGACGCCACAGGCCGCGCGCAGGGCCGCCTCGTCCAGCCAGGCCGGCACGCCGGCCGAGCCAGCGGCCCGTGCGGCAGCCAGCACCAGCAGCGGCCGCAGGCGCTTGCCGCCGTCGAGCACGGCGTAACGCATGGGCTCGGCCAGCGAGGACGGCGCCCCGGCGCCCACCCACTGCGCGAGCGCAGCTTCCACACGCGCCAACTGCGGGCGCATCCAGGCCGCGAGTTCGACCGGCGTCCAGGCAGACGCGGCCATCAGGCGCCTGTCCATGGCTTGAGGTTGCCGGCGTCCAGCACCTTGATCTGCTCTTCCACGGCCTGCAGGCGTTCGCGGCAGAAGGCCAGCAGGCGCGCACCGCGCTGGTAGCCGGCAAGCAGCTGGTCGAGGGGAAGCTGGCCCGATTCGAGCGCGGCCACCAGTTGCTCCAGTTCCTGCAGACCTGCCTCGTAACTGGCGGGCAGGTCGGCGGTGTCGGGCGCAGGCGCGGCTGCGGGGGCGGCCTTGGGCATTCGGAAGGTTGTCGGAAGGTGAAACGCGCGATTCTAGGAGGCCCCGTCCGAGCCGCCTGTCGGCCGTGGGCGGGACCAGCGCCTTCGCCGGTCGCGGTCATCGGCCCTGGATAAAACCGGGGTACAATTCGAGCTCATTCCCTGTGCCGGCGCCAGCCGGCTTCGTTTTTTCTGCCCAATCCTCAAGGAGGCCACCCCTTCCGGGCGGAGCAAAGCAGGGGTTTCCACTTCGCGTTACCTCCCTGTGGGGAGCTTGGTCAGGTCACCCATGTCTGATTTAAGTCTTCGACTGCAGCAGGCTTCGAGCCAACTTCCGGTCTCCAGCTATTTCGACGAGGCGCTCTATGCGAGCGAAATGGAAACACTCTTCAAGCAGGGCCCACGCTACGTGGGCCACAAGCTGTGGGTGCCCGAAGCCGGCAGCTACCACACGCTGCCGCAGGAAGGCGAAGGCCGCGCGCTGGTGCACACGCCGCGCGGCGTCGAGCTGATCTCCAATGTCTGCCGCCACCGCCAGGCCGTGATCCTGCGCGGCAAGGGCGAGCTGCCGCGCCAGAGCGGCGGCCACATCGTCTGCCCGCTGCACCGCTGGACCTACAACGCCGCCGGCCCTTCGCCCACCGGCACGCTGCTGGGCGCGCCGCATTTCGCCCAGGACCCCTGCCTCAACCTGCACACCTACGGCCTGCGCGAATGGAACGGCCTGCTGTTCGAGGACAACGGCCGCGACATCGAGGCCGACCTCGCCGGCATGGGCCCGCGCGCCCACCTGAACTTCGACGGCTACGTGCTCGACCGCGTCGAGATGCACGAGTGCAACTACAACTGGAAGACCTTCATCGAGGTCTACCTGGAGGACTACCACGTCGGCCCCTTCCATCCGGGCCTGGGCAACTTCGTGACCTGCGACGACCTGCGCTGGGAGTTCAAGCCGCAGTATTCGGTGCAGACCGTGGGCGTGGCCAACCGGCTCGGCCGTGCCGGCAGCCCGGTGTACGAGCGCTGGCATGACGAGTTGCTGCGCTACCGCAGTGGCCGCCCGCCCGAGTTCGGCGCCATCTGGCTGACCTACTACCCCCACATCATGGTGGAGTGGTACCCGCATGTGCTGACCGTGTCGACGCTGCATCCCATGGGCCCGCACAAGACCATGAACGTGGTCGAGTTCTACTACCCCGAGGAGATCGCCCACTTCGAGCGCGAGTTCGTCGAGGCGCAGCAGGCTGCCTACATGGAGACCTGCATCGAGGACGACGAGATCGGCGAGCGCATGGACGCCGGGCGGCGCGCCCTCTTCCAGCGCGGCGACAACGAGGTCGGTCCCTACCAGAGCCCCATGGAAGACGGCATGCAGCACTTCCACGAGTGGTATCGCACGCAGATGACCGCCAGCGCCGCGGCCCGCGCCTGTCTCGACAGCGCGCGCGGCTGATGGGCCACCCCGGCCGGCCGATTCCCACCCAGCAGGAGAACTGACCCGCGCATGCAAAGCCTGTGGATGGTCGCTTCGGCCCTGTTCTTCGCGACCATGGGCGTGTGCGTGAAGATCGCCTCGGCCTGGTTCACCAGCGCCGAGCTGGTGTTCTGGCGCGGTGTGATCGGCATGATCTTCATCGCCGTGCTGGCGCGCCGGCAGAAGGTGTCGCTGGCCACGCGCTATCCCGGCATGCATGCGTGGCGCAGCGTGATCGGCACCGCCTCGCTGGGCGCCTGGTGGTACGCCATCGCCAACCTGCCGCTGGCCACCGCCATGACGCTCAACTACATGAGCAGCATCTGGGTCGCGGCCTTCCTGGTGGGCGGCGCGCTGTTGGCCTGGGCGCCGGTGCCAGGCCGTGGCGGACGGGTGCCGCTGCCGCCCATGCAGGGCCCGCTGGCACTCACGGTGCTGGCCGGCTTCGCGGGGGTGGTGCTGCTGCTCAAGCCCTCGGTGCACGGCACGGACGCCTTCGCCGGCCTGGTCGGGCTGCTGTCGGGCATGGCCGCGGCCTTTGCGTACATGCAGGTGATCGCGCTGTCGCGCATCGGCGAGCCCGAGACGCGCACGGTCTTCTACTTCGCAGTCGGCTCGGCCGTGGCGGGCGCCCTGTGGACGCTGTTCACCGGCTGGTCGGTCTGGTCGTGGTCGCATGCCATCTGGCTGCTCCCGGTGGGCGTGCTCGCTGCTCTTGGGCAGCTGTGCCTCACCCGCGCGTATGCCAGTGCGAAGACGCAGGCGGCGACCCTGGTGGTGGCCAACCTGCAGTACTCCGGCATCGTATTCGCGGCCATCTACAGCGTGCTGCTCTTCGGCGACCGCATCGACGCGGCGGGCTGGGGTGGCATCGCGCTGATCATCGGCAGCGGCATCGCGGCCACGGTGCTGCGCCAGCGCGCGGTGCCCAAGGCGCCGGCCGAGGAACACTGAGCGCGCTCAGGCACCGGGCAGGCGCCGGGCCCACAATGGCGGCTTCGCCCTCGGAGCCTTGCCGATGCACGACACCCTGATTTCCGTCGACCAGCTGCGCGCGCTGCAGGACAGCCACGCGCCGCTCATGATCTTCGACTGCAGCTTCGACCTGATGAAGCCGCACGCCGGCCGCGAGGCCTGGCTGCAGTCCCACATCCTCGGCGCGCTGCATGCCGACCTGGACCAGCACCTGAGCGCCCGCCATGGCGCGCCAGGCCATGACGGCCGCGTGCTGGTCGCGCACGAGGCCGACCGGCCGGCCTCCGGTGGCCGGCATCCGCTGCCCAGCCGCGAGCGCTTCGCGGCCTGGCTGGGCAGCGTGGGCTTCTCCAACGACATGCAGGCGGTGGTCTACGACCGCAACGGCGCCAACTACTGCGGCCGGCTGTGGTGGATGCTGCAATGGGCCGGCCACGCTGCCACCGCCGTGCTCGACGGCGGCCTGCAAGCCTGGCAGGCGGCCGGCCTGCCCGTCGCCAGCGGCGAGGAACCGGCGCACTTCCAGAGCAATTTCGTGCTGGGCGCGCCGCGCGTGAAGCTCGTCGACACCGACGCCGTGCGCGCCGCCATGGACAGCGGCGCCGCCCCCATCGTCGATGCCCGGGCCGGCCCGCGCTACCGCGGCGAAGTGGAACCGCTGGACCCGATCGCGGGTCACATCCCCGGCGCGCTGAACCGGCCCTTCGTGGACAACATCGGACCGGACGGCCGCTTCAAGCACGCCGACCAGTTGCGCGCCGAGTTCGAGGCGCTGCTCGGCGACCGAGCAGCCACGGGTGCGATCCATCACTGCGGCAGCGGCGTGAGCGCCGTGCCCAATGTGCTGGCCGCCCGCATCGCCGGCCTGCCCGAGCCGGCCCTGTACGCCGGCAGCTGGAGCGAATGGAGCAACACCCCCGGCCTGCCCACCCGGCAAGGCCCCAACCCGTGACCTGCATGACCTTCCGCCGACTCACCGCCCTTGCGGCGCTCTCGTCCCTCCTGTTCACCGGTTTTGCCGCGCCCGCCCTGGCCCAGCAGAAGCCTGCCCCCCGCGCCCAGCATGCCCATGTGCATGGCAAGCTGGAGCTGGACATCGCCATCGAAGGCACCGCCGTCACCATCGAGATGGAGGCGCCGCTGGACAGCCTTCTCGGCTTCGAGCGCGCGCCGCGCACCGATGCCGAGCGCGAGGCCGTGGCCAGCATGACGAAGCGCCTGCGCGCGGCCGATCAGCTCTTCGTGATCGATCCGGCGGCCGGCTGCAAGCTCGGTCCGGTGCAGCTCGATTCGCCCGTGCTCAGCGGCGACAAGGCGGCCGAGGCCAAGCCAGCTGCCGGCGCCAAGGTTGGCGATGCCAAGGCCGCAGCCAAACCCGCTGCGAAGCCCGCGGAGGACGTCGACCATGCCGACCTGGACGCCAGCTTCGCCTTCAACTGCGTCGATGCCTCGCGCGCCCGCTACATCGAGGTGCAACTCTTCGACGCCTTCAAGAACCTGCGGCAGATCGAAGCAGAGATCGTCGCGCCGCAGGGCCAGTTCAAGCGTGTGCTGCGCCGTCCCGCCGCGCGGCTGACCTGGGACAAGTGAGCGCCGCCCCCGTCCTGGAGGCCCGGAGCCTGCGCTTCGGCTGGCCCGGCGCGGCCGCGCCCTGCATCGACATCGACCATCTGGCTGTCGCGGCCGACGAGCCGGTGTTCCTGTACGGCCCGAGCGGCTGCGGCAAGAGCACGCTGCTGTCGCTGCTGGCCGGCGTGCTGCTGGCGGATGCCGGCGACGTGCGACTGCTGGGCCAGGACTGGTCGCGCCTGGGGGGCAGCGCCCGCGACCGCCGGCGCGTGGACCACGTGGGCTACATCTTCCAGCAGTTCAACCTGCTGCCCTACCTGAGCGTGATGGACAACGTGCTGCTGCCGCTGCGCTTCTCTCCGCGCCGCCGGGCCGAGGGCTCGCGCGCACAGGCCGAGGCGCTGCTGGCGCGCATGGGCCTGGATGCCACGCTCTGGTCGCGCAGCGCCCTGCAGCTGTCGGTGGGCCAGCAGCAGCGCGTGGCTGCGGCGCGGGCGCTGGTCGGCCGGCCCGAACTGGTGATCGCCGACGAGCCCACCTCCGCGCTGGACGAGGAGCGCCGCGAGGCCTTCCTCGACACCCTGCTGGCCGCCTGTCAGGAGGCCGGCAGCGCGCTGGTGCTGGTCAGCCACGACCCGCGCATCGCGCAACGTTTTGCGCGCCAGCTGCACCTGCCCTCGCTCAACAAGGCCGCGACGGCCGTTGCCGCTTCCGCCGCATGAAGACGCTGTTCGCCATCGCCGCCCGCAGCGCCTGGAACCGGCGCTTCACGCTGGCGCTCACGGTGTTTTCCATCGCGCTGTCCACCCTGCTGCTGCTGGGCGTGGAGCGCATCCGCACCGAGCTGCGCGACAACTTCTCGTCGGCCGTCTCGGGCACCGACCTGATCGTCGGCGCGCGCACGGGCAGCACGCAGCTGCTGCTGTATTCGGTGTTCCGCATCGGCGCCGCCACCAACAACATGGGCTGGAAGAGCGTGCAGGACCTGCAGGCCCACCGCGGCGTCGCCTGGGTGGTGCCGATCTCGCTGGGCGACTCGCACCACGGCTTTCCGGTGCTGGCCACCACGCCCGAGTACTTCAGCCGCTTCCACTACGGCGATCGCCAGGCGCTGGCCATGCGCGAAGGCAAACCCTTCGAGCAGCTTTTCGACGCGGTGCTGGGCGCCGACGTCGCCGAGCAGTTGGGCTATCGCCTGGGCCAGAAGATCACGCTGTCGCACGGCAGCGGCGAGCTCTCGCCCGAGCATGCCGACAAGCCCTTCACCGTGGTCGGCATCCTCGCGCGCACCGGCACGCCGGTGGACCGCACCGTGCACATCGGCCTGGAGGCCATGCAGGCCATCCACCTCGACTGGGTCGCCGGCGTGCCGGTGCCGGGGCTCAAGATCCCCGCCGAGCAGGTGCGCAAGTTCGACCTCAGCCCCAAGAGCGTCACCGCCGCGCTGGTCGGCCTCAAGAGCCGCGCCGCCGTGTTCGCGGTGCAGCGCTGGGTGGCCGGTTATACCGAGGAGCCGTTGATGGCCATCCTGCCCGGCGTGGCGCTGGACGAGCTGTGGCAGGTGGTCGGCGTGGGCGAGAAGGCGCTGCTGGTGCTGTCGGGCCTGGTAGGCATCGTCAGCCTGGCAGGCCTGGTGTCGGTGGTGCTGGCCGGCCTGAACGAGCGCCGCCGCGAGTTGGCCGTGCTGCGCGCCGTGGGCGCGGGCGCGCGCCATGTGCTGGCGCTGTTGGCACTGGAAGGGGCGCTGGTCACCGCGCTGGGCGTGCTGCTGGGCGCCATCGCCGCGGCCGTCGCCCTGGCCCTGCTGGGGCCGTGGCTGCAATCGACCTACGGCCTCGCCCTGACGATCTCGGCTCCTACACTGAACGAATGGACCTTGCTCGGTGCGCTGCTGGCAGCAGGCTGGCTGGCCAGCCTGCTGCCAGGCTGGCGCGCCTATCGCCTGTCGCTGGCCGACGGGCTCTCTCCCAGGATCTGAAATGAAACCACCCCGTTTGGACTTCCTCACTGCGTGTGGAAGTCCAATCCCCCTCAAGGGGCGCACCCAGCGGCCGGGCCAAGCCCGTTCCGCGGGTGCACTGGCATAGCCTGCTCCGCGGCCCTTCGATCAGAAAAGCGATGCCGGTTTCTTGCCCTGCGGGTGGCGCGACAGCGCTGAGGAAAACTGATATGACGACCCTACTTTCGCGAACCCTGCTCGCCGGCGCCTGCGTCGTCGCGTCTCTTGCCATCGCCCCAGCCCTGGCCGCCGGCCCGGCGCCCGAAGCCACCACGGCCACCAACCCGTTGGGCGGCAAGAGCAGCAGCCCCGCCAAGCCCGCCGCGGGCGCCAAGCAGATCACCTGGGTCGAGCTGGTGCCGCCGGGTTGGGACCCGGCCAAGGACTTCAAGGACATCGACCTCGGCAAGCTGGAGGACAACGATCCCCGCGCCGCCGAGTTGCTGCAGAAGATGCAGGACGTGCTCAACAACGCCCCCACCAATGCCGCCCTCAACGGGGTTCAGGTGCGCCTGCCGGGCTTCGTGGTGCCGCTGGAGGAAAGCAAGGGCCTGGTGAGCGAGTTCCTGCTGGTGCCGTACTTCGGCGCCTGCATCCACACCCCACCGCCGCCGGCCAACCAGATCCTGCATGTGCGGCCGCGCACACCGGTCAAGTTCCGCGCCATGGATGCCGTGTGGGTCAGCGGCCCGCTGCGCACCGAGCGCAACGACTCGATGATGGGCGCCAGCGGCTACAGCATGACGGCCGAAGCCGTCACCAAGTACACCGAGGGCGGCAAGTAGGGCCCGCAGGTCAGCTTCCCGCAGGTCGTCTGGCCGCCGCGACCTACAGGTTTGCGCGGGCAACGCCGGCAGCGGCCACCTGCCAGCACCGGAAACTCATCGACACCACTGGTCACACAGCCGAGGCGCCGCGGGTGCACCGCGACAGACGCGGCACCGTTGACCAGGAACCGGCAGGACTTCTCGTCCTTCCGACCGATGGGGACTTCCAACCATGCCCGCTTTGCCATTCATTGCCGCCGCGCCGCAGCCATCGCGCCCGGCCGCTACCCCCCGCCCGCTCTGGGTGGCCCTGACGCTGGCCCTGGCGCTCGGCGCCTGCAACCAGACGTCACCGTCGCCCGAAGCCCAGGCACCCGTTCCGGCCCCGGCCCCCGCAGCCCAGGCCGTCACAGCCGCCGCGCCGGTTCCTGCGGCCTACACGCCACCTTCGGCCAATGAGTTGTATCGGCTGGTGGCGCCCATCGCGCTGTACCCGGACAAGCTGGTGGCCCAGGTACTGGCCGCCTCTACCTATCCCGACCAGGTGACCGCCGCCCACCAGTGGCTGATGCAGAACCAGCAACTCAAGGCAGGCCCGCTGGCCGATGCCGCCAACCAGCAGCCCTGGGATCCGAGCGTGAAGGGGCTGACCGCATTCCGGCGCGTGCTGGACCAGATGGCCGGCAACGTCGCGTGGACCACGGCCCTGGGCCAGGCCTACTACAACGACCCGACGGACGTGATGAACGCCATCCAGGTCATGCGCCAGCGCGCTCGCAGCGCCGGGGAACTCAAGAGCAGTTCGCAGTTGAAGGTGGTGCAGAGCAGCGCGCCACCGGCGCAACCCGTCGCGGTGCAGCCGGGGGTGGTGGTGCAGTCCACCCCGGTGGTGGTGGAGCCGCCGCCGACCTACATCACCATCGAGCCCGCCCAGCCCGACGTGGTCTATGTGCCGCGCTATGACCCGCAGGTCGTGTACGGCGCGCCTGTGCCCTATTACAGCGGCTACAGCTACACGCCGCCCCTGCAGGTGGCCGAACCCGTGCCGGTGCAGCCCGTGGTCGTGGGCGCCCTGGCCTTCGGCGCCGGTGTCATCGTCAGCTCGGCACTGCAGCGGCACGACTGGGGCTGGCGCAACTGGGACCTGCGCTGGGGCAGCCCGCCACCGCCCCCGCCGCCCGGCGGCTGGGGACGCGACCGGCCTCCCCCCAACTGGCAGCGGCCGGCCGTGGTCTACAACAACAACATCTACATGCCCCAGCCCGCGCCGGGCTACGGCCCCCCGCCTCGGCCGTGGGGCGGCCCGCCCCCCGGCGGTCCGGATCCACGCATGCTGGCTGTCCAGCAACAGCAACAGCAACAGCGGGAGTTGGCCGAGCAGGCCGCACGCCAGAGCCAGGAGCAGCAGCGGCAGACGCAACTGATGCAGCAGCAGATGCAGCGCGACCAGCAGATGCGCGACATGGCGCAACGTCAGGCCGACGAGCAACGGCGCGTGGCCGACATGCAGCGGCAGCAGGCCCAGCAGCAGCGTCAGCTCGCCGACCAGCAGCGGGACATGCAGATGCGGCAGCAGGCGGCGCAGGCACAAAGCCGCGAACAGCAGGACCGCATGCGCCAGGCCCAGCTGGAACAACAGCGCCAGCAGCAGGAGGCGCAACGGCAGCAGGCAGACATGGCACGCCGCCAGCAGGAAATGCAGCAGCGTCAGCAGCAGGACCAGGCCCGCCGCCAGCAGCAGGCCGCCGAAGAACAGCAGCGGCAGGCCCGCGCCCAGCAGGACCAGCGGCAGGCGCAGGCGGAACGCGACCGCCAGCAAGGGCAGATGCGCGACCAGCAGCGACAGATGCAGGAGCAGGCACGTCGACAGCAGGAGCAGGTGCAGCAGCAGGCCCAGGACCAGATGCGCCGGCAACAGGAGCAGCGTCAGGAGCAAGCGCGGCAACAGCAGCAGCAAGCCCAGGAGCAGGCACGCCGCCAGCAACAGCAGGCCCAGGAGCAGGTCCGCCAGCAGCAGCAACAGGCGCAGGAGCAGGCCCGGCGCCAACAGCAGCAGGCGCAGGAGCAGATGCGCCAGCAGCAGCAACAGATGCAGGAGCGCGCCGGGCAACAGCAGCGGGAAGCACAGCAGCGGATGCAGGAGCAGATGCGTCAGCAACAGCAGCAGGCGCAGCAGCGCGCCCGCGAGGCCCAGCCGGGGCACGGCGGCGAACGGCGGGACGGGCCGCCTGGGCCGGGCCGGCCGCCGCGCCCGGGCGAGCAGCCGCCGTCCTGACCACGGCGCCCGCCGCGCATCAGGGCCAGCATGGCGCGGGCGCGGGCGCGGGCTCGGGCGGCCTGGGCTCGCAGGAACACTGCCTCAGTGCGTGTGCGGGGGCGCAGCGCTCACGGGCGGCGCCACTCCCTCATCGTGCCCATGCCCATGCTCATCGCCATGGGACAGGCGGCTGACCCCCGTCACCAGCACGATGCCCGCCAGCAGCCACAACACCTGAAGCACTGTCTGGCGTGCGGCCAGCCTGCGCTGCAGTTGCGGGATGAGATCGGCCAGTGCCACGTACGCGAAGCTGCTGGACGCCAGCACCAGGAAGTACGGCAGCCAGCCGTGCAACCGCTCGACCAGCCACCAGCCCAAGACGCCGCCCAGCGCGGTCACCGTGCCCGCCAGGGACACCTTGATCAGCGCGGCGCGGGCATCCGGCGAGGTCTGTCGCATCACCACCAGGTCACCCACATGGTGCGGCACTTCATGGGCCAGCACCGACAGCGCGGCCAGCAGGCCGAGCCGCGTGTCGGCCATGAAGGCCGAGGCGATGAGCACGCCGTCGCCGAAGCAGTGCACGCTGTCGCCGGCCAGCACGGCCCAGCCGCCGACCCGCGGTGCATGCGCATGCGCATGGGCGCGGTCGTGGGCGTGGCCCGCGCTGTCGACGGGATGGGCATGAAGACGCCGATGCCCCGGATGGTCGTGTCCATGCGCCGCGGCGTGCGCATGGGCGTCGGGCGCAGGTCCGTGGTGGTGTTCATGCCCGTGATGCCAAAGCTCGGCCTTGTCGAGCAGGAAGAAGAGCACCAGCCCGCCCAGCAGCACGGCGAACAGCACCGAGGGTTCCAGCCCGCTCTCGAAGGCCTCCGGCAGCAGGTGCATGAAGGCCGTCGCCAGCAAGGCGCCCGCGGCCAGGCTCAGCAGATGCTGCGGCCCATGGCCTGCGTCCTGCGGCCGTCCGCGCACGCCCAGGCGCAGCAGCATGCCGGCGATCCAGACGCTGCCGATGCCGGTGACGAGGGTGGCGAGCAGGATCTGGAGCAGCTTCATCGGGGGTCGGACGAACGGGAGGGATGACGAAAAAAGGCCGCCCGAAGGCGGCCCGTGCGGGAGGGTCAGGACAGCGGGCGGGCGCCATTGTCGGCGGCCCGGCCCCGCGTGGCACTCAGGCCACGCCGTTGGCTTTGAACCAGGCCGTGGCGCGCTTCCAGCCGTCCTCGGCGGCACTCTGCACATAGCTGGGCCGGTAGTCCGCATGGAAGGCATGGCCCGCCTCCGGATAGACGACGAACTGCGAGGCCTTGGCCGCAGGCGAGCCAGCGGCCAGCGCGGTCTTCATCTGCTCGACCGTGTCCAGCGGGATGCCCTGGTCCTTGCCGCCATAGAGGCCCAGCACCGGCGCCTTGAGTTCGGCCGCAATCTCGACAGGGTGCTTCGGCGTGAGCGTCGAGGCCTGCCCCACCAGACGCCCGTACCAGGCGACGCCGGCCTTGACCCGTCCGGTGGCCGCATAAAGCCAGGTGATCCGGCCGCCCCAGCAGAAGCCGGTGATGCCGGCCCGGCTGGTGTCCCCGCCGTTGGCGCCGGCCCAGGCCAGCGCGCCGTCCAGATCGGCCATGACCTGCGCGTCAGGCACCTTGGAGACCACCTCGGCCATCAGCTTGGGGATGTCGGTGTAGCCACGCGGATCGCCCTGGCGCGCATACAGCTCCGGCGCGATGGCCAGATAGCCCAGCTTGGCGAAGCGACGGCAGGTGTCGGCGATGTACTCGTGCACACCGAAGATCTCCTGCACCACCAACACCACCGGCAGGCCCGTGCGGCCTTCCGGCGCCGCGGCATAGGCCGGCACGTCGAAACCGGCGACGGTGAACTTGACCGGCCCGGCCCGCAGCCCGTCGGCCGGTGTGCGGATGGCCGTCTGCGCAGCGATGGGCAGCGTGGCGGCGGCATAGCCCACGCCAAGTGCTGCCTTGAGGGCGGTGCGGCGGGTGGCGCCTTCGGCTTCGGCGCGGCCGGGCCGCAGGGAATCGAAATCGCGCTGGATGTCGTCTTTCAGCATGCGGTGTCTTCCTTGGCTGTAGGGGGTGTCGGAGTCTAGGCAGCGCGCGGCGCTGCGCTCGCAAAGCCCTGCGGGGTGCAGGGCCGGCCGCGCAGGGCTCTGCGAGCCCAGCTCCACAGTACGGTGGGAAGCGCCGGGCGGATCAGTCGACACGCCCGCCGCAGGCGGCTCAGCGCGCCGGCACCTTGCCCGCCGACACGTCCATGATCAGCCGCGTGGCCAGGTACAGCCGCGGCGCGATGGAGTCGATCAGCACGTACTCGGCATCGGCGGAGTGCGCGCCGTAGCCCTGCAGACCGAAGCGCTCGACCACGGCCGCCTTGCCCGACAGGCCCGCGAAGGCCGCGTCGGTGCCGCCGCCGGCCACCCTGTCATCGGCGCCCAGCGTGCGGCCGAGTTCGCCGTAGATGCCCTGTGCATGCCTGGCCAGCGCCAGCGCGGCGGCATTGGCCTCCAGCGGCGGGCGGCGGCGCTCGAACACGGCCTCGACCTTGGCCTCGGGGATCAGCTGCGTCTTCACCCGCTCCTGGATGGCGCGCTCCAGACGGTCGTAGTCGGCCACCTTGATCACGCGCACATCGGCCATGGCCTGGGCCGCCGCCGGGATCACGTTGCGGTTGTTGCCGGCCTGCCCCACCGTCCAGTTCATCTTGAGACCAGTGGACGGGTCCGACAGGTCACGCATCTGCAGCACCTGGTGGGCCATTTCGTAGAAGGCATTGACGCCCTTTTCGGGGGCCGAGCCGGCATGCGAGGCCTTGCCCTGCACCTTGAGCGTGACGGCGCCGATGCCGGCGGTGGCGAGCGACAGCTTGTCGTCGTTGGCATAGGCGCCTTCGTGCGACATCACCACGTCATGCTCGGCGCCCAGCTTGCTGATCAGGGCGCGCGAGCCTGGCGAGCTGATCTCCTCGTCACCATTGATCAGCACCGTGATGCGGCCGTAGTCCTTGAAGCCCAACTCCTTGAGCATGGCCAGCGTATGCAGGATCACCGCGACGCCCTGCTTGTCGTCGGCGATGCCCAGGCCGTAGGCCTTGTCGCCTTCGACGCGGAAGGGCTGGCGCGCGCCCATGCCGATGGTGTAGACCGTGTCCATGTGCGCGATGAGCAGGATGCGCGCCTTGCCCGTGCCCTCGAAGGTGGCGCGCACCATCTTGCCGATGTGCTCGGGCGTGTCGCCCATGCGGTAGACCTCGGGCGACTCGGCGCTGCCCGGCTCGATCACCGACACCTCCCCGCCCAGCGCCCGCAGTCGCCCGGCCACCAGTGCCGCCATGCGGTCCAGGCCATCGAGGTCGCGGCTGCCGGATTCGATGGCGACCAGCTGCGAGAGCGTGTCGAGCAGCGGCTGCTTCTGCTGCTGGGCCAGCGTCTCGATGCGCGCGTCGCGCTGGGCGAATGCGGGCGCGGCAGCAACCGTCAGTGCCAGGGCGAGGATGAGGGAGCGGAGCTTAGGTTGCATGGAATCAGGGGTATTCGAATGAGTCGGTCGAAGGTGAAGCAAGGGCGACCTTCAGACGGCCGCGGAGCAGGCCATGCCAAGGCACCCGAGGACCTGGCTCCGCCAGGCCTCTGGGTGCACCCCCCTCCAAGCCGAAGGCGGCAGAGAGGGGCTGAGGGCCGCGGCTCCAAGCTTGCCTGCGCGGGCTTGGACGCGCCCGAAGAGCCGCCGCCTCCGGCGGCCGCCCGGAGCATTGACGCGGCATGGGGGGTGAAGCCCATCAATGCGCCTTTTCCCAGTTCGGACCGAAGCCGATCTCGGCCAGCAAAGGCACCTTGAGCTCGGCCACGCCGGCCATGATGCGCGGCACCTCGGCCCGCACCCAGTTGACCTCGGCCTCGGGCACCTCGAACACCAGTTCGTCGTGCACCTGCATGATCATCTTCGTGTCCAGGCCCTGCGCGTCCAGTGCCTTCTGCACGGCGTTCATGCTCAGCTTGATGAGGTCGGCCGCGGTGCCCTGCATGGGCGCGTTGATGGCCGCACGCTCGGCGGCGCCGCGCCGCGGGCCGTTGGGCGAGCGGATCTCGGGCAGGTACAGGCGCCGGCCGAACACGGTCTCGACGTAGCCCTTCTCCTTGGCGCTGGCGCGCGTCTCGTCCATGTAGTTCTTCACGCCCGGGTAGCGCGCGAAGTAGCGGTCGATGTAGCTCTTGGCTGCGGTGTTGTCGATGCCCAGGTTGCGCGCCAGGCCGAAGCTGCTCATGCCGTAGATCAGGCCGAAGTTGATCACCTTGGCATAGCGGCGCTGCTCGCTGCTGACCTGCTCGGGCGTACTGCCGAAGACCTCGGCGGCCGTTGCCCGGTGCACGTCGATGCCCTCGTTGAAGGCCCGCAGCAGCGCCTCGTCGCCGCTGATGTGGGCCATGATGCGCAGCTCGATCTGCGAGTAGTCGGCGCTGGCGATCACCCGGCCCTCGGGCGCGATGAAGGCCTCGCGGATGCGCCGGCCTTCGGTGGTGCGCACCGGGATGTTCTGCAGGTTGGGGTCGTTGCTCGACAGCCGTCCGGTCACGGCCACCGCCTGCGCATAGTGCGTGTGCACGCGCCCCGTGCGCGGCAGCGCCATCTGCGCCAGCTTGTCGGTGTAGGTGCTCTTGAGCTTCGAGAGGCCGCGGTGCTCCAGGATCTTGGCCGGCAGCGGATAGTCCTCGGCCAGCTTTTCGAGCACCTCCTCGTCGGTGCTGGGCGCGCCGCTCGGCGTCTTCTTGACCACCGGCAGGCCCAGCTTGTTGAAGAAGATGTCGCCGATCTGCTTGGGGCTGCCCAGGTTGAAGGGCTGGCCGGCAATCTCGTAGGCCTGCTGCTCCAGCGCCACGATGCGCTGGCCCAGCTCATGGCTCTGCGCGGACAGCGCGCCAGCATCGATCAGCACGCCGTTGCGCTCGATGCGATAGAGCGTCTCGCTGCTGGCGATCTCCAGCTCGTAGATGAACTTCAGCCGCTCGTCGGCCCGCAACTGCGGCCACAGCACGCGGTGCACGTCCAGCGTCTGGTCGCTGTCCTCGCAGGAATATTCGGCGGCCTTGTCAATGGCGACCTGGCTGAAGGGGATCTGGTGCGCGCCCTTGCCGCAAAGGTCCTCGTAGTCGATGCCGGTGCGGCCGGTGTGACGCTCGGCCAGACTGGCCAGGCCATGGGGCTTGTGCACCTCCAGCACATAGCTTTGCAGCATGGTGTCGTGCACGTAGCCCTGCACCTCGATGCCGTGGTTGGCGAAGACGTGGCGGTCGTACTTGATGTGCTGGCCGAGCTTGTGGCGGCCCGCGTCCTCCAGCCAGGGCTTCATGCGAGCCAGCACCTCGTCGCGGGGCAGTTGCTCGGGCGCGTCGGGATAGTCGTGGGCAAGCGGCACATAGGCCGCCTCGCCGGGCGTCACGCTGAAGCTGATGCCGACGATCTCGGCCTTCATCTCGTCGAGCGAGCTGGTCTCGGTGTCGATGGCGACCAGCTCTGCCGCCTGCAGCCTGGCCATCCAGGCATCGAAGGCCGGCCAGTCGAGCACCGTGTCGTAGACCAGGTTGCTCGCCCGCTCGGCCGCCGCGGCCAGCGTGCCATCGAGCAGTCCGGTGCCGCCCTCGCCCGGCTGCGCGGCGCCATGGCCCAGCAGCTCGGGCGCGGCGGCGTGGGCCTCCAGGCTCTTGGCCAGGCTCTTGAAGCCGTACTGCTCGTAGAAGTCCCTCAGCGCGTCGGTCTGCAGCGGCTGGATGGCAATGCCCTCCAGCGCGGGCAGGCCCTCCACATGGCCGGCCAGGTCGCAGTCGGTGCGGATGGTGACCAGCCGCCGGCCCTGCGGCAGCCAGTCGAGCGCGCGGCGCAGGTTCTCGCCAGCCTGGCCCTTGACCTCGGCCGCATGGGCGATCAGTCCGTCGAGCGAGCCGTACTGCGTGAGCCACTTGGCGGCGGTCTTGGGGCCCACCTTGTCCACGCCCGGCACGTTGTCGACCGCGTCGCCCACCAGCGTCTGGTAGTCCACCATCAACGAGGGCGGCACGCCGAATTCGGCCGTCACGCCCGCCACGTCGCGGCGCTTGCCGCTCATGGTGTCGATGATGGTGACGTGCTCGTCGACCAGCTGCGACAGGTCCTTGTCGCCGCTGCTCACGATCACCTCGATGCCCTGGCCGGCGGCCGTGCGCGCCAGCGTCCCGATGACGTCGTCGGCCTCCACGTCAGGCACGCACAGCACCGGCCAGCCCAGCAGCCGCACCACCTGGTGGATAGGCGGGATTTGCGTGCGCAGGTCGTCGGGCATGGGCGCGCGGTGGGCCTTGTACTCGGGGTACCAGTCGTCGCGGAAGGTCTTGCCCGGCGCGTCGAACACGCAGGCCGCATAGTCGGCGCGCACCTCGCGGCGCAGGGCCTGCATCATGTTGATCATGCCCCGGATGGCGCCGGTGGCGGGGCTGTTGGGGTCGCCAGGCACCGCACGCAGGTCGGGCATGGCATGGAAGGCGCGGTACAGGTAGCTGGAGCCATCGACCAGCAGCAGCGTTTTCTTCTCGGTCATCGGGCCATTCTCCCCTGCCGCCGGAATGCGGCTGTGCGTCGGCGCCTACGGGCTGCGGCAGCCTTCGACGACAGGGGGCAAGGCCGAGGGAACATGGGGGGCGCACCTACAATCGCCCGACCATGCCTGCCCATTCCTCCCCGTCCGTGCGCGCAGCCCTGCTGGCTGCGGGACTGTCGCTCCTTCCGGCCCTCGGCCATGCCCAGACCCCGCCGCCCCAGTCGGCCTCGGCAGCCCCGGCCGCTGAATCGCAGCCGCTGGACGGGCGCCGCAACCAGAAGATCGAGCACATCACGGTGGAAGACCGCGGCGCCAAGGTCGACGAGGTGCGCTACGGCGGCGTGACGCAGAGCATCACCGTCCAGCCCAAGGATTCGGCACTGCCCTCCTACGACATCCAGCCGACGGACGGCACGCGCCAGCGCACCGGCGCGACCGACGGCAACAGTTCCAGCGGCGGTCAGCGCGTCTGGAACGTCCTCAAGTTCTGAACCGCCCGTGGCGGTCTTCACCGAAGTCCGGGCCGACGAAGCGGCCGAACTGATGCGCCGCCTGGGACTGGGCGAACTCACCGAACTGCGCGGCATCGAGGGGGGCATCGAGAACACCAACTACTTCGCCACCACCGACCGGGGCGAGTACGTGCTGACGCTCTTCGAGCGCCTGACGCCGGCACAACTTCCGTACTACCTGGGGCTGATGAAGCACCTGGCCGAGCGCGGCATGCCGGTGCCCGAACCCGCGGCAGTCGGTCCCGGGGGCGGCCCGCTCTTCGATGCCGGCGCCCCGGACACCGCCTGCCCGCTGCTGCACACCATCGCCGGCAAGCCTGCGGCCGTGGTGCGCAAGCTGCAGGGCCGCAGCGAGCTGGCGCCGACCGCCGACCATTGCAGCGCGCTCGGCGACCTGCTGGCCCAGCTGCACCTGGCGGGGCGCGACTATGGGCAGGTGCAGCCCAACCTGCGTGGCCTGCCCTGGTGGAACGAGACCGTTCCGGTGGTGCTGCCGCATGTGGATGACGCCCAGGCCGCCCTGCTGCGCAGCGAACTGGCCTATCAGAACCATGTGGCCGAGTCCTCGGCCTATGCGGCCCTGCCCCGCGGCCCCGTGCATGCCGACCTGTTCCGCGACAACGCCATGTTCGCGCACGACGGCAAAGGCGGCACGCTGCCCGTGGTCACGGGTGTGTTCGACTTCTACTTCGCCGGCACCGACACTTGGCTCTTCGATCTGGCCGTGTGCCTGAACGACTGGGCCATCGACCTGCCCACCGGCCGTGCCGACCCGGCACGCAGCCGCGCCCTGCTCGATGCCTACCAGGCCCGCCGGCCGCTGGGCGCCGCCGAGCGGGAACTGCTGCCCGCGATGCTGCGCGCCGGTGCGCTGCGCTTCTGGATCTCGCGCCTGTGGGACTTCCACCTCCCGCGTGAAGCCAGCATGCTGAAGCCGCACGATCCGACGCATTTCGAGCGCGTGCTGCGCGAACGGGTGCGTGCGCCGCAGGTGCCGGCCCTGCAGGCCGAACCCGTCGCCGAAACGCTGGGCGCCTGAGCGCCCCTTGCGCCGGCGCCGGCCGCCCCCTTCTCCTGCTCATGAAACTCCAAATCGTCTCGCCCCGCACCGGCGTCCAGTGGATGCGCGAGGGCCTGCGCGCCTTCCGCCGCCAGCCGATGGCCTTCTTCTCGCTGTTCATGCTGTTCATGTCGGCGATCGCGATGCTCTCGGTGGTGCCGCTCATCGGCGGCCCCCTGGCTGTGGCCCTGGGCCCGGCCACCACGCTGGCCCTGATGGTGGCCAGCGAGCGCACCGTCCACGGCCGTGCCGACCCCGCCGCGGGGCGGGCGGCCTCGGCCGGCATCTTCCTGCAGGCGCTGCAGGCCGTGCGCGCGCAGGCCAAGCCGCTGGTGGTGCTGGGGGTGCTGTATGCGCTGGGCGCCCTGGCCGCCGGCGGGTTGGCCACGCTGATCTTCGGCGACCCCTTCGATGGCGCCTTCGGCAACGACGGCGCGCCGCAGGCCGAGGTGGTGCAGAGCACCGGTTTCCAGATCGCCGTGCTGGCCCGGTTGCTGTTCTATGTGCCGGTGGCGCTGGCCTTCTGGCATGCGCCCGCACTGGTGCACTGGCATGGCGTGACGCCGGTCAAGAGCATCTTCTTCAGCCTGGTGGCCTGCTGGCGCAACATGGGCGCCATGACGCTGTACGGCCTGGCCTGGGCCGGCGTCGTGCTGGCGTTGAGCCTGCTGATGAGCCTGATCGCCTCGCTGTTGATCGCCGTGAGCGGGGCCGGGGCGCTGGGCATGGCCGTGATGGTGGGCGGCTCCTTCCTGCTCTCGGCCGCCTTCCTCGCCTCCGCCTGGTTCACCTTCCGGGACAGCTTCAGCGTGGAGTGAAGGCGCGGCACGCCCTGCACTTCATCACTCGACCGGCGTGAGCTTGGCCACGCTCAGCGCCAGCCACTTGATGCCGTGGCGGTTGAACTTGACCTGGGCGCGGGCGTCGTCGCCGCTGCCTTCCAGCGCAGTCACCGTGCCTTCGCCGAACTTGTTGTGGAAGACCTGCATGCCGGTGCGCAGGCCGTGCGATGGCGCTGCGCGCTGGGGCACCGTGGCGGGGGCCGGGCTGCTGCTGGCGTAGCCACCGCTGTAGCCCGACGACGAGAAGCCGCCGAAGCCACCACTGCTGCCGCCCGAGCCACCGCCTGCGCCGCTGCCGCCGAACTGCCCGAAGCCGGACTGCTTGGGCGTGAGCCACTTGAGCGCCTCTTCCGGCAACTCGTCGAAGAAGCGGCTGCGCAGGTTGTAGCGGGTCTGGCCGTGCAGCAGCCGGGTCTGCGAATGGCTGAGGTACAGCCGGCGCCGCGCGCGCGTGATGGCCACGTACATCAGGCGACGCTCCTCTTCCAGGCCCTCGAAATCGCTCAGCGAGTTCTCGTGCGGGAACAGGCCCTCTTCCATGCCGGTGATGAACACGCAGTCGAATTCCAGGCCCTTGGCCGCATGCACCGTCATCAACTGCACGGCGTCCTGGCCGGCCTGGGCCTGGTTGTCACCCGACTCCAGCGCGGCGTGCGTGAGGAAGGCGGCCAGCGGGCTCAGCGTCTCGCCGGTGTCGGCATCGGGCGCGAGCGGATCGTCCAGCACCGGCAGGTTCGGGTCCAGGCCCTGGCTGACGACGCTCTGGCGCAGCTCGTCGACCGGCAGGGCCACGGCGTCGCGGCCGAACCCTTCCTGCGTGACGAAGGCCTCGGCAGCATTGACCAGTTCCTCCAGGTTCTCCAGCCGGTCCTCGCCCTCGCGGTCGGCCTTGTAGTGCTCGATCAGGCCGCTGGCGTCCAGCACCAGCTCGACGATCTCCTTGAGCGACAGGCCCTGCGTCTGCTCGCGCATGACGTCGATCTTGGCGACGAAGGCGCCCAGGTTGGCGCCCGCCTTGCCCGGCAGGCCTTCCACGCCCTTGGCCAGCGACACGCCGCGGCTGCGCGCCGCGTCCTGCAATTGCTCGATGCTGCGCGCGCCGATGCCGCGGGGCGGAAAGTTCACGACCCGCAGAAAGCTCGTGTCATCGTCCGCGTTCTCCAGCAGGCGCAGGTAGGCCAGCACATGCTTGATCTCCGCCCGCTCGAAGAAGCGCAGGCCGCCGTACACGCGGTAGGGCATCCCTGCGTTGAACAGCGCCGTCTCGATCACCCGGCTCTGCGCATTGCTGCGGTAGAGCACGGCGATCTCCTTGCGTTCGACATCGTCGCGCACCAGCTGGCGCATCTCCTCGACCATCCACTGGGCCTCGGCGAAGTCGCTGGATGCCTCGTAGACGCGCACGGGCTCGCCGGGGCCCTGGTCGGTGCGCAGGTTCTTGCCCAGGCGCTTCTTGTTGTGGCTGATGAGGGCGTTGGCCGAGTCCAGGATGTTGCTGAAGCTGCGGTAGTTGCGCTCCAGCTTGATCTGGTGCTGCACGTCGAACTCGCGCACGAAGTCGCTCATGTTGCCCACGCGCGCGCCGCGGAAGGCATAGATGCTCTGGTCGTCGTCGCCCACGGCCAGCACGCTGTTGCCGCCCGAGGTGAAGTGGCCCAGCGCATCGGTGTGGCCGGCCAGCATCTTGATCCAGGCGTACTGCAGGCGGTTGGTGTCCTGGAACTCGTCGATCAGGATGTGGCGAAAGCGCCGCTGGTAGTGCTCGCGGACGGCATCGTTGTCGCGCAGCAGCTCGTAGCTGCGCAGCATCAGCTCGCCGAAGTCGACCACACCTTCGCGCTGGCACTGCTCTTCGTACAGCGCATACAGCTCGATCTTCTTGCGGTCGTCCTCGCCGCGGGCCTGCATGTCGCCGGGGCGCAGGCCGTCTTCCTTGGCACCGGCGATGAACCACTGCGTCTGCTTGGCCGGAAAGCGTTCGTCGTCGACGTTGAACTGCTTCATCAGCCGCTTGATGGCCGAGAGCTGGTCCTGCGTATCCAGGATCTGGAAGCTCTGCGGCAGGTTGGCCAGCTTCCAGTGCGCACGCAGGAAGCGGTTGCACAGGCCGTGGAAGGTGCCGATCCACATGCCGCGCACATTGACGGGCAGCAGCGCCGTCAGGCGCGTCATCATCTCCTTAGCGGCCTTGTTGGTGAAGGTGACGGCCAGCACGCCGCCGGGCGAGACCTGGCCGGTGGAGATCAGCCAGGCGATGCGCGTGGTGAGCACGCGCGTCTTGCCGGAGCCTGCGCCCGCCAGGATGAGCGAATGCCCCTCGGGCACCGTGACGGCCGCGCGCTGCTCGTCGTTGAGGTTGGCAAGAAGGGGGGAGTCGGCCGCCGTCGGCTCGGCGTGGGGGCCAGGAAAGGACATCCCCCGATTGTAGGAAGCGGGGCCTGCGCCGGCCCCGCGCAGGGCTGCTTACTTGGCCAGCGCGAAGCTGCCCTTCATGACGCCGGAATGACCCGGGAAGGAGCAGAAGAAGGTGTAGCTCTCACCCACCTTGAGCTTGCTCACGTCCACGGCCACCGAGTCGCTCTCGCCACCGCCCACGACCTTGGTGTGGGCGATCACGCGGGCGTCGCCGGGCTTGACGTACTGCTTGTCCAGGCCGGCCGCGATGCCGTCGTTGGCCACGGCCTGCACGTCGGCGGTCTTGGCCAGCACCCAGTTGTGGCCCATTGCGGCCTTGGGCATCTTGCCGGCATGCTTGAGTTGCACGGTGAAGCTCTTGCAGGCCTTGGGCACTTCGATGGCGGTCTTGTTGAACTGCATGGCGTCGTTGCCTTCGATCTGCACGCTGCAATCGGCGGCGTAGAGGGGCGTGGAGACAGCGGCCAGCAGGGCTGCGGCAACGATGAAACGAGACGACATGGAGAGTCTTTCGGGATGCGGTTGAAGTCGGGATGCAGCCGCGCCAGTGCGAGCCGCAGGGGCATTGTGCGAAGCGCACCACAGCATCCGCATGACATGGATCAAGCAACCGGCAGCGGCTCCCGCGCGGCCCCGCGGACTTGCGCCGCGTCAACACCGGCCCCGAATCCCTTGCAGACACTGACCTGGCATTCACAACCAGAGCACAGCGTATGTCCAGACTGTTCGCCCTCCGGGGCACCACCCTCCTCCTTGCCGCGCTGCTGAGCGGCGGCGCCTTTGCCCAGAGCACCCCGACGCCCGAAGGCAACTGGCTCGTGCGTGCACGTGCCGTGCGGCTCGACCCGGCCAACAAGTCCAGCGCCATCCCCTCGCTGCTCGTGCCGGCCGACGCCATCCACGTCAACGACAAGACCATCCCCGAGCTGGACGTGACCTACTTCTTCACGCCCAACATCGCCGCCGAGCTGGTGCTCACCGTGCCGCAGAAGCAGCGCGTGACCGTCCAGCAGAGCGCCCTGGGCGGCCCGGTGGATATCGGCAGCTTCAAGCACCTGCCGCCCACGCTGATGCTGCAGTACCACTTCCTGCCCGAGGGCACCTTCCGCCCCTACGCGGGCGTGGGTCTCAACTACACCCGCATCAGCTCGGTGAACCTGGCCGTGCCGACCGTGGGCAGCCTGTCGCTCGACAAGAGCAGCGTCGGTCTGGCCCTCGGTGCGGGCGTGGACATCAAGATCGCGCCGCAGTGGTTCCTGAACTTCGACGTGAAGAAGGTGAAGATCGACTCCGACGTCCGTCTGGGCTGGCAGACCGTCTCGAAGGTCAAGATCGACCCCTGGCTGGTGGGCGTGGGCATCGGCTACCGCTTCTGAACCCGCCCCGCCGCAACGCCTCACAACCTTGTCTCTATAGAGGCTATACGCAAACCCATAGGCCGCCCTTTGCGGGGCGCGCCTACACTCAATCACCGGGCCCAAGTTTCTTGCGCCCGGTTTTTTTGTGCCCTGCTTTTCCTGCAATGGCGGCACAGGAGGACCGGCCAGGCCAAGCGCTCATCCTTTTCGTTCACCCACGATTCCCGGAGCCTGGACTGCCATGCAAATCTTCGACTACGACAACGTTCTGCTCTTGCCGCGCAAGTGCCGCGTGGAGAGCCGCGCGGAATGCGACACCACCGTGCAACTCGGCAGCCGCCGCTTCAAGCTGCCGGTGGTGCCCGCCAACATGAAGACGGTCATCGACGAGGCACGCTGCCTGTGGCTCGCACAGAACGGCTACTTCTACGTGATGCACCGCTTCGACCTCGACAACCTGGCCTTCACGCGCCGGATGAAGTCGCAGGGTGCCTTCGCCTCGATCTCGCTGGGCGTCAAGGACGCCGACTACCGCACCGTGGACGCCATGGCCGCCGAGGGCCTGGTGCCCGACTACGTGACCATCGATATCGCCCACGGTCATGCCGACAGCGTGCAGCGCATGATCGGCCACCTCAAGCAGAAGCTGCCGCAGACCTTCGTGATCGCCGGCAACGTGGGCACGCCCGAGGCCGTGATCGACCTGGAAAACTGGGGGGCCGACGCCACCAAGGTGGGCATCGGCCCCGGCAAGGTCTGCATCACCAAGCTCAAGACCGGCTTCGGCACCGGCGGCTGGCAGCTGTCGGCGCTCAAGTGGTGCGCCCGCGTGGCCACCAAGCCCATCATTGCCGATGGCGGCATCCGCGAGCATGGCGACATCGCCAAGAGCATCCGTTTCGGCGCCACGATGGTCATGATCGGCTCGCTGCTGGCCGGCCTGGAAGAGAGCCCCGGCGAGACGGTCGAGGTGGACGGCAAGCGCTACAAGGAGTACTTCGGCTCGGCCTCGGACTTCAACAAGGGCGAATACAAGCACGTCGAAGGCAAGCGCATCCTGGAGCCGGTGCGCGGCACCTGGGAAGGCATCCTGCGCGAGATGCAGGAAGACCTGCAGAGCGCCGTGAGCTACGCGGGCGGCAAGCAGCTGATGGACATCCGCAAGGTCAACTACGTGATCCTGGGTGGCGACAACGCGGGCGAGCACCTCTTGATGTGAGCCGCAACGCTGCGCATATAATCGCGCGATTGCGTTGGGGGGGTAGCTCAGCTGGGAGAGCGCCGCGTTCGCAATGCGGAGGTCGGGAGTTCGATCCTCCTCCTCTCCACCAACACTTCCAAACCCGTTGATTCGTCAACGGGTTTTTTCTTTTTTGCGCACCCCGGGACCCGCGCCGAGTTGGCGTCTCAAACGACTGTCGTGCCTTTGCAGGCGGGGTAGGTCGAGCAGCCCCAGAACGGGTGACCAGCGGCGCTTCCTCGCCTGGCCACCCGCTTGACCATGGCGCTGCCGCAGGCCGGGCACGCAGGCGTCGTCGCTGCCTTGGATGGCATTGATGACGCCTCTGGGACTTCTGAACGTCTGCCTGCCCGGATCAAACGCCGCAGTTCCTCTCCGTTCACGAGTTTGATGTTCCTACCTTCGGCGAAGGCGACGGCGTCATCGGTGAAGCGGCCTGAGGTCACGATGAACGCGCCGTCTGCGCCTTTGGCTGCCATGACGCCATAGACCTCGCGAGCCACGGCGACGCCGACCCGTGTGGCCCTCCACTGCTTGCACTGGACGAAGAATGTTTCCCGGCCTCTGCGCAGCACCAGGTCAATGCCGCCGTCCCCGCCCCCGCCTCCGGTCTCCTGCACGCTGTAGCCCTGCTGCCTGAAGCCTTCGCCCACCAGCATCTCGAACTGCTTCCAGGTCATGTCGTCCAGAGCGCTGGCGCTCTTGGCCTCCTGCACCGTCTGGAGCAAGTTGCTCCGCTGCCGACGCTTGATGGCGGAGGCCGCAGCACCTGCAAGACAAATCAATGGGACCACCCACTGACCGACATAGGCGGCCGCGTGAAGGAACCCCGCCGTCGCGACATTGGCGACGTCTTTCGTCGTAATGCCTTGTGGCAGTGGCTGAGAGGCCCACCCATGCAACAACGCGAAGCTCACCACAGCAAGCACCACGCCCGCCCACCAGGGCAGCAAGGCCACCGCCTCCATCAAGTCTTCCGCAGCACCCGTGCTCTTGCGTCTCGCCACCTGCTTCTCCTGGAACATCCACTTCGACTGCGAACATTTTGATACGTCGCCGAATCGAAGATGAACACCCAGGCTCAGCCATTTGGCAGGTCAGCGTGAACGCTCCTTGTCGCTTCTCTCGTGTGCGGCCAGCACGCCCTCCTGAACTCTCCTGGCACGCGTCTCTGCCTTTGCGGCCTCGTCAATGCGGCGGACGATGAAGTTCCGCTTGCCCGGTGGCAGGGCATCGAAGGCCGCCTGGGCGCCTTCCGCCGCCAATGCAGTCCGCAGATCGTCCGGAATCTCCACCCTGCTGCGGTCCAGGACAGTGATCCTCAGGCGAATGCAGTCACCCGTACGGGCGGATGTCTGCTTGCGGATCCGGGCCTTGATCCGGATGTAGTGCCGCCCTCCGCCCACGGGAAACAGACTCACCTGAAAAGGCTCGGAGTCATTGACACGTGCCATGACCAGCACCGGCCCTTTAGTACCGAGCGCCTCGGTGATCTCGGCCGGCACAGCAACAGCGCAGTAGTCCATGCCTTCCGCCCAGTCCTCCAGGAGCGCCTCGAACATGAACTGCTTGCCTGCCGGGGGTGCCGATGACTTCATGCAGGATGATCCCCGGGAGCGTCCGCCGCCTCGTCGAGCGGTTGGCGATCGAATTGACCAGGGGTCGAGACGAATATCTCGCTGCGGTTGCGGCCATTGGCCTTGGCCCGATAAAGCGCCGCATCCGCCGAACGAAGCAATTCGCGCCCAACGGCACCGTGTTCCGGGTACACGGAAATTCCGCAGGACAGCGTGGCATTGATCGACGCCTCGCCAAAACCGACGGGGCTCTCCATGAATCGACGCCGCAGTTGCTCGGCACGCCGGGCCGCCAGATCGGCGGGGCAATCGGGCAGCACGATGACGAATTCCTCGCCGCCGTACCGGTAGACCAATTCGTCGCTGCGCGCGGCGGCCTTCATGATCGATGCCAGCGACTTGAGCACCTCGTCGCCCACGTCGTGGCCATGCTGGTCGTTGATGTTCTTGAAGTGATCGATGTCCACCATCAGCAGAGCCAGCGCGCGCCCCTCGACCTGGGCCGACTCGAGGGCGGACGGCAATGCCTTTTCCAGATGTCGGCGATTGAGCAGGCCCGTGAGCGGATCGGACATCGTCTGCTCATAGAGCCTGGCCTGCAGCGCCCTGATCTCCTCGACCTGCGCGCGGAGCTTCATTTCGCTGCCGTGCTGGTACATCGCCCGCCGATAGCCGTCGAGCGCATAGGTCACGAAGAACAGGGTGAGCGACAGCATCGCCAACAAGGTGGTGCGCAGGTCGGTGTCGAAATGCACGCCGCTCCAGTTGCCGCTGGCGATCACCAGGCCGGCACCGAGTCCCATGGCGCCGACCACCATCGGCAGGCCGCGCAGCCCGTAGAAGACCACCATGTGAAGGCAGGCGCCCGCAAACATGGTGAAGGAAATCCACAACGGGAAGCCCAGGCCGGCCATCCAGCAACCCGCCCAGAAGCCATCCAGCAACTGGTTGCGATGCTCGGCCTTGCGCTGATCTGCCGACCGCAAAGCAACCCCATAGGCAAGCTGGGGATACAGCAGGAATTGAAGGGCCAGCAGCAGCCACGCCGTGAAGCTCGAACCCACCCCCCACAGGTGCGAGGCAACGGTGAGGAACAGCAGCACATAAAAGATGCTCCGGTTGCGCCGGTTCATCCTCACGAGCCAATAGACACGAGGCTGCTCCCCGGAAGGCGCGGCGGACGCAGAGGGGTGCGGAAAAATCTTCAGCATCGCGCCGGGCTGCGGGCGTTGGACGGAGAAGCCGTGTCGTGCTGAATCCGACGCCGGACGATGGCTCCAGGGCCCTGCTGCAAACTTTTTGCTGAAACTCGCATGTCGGCAACATTCTGATGCACATCGGCACTGGCTCGATGCACCGATGAAAGCCGTTCGAGCCGCCCATATGGGCCCCTTGCCCTGGAACTCGGCCCTGCGCGCGGCGCGATGGCTCAGCGCCTGAGCGTTTTTTGGCCGAGCCCGAGCGGCGGCGTTTTGGCGTGACGAGCGAGCCTGGACCCAAGACGCTCAGGCGCTCAGGGCTGCCCTTCGAAGGAGGCCACGCCGTCCGGCAGGCCGACCCAGTCCAGCCGCCGCTGCGTCCAGATCTCGCGCTGCGGGACACCCAGCGCGTGGCGCTGCTTGATCGTGCCGACGCGCAATGAATAGACCTGGGGATCCTCGGTGGCACAGGCATACAGCGAGCTGCCACAGACCTCGCAGAAAGCGAGCAGGCGCCGGTTGCCGCTGGCCGCGGTCTTGACGTAGGTGCGGGGCGTCCCGCGCAGCAGCCGGAAGCCGGCCGCGGGCGCCGGCATGTTGGCGCGGAAGGCAGATCCGGATTGCATCTGGCAATCCGCGCAGTGGCAGACCGTGATCGTGCCGGGCTCCACCTCGGCCTCGTAGGCGATGGCCCCGCAATAGCACTCACCTTGAATCTTCATCGACGACTCCTTGGCATGGGGCGCGCTCGCCCCGACCCCGTCGACTTTAGCCAACGCGGCGCCGCCATGCGGGCACTGCTGGCGGGTGCCCTGCCGCGGCGCCCCGCCTGCGAACCGCCGGGCACCGGGCCCAAGGCCGCCCAAGCTCAGAGCGCCGCCCCCGCCGCCTCGAGTGCCGGCTTGACGCTCTCCAGCGCCCCACCGCCATCGCAGGGAATCACGGCGCCCGAGATGTAGCCCGCATAGGGCGAGCCCAGGAACAAGGCCAGGTTGGCGATGTCGTCCAGCCCGCCGAAGCGTTGCAGCGGCACCTGCCGGCGCGCGAACTCGCGGTCCTCCGGCGTCGGCGCCATCAGCTTGCGGAAGCCTTCGGTGCCATCGATGGGCCCGGGCGAGATGCCGTTGAGCCGGATGCCCTCCCCGCCCCATTCGAGCGCCAGCGCCCGCGTGAGCTGGTCCACACCTGCCTTGGCGGCGCTCGCATGGGCCTGGTAGCGCATGGGCACGAAGGATTGCGGCGCGGTGATGTTGATGACCGAGGCACCCGGCCGGCGCAGATGCGCGTGCGCCTGCCGCAGCACATGGAAGGTGCCGAGCAGGTCGATGTCCACCACGACCTTGAAGCCGTTGGCCGACATGTCCTTGGCCGCGCACAGGAAGTTGCCGGCCGCGCCGGAGACCAGCACATCGATGGGACCGAAGGCCTCGGCCGACCGCGCGAAGGCCGCACCCACGGCATCGAAGTCGCGCACGTCGGCGCTGACACCCTGGACCTCGCCGCCGTGCTGGCGCAGCGCGACGACCGCCGCATCGACGTTCTCCGGCTTGCGGCTCGCCACGGTGAGGCGGGCGCCCTGGCGCGCGAAGGCATCGGCGATGCCCAGGTTGATGCCGCTGGTGCCGCCGAACACCACGACATGGCGGCCGGTGAAGTCGAGATCGATCTGCATGGAAGGAAGGCTGCAAGCGAAGAAGCGGCGTCAATGGAAGGCGAAACGCGGCAGGGCGGCGGCACCGCTGCCATAGAGCGCCAGCCGTCTACAGCCGGCAAAGATCGACTTGGGCGTGAGCCCGTAGATCTGCCGGATCGAGTGGCTGAAATGGGTCGAATCCGGATAGCCCACATCCAGCGCGATGGCGGCCAGGTTCGAGTTCCGGGTGACGAAATAGAGCAGGCTGCGTGCGCGCTCCCAGGTGCGAAAGCTGCGGAACGGCGCCTCCACCTCGGCGCGGAACAGATGCAGGAAGCGCGACACCGACAGATGGCAGCTGGCCGCGCAGTCCTCGGCCGGAAAATGGCGGTTGGGGTCGTCCTTGATGCGTGCAAGCACCTGGGCGATGCGGCGGTCCAGGGGCCGCGCAGGCAGGGCCGCACCGAAGAAGGCGCGGTCGAAGTCGGCGGTGCGGGCGTACTGCCGCGTACTGCCGAGCCTGAATCGCAGCAGTGCCTCACGCAGGGACTGCACGGCCTGGGGATCGTGAATGGCGCCGCGCCCTGCGCGCAGCGCACCGCACAGATCGGCCGCCCGCACCGTGTCGGCTTCGACGAGCACATTGCAGATCATCCGGTCGACCGAGACGATGCGGTGCGGCACGTAGGGCGGCACCACCGACAACGACGCCTCCTCCCAGCGACCGCCCTCCACGCAGATGCGATGCGGCCGCGCCAGCGACAGGTACAGCGAATACGCGCCGAAGGTACGCATCGAAGGCGCACCCAGCAGGCCCACATACAGCACGCGGTCGGTGTTGAGCCACATCAGCGGCTCGGACGGCTCGGCCGCCGTGGCTGCACCGAAGGCGCGGTCGCATGCGGGATCGATCGAACTGTCCTTCATGGTCTCCTCGGCGGTCTGTCGGCGAAAGCGTTTCGCATGCTCATCGGTACTTGGCCAGCTCGAGCTTGCCGATCTGGGCGCAATGCACCTCGTCGGGGCCATCGGCCAGGCGCAGCAGCCGCGCGGTGGCATAGGCGGACGCGATACCCAGGTCGTTGTTGGTACCGCCGCCACCATGGGCCTGGATCACCCAGTCGATCACCTGGCAGGCCATCTGCGGTGCCGCCACCTTGATCATGGCGATGTCCGCCTTGGCGCCCTTGTTGCCCAGCGTGTCCATGCGGTGCGCCGCATTGAGCGTGAGCAAGCGTGCCTGCTCGATCAGGATGCGGGCCTGGGCGATGCGCTCCAGCGTCACGCCCTGCTGCGCAATGGGCTTGCCGAAGGCCACGCGCGAGAGGCTGCGCCGGCACATGCGCTCCAGCATCCGCTCGGCCAGACCCACCAGCCGCATGCAGTGGTGGATGCGGCCCGGCCCCAACCGGCCCTGCGCGATCTCGAAGCCACGGCCCTCGCCCAGCAGCATGTTGGCCGCCGGCACCCGCACGTTCTCGAAGATGACCTCCGACGCACGGTCGGGCACGCCGTAGAAGCCGAACACCGCGATGGGCCGCACCACCTTCACGCCGGGCGTGTCCATGGGCACGAGGATCATGGACTGCTGCCGGTGGCGGTCGGCGTTGTCCGGATCGGACTTGCCCATGAAGATGCAGATGCGGCAGCGCGGATCGGTGGCGTTGGTCGTGTACCACTTGTGGCCGTTGATGACGTAGTGGTCGCCGTCGCGCACGATGCTCGACGCGATGTTCGTGGCATCGCTGGAGGCGACGGCCGGCTCCGTCATGGCGAAGCAGGAGCGGATCTCCCCCGCCAGCAGCGGCGTGAGCCAGCGCGCCTGCTGCTCGGGCGTGCCGTAACGGGCCAGCACCTCCATGTTGCCGGTGTCGGGTGCCGAGCAGTTGAACACCTCGGGCGCCAGGTGCGAGCGGCCCATGATCTCGCACAGCGGCGCGTAGTCGAAGTTGCTCAGGCCGGCACCATGCCCGGAGTCGGGCAGGAACAGGTTCCACAGCCCCGCCGCGCGCGCCTTCGGCTTGAGTTCCTCCAGGATCGGCGCGACCTTCCATGGGCCCAGCGCCTCGGCCTCCTTGTAGTAGCGGTCCTCGTTGGGATGGATGTGCTCATCCATGAAGGCGAGCAGGCGCTGCTGCAGATCCTGGACTTTGGGAGAGAACGCGAACACGAAAGGCCTTTCGAGAGATGGGGCTGCAGCGGGCAACGGTGGCCCGCATGGTGATTCGGCCAGATAGTAGGATGATTTCGTCAGACGATCTTAGGTACTTGCCCCGGCCGCCGTCGCGCGGGCGACGCGCATCGAAGTGCGCCGCCACGCCGATCAGCGCGGGTCCGCAGCGTAGGACGAGGGGGCCTTGCCGTCTTGCGTCCACCTGCTGGAGGCATCTCGCTGCGTGCCGGTGCGGAGCCCCGATCGGGCCTCATCGCCCGACAATGGCACAGGCCAACATCCGCATCCATGAACGACAACAAGCCCGCCGCCACACGCCGCCCCGCCGTGCGCAAGACACCCGCCGCCGTGTCGCCCGCCCATCCGCGCAGCACGCCCGACCGCGTGGCCGACGCCATCGGCAAGGGCATCCTCAATCGCCGCTTCGTGGTGGGCCAGCGTCTGGTCGAGACCGACCTGATGCGTGACCTGGGCGTGGGCCGCAGCACGGTGCGCGAGGCACTGCGCATCCTGGCCGCCAGCGGTGTGGTCGAACTCACACCGCACCGGGGCGCCGTCATCCGCTCGCTCACCCGCGAAGACGCGACCAGCCTGTTGGGCGTGCTGGAGGTGCTTTCGGGCCTGGCCGCGCGCCTGGCCGCCCAACGCATCCACCTGGGCGACAACGCCAGGCGCTTCGAGGCGGCCGCGCACAAGCTCGTGCGCGCCGAGACGCCCGAGGCGCTGGACCACGTGCTCGACGCACGCGCCCACTACTACAAGGTCATGTTCGACATCGCGGCCAGCCCGGAGCTCGACCGCGTGCTGCCGCAGGCCCGGGCCCATCTCTTCCGCGCCCAGTTCCACCACCTGCTCACGCCCGCCGATGTGCGCGCCATGGTGGCCGAATACCGCGGCATCACGGAGGCGATCCTGATGGGCGACGCCGACAAGGCAGAAAAGCGCATGCGGCGCCATCTGCAGAAGTCCGGCGAGCGCACCCTGCCTCGCATGCGCGGACTCGCCCTGGACTGAGCGCGGTCGGGCAGGCTCTCAGCGCCGGACCACAGCCGTGCGCAGCCGGCCCACGACGCCACTCGGGAAGAAGTACACCGACAGCACGAAGACCAGCCCGAACCAGAGCATCCAGCGGTCCGGGTGGAACAGCTTGGCCAGCAGCGGCGCGGCGGCCAGGGAGCCGCTCAGCCCCGCCATCAGGCTCTGCAGGTAGTTCTCGGCCACGATGTACAGCGCCACGCCGATGACCGCACCATAGATGGTGCCCAGCCCACCGATCACTGCCATCAGCAGGATGTTGAGCATCACGTTGAAGCCCACCGTGGTCTGCGGCCCCACGTAGCGCAGCCACAGTGCCATCAGGATGCCGGCACAGGTGGCCAGTGCCGCGGCCAGGCAGTTGACGGCGATGCGGTAGTGGAGCGTGCGATAGCCGATGGCCTCGGCGCGGAATTCGTTCTCGCGGATGGCTTCCAGCACCCGGCCGAAGCGCGAGTTGACAACGCGCAGCATCAGCAGGAAGAGCAGCAGCGACACGCCAAAGACCAGGTAGTAGGTCAGCAGGCGGCCGTTGATGGCCGTGCCCAGAACCTCGTCCTCGACCAGGCGGAAGGCCGGCGTCAGGGCCTGCGGCAAGCGGAAGGTGCGGCCATCGTCGCCGCCGGTGATCCCGCTCAGGCGCATCACCAGGGCCCCGAAGGCAGCCCCGAAGGCCAGCGTCATCATGGTGTAGAAGATGGCCTTCACCCGCAGCGAGATCAGCGCGATCAGGAAGGACAGCAGCACCGACAGCCCGATCGCCGCCAGCGCCCCGACGCCCATGGCCGTCCACGTGGGCCCCAGCGTGTGCATGGCAATGGCCACGCCATAGGCGCCGATGCCATAGAACATGGCATGCGCGAAGGACACCACGCCGCAGTAGCCGAGCAGCAGGTCGAAGGACGCCACCAGCACGATGAACACGCAGATGGTGGCCGCCACGTTCAACGGCCGGGCTCCGGAGAAAAGAAAGGGCGCCGTGGCCAGATAGAACAGCACCAGGAGCAGCAGCACGGTGAGCGCCCGGCTGCGCGGCAGGTCGCCGGAAAGGATTCGCATGAGCATGGCGGACGTCCTCCTACGGCTTGTGCACCGGGTACAGCCCCTGCGGCCGCCACAGCAGCACGGCCATCATCACCAGGATGTTGGAGACCAGCGCCAGGTCGGGGAGCAGGAAGCTCACGTAATTGGTGGTCAGCGCCACCAGCATGGCACCGGCGAAGCAGCCGGCCACCGAGCCCAGCCCACCGATGATGACGATGATGAGCATCTGCACCAGCACCTCGGCGCCGATGGCCACGGTGAACTGCTCGCGATAAAAGCCCCACATCACGCCGCCCAGGCCCGCCAGCGCCGAGCCGGCCACGAACACGCCCACGAACACCGTGCGCACGCGGTAGCCGAGGGCCTCGACCATGGAACGGTTCTCCACGCCCGCACGGATCAGCAGGCCGATGCGCGTGCGCCCGAGCACCAGCGTCAGCCCGATGAAGACGGCCAGCCCCACGCCCACGGCCACCAGCCGGTAGCGCTCGATGGTCACGTCGCCCAGCAGGATCGAGCCACGCAGCGCCTCGGGCAGTGGCAGCAGCATCTGGTTGGCGCCGAACACCACCAGCACCAGCTGCTCCATGACGATCATGGCGCCGATGGTGATGAGGATCTGCTTGAGATGGTCGCCATAGACCGGCTTCACGAAGAGCCGCTCGTACACCCAGCCCAGCAGCGCCGTCACGGCCATCGCCACCGCGACGACGGCCAGGATGGCCGACATGCCGGCCCATATCGACGCCGACTGCAGCAGGCCCTGCAAGGGCCCGACCATCAGCGTCGCGGTGTAGGCGCCGACGGCCACGAAGGCCGCATGGCCGAGGTTCATCACGTCCATGAGGCCGAAGACCAGCGTGAGGCCACTGGCCATGATGAACAGCATCATGCCCATGGCCAGGGCCGCCACTGTCAACGTGACCCAGGTGGGCACGCTGCCCGTGACCGGCAGTGCGACGGCGATGAAGGCCAGGATGACCAGGACGGGCACCAGGTCGCGTCGCCGGCCCGGCAGGGCCTCCAGCGCTGCAGGTGCGGCGGGCATGGCCGCGGCCTGCGGCGGCGCGGCCAGGGTGGAGTCGGTGGCGGACATTCGTCGGTCTCCCTCAATGGACGGCGCCGGCATGCAGGCCGAGCAGCCGGGCCTGCAGCGCCTCGTCGGCGTCCAGCGCGGCCATGGTGCCGGTGTGCACGATGCGCCCGTCGTCCATCACCGCGACATGGTCGCCCAGCGCGCGCACGAAATGGAAGTTCTGCTCCACCAGCAGGATGGTGGTGCCGCGGGCCTTCAGGGCCTCGAAGGCATCGGCCAGGTTGTCGACGATGGCCGGCGCCAGGCCCTTGGTGGGCTCGTCGATCAGCAGCAGCTTGCGCGGCTCGATGATGGCGCGGGCGATGGCCACCATCTGCTTCTGGCCGCCCGACAGCGTGCCGCCCGGCCGCAGCCAGAAGCGCTTGAGCGCCGGGAACAGGTCGAAGATCCACGCCAGCCGCGCCTCGTCGAAGCGCCCGCCGATGGCCGCCAGGCGCAGGTTCTCCTGCACCGTGAGCCCTGCGAACACGCCCATGTCCTCGGGAACGAAGGCGATGCCGCGGCGTGCGATGTCCGGCGTGCGGGCGGCGCTGATGTCTTCGCCATCGAAGCGCAGCGTGCCGCGGCTGGCGTGCCACAGGCCCATGATCGTGCGCAGCGTGGTGCTCTTGCCGGCGCCGTTGCGGCCCAGCAGCACCGTCAGGCCGGCGCGTGGTACCTGCAGGTCCACGCCCTGCAGGATGTGGTATTCGCCGATATGGGTGTGCACGCCGGTGAGCGACAGCAGCGCGTTGTCGCCCGTCTTTGGCTCCAGCATCTCATGCATGGGCCGCCTCCCTGCGCGCCGCGCGCTGGCGGCGCACGCCGAGGTAGGCCTCTTGCACGACGGCCGAGGCCATCACCTCGGCGGGCAAGCCGTCGGCCACCAGGCGGCCGTTGTGCAGCACGACGATGCGGTCGGCCAGCGAACGGATCACGTCCATCTTGTGCTCCACCAGGAGGATGGTGCGATCGCCGCGCGCCTTCAGGCGGGCGATCAGGTCGAGGATCACCGGCACCTCGTCCACGCTCATGCCGGCCGTGGGCTCGTCGAGCATGACGACCTGCGGCGCCAGCGCCATCAGGATGGCGACCTCCAGCTTGCGCTTGTCGCCGTGCGACAGCCGCGCCGCCTGCTCGTCCAGGCGCGCGGCCAGGCCGACCTGCTGCACATGCTCGCGCGCCTGCTCCACCAGATCGCCCCGGCTGCGCCACACGGCCAGCATGTTGAAGCCGGCGCGGTGGCGGCTCTGCACCGCCAGCCGCACGTTCTCCAGCACGCTCAGCCGCGGAAACAGGTGGGTGAGCTGGAAGGCGCGGCCGATGCCGCGGGCCGTGCGCCGCGCGGCGTCGAGCCGGGTCACGTCTTCGCCATGCAGCAGCACCCGGCCGGCCGTGGCCGGCAGCTGGCCGGACAGCAGGTTGAAGTAGGTCGTCTTGCCGGCCCCGTTGGGCCCGACGATGGCCGTCAGCGTTCCCGCATGGAAGGCCGCGCTCACGTCGTCCACGGCGGCATGGCCGCCGAAGCGGATACCCAGTCCCCGGCTCTCCAGGACCGGTGCACGCGCTTCAGGCGGGCGGACTTGCGCTGTCGCGTCGTGCATGCGCTCAGCGCTTGACGGTGATCGGCAGCGGCATCTCGGACGCCGGGATCTCGCGCACCAGCTCGAACAGGTCCCACTCGTTCGCCGGCGCCTTCTTCATTCGGAACTGGTACTGCGACTGCAGCGCCTGATGGTCTTCCTTGCGGAAGGTCATCTTGCCCTTGGGCGTGTCGAACTCCATGCCTTCCATGGCGGCGATGAGCTTGGGCGTGTCGACCGAGTTGGCCTTCTTCACCCCGGCCACGATGGCCGCCGCCGTGACGAAGCCGCCCGCGGTGAACAGGTCCGGCGGCGTCTGGTAACGCTTGCGGTGCTCGGCCACCAGCCAGTCGTTCATCGGGTTCTTGGGGAAGTCGTAGTAGTAGAAGGTGCCGCCGGTGATGTCCAGGCCGCGCCAGGGCTTGGCGTTCTCGAGGTTGGCCCCGCCGATGGAAAGGAACTCGATGCCGTAGCGGCCCGGGTTGAGCTCCGAGATCTTGCGGATGGGATTGGGTGCGCCCCAGATCACCACCAGGTACTTCTTGCCCTGCACGTCCTTCATGCGGTCGAAGATGCGTTGCATGGGCGCGGTGAAGTCGGTGGTGGACAGCGGGATGTACTCCTCGTGCACCACGGTCGCCTTCTTTTTGGTGGCGGCCAGCGCTTCCTTGGCCGCCTTCACGCCGTCCTTGCCGTAGACATAGTCGGGCGCCAGGAAGGCGACATTGTCGCCGTCCTTGAGCGCCGCGGCACTGGCCAGGGCGTCCTGGAACGAGTTGCGGCTGGCGCGGAAGAGGTACTTGTTCCAGGCCGAGCCCGTGAGCGAATCGGCAATGGCCGGCTCGACCATCAGCAGCTTGCCGTACTCCTCCGCCACCGGCGCCATCGAGAGCGCGCCGCCGGACCAGGAGGTGCCGATGGCGATGTCGGCCTTGTCGTCCGCCAGCGCCTCGGTGAGCATGGCCTTGGACAGCTCGGGCTTCATCTGGTCGTCCTTGACGATCAGCTCGATCTTGCGGCCGAGCAGCGTCATCGAGCCCTGGGTGAGGTATTCGAGGCCCAGGCGCAGCCCGCGCTCGGTGTCGCGGGCATAGGCCTCGGACGGCCCGGTCTTGCTGGCAATGAGCGCGATCTTGATCGGCTTGTCCTGTGCGAAGGCCTGTGGCGCGAGCCAGCAGGCCGCGGCCGCGGTGGCGGCCATGGCGAGTTTCTTCAGCATGCTTGTCTCCGTTGTGGATGGGAACAGGCGCCTCTTCGTGCGCCCGGGATGCGCGCCTAGCCCACGGCGCGCGTCTGGCCTTTCCAGTAGGGCTCGCGCAGCACGCGCTTGAGCACCTTGCCACTGGGGTTGCGTGGCAGCACCTCGACGATGTCGATGGTCTTCGGGCACTTGTAGTGCGCAAGGTTCTCGCGCATGAAGTCGATGATGGCGCGCGCGTCGGCAGTGGCACCGGGGCGCAGCACCACGCAGGCCTTGACCGATTCGCCCCAGGTCGGGTCGGGCACGCCGATGACGGCGCCGTCAGCCACGGCCGGATGACGCATCAGGACGTTCTCCACCTCGGCCGGATAGATGTTCTCGCCGCCCGAAACGATCATGTCCTTGATGCGGTCGTTGATGTAGAGATAGCCGTTCTTCATGTAGCCCGCGTCGCCCGACCGGAACCAGCCGCCATTGGCATTGCGGCCTTCCGGGTAGGCGGCGGCCGTGGCCTCGGGGTTGCGCCAGTACTCCTTGAGGTTGCGGTCGGACTCGATCCAGATCTCGCCCACCTGGCCGTCGGGCAGGTCCTTGAGGTCGATGGGATCGACGATGCGCAGGCGCCCGCCGCCAATGGGCCGACCCGCAGAACGCAGCAGTTCGGCATCGCCAGCACGGTGGTCCTCGGGAAAGAGGAAGGTGGCCGGCCCGGAGACCTCCGTCAGGCCATAGACCTGCAGGAAGTCGCAGCCGAACAGCTCGAAGGCCTGGTGCAGCACCGACTCGCTCACCGGCGAGCCCCCGTAGGCGACGATTTGCAGCCGGCTGAAGTCGAAGGACTTGGCCTCGGGCACCTGCAGCATGAACAGGATCATGGCCGGCACCACGAAGGTGTGGGTGATGCCGTGCTCGCCGATGGCACGCAGGTAGCCGCGCGGATCGAACTCCGGGTACGACGAAGTCTGGCCGCCCGTGTAGAGCGTCAGCAGCAGCATCGTCATGCCCGCCACATGGAAGACCGGCAACGGGTTGCCCAGCACATGCCGGTGGTCGAACTTCCATTCGCGCGACACCACCCGCGAGGTGGACAGCAGCCCCGCATGCGTCAGCACGATGCCTTTGGGCAGCCCCGTGGTGCCGGAGGAATAGAGCTGCAGCGCCGCGTCATGCGTGTCCGCGGCCACCGGCTCGAAGCGGTCGGACTGGCCGGCGCACCACTGGGCGAGCGAGGGCAAGGCCGTGCCCTCGGTGGTGCACACGCGGATGCGCACACCCGGCAGCTCGGCCTTTTCCAGCAGGGGCAGGAACTCGGTATCGGCCATCAGGAAGGGCGCTTCGCCGTTGTTGACGATGTACTCGACCTCCTTGGCCGCCAGACGCCAGTTGACCGGCATGCACACGGCCCCCAGCTTGCAGGCGGCCAGCGTCACCAGGATGCATTCGACATGCTGTTTGGTGAGCACCGCCACGCGCGAGCCGCGTGCCACGCCGGCACCGGCGAGGGCGTGGGCCAGCCGGTTGGTGAAGGCCTCGATGTCGCGGTAGCTGAGCCGCCGCTCGCCCTGCCGGTAGGCGGTGGCGTCCGGCCGCTCGGCGAGCTGGCGTCGCAGTCCGTCGATGAGGGTGAGGTCTTCCATGGCGTGTCTCCGATGTGGGTGATGCGTGAGGTGGGCAGGTGGCGCTCAGCCCGGTAGCCCGTCGGACAGGCGCCGCCCGCTGCGGACGACTTCCGACAGCAACGGCGCCACGCGCCAGTAGCCGAAGCGGTCGCCGCGGGTGCGGCCGTAGAAGGTCAGTCGGTCGGCCACGGTGGCCAGGCCGAGCGTGTCGGCCCACCACAGAGGCCCACCGAGGTGGTCGGGGAAGCCGTAACCCGCCGTCCAGACGATGTCGATGTCGCCTGGCCGGTAGGCGATGCCCTCCTCCAGGATCCGCACGCCTTCGTTGATCAGCGGGTACAGCAGCCGCTCCACGATCTCCTGCGCGCCGATGTCCGTGCGGCGCGCGATGCCGTGGGCTGCAGCCAAATCGGCCGCGATGCGTGCGACCTCGGGGTCGTCCACCGGCGTGCGGCCTTCGTAGCGGTAGTACCCCGCGCCGGTCTTCTGGCCGAAGCGGCCCAGCTCGTAGAGCCGGCGCACCATGGCGCGGTAGCTGTCGTCCGGCGGAAGCCCGCCGGCCTTGCCGTACTCGATGACGGTGCGGGCCCCCACGTCGATGCCGGCCATGTCGAGCATGCGGCACGGGCCCATCGCCATGCCGAGCGCTTCCACTGCGCCGTCGACCTGCGAAGGGCTTGCGCCTTCCATCAACAGAAACTCGGCCTCGCGCATGTAGACCTCGGCCATGCGATTGCCGATGAAGCCGTAGCACACGCCCGAGACCACCGCCACCTTGCGGATGCTGCGTGCGAGCTGCATCGCCGTCGCCAGCACGTCGGGCGCGGTCCGCGCGCCGCGCACCACCTCCAGCAGGCGCATCACGTTGGCGGGGCTGAAGAAGTGCAGGCCCACCACATCGGCCGGCCGGCCGGTGGCCTCGGCGAGCGCGTCCACGTCCAGCGTGGAGGTGTTGGTGGCGATGATGGCGCCGGGCCGGCACACGGCACCCAGCCGCGCGCAGACCTGCTGCTTGAGGGCCATGTCCTCGAACACGGCCTCGATGACCAGATCGCAGTCGGCGAGCGCGGTGTCGTCGAGCTTGCCGTGCAGCAGCGCCATGCGCTGTTCCACCTGCGCAGACGTCATGCGGCCCTTGGCGGCGCTGGCCTCGTAGTTGCGGCGGATGATGCCCAGGCCGCGCGCAAGCGCCTCGGCCGAGGCCTCGACCAGCGTGACGGGCAGGCCGACGTTGGCGAAGTTCATCGCGATGCCGCCGCCCATGGTGCCCGCGCCCAGGATGCCGACTCGCCGCACCGACCGCAGCGCGGTGTCGCGCGGCAGGCCCGGAATGCGCGCGGCCTGGCGCTCGGCGAAGAACAGGTGCCGCAGGGCCTCCGATTCGGGCGACACACGCAACTGCTCGAACAGCCGTGCCTCGGTGGCCTCGCCCTCGGCAAAGGGCTGCGTGGCCGCCGCCTGCACCGCCAGCACGATGCTGCGCGCGGAAGGATGGAAGGGCTTGCGCTGCGCGGCGGCCTGCAGCGCCTGCGCGAAGAAGTCGGCCGGCAGGCCTTCGTCCGGCACAGGCTGCGCGCTCAGGCGCCGCACCGCGTCGCCACGCGCCTGCAGCTCGATCAGATAGGCCAGCCCCACGGCCAGCGGATCGCCCGCACGCACGTCGTCGACGATGCCCGCGTCGCGTGCGGCCTCGGCATCCAGGCTGCGGCCGGTCGAGATCATGTCCAGCGCCAGCCGGACGCCCACCGCGCGCGGCAGGCGCTGCGTGCCCAGCGAGCCCGGCAGCAGGCCCAGCTTGACTTCCGGTAGCCCGAACTGCGTGCCGGGCACCGCGACGCGGGCGTGGCAGGCCAGGGCCAGCTCCAGCCCACCCCCCAGCACGGTGCCGTGCAGCGCGGCCACCACCGGGCGATCCTGCGCCTCGATGCGGGCCAGGGTGCGGTTGTAGGGAGCGGCCGAGAAGGCCGGATCGTCGAAGCTGCCGATGTCCCCGCCCGCCACGAAGGTGCGGCCCGTGCAGTGCACCAGCAGGCCGGCAAAACTGCGGTCGGCCTCGAAGGCCAGCACGGCCTCGGCCAGGCCCTCCACCACCTCCTTCGACAGTGCGTTGACGGGCGGATTGGCAATGGTCAGCACCGCCATGTCGCCATGGCGTGCAAGGGAAACGACGGGCTCGGTCATGGGTGTCTCCAAGGGCCTTCGCGCAGGTTGCCGACAGCGAGGAAAGGCTAGCAAAGGGCTTCTTCGGCCTCTTGCGTCTACACGCTGTCCGGGTCGGTATCGACCCGGGGCCGCGGCAGGGACCGCAGGCTCAACGGCCGGTCCACACCGGCCTTCGCTTTTCGTTGAAGGCGGCCAGGCCTTCCCGCGCGTCCTCGGTCATTGCGAGCAGCGCAATCTGGCTCTCGGTGTAGGCGATGCCTTCGTCGAAGGACATGGCGGCCATGGCCCGCATGGCGTACTTGCCGCGGCGCAGCGCCGTGGGCGACTTGTCGGCCACGCGGTCGACCAGCCACTGGGTCTTCGCGTCCAGTTCGGCCGCGGGCACCACATGGTTGAGCAGGCCGGCCGCGTGGGCCTCCGCCGCACCGAAGGGCTCGCCGCTCAGGCACCACTCGCGCAGCACGCGCCGCGGCACCAGGTCCTGCAGCAGGCTCAGCACCTGCATGGGAAACAGGCCGATCTTGACCTCGGGCAGGCCGAACTGCACCTGCTCCGCGGCGATGGCCATGTCGGTCATGCACAGCAGCCCGATGCCGCCGGCCATGCAGGTGCCGTTGATGCGCGCGATGCTCGGCAGCGTGGCGTTCTGCACCTCGCGCAGCAGGTCGGCATAGTCGATGTTGGGCCGCGAGAGGTCGAAGGCGAAGCCGGCGCCCGGTTGCAGGTCGCCACCCGCACAGAAGGCCTTGTCGCCGGCCCCGGTGAGCACGATCACGCGCACCTCGGGGTCCGCATGGGCGCGCCGCCAGCCCTCGCGGATGCCCGCGACGACCTCCTTGTTGATGGCGTTGCGCTTGTCGGGCCGGTTGAGGATGACCCACAGGGCATGGCCCCGCTTCTCGCACAGCACGGCGGGCGCCGCGGCGGGCGCTGCGTTCTCTGTCATGGACGTCTCGCTGTAAGGAATGAAAGGGCGGCACGCGGCCGCCAGCCCGCTCAGGCGGGCACGGCCTCGGCCACCGCCTCGATCTCGGCGACGACGCGGCTCGCCGCCACCTGGTCGCCGGTCTTCACATGCAGGGCGACCAGCCGACCCGCCACAGGTGCGGCATGCACGTGCTCCATCTTCATGGCCTCCAGCGTGAGCACCGGCTGGCCGGGCTGCACCATGTCGCCGATGGCGGCCAGCACCGCCACGACACGGCCGTTCATGGACGCGCGCACCTTGCCGTCGCCGCCCGCCTCGCCCTGGCGCGCCGCCGCGGCGCGGGTGCGGTCCTCGATGCGGATCGGCAGGCCGGCGTAGTGCAGCAGCAGCGTCGCGCCATCGCGATGGAAGGCGACGCTCTCCTGCAGGCCATCGCAGGTGAAGCGGGCGCGGTGCTGCGCCAGCCCGTCGAGCGCGATGCCGTAGGTGGCCTCGCCGATGCCGACCGAGAAGTGGCGCCCCTCCGTCAGCACCACGCTGGCGGCCACGGTCTCACCCGCCATCTGCAGGCGCATGCCGATGGGCAGGCTGGGCGCCAGCCGACGCTGGCCGGGCGCCTGGGGTGCCGCGGTGGTCTCGTACAGCAGCACGGCGGCGATGGCCGCAGCCCGCGCGCGCAGGGCCGCATCGGGCGCCAGCAGCGCGGCCTGGTGCTCGGCGATGAAGGCGGTGGTCGCACCACCGGCCGCAAAGACGTCATGGCCCAGGCAGCGGTGCAGGAAGGCCTGGTTGGTGGTGACGCCCAGCGCCACCGCATCCTCCAGGCCGGCCATCAGCAGACGTCGTGCGTCCTCGCGGCTGTCGCCGTGGGCGATGAGCTTGGCGATCATCGAGTCGTAGTACGGCGGGATCTCGGCGCCGGACTGCAGCGCATGCTCCACACGCAACTGCGGCGGCATCTGCCACAGGGCCATGGTGCCGCTCTGGGGCATGAAGCCCTGATCGGCGTCCTCGGCGCACAGGCGCACCTCGATGGCATGGCCGCTGAACCGCACATCCTCCTGCGCGATGCCCAGGGGCTCGCCCGCGGCCACGCGCAACTGCAGGGCCACCAGGTCCAGGCCGGTGATGGCCTCGGTGACGGGATGCTCCACTTGCAGCCGCGTGTTCATCTCCATGAAGTAGTAGCGGCCCTCGGCGTCCAGCAGGAACTCGAGCGTGCCCGCGCCTTCGTAGCGGATGGCCTTGACGGCTGCCACAGCCGTGGCGCCCATGCGCGCACGCAGGTCGGCGTCGACCGCGGGCGATGGCGCCTCCTCGATCAGCTTCTGATGCCGGCGCTGCACCGAGCAGTCGCGCTCGCCCAGGTGGATGGCGTGGCCGTGGCGGTCGGCGAAGACCTGGATCTCGATGTGCCGCGGCCGCACGATGGCGCGCTCCAGGATCACCTCGGGGTCGCCGAAGGCGCTCTGCGCCTCGGAGCGGGCGCTGCGCAGCAGTTCCGGAAACTCGGCCGCGCTGTTCACCAGCCGCATGCCCCGGCCGCCGCCGCCCGCCGTGGCCTTGATCATGACCGGGAAGCCGATGCGCCCGGCCTCGTCGGCCAGGCGCGCCTCGCTCTGGTCCTCGCCCTGGTAGCCGGGAATGCACGGAACGCCCGCGGCCTGCATCAGCACCTTGGCGCCGGCCTTGTTGCCCATGGCGCGGATCGCCTCGGCCGAGGGGCCGATGAAGACCAGCCCGGCGTCATGGCAGGCCTGGGCGAAGTCCTCGTTCTCGGCCAGGAAGCCGTAGCCCGGGTGCACCGCATCGGCCCCGCTGCGCCGCGCCGCCTCGATGAGCGCGGGAATGCGCAGGTAGCTCTGCGCGGGCAGCGGATCGCCGATGCACACGGCCTGGTCGGCTTCGCGCACATGGCGCGCGCCGGCGTCGGCGGTGGAATGGACGGCCACCGTGCGGTAGCCCAGCGCCCGGGCGGTGCGGATGATGCGCAGCGCGATCTCCCCGCGGTTGGCAATGAGGATCTTGCGGAAGGGCGTGCGCGACGAGGTTTCGGCGGTCATGGCGTGGGTTCTGGAGCCTGGGGGTGGATCAAGGTCTTGCAACCGAGAACTGCATGGCCTGCGGCTGCCGCTGTTCGGCATCGCGGCAGATGGCCAGCACATTGGCCAGCACGGCGCGGGTGTCGCGCGGGTCGATCACGCCGTCGTCCAGCAGGTGCGCGCTGGTGGTGAACACGCTCATCTGGCTGTCGAAGCGCTCGACGATGCGGCGCTCCAGCTCGGCCAGCTTGGCGTGGTCCACCTCGCCGCCCTTGCGCTTCATGGCGGCCTCGGTCACGTTGACCATGGTCTGCGCGGCCTGCTCGCCGCCCATCACCGCCGTCTTGGCATTGGGCCAGCTGAAGCAGAAGCGCGGGTGGAAACCGCGGCCGCACATGCCGTAGTTGCCGGCCCCGAAGGAGGCACCGCAGTAGATCGTGATCTGCGGCACCGTCGCATTGGTCACGGCCTGGATCATCTTGGAGCCGTGCTTGATGATGCCGGCCTCCTCGTAGGCGCGCCCCACCATGAAGCCGGTCGTGTTGTTGAGGTAGAGGATGGGCGTGCGCGACTGGCAGCAGGCCTGGATGAAGTGCGTGGCCTTGGCCGCGCCGGCCGGGTCGATGGGCCCGTTGTTGGTGACGATGCCCAGCGGCATGCCTTCGATCTTGATGTGGCCGACGACGGTGGCGCCGCCGTAGTTCTGGCCGAATTCGAGGAAGTCGGAGTCGTCGGCGATGCGCGCGATGACCTGCTTCATGTCCACGGGCCGCTTGTGGTCCATGGGCATGATGCCCAGCAGTTCCTCCGCGTCATGGCGTGGCGGCTTGAAGGGGCGCAGGGGCTCGACCGGCATGCTGCGCTGCCAGTCGATGTTGGCCAGGATCTCGCGGGCCAGGCGGATGGCGTCGCGGTCGTCCTCGGCCAGGTAGTCGCCGAGGCCCGAGATGCTGGTGTGCATGAGCGCGCCGCCCAGTTCCTCCTCGGTCGCGATCTCGCCGGTGGCCGCCTTGAGCAGCGGCGGCCCGGCCAGGAAAGCCCGGGAGCGGCCTCGCACCATGATGATGTAGTCGGACAGGCCCGTCTGGTAGGCCCCGCCCGCGGTGGACGAGCCATGCGTGACGGTGACCACCGGCAGGCCGGCCGCGGAGATGCGCGCGATGTTGCGGAACAGGCTGCCGCCGGTGACGAATTCCTCGACCTTGTAGGTCATGAGGTTGGCGCCGGCCGACTCCACGAGCTGCACGTAGGGCAGCTTGTTCTCCAGCGCCAGCTCCTGCATGCGCAATTGTTTGGGGATGCCCATGGGCTGCAGGGCGCCGGCGTCGATGCCGGAGTCGGAGGCATTGACCATGACGCGCACGCCGCTGACCCAGCCGATGCCGCCGATGACGCCGCCGCCGGGGACGCTGCGGTCAAGATCGGGGTGGTCGAGGCCCAGGCCGGCCAGGGCGCCGATCTCGAGGAAGGGCGTGCCGGGGTCGAGCAGCAGGGCCAGGCGCTCGCGCGGGAGCAGTTGGCCGCGCTTCTCGAAGCGCTCGCGGGATTTGGCGGAGGTGGCGATGCTGCGTTGCTGGTAGGTGCGCACGCGCTCGATGAGGGCGAGCATGCCGGCGCGGTTGGCTTCGAAGGCATCGCTGCCGGGGGAGATGGTCGACTCGATGATGGCCATGAGGTGCTTCTGATGCGGGCGTCTGCGGTGCTGCGAACGCCTGCCGTGTGGGATGGGGGTCAGCTTAGGCAGTGAGGCTTGCCGGGTCTTGCGCGAAGTGGCTGTGTGCGGAGGGCGGCGTCGTGCCGGATCACCACATTTGGAGGCCCAGGTGCGCAGGCGTGATTCATGGCACGAGCGTCGTGCTCGATGGTCCGAGTTGCACGTCGCTTGGGGCGGCTGCGGCCCTTGTGCACGATGGTCCGGGGCGCGCGCGCCGGGGCCGGGGCCTGGGGGCCGCGGGCTCATACTTTTTCAGAGATCGCCCGCGGCCCCCAGGCCCCGGCCCCGACGCGCGGGAGACGGCGTGTCGGCACTGGCGAGATCAGTGCAGTGGCGAACGGAACGACTGCGGTGCACTGCCCCACCCCTGCCTTCCGCCAGCGGGAGAAGGAGTCAAGGCCGGCCGTTTACCCGCAACGCAGGCCCTGGTGCCGGTGAGGGCGTGGCGGCGCGCCTGTGGGGCGCCGAGGAGCGCAGGGCAGACGGGCTGCGGGCCTGCCGAAGGACAGGCCCGCTTCGTGAACTGACTCGCGGCAGTTGTTTGAGCGCAGCGCGAAG